>CAUDEF010000004.1 GCA_958448515.1 uncultured Phascolarctobacterium sp. | reverse complement strand
ATTTTGTCATGAAAAAACTGCACCTCCAAAAGTACAACTTTTGGGGTGCAGTTCAGGCTTTAGCCGGGCTTTATTTTTTATCCTCAGAGAGAAGCTTTTGCAGAAATTCTTCTGTTAAATTTTCTTCACTGTATAAAGGTATATTAAATTGTCTGAGAAAAGCTGTGGTTACACCCTGTCCGGGAATTGTTCTGCCGCTGAAAGTTCCATCATAAATATAATGCACACCGCAGGAAGGGCTGCGTTCTTTGAGAATGATGGCGGTAATATTGTTTTTTTCTAAAAACTTTCTGCAGAAAAGAGCGCCATTTTTGAAGTTGTCTGTTACATCAAGACCTTCTTTATTGGCAACAATGGCATTATTTTCCCATACATCGTTTCCGGTGCCATATTGAATTTCGGCAGGCGGACGCGGAATGAGCAGTTTGCCAAAGCTTTCCGGGCAGATAGTTTGTATTTGGGGAGAGTTTTTATACTTAAGTAATAACTCAAATGGTTTGGATTTACCGTCAAAACGTACCGGATTTCCTAACAGACAGGCACTGACTAAAATCATGTTAAGACCTCATTTCATTTTTATTGACTGTAATTTAAAGATATGCTATTTTATTGAAATAGGGAATGAAGTTCTCCCTGGATTAATCCGAACCGCATTTAAGCTGATGACTTCTGCGTATGGCAGAGGTATCAGCTTTTTTATTTTGAAAGGAGCAGAATAATGGAAAACTTTTTAAGCATTGGACTTGGCGGCGCTATTGGAGCAATAAGCAGATACTGTCTGGGAAATATTATTACCAAAATTTATGGCAGCAGCTTTCCTTACGGAACTTTCTGCATTAATATTACAGGCTGCTTTTTAATGGGACTTTTGATGACTGTTATTGTAGATAAAGGTATGTTATCTCCCGGATGGCGTTTATTTTTGTGCGTTGGTGTACTGGGCGGCTTTACTACATTTTCATCTTTCGGTTACGAAACCCTTACCTTACTGCAGGAAGGTAATTTGTTATACAGCATCTTATATGCCGGCGGCAGTGTATTTTTAGGTGTTTTGGCTGCATTTCTTGGTGTTATGCTGGCCGATATTTAAAATTACTACTGAAGCAAGAATGAGGAATATACCTGCTGCTTTGGATATGGTTAAAGGCTCGTGAAAAACAAATATTCCCACACAGGCCGCTACAAGAGGCTCAATGGTTGCCAAAATGGCAGCCTGTCCTGCTTCTACATCCTGTAATCCTCTTGTGTAAAGAAGGTAAGGAATAAAAGCGCATAAACCGCCAATACCAAGACCTGCCAGTATGGTCTGCATATTGAAGGTACCTGTACAGTGGGCGAAATCTGCCAGAGGGACGGATGACAGAGTGCTGCAGTAAAAGGTATAGGCGGTAATTGTTGCAGTAGAATATTTGCGTACCGCCAGTTTGCCAAAAATACTGTAAAGTGCATAGCCGATACCGCTGCCAAGGCCAAAGCAAATGGCAGATAAGGAAAGATTCAGCTGCGAATTGAAAACTCCGGTAATAAAGGCGCAGCCAAGAAATGTTGACAAAAGCGCGATGGCTTTGGGAAATGTAAATTTTTCTCTGAATAAAATAAGAGACAGCAGCATTACAAAAATGGGGGCAGTGTATAAAAGCAAGGCCGCTGCCGCCAGAGAGCTTTGATTAATGCAGTTAAAATAGCAATAGTTAAAAAAGGTAAGGCTGATAATGCCAGTACCGATAAAAAGCCAGATATCACGCAGTTTTATCTGCAGATAATGGACGCCAAGTTTAAAAATAAAAATACTGATGCATATTGTGGAAAAAACAGCACGCAGGGCAACTATCTGCATGGGAGTAAATCCCTGCGCCGTCAGCATTTTGACAAACAGTCCTATCAGTCCCCAGAGAAAGGCTGCTGTGATAATGTACAATATGGCATTAAGCTTCATAAAAATCAACTCTTCTCATTAAATTCAGATTGTAACTATGGCAACAGTACTGCCGACATCGGCCTGACGTTTGTTTTTGCTGACAATAAGTTTTTTGCTGATCATATCTTTAAGTTCATTTACATGTGAAATGATGCCTATAAGACGGTTGTTTTCTGAAAGGCTGTTTAATGTTTTTATAGCCTGAACGAGTGTTTCGTCATCAAGAGAACCAAAGCCTTCATCAATAAACATAGTATCAAGCTGAATTCCTCCGGCTGAAGACTGAACCTCATCGGACAGACCAAGGGCTAAAGACAGTGATGCCATGAAGGATTCGCCTCCTGACAAAGTTTTTACACTGCGTTCTTTGCCGCTGTAATGGTCAATAACGTTCAGTTCCAGGCCTGCCTTACTTCGTTTGCCGTCACTGTCAGCGTCACGTTTAAGTTCGTACTGACCATTGCTCATAGACAGCAGCCGCAGATTGGCGCGGCGTATAATACGGTCAAAATAGGTCATCTGGATATATGTTTCCAGCTCTATTTTACGTTTGCCTGTTAAGGTAGCATTGGCAGTGGCTGAAAGATTTTTCAGCATGGTATATTCTTTTTCTGCCTTAATCAGTGTTTTGGACTGAGCTTCTGCGGCAGATGCTATTTTCTGATTATGAACATGGTCGGCAAAGACCATGTTTTTTTCATTTGTAAGAGTTGTGATGACAGCCATCAGTTCTTCTTTTTCCGCTAACAGCTTCTCTTCATCAATATCCAGTAATGACTGCAGCTGGCTTTGCAGAGTTGTAATGGCGGCAGTAAGTTCATTGTTGCGTTTTTCTGCCTGCTGCAGATTTTGCTGCACCTGTTCGGCAGTATTTTTTAATGTCTGCAGTGTGTTTTCCAGATTTTTGATGCAGAGCTTGTTTTCTTCTGCCGTTTGATTGCCCACAGCCATTTTTAACTGGGACTGAGTTTGCTGCAGCTGCAAATATCTGGTTTCTTCTTTTGCCAGATTAATCTGCTTTTGCTGAAGAGTATTTTCCATATCCTGCAGCTGCTGCAGCTTGTGCGGCATAGTTTGTTCAAGCTGTGCCTTTTCTGTAAGCTTTTTCACTATTGCTGCCAAGTCTTTCTGTGCTTCATGGATTTTGTCTGCCAGTTCACGGCAGATAAGTTCTGCTGTTGTCATGATGGGGGCAGTTGCTGCGGTGCCATATTCAGCAATAAAATCTGAAATTTGTTTTTGCGCTTCATCATGCTGATGCTTATTTACTTCCAGTGAATTGCTGAGCGTCTGTATGTCTTCAGCAAGCTTCTGCAGTTTTTCAGCAAGACTGTTTCTTAGTTCTTCCTTTTGCTTGCGCTGCTGCAGGTCGTTTTGAGCGGCAGTTACTTTTTCCTGTAATTTATTTACAGTAATATGAAGTTCAGCAAGAAGCTTAACTGCTGCTGCAGGTATATTTTCGTTTTCTGACTCCTGGATATGCCAAAGCTTTGTTCTGTTCATTTCACGCTGCAGCTGAACATTAAGGTCCTGCAGATGTGTTGTAAGTGCCGTTTCCTGATTTTTGCATGCGGCTACTTCTTTATTCAGTTCAGTTTCAGATTGAAGAAGCTCTGCCAAAGCTGTTTCCAATTTGTTTTTTTCATTGCTCTGAGCAGCTAATTTGGCAGATAGTAATTCCAGTTTTTCCTTATGTGCTGTTAAAAGCTGCTGGATGTTTTGCAGGATATTTTCGTTAAGCTGTGCTGGAAAGTCAGTGTCTGGTAAAAATTGCTTTATTTCACGGGACTGCATTATTTTTGCCAGCTGCTGTTTCTTTTCGTCTGCAGAAGCATCAAGCTGGATCAGCTTTTGCCTGTGAGCAGATAAGTTTTTTTCAGCATCATCAAGCAGCGCGGATATTTGCGCCAGTTCCAGCTGCAGAGCATTTTCCCTGCTTACCTTTTCCTGCAGCAAATTAATATTAGTCTGCACAGCAGCGTAATCTTTTTGCAGAGCAGCAAGAGTTTTTTCCAGCATAATTTTTTTGTCTGCCATTTCTTTTTCAATAAACAGCGAATCAGGATTATCAGTAATTTTATCTATCAGGCTGCTGCTTTGCTGGTGCAAGAGAGCGGCTTTATTATTGGCTTCAGCAACTTTTTTATCTGCGTCCAGAAGCTGCTGTGACAGCTTATCAAGAAAATCCTTTGAAGGTGCATCTGCCTCCATAACAGCAGGATGCGGGTGGCTAGGAGAACCACATACAGGGCATGGCTTGCCTTCCTGCAGTCGCTGAGCCAGAAGTCCGGCCTGCGCATCATAAAAAAGCTTTTCTGCCTGCTGGTGATTTTTACGCAGCTTCTGTCTGTCGGTATCTGCTTTGAGATAATCTTCCTGAGCTGCTTTCAGCTGTGGCTGCAGCTTAAAATAAGCTTCAAGCTGTTCTGATATTTTTTGCTGTTCTTTGATACTGTAAGAAATTTCCGCTGCTATTTTTTCCTGCTGTATTATTTCAAGCTTTGCATTTGCAACCGCATTGTTTTGTTCTGCTGACAGCATTTGTTTGCTGCGCAGAGCTTCCGCCTGCTGCTCCATTGCTTTATTTTCCTGAGCTATTCTTGCTTTGACAGCAGTAAGTCCGTTTAATTCTGAGGTGATTGCTTCAAAGTTGCTGAGCAGATTTTGCAGCGTTTCAAGCTTAAAATTATTTTCGGAGATGTTTTTCTCTGTATCAGCAAAGGAAAGCTGTTTTTCCTGCAGAATTTCTTTATCTGCCAGCAGCTTTTGCAGCTGCTGATTTTTTTTTAGTAGTATATCTGTTAAAGCGGTTGTTTTGATTTCTTCCTGCTGCACCTGATGGATCAAAGCAGATATATTGGTGCATATTTCATTGCCCTGCTGCAGTTTTGCTGAAAGTTCAGCCAGCTCTGCTTCTTTGCCGGAAAGTTTTTGTATCTGTTCATCCAGACAGGCAGATTCTGATTGCAGGTGCTGCTGCTCCTGATTTATTTGTGTCAGGGCAGTTTCTGTCTGATTTATGGCAGTAGCTGATTTTTGATAATTAAGCTGCCATTGTTTAAGCTGAGCTGCTTTATTTTGCAATTGCTGGCAGCGGTATGTAAGCTTTTCTTTTTCAGCAGGCAGATGCTGCAAGGAAGCAAGTTCTTCCCGGCATTGCTCATATTGCTCTGTTTTCAGTTTCTTTTCAGTAAGCAGTTCTTCTATTTTATTTTTTTCAGCTATAAGCTGCTGCTCTTGTTTTCTCAGCTCATTTTCAGTATTATTCAGTTCATTAAACTGCTGTTCCTGTACTTTGGCCTGCTGCAGGAGGGCAGCAGTTTTTTCCTGTTCTGCAGTATTAAAAACAAGATTGTCGGCATCCTGCTGTGCTTTAATATACTGTGGCTGCAGTTTTTCACGAAGCATAATTTTTTCTGCAAGTTCCTGCTTTAAATTTTTACTGTTGTGGGCTTTGCCAAGCAGCTGGTCTTTTTCCTGGAGCAGCTGCTGAGATGCGTTTAACTTTTGCTCATAATCTGATAAAATAATTTCTTCTTCACCTAAAATAGTGTGCAGTAACTCTAAAGTATGCTCTATCTGACCCGAAAAATTTTGTTCCTTTAATAAGGAAAGCTCTGCATTTACAGCAGCATTGCTGCTGCAGGTAATACCGTTTAAATGCTGATTAATGCTGCGCAGCATTTCTTTGTACTCTGCTTCTTTGGCATTGGCCTCATTTTTTAACTGTTCCTGCAGATTTTTATAAAACACGGTATTAAATATCTGGCGAAAAATTTCACTGCGTTTGGCAGTATCTGCAAACAGTATTTTCTGAAAATCTCCCTGTGCAATGAGAGCTATCTGGGTAAACTGTTTATAGTTTAAACCGATAAGATCAACTACGGCATTGGTTACATCTTTAAATTTGCTGACAGGCGCTCTGTCATCCGGATAAATGAGCTGGGCATCAGCTTTTTGTATGGTAAGGCCATTGCCGCGATCTTTAGGTCTTTCATATTCCGGATTACGGATAATGGTATAATCCTGCATGTTATAGGTAAAAGTAAATTCTACAAAAGTAGGTGTTTTAGGGCTGGCATACTGGCTGCGAAACATATTGTTTTCTCTTGTACTGCCGCTTGCTTCGCCGTATAAAGCAAAGGTAATGGCATCAAAGATGGTTGTTTTGCCGGCACCGGTATCACCTGTAATCAAATAAAGTCCGTTGGCTCCCAGTCTGGTAAAATCTATTTCTGTTTTACCTGCATAGGGACCAAAGCCGCTTATAATCAGCTTTTTAGGTTTCATATGCTGGTCTCACGCTTTCTTATGTATTTTTCAGATCATCAATAAGTTTTTGAATGCAGTCTTTCTGCTCTGCTGTCATATCAGCGTTATTCTGCATTTTGTAAAATTCTTCAAACAGTTCCATTTCTGATTTCAGCAGAATATGCTCGCTGACAGAAAGATCAGCATTTTTTTGCGTTCGCTGATTATCATATTCCAGCTGCATCAGGTTGGGGTAAATGACACGCAGTTTCTGCATAGCATCAAGAACGTCATTTTCATCAGTTAATGTTATGTGAAAATAATCAGAGCGGTTAAGGTTTTGATAGAAGTTAAGCTCTGTAAGTTCCAGATAGGTTCCCTTAATTTTAACCATATCACGTAAAGGTATGAGGGGAACAGTTTCGATATTAAGCTGACCTTTGTCTTTTAAATCTATTACTGTAACTGATTTTTGCTGTTTATACTCTGAAAAAGAATATTTCAGCGGCGTACCGCAGTAACGAATTTTTTCTGAGCCTGTATTCTGAGCTCCATGAATATGTCCCAGAGCAACATAGTCAAAATCAGCAAACAAAGCAGCATCTACATTATCAAGTCCGCCTACAAGTATTTCTTCGGAATCACTTCTGAAAGCGCCGGTTACAAACTGATGTGCCACCAGAAGATTACGCTGGCTGCAGTCAATGTCGGTATTTTTCAGAACAATTTCCAGAGCATCATTGTAGCTGTTGATTGCTTCTTCTACAAAAATACGTTTTACTATAGCAGGCTTGATAAATGGCAGCAAATAAATATTAAGGGGCCCGTATTCATCCTGCAGAGTTATTTTTTGTATACTTCCGTTATAAACAGCAGCAAGATAAACTTTATTCTGAGCCATAATGCGGGAGCCAAAACCAAGTCTTTCAGCAGAATCGTGATTGCCGCTGATAATAAAAACCGGCAGAGAAAGACCGGCAAGTTCAGTGAGAAAATTATCCAGCAGCTGTACTGCTTCAACAGATGGAATTGACTTGTCATAAATATCGCCTGCCAGAATAACGCCGTCAGGATTAATGTGGTGAATGATATCAGTTATTTGCCGTAAAATATATTTTTGGTCTTCAAACAGTGAAAACTCGTTAAGTTTTTTGCCAAGATGAAGATCGGAAAGGTGAATTAACTTCATAGCGTCCTCCTGTTAATATCTGTCTTCTTATTATAACATGGGGTAAAAAAATAACTGCAGTTAAAATGCGGAAAACATTTAACTGCAGTTTTGATTATTTTGCTTGTGTAATATTTTTTTCTTTAAGCTTATGGGCGTGTTTCTGTTCAATATAGTGCTTTGCATATTCCGGGCGTGGATTATGCGGTCCGGAGGGTTTTAAGGTAAAACCTCTGCCAAAAACGTCATTAACATCATGAATAATCATAAAAGCATTGGGGTCAATTTCGCGGCACAGAGATTTTATTTTAGCTGTCTGAGTTAATTTAGCAACTACAAAAAGTATTTCTTTGGACTGATGCGTAAAGGCACCCTCACCATGAAGGTATGTAACACCGCGGCCAACTACTTTGATAATTTCTTCGGCAATATCATCTGCTTTGTCACTGATGATGATGATGTTTTTCTTAAAATCAAACCCGACAATAAAGGTATTGCAGGTTTTTGTCATAACAAAAAATGTCAGTAAAGTATACAAAACAGGTTCCAGGCCAAAGAAGGAAACACTGACTGTCAGCAGCAGAATATTAAAGAGAAAATTAGTATTGCTGACTGTAATGGAATAATTCTTCTGTATGATGGCACCGATAATATCAGTACCGCCGCTGCTTCCGCCTACACGATACATACAGGCGGCACCTATACCGTACAGTACACCTCCGGCTATGCAGGACAGCATGGTGTCATGAACAGGCTTATAGGTTGACAGAAAGTGAAAAAACTCCAGTGAAAATGCAAAAGACAGCATTCCGAAAAGTGAGCTTAAGGTATATTCACGATCCATGTATTTGTAGGCAATTACAAAAAGCGGTATATTGCAGATAATACTTGTCAGACCCATGGGTATGCCGGCAATATAATATGTAAGAACAGAAACGCCGCCTATACCGCCGCTTAAAAGTTTGTTAGGCATATAAAAGGTATTAAGAGCAATACCCATAATAGCGCAGCCAATAGCAGTCATAGCATATTTGTACAGAATTTTTTTGGTGTACTTATTCATGTTAAAAATCCTTCACAATATAATTTATATCTAATATAGTAACATTTTTAACAAAAAAAGCAAATGATCAGTGTTTTAATTTTCTGTAAATTCACTGAAAATATAAATAAAAAATAAATAGTTCATATAAATGTTCGTAAAATTGACTTGCGGTAGTTATTAAAGCAGTATACAATATTATTGTATACAAAAATATTTAGGGTGCGTTGATTATGACAAAAATTTTGGAAAAGGCTTATGCAAAAATTAATCTTGGGCTGAAAGTTTTAGGCAAGCGCAGTGACGGTTATCATGAAGTGAGCATGATCATGCAAAGTGTTGGCTTACATGATGAAGTTATCATTGAAGATGGCAACGGAATAGAAATTTCCTGCAACATTGAAGGCTTAAGCTGCGGGGCTGATAATCTTGCCTATAAAGCAGCAGATTTACTTGCTCAGAAATATCATATTAATCCGAACGTTCACATTACATTGAACAAAAAAATTTTTCTGGCAGCAGGACTTGCAGGAGGAAGCAGCGATGCTGCTGCTGTGCTGCGCGGTTTGAATAAATTCTGGAAGCTGGGGCTTAATCTGGCTCAGCTGGAAGAAATTGCTGCCTGCATCGGCAGTGATGTGCCTTTCTGCCTCAGCGGCGGTACAGCTCTTGCCAAGGGAAGAGGAGAGATCATAATTCCTCTTGTAAATATGCCGGAAACAACAGTTGTTTTGGCGAAACCCAAAAATCTGGAAGTATCAACTGCCTGGGTATATAAAAATTTTGATAAAGGAAGAGTTGTAAGAAAGCCCTGCATCTGGAATATGATGGAAAAAATATCAAGGGGCGGACATGCGATTGTTCCCTGTATGGGCAATGTACTGGAAACAGTAACAATTCCCAGATATCCTGAGATTGCAGCTATTAAGGCAGCTATGGTTGGCGCCGGAGCGTATTATGCTATGATGAGCGGCAGCGGCCCGACAGTTTTTGCTTTAGCTGATGATAAAAATACTGCCGAAAAGGTTTTAGCAGCTTTAGATGAATTTGATGTAGAAACAGCAATTACTACTACCGTTGGAAGGATGGATTTATAATGGCAGGACATTTACAACCTATAAAATTAGACAGCTATAAACCCTTGCGTGAGCTTGTATGCGAAACAATTCGCCAGGCGATTATTGACGGAACCTTCAGCCCCGGTGAACGCTTAATGGAAATTCAGCTGGCAGATGAGATGGGCGTCAGCAGAACTCCTGTACGTGAGGCTATCAGAAAACTGGAACTGGAAGGCTTTGTTGTAATGATTCCCCGTCGAGGAACATATGTGGCAGATATATCTATAAAAGATATTACTGAGATTTATGAAATTCGCACCAGTCTTGATGTTCTGGCGGCAGGACTGGCAGCTGAACGCATTACAGATGAGGAACTGGAAACTTTAAACAGACTTTTGGTAGAGATCGGACAGCACATTGCTGATAATGACATGGAGAAAATTGTCGGGGCAGATACTGCTTTTCATGATGTTTTATATCAGGCAAGCCGCAACGAAAGACTTGTTTCCATTATCAATAACCTGCGTGAACAGCTGACTGGCATTCGCGGCCGTTCCATGAGCTATCCGGGACGTTTGATTGAAACTATGGATGAACATCGTTCTTTAGTTGACTGCATTGCAGCAAGAGATGTTGAAAGAGCACAGGAAGCGGCAAGAATGCATATTGAAAATGCAGAACATACGCTTATGAAATCTCTTTCAGTGGCAGAAAAGTAAATGGCTGAAAAGTATAATGCTGTTATTTTGGCAGGCGGACGAGTACCCTGGCTTAAAGATATGAGCGGAACTGATATACGCTGTCTGGTAAAGATAAACGGTAAATGTATTTTAGATTATTTAATAGAGACATTGCAAAGCAGCTGCCGTGTTGAGAATATTGTTGTTGCACTTCCTGACGAGGAGTCTTTGAAGGATGTGACTCTGCCGGAAGGTGTAATGAGCTGTGCTGCGGATGTTAATATGCCTGCTACTGCTGCTAAAGCAGCGGCTGTTTTTGGCGTTGAAGAGAAGATTCTTTTTGTATGCGATGATATTCCCTTGCTGACGGCGGCAGCGGTTAATGATTTTCTTGATCAGTGTGAACAGTTTAAGGAGAAACAGGTATTTTATCCTGTAATTCCCAAAGATGTATGCCTGCAGAAATATCCGGATGCCAAACGTACTTATGGCAAACTTGCTGACGGAAGTTTTACCGGCGGCAATATGATGCTTATAGACTGCACGGTTATTCCCAAAGGGCTGGCCGCAGCTGAAGAGATTTTTGCCAGAAGAAAGAAACCTCTGGCTTTATGCAGATGGCTGGGGTTTGGCTTTATTCTGAAACTTCTTTTAGGGCTGCTTGATGCCAAAGGAGCGGAAAAAAGAACCAGTGAGCTTTTAGATATGCCCTGTAAGGTGATTGTAAGCAGATTTGCCGAGGTAGGTATGGATGTTGATAAACCGGAAGATTTGCGACTGATAGAGAAATACTTAAAATAAAAATAGAAAAGAGGGCGATTATGGGAAGGGTAAAAAGAATGGAGCGCGTTGTTGCTCTTACTAAATATCTGATAGACCATCCGCACCAATTATTTTCGTTTTCCTATTTTTGCAAAAAATTTGAAATTGCCAAGTCTACATTGAGTGAAGATGTGCTGGCGGTAAAAACCGGACTTGAACTGTATGGTATGGGACGGGTAGAAACTCTTGCCGGAGCAGCCGGAGGAGTGAGATTTATTCCTGACCACGCAGATGAAGAAGATAAGGATTTTTTACAGGACTTGGCATTGAAGCTGTCTGTGCCTGACAGAATTTTGCCTGGAGGATTGCTGTATACTACAGATCTTTTATGTATGCCCGAAACCGTAGTTCGTCTGGGTGAGATCATTATGAAAAGAATGCGGCATCTGGAGCCGGACTGTATTATGACTGTTGAAACTACAGGTATTCCTCTGGCTTTGTTTGTAGCAAGAGCCTTCAACGTGCCTTTGGTCATGGCAAGACACAAAATACAGATAACAGAAGGTTCTGCCGTAAACATTAACTATGTCAGCGGTTCTTCCAAGATGATTCAGACTATGGCTATGCCTAAGAGAGCGCTGCAGCCCGGAAGCCGCGTTTTGATTGTTGACGATTTTATGAAAGGCGGCGGTACGGCAAAAGGCATGGTTAATCTGGCCAGAGAAGTTGGGGCAGAGGTTGTAGGCAAAGCATTTATGATTGCTACTGCTGAACCTGAGCAGAAAATGGTTGATGATTATACTGCATTGTTTATTTTAAAAGGAATAGATGAAGCAGAGCATAAAATATATATTGAACCTGTTGCGGAAAAGGCAGCAGAAAAGGAGTAGAGTATAATGGCTGATTTAAAGGCAGTAATTTTGGCAGCTGGCAAAGGTACCAGAATGCGCAGTAAATTACCGAAAGTTTTGCATAAAGTTGGCGGTAAAGCTATGCTGCAGCATGTTATTGATGCAGCAGGTATTGCCGGTGCTGATGAGAAAATAGTTATTGTAGGTCATGGCGCAGAGCTTGTTGAAGCTATGGTGGCAGATCAGGGCAAAATTGTTTTGCAGGCAGAGCAGCTGGGTACAGGACATGCCGTTATGCAGACAAAAGAGGCTTTGTCTGATTTTTGCGGAACTGCAATGATTTTATGCGGCGATACTCCTTTGCTTGACGGCGAAGAATTAAAGAAATTTTACGACGCTCATGCAGCTTCCGGTGCTGCTGCAACTGTTCTTACTGCGGTAATGGATAATCCGTTTGGCTATGGACGAATTGTGCGTGATGCTGATGGCAATGTACAGGGCATTGTGGAGCAGAAAGATGCTACTGAAGAGCAGAAACTTATTAAGGAAATCAATACCGGCATTTACTGCATTGAATGTCCTTTGATGTTTGAAATGCTGGCAACTTTGACCTGTGATAATGCTCAGGGCGAGTATTATCTGACTGACGTACTTGCCAAACTTAATGCGGCAGGTAAAAAAGTTGGCGGCGTTATTACTGCCGACAGCGATATGGTAATGGGAATTAATTCCCGCAGACAGCTGGCTGAAGCAGAAAAAGTTATGCGTCAGCGTATTTTGGATAAATTAATGGATGACGGTGTTACCATTATGGATCCCGCAAGTACCTTTATTGAAGGCAGTGTAAAAATTGGCAGCGATACTATCATTTATCCTTATACCTGGCTTGAAGGAAATACAGAAATCGGCGAGGATTGCGAAATTGGCCCCAATGTGCGCCTGACTAATGTTGCGGTAGGCAATAAAACTCATTTGCAGTTTGTTTATGGACATGACTGCAAGGTAGGCAATGAGGTAACTGCAGGTCCGTATGTGCATCTGCGTCCGGATACAGTAATTGCTGATAAAGTAAAAATAGGCAATTTTGTGGAAGTTAAAAATTCTAATATCGGTTATGGCAGCAAGCTGCCGCATCTTACATATATCGGCGACAGTGATATTGGCAGCAGCGTAAATATGGGCTGCGGCTGCATCACCGTAAACTATGACGGTAAGAAAAAATATCGTACTGTAGTTGAAGATAATGCTTTTATAGGCTGCAATACAAATCTGGTAGCTCCGGTAACTGTTAAGGCAGGGAGTTATGTTGGTGCAGGTTCAACCATTACCAAAGAAGTTCCGGAAAACAGTCTTGCTATTGCCAGAGCTAAACAGAAAAATATTGAAGGCTGGGCTGAAAAAAATCGTGGCTGAGCCAGAGACGTTAAATAGTTTACAAAAAACTTGTTAAAGTAAAGTGTTTTAGTTATAATTAAACAGAGAATTTAATCAAAGCCGGCAAGGTATAAAATTTGGAGGGATTTGACATGTTGTCAGATGAAAATAAGTTTAGAATATTTGCAGGTAATGCAAATCCGGATTTAGCACGTGAAATTGCTGCTTATCTTGGTACTACCGTAGGTGATGCGGTAATTAACCGTTTTAACAATGGTGAAGTTCAGGTTATGATTAACGAAAGTGTTCGCGGTAAGGACATTTTTATTGTACAGCCTACCTGCGGACCTATTGTTAACGATAACGTTATGGAACTGCTTATTATGGCTGATGCCTTTAAACGTGCATCCGCAAGCCATATTACTGCTGTAATTCCTTACTATGGTTATGCTCGTCAGGATCGCAAAGCAAGAGGACGTGAACCTATTACTGCAAAACTGATGGCAGACTTACTGGAAACTGCAGGTATTACCCGTGTAGTAACCATTGACTTACATGCTGCTCAAATTCAGGGTTTCTTTAATATTCCTTTCGATCATATGCCCGGTGGTCCTACCCTTGCCGAATATATTAAGAGCAAAAACTTAGATGATATGGTTGTTGTGTCTCCTGACCTGGGTGGCGTAGGCCGTGCACGTGGTTTTGCTGAAATGCTTCAATGCCCGCTGGCTATTATCGACAAACGCCGTCCTGAGCCCGGTGTAGCAGAAGTAATGAACCTTATTGGTGATGTTAAAGGCAAAACTGCCATTATGGTAGATGATATGGTTGATACTGCAGGTTCTTTAACCGAAGGTGCACGCGCACTGAAAAAACTTGGTGCTAAAGAAATTTATGCATGCTGCACACATCCTATTCTGACTGATCCTGCATTGTCAAGAATTGCTCAGTCCGATATTACTGAATTAGTTGTTACTAACACCATTCCTTTGCCGCCTAATAAAAAACATCCTAAAATTAAAGTGCTCTCTATTGCACCGATTTTAGCTGAAACTGTACTGCGCATCTATAATGACTGGTCTGTAAGCCAATTATTTGATAATCATAAATAATAAAAAAGGGCTTGCCTTAATGGCAGGCCTTTTTCTTTAGATACTGTTAAATAAAATGAGAATATTATATATTATAAGTGTTTGTTTTTGTCTGGCTGCTATTTGTATGTGGGCAGGCAGTTATAAGTTTGTCAAAAGAAAGTATGCCTTTATTGCAGCTGTATTGTTAGTTTTTGCAAGCGGTGCTATGATGGCTGCTGCGGTATTGCCTCAAAACAGTTTTTATGGAAAAACTGTTACCAAAGCTGTAACTCAGGAAAAAGTTATCGCGCTGACATTTGATGATGGGCCTTATCAGCCCTACACGGATGAACTGCTGGCTATGCTTGATGCAAAGCAGGTTAAGGCAACTTTCTTCATCGTGGGAGATAATGCTGCGCATGATCCGGAAACTGTACAAACTATCAGTGCCCAAGGCCATGAGATTGCCCTGCATGCAGGAATACATACAGATTTTTTGAAACTTAACAGGGAAGAACTTGTTAAAAATATTGCTTATGGCAGAGCTGTGGTAGAAAATCTGACTGGCAGAAAAATCATGTATATACGTCCGCCTCATGGATTCAGAGATTGGTGTGTATTTGATGCCGCTGAGGAAAATGGTCTTACAGTAGTTAACTGGTCTGTTATTCCCAGAGACTGGACTAATCCCGGTGCTGATGTGATTGCTGACAGGGTATGTCAGGATGCATTTCCGGGAGCAATAGTTTTGCTGCATGATGGTGACAGTCCCAAAAAACTTGCCTCAAGAGCTCAGACTGTGGAGGCAACAGGAAAGATAATTGACAGACTGCGCCAGCAGGGGTACAGGTTTGTAACGGTAAGTGAATTGTTAACATATGAGGAGTAGAAAATGAAATTAATTGTTGGTTTGGGAAATATAGGAAAAGAATATGAAAATACACGTCATAACATAGGCTTTATGGTAGTTGATGAACTTGCCAGACGCTGGGGCGTAAATTTTAATAAAACGGATCGTAATGCCATGTATGCAGAATATCGCTGTCCGGAAAAAGTGCTGCTGCTGAAACCCACTACCTATATGAATCTCAGTGGTGTAGCAGTTGGTGCGTATGCTAATTTTTATAATGTAGATGCTGAAGATATTGCTGTAGTACAGGATGATATGGATATGCCCTGCGGACAGCTCAGAATCCGCAGAAAAGGCAGTGCAGGCGGACATAATGGCATAAAATCCGTACAGGAACATCTTGGAACCAGCGAGTTTCCGCGTTTTAAAATAGGCATCGGACATCCGCAGCGTGATAATAAGGCTGTAATTAATCATGTTCTCCATGCGTTTCATGGTGAAGAAAAAGCTTTGGTAGAAGAAGCTGTAAAGCAAATGGCCGATGCATTAGAACGCTGGCTGAAGGAAGATATTGATCTTGTAATGCAGGATTATAATAAAAAAGCTGCAAAGAATAAATAATTATCGTAGATACAGACAGTAGAAAACTGCAGCTTGATTATTAAATATTAAGTGGTGATATTTTGGAAGATACTGCCAGAGTATTTAATTGTAATATGGAACTGGCGCTGGATATAATAGGCGGAAAATGGAAACCTATTTTAATTTATCATATAGGCAATAAAGGGCCTTTGCGATACGGACAGCTGAAGCGTCTTATTCCTTCCATAAGTGAAAGAGTGCTGTCAAGAGAATTGAAAGATCTGGAAAATAAAAAAATTATTTATAAAACAGTCTATAATGAAAAAATATTGCGTGTAGAGTATGAGCTGACACAAACAGGGCTGGATGTTTTGCCTGTTTTGAATGCTTTGACAAGGTGGGGTCGAAGCTATAATAAAGAGTTTAATTATGCCAGAATAATTTTAGGATAATGCAGATACGGACAAAAATGTCCATAATTGATAAAGACTGTACTGCTTTGTATAATGTTCTCGAAAATATAAATATTTTGGAGGACATTATGGAAACAAAAATTACAAAGCTGTTAAATATCAAATATCCCATAATTCAGGGCGGTATGGCCTGGACTTCTGACGCAGTTTTGGCTGCTGCTGTATCCAATGCAGGTGGTGCAGGCATTATTGGCAGCGGCGGCAGAACAGCAGAGTGGACAAGGGAAGAAATTCGTAAGGCTAAAACCTTAACGGATAAAACTTTCGGCGTTAATGTAATGTTAATGGCGCCCAATGCTGATGAACTTATTGAGATGATCTGTGAGGAACATGTAGATTTTGTTGCTTTAGGCGCAGGCAATCCTGTACCGCATATTGAAAAGTTTCACAACGCCGGAATCAAAGTTATTGCTGTTGTTCCTAACGTGAAGCTGGCTAAACGTATTGAAAGCGCCGGTGCCGATGCTATGGTTATTGAGGGAATGGAAGCAGGCGGACATGTTGGTCAGCAGACTACCATGGCTTTAATGGAAAACGTACTTCCTCAAATTTCTAAAATTCCTGTGCTTGTGGCAGGCGGTATTTCTGACGGCAGGGCAATGGCTGCAGCGCTGTTAATGGGTGCTGACGGTGTTCAGGTTGGTTCCAGATTTTTGCTGACTGTTGAATGTCCGGCGCATGCTGCTGCTAAAGAAGCTATTATTAAAGCGACTGATACCGACAGTACTTTGACAGGTTTCAGCAGAGGTCATGGTGTGCGTTGTCTGAAAAATGAGTTTACGCAAAGCTATATTGCCAGAGAAATCAGCGGCGCACCTCAGGAGGAACTGACGGCAATGAGTATTGGTACCAATAAAAAAGGCATTTTGGGCGGAGATATTGTAAATGGAACCGTTATGGTAGGGCAAAGCTTAAATGTTTTAAATGAAATTTTGACCTGCAGAGAGGTTATAGAAAGATTCATCCAAGAAGCGCAGGATGCTGTTAAGGTATTAAACAGCTATAAATTTACTGATTGAAAATACCATATAAACTGAAAAATAAGAACCCGGATTTTTGTCCGGGTTTTGTTTTTATTTAGTTAAATCATCCAGCAGCTGACGCAGCTCTTTTGCAGTAGCTGCATAGTAATCAGCTCCTGCTGTCGTGAGTTCCTCGTAACTGCCAAAGCCGTAGCCGATACCGATGCATTTTATTTTATTGGCATGTGCTGCCAGAACATCATCCTGACGATCGCCTATCATGAGTGTCTGCTGTTTTTCTTCTTCTGTTGTAATATTAAGCTGACGCAAAGCTTCTGCGACAACTAAAGCCTTATTATCCAGCTTTCCGTCAAGACTGCTGCCAACCATGGCCTGAAAATATGGAGCAAAGCCATAACGCTCAGCTATAGGAACTGCATATATCTGTGGCTTGCCTGTTGCCATGCCCATTTTTATATTTTTTCTGTGCAGCTCTTTAACTAATTGCAGAATTTCAGGATAAGGCCTGTTTTCATACATGCCTGTTTTGTGAAAGCGTTCACGATATTTTGCTGTAGCCTCTTCTGCTTGGGCAGGAGTAAAGCCATAATATTTTTCAAAGGAGGCACGAAGGGGAGGACCTATAAATTTATAAAGCTGCTTCAAATCTGGTTCATCAATTCCCATGTGTTTAAGGGCATACTGCACGCATTTTGTAATACCTTCTGCTGAATCAGTAAGTGTTCCGTCAAGATCAAATAGTAAATTTTTATACATAAATCGACTCCTGCAAAAATTTTTAGAGAAAACTTTTTATGATTATAACATGATAAGAAATAAAGTGATACAATAAAGTTGTCTATTTGAGGGGGTTTTATTATGACTGAAAAACTTTATGAGCAGAACTCAATGCTGAAAAGCTGTTGCAGCAGTGTTGTTGCCTGCAGTGAAAGTGATGGGAAATATCTGGTAGAATTAGATAAAACAGTATTTTTTCCGGAAGGCGGCGGACAATTAAGTGACAGAGGAAAGCTTGATGATGTGGCAGTAACCTATGTTTTTGAAAAAAATAGTCATATTTATCATGTCTGTGATAAAGAGTTTAACGTAGGTCAACAGGTAACTGCGCAGCTGGACTGGGAGGTAAGACTTGACAGAATGCAGCAGCATCTTGGCGAGCATTTACTGTCTTATGCTGTTTGGAAGCTTTATCAGGCCAATAATGTTGGTTTTCATATGAATGAAAATATGGTAACAATTGATCTTGATAAAGAGCTTACTCAGGAGGAATTACTGCAGGCTGAAAAGCTGACTAACAGTATTATCTGGGAAAACAGGCCGGTACATATAAGTTATGTTGACAGCACAGAGGCTGCAGCTATGCCCATGCGCAAAATTAACCATAATCTTACAGGTATGCTGCGCATTGTAGCTGTAGAAGATGCTGATATATGCACCTGCTGCGGAACGCATCCTCCTTTTACAGGTATGATTGGCTGCGTTAAGGTTATTCGCAGCGAAAAACATAAACAGGGAGTAAGAGTTGAATTTGCATGCGGGCAGCGTGCCATAGCTGACTATCAGGCAAAAAATAAAGTGCTGCTGCAGGCTGCTGCTGATTTATCTGCAAAGCCTTTGGAAGTTTATGATAAAATACAGAAACTGAAAGAAGAAATGGCAGTTTTGCACGAAAATATTAAAGGCTATAAAGTAAAAACACTTTCAGAAAAACTGGATGCTGCTTTGCAGCAGGCTATGACAGACAAGCAGGGCAACAGATTTATTATGACAACAGTGCCGGAAAGCGGCGATTTTAAACTTTTGCTTCCGTTGGCTGCTAAATATGATAAGTGCTTTACTGTGCTGGTGGCTGTACAGACAGAGAGAATTAGTTATGCTGTTGTTGCAGGCTCCGGCGTTCATGGCAGCTGCAGAGATTATATTAAGGTACTGAATGAGGTTTTTGCCGGACGCGGCGGCGGTAAGGATGATTGCGCCCAGGGCGGCAGTGCCTGTTGCAGTGACTGGCAGGAAAGGCTTGCTTGCGTTAATGAAAGAATAAAAGGCTGAAAATACATCTTGCACATAGCAGTAAATATGTGCAAGATGTATTTTATTTGTGAATTTAAAGGATGTTTTATTTTTCTGTCGAAAGAGTAAAAGTCGATGTATGTCATTTTTGAGATT
This sequence comes from uncultured Phascolarctobacterium sp., assembly GCA_958448515.1. GTDB lineage: Bacteria > Bacillota > Negativicutes > Acidaminococcales > Acidaminococcaceae > URXU01. The sequence goes on along the minus strand of CAUDEF010000004.1, from coordinate 113,950 downwards.
ATGGAGAAAGATTATGCATAAGATTTGGAAATTACTGACAGGATTAATAGTTAGTTTATGTGTTGCCTATTATGGCCTGGTAACATATATTGTTCCTGATTATATAAAGCAAATGCTGCCTGCAGCAGAAAAGATTGCTGAGGATTATATTAATGGCAGCGTCAAAGTTGGTTCAGTTGTCTGGGACGGCGGCTTGACTGCCGAGATTACTGATGTAACTGTCTACGATACTGAAACAAGAAAGGTTGCCGTAATACCTGAGACTAAAGTATCTCTGCGCCCATGGCTTGCTGTTATTGATCCGGCTAAGGCCATAGGAAGGCTTGAGCTGCAGCGGCCTGAGGTATGGCTGGCTATGAATGAAAATGCTGAATGGAATTTACAGTATTTTCTTAAGCCGTCAGAGTCCGATCAGACTCCTTTTTACGGACTGATGGAAATTACAGAAGGTACACTGCATGTCAGTGCTCCTTACGGCAGCTGGGATTTTACTGTTAATGGTTCTGCTGACGGTGGTGCAAATCCGGATTTTTCTGTACAGGCAGTTATCAGTAACGGAAAAAATATTGTTGAAGCTGATGGTGTTTTAACTACAAAAGGCACAGGAACACTGGATCTGCACAGTGAAAATCTCCTTTTGGATGATTATGCTTCAGCAGCTTTCTATTATGCGGGTGCAGAAGATCTGCATGGCAATGTACGAGATTTGCATCTGCGCTGGAGCAGTGCCGATGAGGAAGTGGAAATATCCGGCAAAGGTATTATAGAAAATCTTACAGGCTCATATACTTATGAAGGCGAAAAACATAGCATTACTGCTGATGGCGGTGTGAAAATAGCCAAAAGCGTGGCTGCTGCCAAAGATCTTGTGGTAAGTGTTGATGACCAGAAGCTCTATCTTGATGGTAAGGCAGATTTTTCTGATATTAATGATATTTCAGGTGAAATAAAGGTTTATGCGCCAGAATTACACTGGAAAGAGTGGCAGGCAAAGAATATCAGACTGGAGCTTGCTGCAGATGAGAGCCTGATCAGTATTAAACAGGCTGAAGCAGAGTATGGCGGCGGTACTGTAAAGATTAAAGGCCGCTATGATGTGCAGGATAATTTTCTGATTGCCGATGCGCAGCTGACGGGCATTACTCAGAAGGTAGGTCTGCTGAATGATGAGAGCATCTGTCTGAGCGGTGATGTGGCTGTTATGGCTGATCTGGCAGATGACAAAATGCAGATTCATGCTGCCGCGGATACTTTTGATCTGAGCTGGAGAAGCCTGCGAGTAAATAAAATTACTTTTGACGGCAATTTGCAGGATAATGTTCTTACTGTAGAGCATTTGGGTGCATTGGCAGATAAAGGCAGTCTGGCAGCTGGCGGAAAAATGGATTTAAACAGCAGAGCCATACATTTAACGGCACGTATGGCTGAATTCCCTGTAGGATCCTTGCTTGATTATGCCGGTTACAGCGGCAGCGGTTATTGCTCTACTGGTTTTGATATTACAGGTACCATTGATGCTCCTGAGTTTGCAGGTATTGTACAGCTGACAGATGTAAGCTTTATGCACCAGAGCATTAAGGAAGCTCACGGTAATATTGCCATGAAGGATAATATTTTATCGATTGCAGATTTCAAGGCTAATATGGAGCAGGGCTCACATCTTGTCAACGGCAGTGTGGATTTCAGCGGCAGCGAGCCTGTTTTTGACATGGTAGTAGAAACTATGGGCGTAAGAGCTGAGCCAATCATGGCTGTTGCTTATCCTGATATAAAGGTTACAGGAAATATAGATAATATTATTCACCTGCAGGGAACGCTGAATAAAGCAATAGTTACAGGTGAAGTTTGTCTGACTGACGGCAGTGCTGAAGGATATCTGCTGGATAAAGTTCAGGGCAGATATATTTTCAATGATGGCTTTTTACGTCTGAAAGATTTTGTTATTCATACACTGGCTACTGAAATTACTTTAAACGGTACCATGGACAGAATGCAGAATCTAGATTTTTCCATGGATGCCAAAAACTTTATGCTGGACAGAATCCCCTTGATGGAAAAAGATTTTGACATTGACGGATATATGGATGCCAGAGGTTACCTGCGTGGTACCTTGTCAAAACCATATTTCCTAGGCGATATCAGCAGCAGGCAGATTAGCATAAACGGACAGATTTTAAGTGATCTGGAAGGCTACATGGAAAGCAACGGCAGTGATATCAATAAATTTGATATCTCCTGCAAGCAGCCATACGACGATGACAGCGGCAACTATGGTCTTTTTAAAGCTGAATTAAATATTAATATTCCTCAGAGATTTGCTCAGGGTGATATTGTTACCTTGTGGGGCGATCTTGGCAATATTCTGAAAATGTGTAAGGTTGATTATAATATTGACGGAACTGTTCAGTGTGAGATTAATATTAATTCTCAGGGCAAGGGCAGCGGTATTGATATTAATATCTGGGCTGATGATGTAAAAATACACGATCTTAACTATCATCAGATGCTCTTTAATGGAACATTGAAAAACGGAATTTTGAGTTTTGATAATGTAAAAATTATGGAACAAAAGGATGTTACCGATAAAGGCCTTATTACTCTGAACGGACAGGTTGATATTCGCAGCAGAAATATTGATGCTGAGCTTAAAGCGGTAAAGGCTAATCCTGCTATTGCAACAGTTATGATGTACGATCCTCCCGTAATCAAGGGAGAAGCTGATATGCTGATTAAAGTTAACGGGCCTTTTGATAATTTATCAGCCAAATGTGATTTGCAGGTAAATCAGGGCTCTTTGGCAGGGGTAAGCATGGATAAGCTCATTACAAGAATGACTATGCTTAACGACAATATCAATCTGGAGGAATTTACCGTTTCTAAAGGTGTGTACAGATTAAATGCCAGCGGTGATATACCGGTAGATTTGTTCAGAGAAAAGAGTCAGCGTAAAAATCCTGATGCTCAGATGCGTATTTCCATGAATTTTGATGAATCAAGGCTGGGCATTTTACCTGCTTTCAGTGATATGATTGAATGGGCTGACGGCGAAACAAAAGGTCAGCTTATTATTGGCGGTACATTGGAAGATGTATTGCTGGATGGATCTTTAAAAATTGAAGGCGGCAGTATTAAGGCTAAGTATCTTGATACCATGATTGATGGTATTCAGGCAGATGTTCAGTTCCAGGGTAAAGAAATCGCTTTGAACAATCTGTCTGCCAAACTGGGAAAAGGCAATGTGACTGCAAGCGGAACATTTAATCTGCAGGCTGATGAAAGCAATGCTTATAAACTTAATATAGTTGCTCAGGATGCAGAGCTTGCTTCTGAAATTTTTACAGGACGCATCAACAGTAATATTGATATTGTTCCGCAAAAATATTATGACTTTAAATCAAGACCTCCTGCGCTTATGTACAGACCGCAGATAAAAGGTTTCCTGCGTCTGGATGACGTTTTGGTAAATATGCCTACAATTCCCGAATTTGGTAAAGGACAGGGTAATTTGGGCATGGATATGAAAATAGAGCTTGGCCCTGATATTCATCTTTTTAATAAATATCTGTATGACATCTGGCTGGAAGGCAGTATGAATATCAAAGGCAGTACAGTATTTCCTGTTATTGATGGAAATATTAAGTCCAGAAGCGGTACTGTAACATATCTGCGGACACCGTTTAAGATTGAAAGAGCTTCTGTTGGCTGGCCTGTATCAGGTACATTTTTGCCAACAGTATCCTTGGACAGCAGTGCAAGATTCAGCCGTTATGATATATTTATGCGTGTTAATGGTCCTCTTGAAGAAATGGAGCTGCAGCTTACAAGTAATCCTCCTTTAACTCAGAATACCATCATACGCATGCTTACTCTGCAGCGTGACGGAGGCGGTGCAGATGATGTAACCGGTGAAGACTTGCAGAACCTTATGACTGCAGGACTGCAGATGACAGTTCTTGGAGACGTTGAGATGCTGGTAAAGCAGACTATAGGCCTTGATCAGTTCCGTATTTATACGGGAAGAGTTCGTTCCGGCATTGGTTTTGAAGGAGTTAAGGATAAAAATCAGGAACTGACTCCGGAAGAACGCAGTCAATATAATATTTTGGTAAGTAAATATTTAACTAAAAATTTCATGCTGGGGTATACAACCAGTTTTGATGGTGTTGACAGAAGTATCTTTGGGCAGTACGATATTAGCAGACACTTTAATCTCACCTATTCAAGAAGCTATGACTTATCTGATGAAGCAGAAGATTGGTATGGTGTAGAATACAGATTGAGCTTTTAAATTTTACGGGAGGAGGTGAACCAATGCTGAGAGCTTATCTCGAAGAGCTTAAGAAGACAAAACTTTTAACTCCGGAGGAGGAACATGCTTTATGGGCTAAGTCTGCCCAGGGAGATGCAGAAGCCCATCAGAAACTGATGAGCTCCTATCAGCCGCTTGTTTTTAAGCTGGCTATGAGTTTCCAGCTTGCCGAGCAGGAAACTATGGATCTTATTCAGGAAGGCATGATAGGTCTTCTGGAGGCATCAGAAAATTATGACTATACTCGAGGTGTAGCTTTCAGCTTGTTTGCTTCCTACAGAATAAAAGGATGCATGATTGATTATCTGAAGAGAATTTCTTCCAATGGTATGCTTTACCTTGATTGTGAAAATTCCTGCGGTACTGCTCTTGGAGAGATTTTGCCGGCAGAGCAGGCTTCTCCTGATGAACTTGCTGAAAAAAAGCTGCTGCATGAGCGGGTGGCTCAGGCTCTGGCAAGACTGCCTGAAAAGGAGCAATGTGTTTTAAAGAGTATGTATATTGAAGATAAAACTGCACAGAGTGTGGCAGATTCTATTGATGTAAGTCTGGGATATGTTTATCGTCTGCAAAAGCAGGGGATTCGCAGAGTAAGAGGAATGTTGTCCAGATTTATGCATGATTTTAATAAAATTTAAAAAAGTAGAAAAGCAGAGAAAAAATTAAAAAAAAGAAGAATATCCTTCTTAAAGTCTTTTAAAGCTGATAAATAGAAGATTAAAAAAGCTTTTATTTGAAGACTTTATGTCATTAGAGGTTATATTTTATTTTGGAAAGGGAGTTCTTTTGATGACGCAGAAACGTAATCTGTCCAAACGTATACGCAACATAAAAAGCTGTTTGGAAAATGCCGAACAGAGTTTTTTGGAAGATAGGGGTATACGCGGCGAACTGGATTTGATGCTTGCTGAAGCAGAGCTGAATAATTTGCGCAGAAAAAAAGATATTCCCTGGAGCTGGAACAGACAGGTTCTGGCAGTTTGCGCAGCAGTAATGCTGCTGCTTTCGGGATTAGGCGGCTGGTATTATGCACAGCATGCAAACAGTATCAGCAGTTCGGCTGCAGGAACAGACTATGTTAAGCCAGCGGTGCCTGTTGTTAGGCAGGTAACTGTTGAAGAGCATGTAGTGAAGGGCACCAATAAGACGATTACTAATGAAGCTGCTGAAGTTTCAGAAAAACAAAACAGGCAGCTTATTTTATCAGATGCAGATATGCGTGCACTGGTTAAATCAGCCCGCACAGAGCTGACAAGTGCAAAATGAATTAGGAGGGTATTCCATTGAAGAAACAACGTTTGTTACAGCCTATAACAGTTGGTTTAACCGCTGTAATGTTTGCTTTGCCTGCGTGGGCAGAGGAAACAAAAAATGCAGATATTTCTGCTGATGCACAGGCGATTATTGCCGCTGATGGTTTAAATCCAGCTGGCAGTCAGGAAAAAAAGGCTGTTAATCCGTATGTTGGTAAAGTAATTACTAAACAAATTATCTCCGGAAACTCTGCAGTAAAAACAGAAGACATTGCTGCTGTTTTAAAGACTAAACCCGGTATGGAATTCAGTGAAGCCGGCATTAATGAAGATTTAAGTGCTATTTATGCTCTGGGATGGTTCTATGACTTAAGACCGGAGTTTAAAGAAGTACCGGAAGGGGTACAGGTAACTTATCATGTGCTTGAAAATCCTGTGTTTAAACAGTTGCGTGTGGAAGGCAATACAGTAGTTGATGAACAGAAAGTAAGAAAAATCTTTGATCTGGAACAGGACAAAATTATTAATCTGAATGATGTTAATAAAAGAGTTCTGCATCTGGAAGAAGAGTATCGTCAGGCAGGTTATATTCTGGCGCGTGTTACTGATGTAAAGATGGATCAGGACGGTACTTTAAATATTACAGTTAACGAGGGTATTGTCGAAGACTTTAAAGTAAAAGGCAATGTTAAAACCAAAGATTATGTAATTACTCGTGAAATGAAATTGAAAAAAGGAAAACCCTTTAACGCAAAAGACGCCCGCCGCAGTATGCAGAGAATTTATAATCTGGGTTATTTTGAAGATGTAAATGTTAAGCTTAACCCTGGTAAAGAGCCTAATTCCGTGGAGGTTGAAATCAGCGTTGTAGAAATGAATACCGGTACTTTTGGCATTGGTGCAGGCTACAGTAATGCAGATGGCTTTATTGGTATGGTATCCATTGGTGATAAAAACTTCCGTGGTACAGGCGATAAAATCAACATTCGCTGGGAGTTTGGCGGCGAGGATAATAAAAACTACGATTTCAGCTATACCAAACCCTGGATAGATGATAAGGAAACTACAGCAACTATTAATCTGTATGATATTACTAATGAATATGCTGATTATAATATCGATGGCGACGAAATAGCTCGCTATGACAAAAAACGTCGTGGTCAGGAACTTACCTTCAGCCGCAAAACTGACAATGAATTTGTAAGTAATTATATTACACTGAAAAACCGTGATGATATCTATGAAGGTATGGCAGACGGTTACGAAGGCAGTAAAGATCAGTACTATGAAGAAGTGTTCCGTCCTGGTAGCGGAGAAGGCAGCGGATACTATAAAGACTGGATGCCGAAAACTGCTGCTGAGCGCCGTGCTGAAAACTTTGGCGTAACCCGCAGTATTACTTTGGGAAGAATTTTTGACTCCCGTGATAACATCTATGATCCTCATGAAGGCAAACGTATAGGCTATAGTCTGGAATGGGCAGGTCTTGGCGGGGACTTTGACTTTACTAAATTTACTGCAGATTATCGTTATTACTACCGCGGCGGCGGTGAAAGCGTCTGGGCATTGAACCTGGGTGCAGGTTATGCTGAAGGAGACATGCCTTTAAGTCAGCGTTTCTCTATGGGCGGCAGTGATACTTTGCGTGGCTATGAAGACGATCAGTTCCGCGGCAACAGTATGTTGAAGGCTACTTTGGAATATCGTTTCCCGATTATTAAAAAAGTACAGGGCGTATTGTTTACCGATAACGGTTATGCCTGGGATAAACGTCATGAAGACGAGTTTGACTTAGGTTTGATTAAAAACAGCTTTGGTGTCGGCTTAAGAATTAATTCTCCGTTAGGACCGGTAAAACTTGATTATGGTTATGGTGAAGACGGAGGCAAATTCCATTTCAGTTTTGGCGGACAATTCTAATTTACTGAACGGTGTTTATGATGAAAGTAAGCAAAGTTTTAATGATTGCTGCAATGACAAATTTTTTGTCATTGCAGCAAGCTTTTTCTATGCCTGTTGAAAATGTAACAGTAAAAATCAATGATCTGAGCGGTCAGACAAGCAAACCTCTGCTGGATAAGATGACAGCAGGAATGCAAGTAGTTGCTGATCAGCTGCTTTTGGATAAGGATACGGAAAACATAGCTTTATATCAGCAGGAATACAGCAAACTATTTGCTGACATAGGTGACAGAGCACTTACTGGGTATGAGGTTCGCCAAAGCAGCATAAGTGTTGGAGCTGATACTGAGCTGACTTTAAATATAATGCCCTGGAACAGCACTATCAGAAATGTGGAGGTAGATCTGCAGTTTTCCGGTCTTGATGCGCAGGCGGCTGCCTACATGGAAAAACGTATTCCAAAGCTTAAACAGCAGCTTCATGATACAATTCAGGGGGCTTCTGTTGATGCAGCAGACTGGGCGGGCGGTATTTTGAGAAAAATTGTCCGTCAGGAGATAGCTGTAAGTTTGCCCGAATTTAAAGCAGCTGTTGATATTGTGGAAAGCGATGACAAAACTGTGGTTCAGGTTATTATTTATCCTGTAGGTCAGCTTGTTTCCAACATAAAGTATGAAATGCATTCGGAGTCTATACCTAATATACTTTTAAACAGGCTTAAGGTTAAATATCAGAAAGAATGCGAAAAGCTGCGCGGATTGCCCGTTTCTTATCTGGAGAATAATAAAAATGAATATGAACAGTATCTGATGCGCAGACTGCTTGAAGAAGATGAAGTAAGGCAGTATGATTTAAAACCTCAGGTTAATATTAGTACCGGCCCTGATACACAGGTGGATATTGTAATTTATTCAGAAGATTATAAAATCTGGTTTGAAGGCTATGCGGATCTGGGAAGAGATAAAGACAATATTTCCGGCCGTGCGCACTTTGGCAAATATATATCTCCGCGTGATGAAATATTCACTGAAGCTGGTCTGATTTTAGATGATGTTCATTGGAATATGGGGTTAGGATATACAAGATATTGGGGAAAAAGCAGCTGGAGTTATCAGCGTATAATGCCTGATGGAGAAAATAATTACAAGCTGGAATACGATTTAAGCAATAAGTGGCGTCTGAGAGCCGAGCATTATTCAGGAACGGATCGTAATGAATATGGTGCCAGATACCGTATTCATGAATTTTTAAGTGCGGAATATGTATATGGTGAAGACGAGTTTTATCTGCGCCTGATAGGAAATTTATAGCTTTTCGTTGAAAGTATTTGTACAGACTGATATAATAAACTATATATCTATAATTATTTTGTAAGAAAGCAGGGATTTTTGTTATGATGCAGAAATTGCGTAATCCTAAAAATGTAAAATTAGTATCTTTATTTGTGGCAGCTATTTTTGTTCTTGGCTGTTTTGCACTTTCTGTAACTCAAAGTGGTATTGGTAACAGTGGTGTTGCACAGGCAGCTGCAAGTGAATCTGCAATAGGCGTGGTAAATTATCAGATGCTGGTTGCTCAAAGTCCGGAACTGGAAAATGTAAGAGCTGCCATGAAGGCAGAGATTGATACTGCTCAAAAAGATTTTAACGAAAAAAGCAAAACTATGAATGATACTGAAAAACAAAAATATTATGTACAGCTGCAGGAAAGAATTGCCAATAAGGAAAAAGAACTTATGGAACCTGTATTTAAAAGTGTAGAAGCTTCTATCAAAAAGATTGCTGATAAAAAAGGTCTTTCTGTTGTTGTTGACAAAAGCACTGTAATTTTCGGTGGTGTTGATATCACTGACGAAGTTGCCAGAGCAATGCAAAGCGGCAAATAAAATTTCTTCAGGGCCCTTGCCGCAGGGCCTTCTTTACTGTGAGCACAGGAGCAGAAGATGGCAAGGATATTTTTTGTAGTGTTGCTGATGCTGAGTATGTTTTTGACAGCATGCAGCAATGGTGAATTTTTGCAAAAGAAGTTTGCTGTTATTGATATGGAGCAGATAGCAGACAGGCATCCTCTTGCTGCCAAACTTAAAGAAGAGGAGCTGGTACTGCAGGACCTGCTTCAGAAACGCAAAAATCAGGAGCTTGCAGCCAGATCGCAGCTTGAGAGTCTGGATAAACTGCGTGAGCTGAAATCTGTAAGTGAGAAAACTTATCTGTCAGCAGACTATAATACAAGAATGTTTGCTGCACAGGCCAGGGAAAATGTAAGACTGCAGAAGCTTCAGGCTCAGGCTGAGCAGGAAGCTGAGTCTGTTATTGCAGAACGAAAAAAAGAAATAGAAGATGCCTATCAGCTGAAAATGTTTAATCTGCGTGTGCGGCTTGATTCTGTGAAGATTGGTCCTGATGAGAGAGCTTCTCTGGAGGAGAAGCTTGCTGTTGTACGTAATAGCCGCGAAGAAAAGCTCAGGCTTTTAGCTGCTGAAAAATCTGCTTACGTAGAGCAAAAAATGACTCCGTTCCGTCAGGAATCGAAGGAGCGGCTGAGCGAGCAGGCTGATCGGCTGCAGCTTCAGGTGCAGAAACAGTTACAGCAGTCTGAAGCCAAATATAACGACATGTTTAAAGATGCTTCTCCGGCGTTAAAGAACATGTTTGCTGTTATGGACAGAGAAATAAAAAAACAACAGGATAAAAATAGTAAAATAAAACAGCAGATAGATCAGGATATTGAAAAGATTGTGGCTGATCTGGCTGCGAAAAATAATTACGAGATAGTATTCAGAGAAGTAAAGGTAAATATAAATGCAGAAGATATTACCAGTCAGGTGATTTCTGCTTTGCCTGAAAAACAGAGCAAGTGAGGTAATAAATTATGAAAAAACTTATCGCAGGTTTATTGATTGCAAGTGCCATGTTAACTTTTGGCTGCAGTGGCAGAAATGCTGATTTTGGTACTGTAGATATGAAAAAAGTAGAAACTGAAGCTGCTGTTATTAAAACTACCAGAGAAGATGCCAATAAAAAGCTGCAGGATCTGAAAGCTGAGATGGATGCTGCAATGGCAGGCAAAAGCGCTGAAGAACAAAAGAAAGTAGCAGAAGATTTTACTGCTAAAGCACAGCTTGTACAAAGTGAAGCGCAGAATAAAATGAAAGCAAGCTTTGATAATGCTTTAAATCAGGTTGCCAAGGATAAAGGTCTGGGAGCAATTTTGATAAAAGAAGCAGTTCCACAAGGCGGTACTGATGTAACTCAGGACGTTATTGATAAAATGAAATAAATAGCAGCACCCTGAGCGGGCGGATTCGTCCGTCCGCTTTTACCGTTGCAGAGATGTTATAAATAATTATGGTGAGGTAAAGATGATGGAGAAAAGTGTACAAGAGTTGGCTGTATTTTTAAAAGGTACGGTAGAAAACGATAATCCCGAGCTGGTAATTACCGGTGTAAATGGGCTGGTTGAAGCTGGTCCGCAGGATATTTCATTTGCTGTTCCGCCGCATGTGGAACACTGCCATTTAAGTAAAGCTGGTGTTATGGTATTAAGCCACAACGATCCTGAACTTGATGGACGTCCTGTAATTCGCGTTGAAAATCCGCGTGCTGCTTTTGCTGCATTGCTTGAACTTTTCCGTGCACCGGAAGAAGTTGAACGTGTAGTAAGCCCGCTGGCATATGTATCTGAAAAAGCAAAGATTGGAGCTAATGTAGCTGTTCAGCCTTTTGCCGTTATTGAAGATGATGCGGAAATTGGCGACGGATGTATTATCTATCCTCATGTTTATATTGGCAAACGTGTTAAAGTCGGCAAAGACTGCATAGTTTACCCAAGCGTTACTGTACGTGAAGACTGTGTTCTTGGTGACAGAGTTATTTTACAGGCTGGAGCTGTTATTGGCGGTGATGGTTTTGGCTATATTACTCAGAATGGCAAGCACAGCAAAGTTCTTCAGACTGGCAATGTAGTAATTCATGATGATGTTGAAATTGGCAATAATACCTGTATTGACAGAGCTACCGTAGACAGTACTGTTATTGGCAAAGGAACTAAAATCGATAACCTTGTACATCTTGGTCATAACGATGTTCTGGGTGAAAATTGCCTTGTTGTTGCGCATGTTGGTATTTCCGGCAGCGTTAAAGTTGGCAATAATGTTACTTTTGCAGGTCAGGTTGGTACTGTTGGTCATATTACTATTGGTGATAACTGCGTATTCGGCGGCAAAACAGGTATTACCAGCAGTGTTCCGGCGAATTCCTTTATGGCTGGATTCCCTGCAATGCCGCATAAGGAATGGCTCAAACAGGAAGCTAATCTGCGTAAAGTAGGCGATTTGCTAAAACGTGTTAAAGAACTTGAAAAAGAGCTGAAGAACTTACAAAGCAAGTAAGCTGACGGTGGTATTTTATGTTAGGTTATTATATAGTTAAATTGTTCAGCTGGGTGATGTGCATATCACCTAAATTTATCAGAAGTCTGGCTGCTAAATTTTTGGGCAGTGTTGCACTTTTGGCAGTACCAAAATGGAGAATGGAAATGGCTAAGGCCAATGTTATGGAGTGTCTTGGTGTCGGTGAAGAGAGAGCAGAGCAGATTGCCAATGACAGTTTAAAACGTTTTGGCCGTATGATTGTAGAAGTTATGCGTTTTCCTCTTCTGAATAAAGATAATATTAATGAGCTGGTTAAAGTTGAAGGATTAGAATATCTGGATGCTGCATATAAGCTTAACAAGGGTGTAATAATGGCTACAGGCCATTATGGCAACTGGGAACTTTTGGGAGCTACAGTAGCTTTGCATGGATATCCGATGCTCTCAATTACCCGTAAGCAAAATAACAGCCACATGGATAAATTTATCAACGAATATCGTCAGCTGGTAGGACAGAAAGTAGCCTATAACAGAGGTGAAAGCGGGCTGCTTGCGATCAGCAGAATGCTCAGAGAAAAACATCTGCTGGGTGTTTTGTATGATCAGGATACTAATGATGACGGTGTGGAAATCAATCTTTTTGGGAAAAAATCAGTTATCCCTCTTGGTGCAGCGGCTTTATCAAGAATATATGGTTCTCCCATTCTGCCGATTTTTCTGCACAATAATGAAGATGGTACATGCACAGCTAAAATTTATCCGCCTTTGTATACACCAAAAACAAAGGATAAAGAACAGGATTTTTATCAGGTTACCAGGGAAATGGTAACTATTTTGGAACACGAGATCATCAGCCAGCCGGAAATGTGGTTTTGGGTACATGACCGCTGGAAAGATGGTAAAAAAAGATTTAAAAAATAAAGGAGGCGTATTATGACTGAGAATAACATGCAGCACACTATTGCTAAATCTGTTACTTATTCAGGTATTGGACTGCATTCAGGCAAGGAAGTTGTAATGACTTTAAAACCAGGTGCAGTTAACAGCGGAATAGTTTTCATAAGAACAGACTTGCCGGGTGCACCGGAAATTGAAGCAAGACCGGAAAATGTCAGTTCAACTGTAAAGGCCACTACCTTGAGCAGTAATGGTGCGGAAGTTTTTACTGTAGAGCACTTAATGGGAGCGCTGTCTATGATGGCTGTAGACAATATTCGTATTGAAATGTCATCACCTGAACCTCCTGTAACAGATGGCAGTGCCAAAGTTTTCTGCGAACTGCTTGAAGAGGCAGGTATTGTTGCTCAGGATGCAGAAAGAGAAGTATACAAGGTAGATAAAGCTTTTTCTGTATATGATGGTGACAGATACATTACTGTCCTTCCTTATGATGGATACAGAATTTCCTTTACATCTATCAATAAACACCCGTTGCTGGGAACTCAGTATTTTGATATAGAACTGGACAAAGAAAGTTTCCTTAAGGAAATTATGCCTGCAAGAACTGTAGCATTTATGGAAGAACTGGATATGCTGCGTAAAATGGGACTTGGACTGGGCGGAAGTCTGGAAAATGTAGTTGTATTTGATAAGGAAACAATTTTGTCCGTTCCCAGATTTGAAAATGAGCTTATTCGTCATAAAATACTTGATGCTATTGGAGATCTGTATTTATTGGGACCAATAAAAGCACATGTAATTGCAGTTAAAACAGGACATGCTTTTAATGCAGATATTGCAAAACAAATACAAGCTTACAGATTAAGGGAGGAAAAATAATGACAGTGCTTGATATTAATGAAATTAAAAAGATTTTACCCCACCGTTATCCGATGCTGCTGGTAGATCGTATTTTGGAACTTGAACCCATGAAAAGAGCAGTTGGCATAAAAAATATTACTGCCAACGAAATGCAGTTTTTAGGACATTTCCCAAATGAACCGATTATGCCCGGTGTTTTGCTTATAGAGGCTATGGCTCAGGTTGGCGGCGTAGCAATGCTTTATCCTGAAGAAAATCGCGGTAAAATTGCTGTTTTCGGCAAGATTGATAATGTACGTTTCCGCAGACAGGTTGTCCCTGGTGATCAGGTTGTAACTACTGCTGAAGTTGTTAAAATTCGCGGCAATATGGGTGTTATTCACTGTGAAGGTAAAGTTGATGGCTCTGTTGCTTGCGAGTGTGACTGTACTTTTGCAATCATGGACCCTAAAAACTGATAATTTAATAAAAAACGCTGAATAAATGCGAAATATAGTGATTTAGGAAGTTAAAGGCTTGTAATTAGAAAAAATAACCGAATTTGACAGGTTAAAAAAAGAGATGTAAGAAGACTTTATAAATATATTTATGTTTTGTTGTTTAATCGTACGATTAAAACAGAGGAGTGGGAAATATGAGTTCGGTTATGAGACCTGATTGTGAGATACATGAAACAGCAATAGTTCATCCTGGTGCTGTCATTGGAAAAGGTGTAAAAATAGGACCGTATGCTGTAATTGATGAAGATACTGTTATTGGTGATGGCTGCGAAATAGGTCCTCATGCGGTTATTCACAGATATACAACTGTTGGCAAAAACTGTAAGTTTTTCCCTGGTTGTTCTATTGGTGCAGAGCCGCAGGATCTTAAATTTGAAGGTGAAAAATCTTATACTATTATCGGTGATGGCTGTGTGTTCAGGGAATGCTGCACTGTTAACAGAGCTACCGGCGAAGGTAATGAAACCCGCATTGGCAATAATATTTTAATGATGGCTTATACCCATGTTGCTCACAACTGCATTGTGGGCAGCAATGTTATTATGTCTAATGTGGCTACTCTTGCAGGACATGTTATTGTAGAGGATCGTGCTGTAATTGGCGGTTTGTCTGCTGTGCATCAGTTCTGTAAAATTGGCCGCAATGTAATGATTGGCGGTATGGCGCGTGTGGCACAGGATGTACCTCCGTTTATGATTGTTGCCGGTGACCCAGCTTTGGTATCCGGTTTAAACAGCGTAGGTCTTTCCAGAGCAGGTATGCCTGCTGAAGAGCGCAGTCAGCTGAAAAAGGCTTTCCGCATTCTCTATCACAGTGGCTTGCCTTTGCAGGAAGCTATTGCTGCTATGGAGCAGGAACTGGACAGCTGTGAACCGGTAGAACATTTACTGCGTTTCCTGCGTAATGTAGAACGCGGTATTATTCGTACCCGCAGAGGATAAGTTAATGAAAATTATAGGAATTTTATCAGGAATCGGGCATCTGCCTGTTGAAGTGGCAAAGTCTGCCAAAGAGCAGGGGTACGAAGTTGTTGCTATTGGTGTAGTTCCTGATATAGATGAAGAACTTTCTGCGTATGCAGACTACTATTATGATATAAATATCGGCAAAATAGGCAAGATTATTTCAACTTTGAAAAAGCATCGCGTAACAAAGGTTACAATGATTGGCAAGGTTACTAAAGAAGTTTTATATAAAGCCGGAAAGATTGTACCTGATCTGAGGGCTATTAAAATTCTGGCGACTATTCCTGATCGTAAAGATGATACTATCATGAATGCTATAGTTAAGGAACTTGAAGGTGATGGAATTCATGTTATGGATCAGACCGAGATGATCAGACCGCTTTTGCCGCAGCCGGGTGTGCTGACAAAGCGTAAGCCTACTGAGGCAGAGCTTGCTGATATGGAATTTGGTTTTGCTATGGCTAAAGCTATTGGCGGACTTGATATAGGACAGACCGTTGTTGTAAAAAATCGTGCTGTAATGGCTGTAGAGGCCATTGAAGGAACTGATGCCTGCATTTTACGCGGAGGATTTCTTGGTAAGGGCGGCGTTATAGTTGCCAAAGCTGCCAAGCCTTCACAGGATCAGCGTTTTGATATTCCCGGTTTTGGAACGAAAACTATGGAGTCTATGATCCATGCCGGTGCAACTGGTATTGTAATTGAAGCGGGAAACACTTTGATTGTTGACCGTGAAAAGACTATAGCTATGGCTGACGCTAATAATATCACAATTTTAGTTAAATAAATTAACATAAAAATTTCATTTTTATAGCGACCAACAGTATTGTTGGTCGCTTTTTATGTTATAATATACAATGAAATGTTGTAGACTTTTTTAGATTGTACATAAAAGATTGAGAAAAGGTGTTTGACCATGACTAAAATTCTGATATCTGCAGGTGAAGCTTCAGGTGATATACATGCGGCAGCTGTTACTGCTGCTATAAAAAAAATAAATAAAGATGCCGAAGTTTTTGGTATGGGCGGCGATGCTTTGCGCAAAGCTGGCGGCGAAGTATTATTTGATATTAAAGACCACGGTGTAATGGGATTTGTTGAGGTTATCAAAAAACTGCCTGCTTTGTTTAAACTGCGCAGTGAATTTGCTAAAGTAATGGATGAGAGAAAACCGGACTGTCTTGTAGTAGTAGATTATCCCGGATTTAATATGAAACTGGCTAAACTGGCTCATGATAAAGGTATTCCTGTTGTTTCATATATCAGTCCGTCTGCCTGGGCATGGCATAAGAGCCGTGCAAAAAAGGTGGCCCAAATAGTTGATAAAGTAGCTGCTATATTCCCTTTTGAATATGATGTATATCATAAAGCGGGAGCAGATACTGTGTTTGTAGGTCATCCGCTGGTTGATATTGTTAAACCTTCTTTAAGCAGATCTGAGGCAGAGTCATTTGCCGGTAAAAAGCCCGGCAGAAAGCTTATTTTGCTGATGCCTGGAAGCCGTCTGATGGAAATTGAAAAAATGCTTCCTACATTGCTGGCAGCGGCTAAGATTATTCAGGGAAAAATGCCCGAGGTTGATTTTACCATGCCAAGAGCAGGCACTATTCCTTTAAGTATGCTGGAGGATAAGATTAAGGCTTCTGGTGTTAAGGTCAGAATTACAGAAGGACATAACTATGATTTGTTCAGTGTTGCTGATCTGGCGCTGGCTACCAGCGGAACAGTAACTTTGGAAGCTGCGCTGTGCGGGCTTGGAAGTGTTATTGTTTATAAAACTTCGCCTGTTACTGCTTTTATTGCCCGTCTGGTAATTAATATTCCTGATATTGGTCTTCCGAATATTGTTGCCGGCAGGCATATTTTACCCGAACTTTTACAGGAGAATTTTACTCCTGCCAAAGTTGCAGAAGAAGCAATAGCGCTTTTGCAGCCGGAAAGAAATGCACAGATGCATAAAGATCTTGAATACGTTAAAGAGAGACTGGGTGAGCCCGGAGCTGTAGAACGTGTGGCAAGGTTAGTATTAGAGTTAGCTGAGGAGAAAAAATGAATTTATATCTGAGACTTTTAAAATATGTAAAACCGTATATGCACAGATTATTACTGGCTGTATTATGTACCTGTCTGGCAGCTGGCTGTAATTTGTATTTGCCCTGGATAATAAAAGATGTAGTAGATAAGGTTCTGGTTCAGAAGGACATGGTAATGCTTAACATTATAGCGCTGAGTATTATTATAGTATTTATTATCCGCGGAGGATTTTTCTATGGTCAATCTTATCTGATGAGCTGGGTAGGACAGAAGGTGGTCATAGATATCAGAGGAGATATCTTCAGAAAAATGCAGCGTCTGAGTATGTCATTTTATGATAAGAATAAAACAGGTACTATTATGAGTTACGTAACTAATGACGTTGCTGCATTGCAGAGTGCCATGGTTGACAGAGCTGTTGAATTTGTTACAGAGGGATTGATCCTTGTTGGCAGTATTATGGCTATGCTGTGGCTGGACTGGAAGCTTACTTTGTTTACCTTCTGCACAATGCCCGTAGTATTGTGGTTCATGAAGTTTTTCGGTAAAAAAATCAGAAAAAATGGCGGTCATATACAGGCCTGTACAGCAGAACTTACCTCTATTCTGCAGGAAGTTGTTGCTTCTGCAAGGGTTGTAAAATCTTTTTGCAGAGAGGACTATGAGATAGATAAATTTGACGCACAAAATCAAACCAATTTTTATGCCAATATGAAAAATATCAAACTCAACGCTTTACTGACACCTACTGTTGAATTTGTTGCTGCTATCGGAGTTACCATTGTAATGTGGTATGGAGGCAGCAGTGTTATAGAGGGAGATATTACTGCCGGTGCGTTAGTAGCTTTTCTGGTGTATGCGGTAAATATTGCCAATCCCATTAAACGCTTGACTAAAGTTGTAGCAAGTATTCAGCAGGCTTTGGCTGCAGGCGATCGTGTTTTTAGTATTCTCGATATGGAAGAAAAAATTAAAGAGGTTGAGAATGCTGATACTTTGAAGCAGATTCATGGTCATGTTGAGTTTAAAGATGTTTCTTTTGCTTACAACAAAGATGAAGTTGTATTGAAGAATCTTTCTTTTAATGTTCCGCCAGGTAAGGTTGTTGCGATTGTTGGTCCTTCCGGTGCCGGAAAATCAACCATTGCCAGCTTACTGCCGCGCTTTTACGATATTACTTCAGGCAGTATAAAAATTGATGGTCATGACATAAGAAATGTTACACTAAACTCTTTACGCGAGCAGGTGGGTATAGTTCCTCAGGAAACAATGCTTTTTAACGGCAGTGTGTATGATAATATTCTTTATGGACGTCTTGATGCTACGAAAGAAGAAGTTGAAGCTGCAGCCAAGGCTGCTAATGCACATAATTTTATTATGGAACTTCCCAATGGTTATGAGACCATGCTGGGGGATCGCGGCGTGAATATTTCAGGAGGCCAGCGTCAGCGTATTTCTATTGCCCGCGCAATATTGAAAAATCCTCAGATTCTGATTTTGGATGAAGCTACTTCTGCTCTTGATACCGAGAGCGAACGTGTAGTACAGGAAGCTCTGGACAGATTAATGGTAGGAAGAACTTCTTTTGTTATTGCTCACAGACTTTCTACGATTAAAAATGCTGATAAAATTCTCGTATTGGAAGATGGCTCTCTTGTTGAAGAAGGCAGCCATGATGAATTAATAGCTAAAGATGGTCTATATGCTCACTTGTATAAAATTCAGTATCGCAGTAAAGAGGATAAATGAGGTAGTTTATGTATTTTCTCTATAATATAATCATTTTAATAGCCCTGGTGTTTTTTGTAATTCCTTATTACACCTACCGGCTTATAACAGAAGATGGCTTTAAACGCCGTTTCAGACAGAGCTTTGGTCATGTTGAAGAAGAAGAAATTGCCAAAGTGGCTCAAAAAGACTGTATCTGGATACATGGCGCTTCTGTAGGCGAAATTGTTGCAACAAGTCCTCTTGTAAAACAGATTCGCAAAGAAATGCCTGAGCGTCCGATTCTGGTATCTGCCTTTACTGTAGGCGGCTATAATATGGCTAAGCAGATTATTCCTGAAGCCGATGCCATAATTTATTTTCCTTTAGACTTGCCTTTTGTGGCAGAATCTATGGTTAAACGTATTCACCCGGGTATTTTTATGCCGGTAGAAACAGAACTGTGGCCGAATTTTTTGCGTGCCATTCGTGAACGCCATATTCCTGTAATGATGGTAAACGGTCGTATTTCTGAGAAATCAGTTAAAAGTTACCGTTATCTGTATGGCATCTGGGAGGATATGCTTAATACCGTAACACGCTTTTGCATGCAGTCCAGCATTGATGCTGATTATATTGCGCACCTTGGTGCTGAAGCAGATAAGATTTTCGTTACAGGCAATACAAAATTTGATCAGACTTATGCTGAAGTAACAGCTGAAGATTTACAGAAATATAAAACTGAACTCAGTCTTGGTGATGCTTATCCTATTGTGGTAGCAGGCTCCACTCATCCAACCGAGGAAAAAGCAGTTTTGGAAGCTTTTAAAGCTGTACGTGAAAAATATCCTGAAGCCAGATTGATAATTGCTCCTCGTAAAACAGCTCGTGCTGATGAAATTGCTAAAATTGCCGCAGATTTTGGTTATGAAGCCGGCTACAGGTCAAAAATGCTGGAGCATGAAAATCTCCGCAAAGATTATCCGGTAATTTTGCTTGACACTATAGGTGAACTGGGACGTATTTATGCCGTTGGTGATGTGGTTTATGTGGGAGGCTCTTTAAGCAAGCATGGTGGACACAATGTTCTGGAACCTGCCGCACACGCTAAGCCTATTCTCGTGGGTCCCAATATGCAGAACTTTAAGGATTCTTATGCTCTGCTCAGTAAAGTTGGCGCCTGCAAAATGGTCAATAATGTCAGTGAGCTGACAAAAGAAATGCTGGATATTATCGGCAACGATGAACGCCGTCAGAAAATGGGGGCTGCTTCTTTACAGGTAATAAAAGAAAACCGCGGTGCAGATGTCCGCAGTATCAAGTATTTAAAGGATTTGCTTGAACTTACATCCGTTCCGGCCAAGGAATATAAATCTTATCCTGTAAATACACGCAACCTTACTGATGAAGGCGGCGGCAGACTGCGTCATGGAGATGCAATTATACAGTATGTTCTGCAGATTGCTCATGGACCGGAAACACCGTTTATGGGCTGGGTTTTGCTGGCATTTTTGCGTTCCATGTCGTATTTATACGAATTTGGTGTGTGCTTTAAACTGTCTTTGTACAAGTCAGGCATCAAAAAGCCCGAGCGTCTTCCTTGCTGTGTAATTTCCATTGGTAATATAACCGTAGGCGGTACAGGCAAAACACCTACAGCCCAGAAAATGGCAGGCATTATTAAGGACCTTGGCTATCGCGTAGTAATTTTGAACAGAGGTTATCGTTCTCATTGGGGCAAGGACATTGGCGTTGTTTCTGATGGGGAAAAAATATATATGACAGCTTATGAAGCCGGTGATGAAGCATATCTGATGGCTAAAACTCTTCCCGGCATTCCTGTAATTATCGGTAAAAACCGTGCTATAACAGGTAAGTATGCAGTAGAAAAAATGCAGGCTGAAGTTATAATCATGGATGATGGCTATCAGCACTGGCAGCTGGAAAGAGATCTTGATATTGTTCTGGTTGATACGCTGAATATGTTTGGCAACGGATGCGTGCTTCCGCGTGGCACTTTACGCGAACCACTGGAGAATCTTGACCGCGGTGATCTGTTCTTATTTACCAAAACTGATCAGAGCAGCGCTTTAAGCAGAATACAGCTGCGTAAAACAATTGCCAAATATAACAGCAGAGCTCCTATTATTGAGAGTATTCATCATCCCAAAAATTTTGTGGAGATTGCTGACTGGTATAAAGGGATTGCCCAAAGCTACAAGGATTTAAGCGAACTGCAGGGAAAGGATGTTATGGTCTTTTCTGCTATCGGTAATCCTTCATCCTTTGAACAGACTTTGTCCAGCATAGGTCTTAACATTCTGGAGGCTGTACGCTACCCTGATCATCATGATTACGGTATGCTGGAAATGCAGTATATAGGAGATCTGGCAAAGAAAAAAAATGCTGTGGCCATGATTACTACAGCTAAGGATGCGGTAAAAATACCTACTGAGTATATTTACTCTGACCGAAAAATTCCGCTTTATATTTTAAATATGGAAATACAGGTAACTGATGGCATGGATAAACTGCATGACTGTGTTAACAATGCCATCAAAAAGGAGCTAGATAAGAAATGAAAGTTTTATGTGTAATTCCGGCGCGTTATGCATCTACAAGACTTCCGGGCAAACCTCTGTCCATGATTGCCGGCAAGCCTATGATTCAGCATGTTTATGAAAGAGCATGTCAGGCTAAAATGCCTGATGAAGTTGTAGTGGCTACGGATAATGAGCTTGTAGAAAAGGCTGTGCTTGACTTTGGCGGTAAAGCGGTAATGACTTCTCCCGATCATCCAAGCGGTACTGACAGACTGGCAGAAGTTGCGCTGATGTATCCTGATGTTGATGTCATTGTTAATGTACAGGGTGATGAGCCTATGATTCCTCCCGAAGTAATTGACAATCTGGCTGCTGTTTTTGAGGCAGATTCGGAGCTTAACATGGCAACCATGAAAGTACAGATGGATGAGGAAGATTATGATAACCCTGCGGCAGTAAAGGTTGTAACCGATCTTAACGGATATGCGCTGTATTTCAGCCGCAGTCTGATGCCTTATCCGCGTAATAAGCCCGAAGGTTTTAAAGTATTTAAACATGTAGGTATTTATGCATATCGCCGCAGCTTTTTGTTGAAATATGCTGCTTTAAATCCTACACCATTGGAAAAAACCGAAAGTCTGGAACAATTGCGTGCCCTGGAAAATGGCTATAAAATCAAAGTTCTGGAAAGTGATTTTAAGGGTATTGGTGTAGATACTCCGGAAGATTTGGCTGCTGTTAATAAATTGTTTGCAGAAATGAATAAATAAGGAGGTCCTTATGAATATTGTAAAAGTTGCTGATTATCAGGTTGGTGAAGGTCAGCCCTTAATGTTAATGGCTGGCCCATGCGTTCTGGAAGGTTATGAACGCAGTCTGATGATTGGCCGTCGTGTTAAAGAAATTTGCGGAGAACTTGGTATTCCGTATGTATTTAAAGCTTCCTTTGATAAGGCAAATCGTTCTTCCTACAGTTCTTTCAGAGGACCTGGCATTGATGAGGGTCTGGCAATTCTCGCTCAGATTAAAAATGATCTTGGTGTTCCTGTTGTAACTGATATTCATGAACCATGGCAGGCTGACAAAGTTGCTGAAGTTGCTGATATTCTGCAGATTCCTGCTTTTTTATGCCGTCAGACAGATCTTGTTTACACTGCAGCTAAAACCGGTAAAACCATTAATGTAAAAAAAGGTCAGTTTTTAGCTCCCTGGGATATGAAAAATGTTATCAAAAAGGTTGAAGAAGCAGGCAACAAAAATATTATGCTTACAGAGCGCGGCGCAAGCTTTGGCTATAATACTCTTGTTACAGATATGCGCGGTCTGGCAATTATGCGTGAGCTTGGCTATCCGGTAGTTATGGATGCAACTCACAGCGTACAGATTCCCGGCGGTCAGGGTACCAGCAGCGGCGGACAAAGTCAGTATGTTCCGCATATGGCAAGAGCGGCAGCTGCTGTAGGCATAGATGCGCTGTTTCTTGAAGTACATGACAATCCTGCCGAAGCTTTGTCAGACGGACCTAATATGGTTAAACTTGATGATTTGAAAAATTTATTGCAGGATGTTATCGCAATAGATAAAATTGTTCGTGGCTGAGGAGGATTGTGCTGTAATGGAAGAAATGCTTAAGCATGCTCAGGATGTGCTGCGTATGGAAGCGGAAGCTGTTTTGGAGCTTGTTCCCCGTGTTGATGAAAATTTTGCGGCAGCCATTTCGCTTATTCTGGAGTGCCATGGCCGTACTGTAATTACAGGCATGGGCAAGTCCGGTATTATAGGACGCAAGATGGCTGCTACTTTTGCCAGCACAGGCACACCGTCTTTTTATCTGCATCCTGCCGAAGGTATCCATGGAGATTTAGGTATGGTTACCAGTGATGATGTGGTTATCGCCCTTTCCAACAGCGGTGAAACAGGGGAAGTACTGAATATTCTTCCTTCTTTGCGTCGTATTGGGGCTAAGGTTATAGCCATGGTGGGCAACAGCAATTCCACTCTTGCTAAAAACGCTGATGTAATTTTAAACGTAGGTGTAAGCAAAGAGGCCTGCCCGCTTGGCCTTGCGCCCACAAGCAGTACAACAGCGGCACTGGCTTATGGTGATGCACTGGCACTGGCGCTTCTTAAAAAGCATAATTTTACTGCCAGCCAGTTTGCTATTTTCCATCCCGGCGGCTCTCTGGGCAGAAAATTGCTGCTTACTGTAGAAAATATTATGCACAGCGGTGATGAGAATCCGGTTGTGCTTGGTAAAACTACTGTACAGGAAGCTTTGTTTGTGATAACAGATAAAGGTCTTGGAGCTGTATCTGTCATTGATGAAAATGGTATTATGCAGGGCGTGCTGACTGATGGCGATATTCGCCGCGGTTTAAGCAAGGGTGTTGATTTCCTGCAGCGTCCTGTTACTGAATTGATGACCAGATCTCCAAAAACTATTACTAAGGAAAAACTGGCTGCTCAGGCGCTGCACATCATGGAAAGCAACAAACCGAAGCCCATTACAGTGCTGCCTGTTGTAGACAGTGATAACAAAGTTATTGGTCTGCTGCATATGACCGACCTTGTAAGACAGGGTGTGGTATAGTGAATAACAGACTCGAAAAAATCAGGCTGCTGGCATTGGATGTTGACGGTGTACTGACCGACGGAACCATTAATATTTCAGGCAGCGGAGAAATCTTTAAGGGATTTAATGCCAAAGATGGTCTTGGCATAAGCTGTCTTAAACGTTATGGTGTTGAGGTGGCAGTTATCACAGGCAGAAAAAGTGATATTATTCACAGGCGTGCAGAAGAATTAGGCATCAGTCTCTTATGCGAAGGCATTAAGGATAAATATACTGCTCTTGCAGATTTACGCAGCAGGCTGGGACTCAGGCAGGAAGAAACAGCCTATATGGGTGATGACTTAAATGATTTGCCTGCGTTTGGTGCTGCCGGGGTAAGCTTTGCGCCCTGTGATGCCTGCGCAGATGTCAGATCTCAGGCTGATATTATTACTGCAGCAGCAGGCGGAAGAGGTGCTGTACGTGAAGCTGCAGAGTTGATTTTAAAGTCCAAAAAGATTTGGCAGGAAGTTGTAGCTTCCTATCAGAAGACAGGACAGGGAGATAAGCAGTAATGTGGTTGTACTATCTTTTAAAAACAATCAGTGCGATTGTTTGTTTAATGCCCTACAAAATGGTAGTTATCCTCGGTAAGGGTATTGGCAGGCTGTATTACAGAATTGCCAAAAAACAGAGAATTCGTGCTGAAAAAACAATTCAGGAACGTTTAGGCTATGATGAAGATAAAGCGCGGGCTACTATCCGTTCTTTATTTATCAATCTGGGCATTACCTTTATGGAAATAATGTATATGCCTGCTTTAAATAAGGATAATATCCGCGGACTGGTTACTTATGACAGACCGCAGGTTTTATGGGATGCACTGGCAGAGGGCAAAGGTGTTGTTATGCTTGCCTGCCACATGGATAACTGGGAATGGCTCGGAGCTTCTCTTGCCTTAAATGGTTTCCCTTTAAGTGCTGTAGAAAAACCGCAGCCTAACAGGGTATACAGTGATTTTATGAATGAATTGCGCAAAGGTGCCGGTCAGGAAATTTTTTCCCGCGGCACCAGTGAGATTTTAGGCTGTGCAAGAGCTATGAAGCATGGCAGGATGCTGGGACTTATTGCCGATCAGGACGGAGGCTATGATGGAATTTTCGTACCGTTTCTTGGCAAAATGGCATCTACTCCCAATGGCCCGGCGTATTTTGCCCGTAAATTTAAGGCACCTGTTATTCCTATTTTTATTATCCGCAAGCCGGATGGATATGGTCATATGGCGATTGTTAAAGATCCTATCAGATATGAATTTACCGGTGATCAGAAAACTGATGATTATAACATAACCCTGAAAATGACTCAGGAAGTAGAAAAAATTATTAAGGAATATCCTGATAACTGGTTATGGTTCCAACATAGATGGAATACACCTTATACTGAAAAGGAGCATAAGGGTGATGAAAAATAAAAAAGTGTTGCTGGCAGTTGGCGGCGGTATTGTTTTTGCAGGAGCTGTTATTGCCTGGCTGATGTTTGGCGGCAAGGCTCCCGGAGAAGTTAATCTTGATAATGGTATTAACGTTCAGCTTAATGCTTCTCTGAAAAACAGTGTCATCAACCGTGAAAAAGACGGTCAGAAGCTGTGGGAATTTACCGTAGAAGAAGTAATTAATGATAAAGCTGCCAAAAAAGCTGTTTTAAAAGGAATTAAAGGCAAAATTTACCGTGATGATGGAAGCACTATTGATATTGAAGCTGATGGCGGCAGTATGACTGTCGGCGAAAATAATTTTGCCCTGGAGGGTAATGTTCGTGCAGAAATGTCCGGTAACGGGAAAATAACTGCTGATAAAGTAGAATGGCTGCAAAGCGAAGAGCAGATTACAGCCAGTGGTAATGTAAAAATGTATAAAGATGAATGGTTTGCCAGTGCGGATAAGGCAGTAACTACAAGTGCCTTTAAAAAGCTTAAATTAATGGGCAATGCCAAAGTAGAGAAAGGTGGCGGCGAAGATGTTCAATAAAAAAACTGTACTTGCTCTTGCAGTGACAGCCCTGTTCAGCTTTGGTGCATGCAGTGCTGCATTGGCTGCTCCGGATAACTTTTCCGTAAAAGCTGACGAGCTGGAATATGATTTGCAGACAGGCGAAGGCACAGCCAAAGGTCATGTAGTTTTAACTCAGGATGGCGGACAGGCAACTGCTGATTATGCAAGGTTTAACAGCAAAACAAAAACAGGCGTTTTAAGCGGCAATGTAATGGCTGATAAAGGTGATGCGGCTATCTCCTGCGATGAGCTTGTTATGCACAGCGAAGATTATCTGTCTGCAGTAGGCGATGCTGCTGTTACCAAAAACGGCAGAACAGTAAATGCTTATCAGGTGGATTACTATAAAACACGTGAATATGCTGAAACCATAGGTGACTGGGCTCAGCTTACCGACAGTGACGGCAGTGTTGTAAATGCTGCTAAAATTGATTATGATATGCAAAATGGTGTTGCCAATGCAGTTGGCGGAGTAACTATTGACAGTCCTGCCCGTGAACTTACTGCCTCTGCTGACAGAGCTGTTTACAGAACTGACAGCAATGGCTATATTGAGCTCATCGGCAATGCAAAGGCTACACAAAAAGGCAACTCTGTTTCCGGTGATACACTGCGCCTGACTAATACTAATGTGGCAACTGCTGACGGAAATGTAAAAATTATTTATATTCCTGAAAAACAGCCGGCAAAATCTGCCGAAGATGCTGAATTAGCATAGCCTGTACTGGAGGTTACCCATTTGATTATAAAAACAGATAATTTGGTAAAATCCTATTCCGGACGCAATGTTGTTAACGGCGTAAGCATATCTGTAGAACAGGGAAGTATTGTAGGTTTGCTGGGACCAAACGGTGCAGGCAAAACAACTACTTTCTACATGATTGTAGGTATCGAAAAACCCGATGCCGGCATTGTTACTTTAGATGGTCAGGATATTTCCAGTATGGCCATGTTTGAGCGTGCCAGAGCAGGGATAGGTTATCTGCCGCAGGAAGCTTCTATTTTCAGCAAAATGACGGTAGAAGAAAATATTATGTCCATTCTGGAGACAACTTCACTGAGCGATGCTGAACGTGAGGCAAAAATGAATGCGCTGATTGACGAATTTCATATAGGTCATATCCGTAAAAGCAAAGGCAATGCTCTTTCCGGCGGTGAAAGACGCCGTGTGGAAATTGCCCGTGCACTGGCTACCGATCCGGCGTTTATCCTGCTTGATGAACCCTTTGCCGGTATTGACCCTATTGCCGTGGCTGATATTCAGGGAATGATTGCCCATCTTGCTCAGCGCGGTATAGGTATTTTGATTACTGACCATAATGTCAGAGAAACTCTCAGTATTGTAGATAAAGCATATATCCTTGCTGAGGGTAAGATTTTGCTGCATGGAGATAGTGATACTATTGCCAACGATCCGCTGGCGCGTAAATACTATCTTGGCGATAATTTTTCGATGTAGGAGGAGCACTGAATGCGTATACGATTATTAGACCGTTATGTATTAAAGGAACTTTTGTATCCTTTTATTTTTGGTATAGCTGCTTTCTCCAGTATTTTTATTGCCAGCACCATGCTCTTTAAAATTACTCAGTATATCACTCAGTACGGAGCGTCACTTGCTACTATCGGCCGTCTGTTTTTGTACAGCCTGCCTGAAATAGTAAACTATACCTTCCCCATGTCCATGCTGCTGGCTGCGCTGATGGCGTTTGGCAAATTATCCGGCAGCAGTGAGATTGTGGCAATGAAGGCCAGCGGTGTAAGTTATTACCGCATAGTGGCTCCGGTGCTGATTGTTGGTTTTGTTGTAAGTATGTTCTCTGTAATCTGGGCTGAAAAGGTTGTACCTGCGGCAAAATATGAATACAGCAATATTCTTAACTATGAAATTAAGCACAGAACCAAACCTACCACTCAGGAACATATTGTCATTAAAAGCTTTAAGGGTGATACTCAGCGCATTACCTATGCCAATAAATTTGACGAAACTGAAGGAAAAATGACCGGCATTACCATTGAAGAATTTCAGAAAGGCAAGATTTCCCGTATTCAGACAGCTGATGAAGGCTACTGGGAAAATGGCTCCTGGCGAATTGTAGACGGTATTGTCTATTCCTTAGACGATGAAGAAGGCGTGCAGAGTTCCGTCAGATTTGATGAACAGATTATTCCGCTGGATATTGAACCCAGACAGATTTCCTGGGAACAGAAAGATGCTGAAGAAATGACAATTCGCGAACTGCGCGAATATATTTCTATTCTTGAAAAACAGAATCAGCCGACTAATAAACAGTGGTGCGAAATTTTCATGCGTATTTCAATTCCGCTGGCAAGCTTTTTCTTTGCCATGATTGGTGCCGCTTTAGGTACACAAAAGCAGAGAACAAGTTCTTCTATCGGACTTGGCATAAGCATTATTGTAATCTTTATTTACTATGCTATTATGACCTTTACGACTGGTCTTGGCAAAGGCGGTGTCATGCCTCCGCTGCTGGCGTGCATGCTGCCTAATTTGTTGTGCCTGGTAATAGGTCTTTATCTGATGAAAAAGAAAAATGCCTGATTTAATTTAAGTTTAACCATGGGGGTGAGTTGTTGGTTGGTATCAGATTAATCATTATCATGGCCATTGTAGGCGGATTAATAGCTTATATTGCTGATAAAATGGGCAGCAAGATCGGTAAAAAGAAAATGTCTGTTTTTGGATTGCGCCCTAAACACACCTCTATTCTTCTCACTGTAGCAAGCGGTGTTATCATTTCCATTGTAACTATCTGTGTGGTAGCGATTTCTTCCAACAGCGCCAGAACGGCTTTGTTTGGTATGGAAAAGATACAGGCAGAGCTGACTCTTTTAAATCAGGA
The DNA here is from genome assembly GCA_958448515.1 of uncultured Phascolarctobacterium sp. Classification (GTDB taxonomy): domain Bacteria; phylum Bacillota; class Negativicutes; order Acidaminococcales; family Acidaminococcaceae; genus URXU01. Next base: position 85,139 of record CAUDEF010000004.1, on the reverse strand, counting down.
AAAAGAAACAGCCATGCAGGAAGTGGATCAGAAAAACAGTGTTATAGCTCGTCTTGATGAAAAAATTAAACTCAGTACTGAGGAAAATGACGCTATTGAAGCAAAACTGGCTGATATAAACGAAAAGTATGTCAGCGCTCAGAGTGAGGTAAAAACACTTCTGGAAGCCAGAGAAAAGTTAAGCGGTGAGATTGCCGAGCTGGAGGAGACTACAGAATCTTTGCGCAAGGGTATTATCAGTATCCGTGAAGGTCAGGTTTTCTACAGAGCCGGGGAAGTTGTTTATTCCGGTGTGATGCATGGTGGTCTCAGCCATGAGGAAAATATTGCTCAGGTAAACTGGTTGCTGCAAAATGCCAATAATACGGCGCTGCAGCGTCTTGGCATTCAAAACTCTGATGAAGCCGTGCAGGCATTATGGATATCTAAAAAAGTAGTGGATAATGCTGTACATGTACTTGATGAAAGTAAAAGCAATATGCTGTTCAGAGTCAGAACTGTGGCGAACATTATCGTAGGTGAACTTGTTGTCTGTGATATTGAAATGACAGAAAATGAGTTTATTTATGCGGATGGTTCACTTATCTACAGTGAAGAAATTGATCTGTCCCAGATTGGCGGCAATTATGACGGAGTTATTCTGTCTTTCCTGAACAGAGTTAACCATGCTGCTGTTGATGCAGGTGTATGGCCTGATCCTTTAACCGGCAAGTTAGGTAATCTGGATGCTGTAACCATGATTGCAACGAGTAATACCATGCGTCAGTACAAAGGTAAAATTTTGCTGGAGGCATATGCTGACGGAAATATTACAACTGCCGGACCTGTACAGGTTAAGCTGAAAGTGTGTGGCCTGGATGAGTAAATATATTTTAGGCATTGATCCGGGACGCAGTAAAACCGGACTGGCGATAACAGACCTGTCCGGAAACATAGCATACTTACAGGTTGCAGAAACAGAGCATATTAAAGAAGCACTGCTAAAGCTTAAAAACAGCTATAATATAGCGCAGCTTGTTATGGGTAATGGTACCAACAGCAAAACAACAGGCGAGGCGGCAGAAGAGGTTTTTGCCCTGCTTCCTCTGGAAGTTATAGGTGAAGCTCACAGTACAGAAGAAGCCAGAAAGCTGTACTGGGAGATAAATCCTCCGCAGGGACTGAAAAAAATTCTTCCTCTGGGGCTGCTTGTTCCCCAGGAGCCTCTTGATGCTTATGCGGCAGTGGTATTGATAAAAAGATTTCTTAAGCAGTAAAAGAAGCGGCTTGGCCGCTTCTTTTTTAATAATAGTCATTTTCATAATATTTTTTCGGAGGGGAATATGAACAATCTGACTGATTTGAGTATCAAAGAATTTTTAACACTTCTTGCCAATGATGCGCCTACACCGGGAGGCGGCGGAGCTGCTGCAGCTGCAGGCGGCATTGCGGCTGCTCTTGCGTCCATGCTGGCAAACCTTACTGTCGGCAAAAAGAATTTTGCAGAGCATGATGCAGAACTGAAAGATCTGCTTGCTCAGGCGGAAGCTCTGCGCAGTAAGCTGCTGGAGCTGGTTGAGCAGGATGCAAAGGTGTTTGACAGCTTTATACAGTGCTACAGACTGCCAAAAGCAACAGATGAAGAAAAAGCTATGCGTAGGGAGGCTATCAGCAATGCTGCCAAAGGAGCAGCAGAAATACCTTTAGCTATAGCTGAAACCAGCCTGCAGATTATGGAAACAACAGCCAGACTTGTTCAGATTGGCAATCCCAATGTCATTACTGATGGAGCGGTGAGTGCGCTGCTGGCAAGAGCGGCAGTACGCAGCAGTATTTATAATGTACTGGTTAATCTTGCTCTGACAGGTGATGCAGTATACAACAAAAAGCTGCGTTTGCGCTGCAGTGAGCTGGAGCAGCAGGCCCTTGCTCTTGAAAAAGAAGCGCTGGCAGTAACAGATAAAATCATACAGGCGTAACACAGGCGTAACAAAAAGCCCGGTCGTAATGACCGGGCTTTTTTGTTATATAACGGGCTCAATAAATTTAGTACCCAGTTCTACATGATCTTTTTTGACATCAGTTTTGCCATAAGACGATTAATCAATGTGCCTTCAATAATAACCCTGGCGTCATCAAACATATTGCTGCTTACAGAGGCAATTGCTGCAGGGTTAAACTGAGCTAAATAACTGTCTGCCAGAGAATGTCCGGCAGGCTGCAGGTGCTGTTTTGGCAATGGCTTAACAGACTTGCGGGGACGTCGCAGAAGGCGTTCTGCAATCCATAGGACGGCCGGAGAAGGGTATTCCTACAGATATTTTTTATGATAACTGTATAAAAAAACCATAAAATAACATATGTTCTATTTCTTTGCAATTCTTTTACATTTGTTAACAAATAGGCTAAATATATAATAATATGTTCAAAAAAATCAGAAAATTTCTAAAAATAACTTGCTAAAATATCTAAAACATAGTAGAATACTATAAATTAATTAAGCGCTTAATTGATTAGTTAATAAAAAGAGGAGATGATGTTTTGAAAAAATTACTGCTGCCGGTATTGGTGATGATGAGCTGTTCCTGCGCCTGTGCCAGTGAGCTTATGATTACCAATGAGGATGGAAGCAATTATTTACAAAGTGAGGGAAATGGTATTCTGACCTTTAAGAATCAGGATGGGACAAACTATAATAAAATTGCTTACAGAAAAGATTTTGAGAGCAGTAGTGTTATGTTTATAGGTAAAAATTTCCATAATAGTGAAATTAATATTGTATGTGATGAGTTAACCATAGATGATAAAAAAGATGCTACTACATTTGCTGTAGCATCTTTGGATCATACAAAAAATACAGTATTTAATTTTGGTAAAAGCGATGGAAAACATATAGAATCTATAAATATCAATACAATAGCACCTTTTTCTCAGGAAGGTGCTATTGTTGCAAGAGGGGAAAATAACAAACTTAATTTTTTTGGGAAAAATATTACTTTAAATCTGACGGATAATCCTAATTCCATGGCTAATAATGTAATTCTTGCAGCTGGCGCTTATGCTGATAGCACCAGCATAAATATCGACACAGTTGCTGATGGAAAAATTATTATTAAAGGAGATCTGTCCGGTGGCTACAATCCTGAATGGATAGCAGGTAAATACACAGCCAGCAAAAACAGTAATATTACACTTAATAGCAGCGAAAATGCTGTCATACAGCTTACCGGTAATATATATACTGCTAATATTGTTTCAGGAGGCAGGGAATATGCTGATAATAATATTAAAATACATCTGCCTGATAAGGAATCTTATTTAACCGGTATGGTAAAAGATGTTACCAATAAGCAGGATAATACAGCAGGTACCAGTCTGATCCTTAAAAACAGCAGTGTATGGAATGTTACGGCTTCTTCGGCAATTGCCAATCTTGATGTTTCTGATCTGGCGGCAGTAAAAGTAAATTATACTGAACAGCCTGCAGCGTATGAATTTAAAAATTTGGTTATTTTAAATAATTTGCAGGGCAATGATGGTATTTTTTATTTAAATACAGATGCTTCCAAAAATACAGAAAACAGTGACAGAATCTATATTAACGGAACCCATACAGGAACTCATTATCTTTCCCTAAATAATATTGGCGATAAAGCTGCCGGAGCGGAAGGCACAGTGCTTGCAAGCGTAAATAATGAACAGGGAGAATTTTGTATTCCCGATCAGGAAGGACCTTTGTACTGGAACACGTATACCTTAAATAAAGTTGACAGCAGTATTTATACTGAAGAAGATTCTGCAGACTGGGTTTTGGCTAAGGTGGCAGAAAGAAAAGATAAACCTTCTGCCACTGTAGAAACAGGATTTGCCATTAATGAACTTAACTATCATATCTGGCGTACAGAAGCTGCCAAACTAATGCAGCGTATGGGTGATCTGCATCATGATAATAATGCTGAGCAGGGTGTCTGGGTAAGAGTGCACGGAAGTAAAATAGGCCGAAGCACTAAAGCTGTTTTTGAAAACAGATATACTGCTTATGAACTTGGTTATGATATTTTAAGTCATGATTCTGACAAATATAAGCGTTATACCGGTGCGGCTGTAAGTTATACTGATGGCAGCAGTAAGTATGCTCATGGTAACGGCAAAAACAAGAGCAGAGGTCTGGGCTTTTACACAACAACTATCGGTAATAAAGGCCATTATTTAGATTTGCTCTTTAAAATTACAGATCTTGATAATAAATTTGATGTTACTGATGCTTATGGCAGAAAAATTTCCGGAAAAAATGACAACACCGGATTATCTTTAAGTGCTGAATATGGAAGAAGAATGAGCCTGGGTGAGGACTGGTACTGGGAACCTCAGGCACAGCTAACTTTGGGACATCTTGGCAGTGATGCTTATATCACGGACAACGGAACGCATATTGCTTACAGCGGCACTTCAAGTATTGTAGGCAGAATGGGCTTTAATATCGGCAGAGAAATTAACGAAAAAACTAAATTTTACGTTAAAGCAAATATTCTGCACGAATTTATCGGCAATAATAATTTTGCTGCTCAACATCCGGCAACGGGAGCTTCTATGTCAGAAAAAGTATCCTTTAAGGATACCTGGTATGAATTAGGTACAGGAGCTGCAGTGAAAACTGGCAGCAACAATCATATCTATTTTGATGTAGAAAAATCTTTCGGCGGTGACTTTAAAAAATCATGGCTGTGGAATGCAGGTATGCGCTGGGAATTTTAAGCAGATCCAGAAGTTCTTAACTGGATATCATAAAAATCTTAACTCTGATTTTTAAAATTTGTACAATAAAAACAAAACTTTGTGTTTGTAACAGCCCTGCTTTAAGTTTTAAAGCAGGGCTGTTCTTAGGGCGAAAGTATATATAAATCACAGAGATAATGTAATATCAAATAATTTAATTAAAGAGTACTTTTCAGCTCTGGCTCCGCTTCCAAAATTTTCGGTTGATGTAAAAAACTGTACCCCAAAAGTTTGACTTTTGGGGTACAGTTTTTTCATAACTAAATACTCAGATGGATTTAAAATTAAAGCAATACAAATGGTCTTGGATGGTAATACTGTAAACTATGTTTGCAGAATCTTAGGAATTCCGGACAGCCGTCCCTTACATGACTGGCTTGTCCATTGCAGCTACGATGGTATTAACCAGCTTCTGCGCAAAAAACGCTTATTTACTACGGATTTTAAACAGAAAGTTCTGAACATCACTGGCTGTATATCAGTTATATAACGGGCTCAATAAATTTAATATCCAGTTCTACATGATCTTTTTTGACATCTGTTTTGCCATAAAGTCTTACCTGTTCATTTAAAGGCAAAGGTTTGTAATCATCAGCCTCTACCATAATCTGCGCGCCGGATTTATCAGCAAAGGTATAGGTGTCTTCATCAAGACGATTAATCAGTGTGCCTTCAATAATAACCCTGGCGTCATCAAGCATATTGCTGCTTACAGAGGCAATTGTTGCAGGGGTAAACTGAGCTAAATAACCATCTGCCAGAGAATGTCCGGCAGGCTGCAGGTGCTGTTTTGGCAATGACTTAACAGACTTGCGGGGAGGCAGCAGATGAGGCTTTTTGATATCAAGTTCAATAACTTTTCCCTGCAGGTTACGTTCAATTTTTACATGCTGACCTGCAGTAAGCAGGCTGGCATCATAAAAGGAATTGCTGAAGTCTACAGTCTGCTCTATCCATCTGCCGCTTACAGTAACCTGATTGTTATTAACGGCAGTAACAACACCTTTTACTTCAAAATATTGTTCAGCAGCTTCTTCAGCTATAGAGGCTGCGCCTATAATCAGCAGTAATCCAGCCGCGCCGTATACTAATTTTCTTTTGTTTTCTTTAAGTGTATTGATAAAATTAAATTTATTCATAGCATCCATGATTTGTCCTCCTGTTCATGTACTTTTCTTGTCAGTTTCAGTATACACAGGCAAGTTTAAACTGCTCTTAGAGGAGGATTAAAATTTGATTAAAAAAGTGCAGAGCTACTTTTCAGATTTATAAAAGATGTTTATAGTTATAAGTGAAGGAGTGTTGCAGATGGATAAAAAAATTCTGATTGTAGAAGATGAACCTAAAATTGCCAGATTCCTGGAGATGGAGCTGCTGCATGAAGGTTTTAAGGTTGATAAGGAAGAAAATGGCCTGCAGGCCCTGGATAAAATTGTTCAGGGAGATTTTGACCTGATTTTGCTGGATATTATGCTGCCAGGTATGGACGGTATCAGCATCTGCCGCAAGGTGCGCAGTCTGGAGATTTATACACCGGTAATAATGCTGACAGCAAAAGATTCTGTTGATGATAAAGTGCAGGGTCTTGATATTGGCGCTGATGATTACGTAACCAAGCCCTTTGCCATGCAGGAATTACTGGCGCGTATCAGAGCGGCGCTGCGCAAAAATGCCGCTGCAAAAACTCAGCCTGCTGAAAGCAAACGGGTAATTGCCTGCGGCAATATCAAAATATTTCCTGAGCAATATGCTGTAGAGGTAAACAGCGAAAAAATTGAGCTGACTCGCAAAGAGTATGATTTGCTCTATTATCTTGCAACCAATAAAAATCATGTTATGACCAGAGAGCAGATTCTGCAGAATGTATGGGGCTATGATTATCTTGGAGATACTAATGTTGTAGATGTTTATATCAGATATTTGCGTACCAAAATAGATAATCCCTTTGGCAGTAAATATCTGCAGACCATACGGGGAATAGGTTATGTTATCAAAGATTAGCAGATTATTTGTACAATTTAATATTCCGATTTCCATAAGACTGTCTTTGATTTATGGCCTGCTGCTGCTGGTAATAATGCTGCTGGCAGGAGCTGCCATGACCTGCGGACTGTATTATATGCTGTATCACGAAACAGGCAGAGATGTAGTTACCAGTTCTGAAATGGTTATACGCCACTGGGACGAATTTTCTCCTGACACAGAGCGAGAGTTTGCCTCAAAGCATCTGCAGCCGGGTGTTGTTTTGTGCATTACCGATATGCAGGATAATGTGCTTTTTGAAAGCACTACCAATCCGCTGGTAAATGAAACAGGCAAAAAGGTTTTTAAAGAGCTGCGCGAGGAAGCTTATGAGCATAAGCAGAAAGATCTGGAAGACTATGCTGAGGACGCCGCAGAAGGCGTTCTGCAGTCCGTAGGACTGCTGGAGAAGGGTCTGGAAACCATTGATGTAAAAAACAGCTCTATGTACTATCTTATGCGTCAGGCAGCGGTAAATGGTATTCCGGTCAAGCTGTATTTTTTCAGAACGATTACGGCAGAACGTCATTTTCTGGAAGATTTTGTGGATATTTTTGGTCATGCCTGCTTTGGCGCGGTACTGGCTGCAGTGGCAGTGGGCTTTTTTATGAGCCGCAGAATGCTGCAGCCTATCCGCAGAATTGCCGAAACTGCTCAGAATATAGGCGTTACGGACTTAAATAAAAGAATCCCGGTACCGGAAACAAGAGACGAGCTGCAGACGCTGGTAAAAACCTTTAACTCCATGCTGGAAAGACTGCAGGACGGATTTGAAAAGCAGCGCCGTTTTGTATCCGATGCCTCACATGAACTGCGTACTCCGGCAACTATTATCAGCGGCTATTCTGATATGCTTGCCAGATGGGGAAAAAATGATCCGGAAATTTTGGAAGAAAGCATTAATGCCATTCACAGTGAAGCCAATAATATGCAGCAGCTAATTGAAAAACTGCTCTTTCTGGCAAGGGCAGACCAGCACAGACAGGTTGTAAATAAAACAGTTATTGAACTTGATACGCTGGTGGAAGAAATGACCAGAGAGGGCAAGATGCTGGCTCCGCATTTAGATGTGTCTTTAAAAACTTGTGAGCCGCTGAAAATTAATGCTGACCCGGTTTTATTCAGGCAGATGCTGAGGATATTTCTGGAAAACAGCAGCAAATATACCCCTGAAGGCGGCAGCATTACTTTAAGCTGCAGTAAGCAGGGCAATAAGGCACGCATAACTGTTGCCGATACAGGAGCAGGTATTGCTGAAGAAAATCTTACCAGAATTTTTGAAAGATTTTACAGAGTAGACAGCGACCGTAATCGTAATACCGGCGGTACCGGTCTTGGGCTTTCCATTGCCAAATGGATTGCTGACGAACATCAGGCACAGATTGATGTGGCAAGTAAACCGGGCAAGGGAACAACAATAACGGTTACAGTGCAGTGTCTTTAAAATATTATTTATTATGTTTATCTGTATTCTGTTATAATAAAGCTATACAAAAAATAACAGGAGGGTTTTTATGAAGATTTCCAAAATACTGAGTTCCTTACTTTTAGCTGGTATGATGTATAGCTGCTCTGCAGAAGCAGCAGTAGTTGAAACACCAGCAGGAGCGGATATGTCCAATCCTGAAATTTCCGTTTTGCTGCCGGGATATGCCAAGGATAACGGATTTATGGAGGCTGGCTATCGCGGCTATCAGAAAATAGCAGAAAATGTTACTGCTAACGTTAAATGTATGTATGACGTGTCTGCTACATCTGATAAAGATATGCTGACCGATGCACTGCGTCAGCTTGCCAGAGAAAATCCGCAGCTTATTATTGCTCATGGCGGACAATGCAATGCTCCCGTTGCTGTAGTAAGCAAAGAATTCCCCAATATCAAATTTGTGGTAATTCAGGGCAATGTAAAAAGTGAAAACGTATCCAGCTACAAAGTAGATCAGGAGCAGTCCGCATTTTTGGCAGGTGCTCTGGCTGGTTATATGACAAAGACTAATAAGGTAGGTCATATTTCCGGTGCATGGCCTAATCCAGGTTTGCAGGCGCGTGCTGCTTTTTATGACGGTTTGATGCATACCAATAAAAAGGCTGAATTTTATACTCATTTTACAGGAAATTTAGATGATAACGCTATCAATGCAAAAGCTGCTGAAGGAGAAATTAAAGCAGGCTGTGACGTTATCTATACCATGCTGAACGGCGGTCGTTTTGGTGTAAATGATGTAATTGCCGCTGCAGACGGAAAAGTAAAAGAAATAGGCAATGTTATTGACTGGACAGCAGTTTCTCCTATTTTTATCGGTTCTGCAGTTGCTGATTCCAGTGTTGCCATAGAAAATGCAGCCAAAGATTATCAGCATCATAATCTGCAAAGCAATACCATTACCGTTATTGGTCTTGAACAGGAAGACGTTGTACGTTTAGCTGTTTCAGAGCAGGTACCGGAGAAGATTGTCAAAAAACTGGAAAAATTAAGAAAGCAGATTTTATCCGGAAAAGTAAAAATTAATACTGCATATGACGGAATGGAGTTTGATCCTTCCACTCAGCAATTTGTAGATCAGGATGCCAAAAATCATCGTAAATAATTTTTGACAGACAGTTGAAATAAAACCGTAAGGCGTGAAGTGAACTGCACCCCAAAAGTTAGATAAATGATATATACCAAGAATTCTGGACATATTAATCTGTGAATCAGGCAAACACATGGATGCTTCTCTGTATTTTACAAGAGGCATCCATTTTGTTTTTGCCTGAATCCTTTTATTAAAGATAGAACCTGGTATTATCACCGAACATAAGGAAGTAATGGATATAATATTTTTATAGTTTGATAAGGTTAAAATTTGTTTTAAGTATTTCAGAAGGTATAAATTACAAAATATAGATATTATAACTATCAGACATTATATAATACTATATTTAAACATGGTATAATAAACGTAAGGCTAAGATAAAGGAGATATAAAATGGACGTAAGAAGTACTAATACAACTAAATATACTCTACGATCAAAAGATATTCCCTTAATCTCCTTTTCTTTATTTGAATATGAAGAAAAAGAATTCGGAGTAACTAACAAAGTATATTCAATTCATATAGACAAAATATATCAGCAAAACTCTGCTCTTTTGCCTAAAAATTTATCAGAAAATCTAACCGATGAATCTTTAGAAAAATGGATCAATCGCAGAAAAGCTCCCAAAAACCGACAATTTGTTGAGAAAATACTTTCAGCATTTGATGACGACTCTAATCCAATGAGATACGTAGATGTATCCCATGCTCTTTCTTTAAATGATGCTTACTGGATTACGAGAGACGATATCGACCATAAATGGGAAGATTATAATTTATATGATAATCCATTTGATAAAAGCCTTTCTATGGTAGCTTTTACAGGTTACAGTACAAAAGTAAGTGGCCTTTTCACCTCTCCGGAAGTTACGTCAAGCGGCGCGTTAAAGAAATGTTGGTCTAACAGAGAAGATGGAATTTATTTAATAAAAGGTGATGATTTTGCTCCACGTCCTGACGGACGCAGTCAGGCAACTGACGAGTTTTACGCTGCACAAGTAGCAGAAGTTATGGGCTTTGAACACATAAACTATGATCTTGAAGAATTCCATCACAGAGACGGAAGCAAGGAAATCGTATGCTTATGTAAACTATTTACTTCTGCAGATGAAGGTTTTGTAGAAGCTGCCACTTTCTTCAAAGAAAATGGTATTGATGTAGAAAGTTCAAATATAGTAAAACTATCTATACAAAAACAAATTTCAGACTTATTTGGCGCTGACAAATACGCTGATATGATGTTATTTGATAGCCTTATTGCAAACAAGGATAGGCATTTAGGTAATTTCGGTATGATTATCGATAATAATACCGGTAAATATCTCCGGCCAGCGCCTCTCTTTGATAACGGCTTTTCCTTGTTTTATGGTGCTGCAGTCAGTGATTTGAAAAAAGAGAATTTGCCTGAATATATCAAAACGCTCAGATGCAGGTACTTTACTTTAGATGCGCAAGCTCAAATCTTTGTGCAAAAACGCCATTTACCTAATCTGCGTAAATTATTGCAATTTGAGTTTAAAAAACATCCACATTATAATATTTCTGATGAAACTTTATCTGCTATGTCTAAATTTATTCAAGATAGAGCTTCTCGAACTATTGAACTATATCATCAGAAAAAGATTGCTATTGACGAAAAAGAATAAGCCTTTATCGTTAATAAAACTAAAGAAGATTTATTAGACTCCAAACCGTTAGATAAAATACAAAAAGATTTGCTTTCTCAATTACCAGGTTCTCCATCTGGGAAAAAGCTTAAAATAAAAAACTATACGAATTTTAAAGAATGATCCTAATTTATGTAAATTAATAACACGTAAAGAAAGTAAAGAAAGATAAAAAGCAGGCAATCTGCCTGCTTTTTATTATGGAGGTAAAAGAATGCGTCGTAGTAACGGAGAAGGCAGTATTACCTACAATGAAAGTAGAAAAAGATATGAATATAAAATTACTTATAGAGATAAAAATGGTGACTCTAAGCGTAAATTATTTACCAGTACTAAGACGGCTAAGGAAGCCAAAGCAAAGGCAAAAACATTTTTAGAAAAATTAGAAGGCAATGCTGATAACGAAGGTGTAGTCACATTGGGAACTTGGCTGCTAAAGTGGTTGAATGAGTATCAGCTTAATTCGATAAAAATCAAAACTTATGAACGCTATCAAAGCCTGATAAATAAAAATATTTTACCTTATGCAATTTCTAAGGTATTTTTGCGGCAATTATCGGCGGTAGAATTACAGCGACATTTTAATATGCTGCTTATTAATGGCGGTATGAATCAGCAGGGACTGGCACCGCGAAGTATTAATGCAACTCGTCGAATGCTTATCGCCGCATTAAATGTAGCTATAGATTCTGGCATTATTGAAAAAAATCCTGCAGATAAAACAAAGGCTTTAAAGACTGAGCCACCGGAAATACATGTACTGTCACATGAGGAAGGGCATAAGCTTATAAATACTGCCCTTCGATACGGGCGTCCTGCATGGCTTGTAATTGTGCTTGCTTTAGGAACGGGGATGCGTATTTCTGAAATTTACGGAATGGAATGGGTCAATATCGACTTAGCTGGAAAGCAGCTGCGTGTAGGTAAGATTGTCGTAACTACTGCTAAAGGCATTCATATTCAAAATTCAGCCAAGACGCGTAGCAGTCGCCGGACTATACTACTGCCTGACTTTGTATGTGCAGCATTAAAGCGGTATCGTTTATGGCAGAAGGTGCAGGATCTGAGGCATGGAAGTAATTATCAGCAGTACAGCTGGGTGCTGGCAAATGCTGAGGGGCAGCCTCGCAGTCCTAGTTCTTTTTCAGCTCATCAGTATAAAGAAATATTGAAAGAGGCTGGATTAAGCAGAAGTGTACGAATACACGATCTGCGGCATACTCATGCTACATGGCTGCTGGAAGCAGGAATCAATGTAAAAGTTGTCAGCGAGCGTCTGGGCCATAGCAGCTGTAGAATCACCCTTGATACATATTCTCATGTAATGCGTACCATGCAGGAGCAGGCTGTAGAAGCTTTGAATGGAATATTATAAAATCTTGACGCTGATTTTAAAAATTTGTATAATAAAAATGAAATAAAAACTTATGTTTGCATTAGCCCGCTTTAATTTTTAAAGTAGGGCTATTCTTATAAAGAAGGAGGTTTTGATATGTTAAAAGCTATTGATATTGCTAACTTTTTTATAGAACTATCTAATTCTTTTGAAGAAGATCTGATCACTAATATGAAAGTTAATAAATTAGTATACTTTGCTCAGGCTTGGAGCTTAGTAAGACTGAATAAAAGTTTATTTGAAGAAGACATTCAGGCATGGACATATGGACCGGTTATTCCTTCTGTCTATAATGCTTTTAAGCCATGCGGCAAAAATAACATCGAGGCAGTTATGGGTGATTACACTCCAGATAAGTTTACTGATGATGAACTGGAATTGCTCATGGATGTTGCCATGCAATATGGACAGTATACAGCACCGGCGTTAGTCAATATAACTCATAAAGCGGGATCTCCCTGGGCGAAAGTATATGTAGATCACAGAAATAATGTAATACCAAATGATTTAATTAAAGAGTACTTCTCAGCTCTAGTTCCGCTTCCCAAATTTTCGGTTGATGTAAAAGAAGATGATTTTGTTGGCTATAGAGATGAAGATGGATTTTTAGTACTGCCAAAGGAATATGATGATGAGCATTAATTGTAGGCCATGGGAGATATGGTATGCAAAAGTTAAGTTTGAGGATGATCCAAGTATTGTAAAAAATAGACCAGTTGTAATTCTGGAAGATAAAAAGGCTTATTTACTATCTTTAAAGGTTACATCTGCTCCTCCGAGAAATAATTACTATGGAGAGTATCAACTTATAAGATGGCAGGATGCTGGATTAAATAAGCCATCAACAGTAAGAATATCAAAAAAGATTAAGTTGTATGATAATGATATGTGCCATAAAATAGGGAGATTACATCCTTTAGACATTATGAATATTAGAATTTTGTTAATTAAAGAGAAGTGAGAAAAACCGTAAGGCGTGAAGCCTTACGGTAATTTTTTTATTGCTATATTTGCGTTATATTTTTTTATTTTTTTGTTATTGTCCACCTAATTGTCCACCTGGACATAAAAAAAGAGCTTTCAGGAAATTTCCTGAAAGCTCAGAACCTTTGATTGTGGCGGAGTGGCAGGGATTCGAACCCTGGCGCGGTTTAACCCGCCTAACGATTTAGCAAACCGTCCTCTTCAGCCAGCTTGAGTACCACTCCATAACTTACTAGGTAATTATACACTATTAATTTTAAAAATGCAACAACTTTTTTCATGGCGGAGAGGGTGGGATTCGAACCCACGGAGGCTTGCACCTCGCTAGTTTTCAAGACTAGAGCCTTAAACCACTCGACCACCTCTCCAGATACCATAAAATTATACCCAAAATCTTTGCAATAGTCAAGGTTAATAGTTTTATTTTAGTTAAAATCAGTAACAGTAAAAATAAATACAGATATTACAGGTATTAACATAGAAATTAGATATATAAAATAACAAAAATTTATCATTCATATTTTAATGCAATGAAAAATCTGCTGCTTAGAATGTCTAAAATAAATTTTTTAGTTTTGATAGATCTTATCTGTGAAACTTACAAATTTAGTAATAAATTTTAACAAAAATTGTACAAATAAAATTAAATTAAAATTAAATATAATAAATACTTGCTAATTTAAAAAAAGAGAGTTATAATAATGTCAGTAAAGCTGACTGAACAGTCAGACTGAATAGTCATTTGATGCGTTTATAAAATCTGGTGTGATAGATGCTGCATTTGAAATGGTAGAGGAAACAAGGCAACTCTTACAGGATTTTGAATGTTGTTTTCAGTCACTAAGGATTTTGTAAAATAAATATCTCTTAAAGACTAAGAGGAGGAAATTGAAATGAAAAAATCTTTAGTACTCGCAATGGCAATGGCTTTGGGTGTAACTGCATCCGCATATGCAGCAAACCCGTTCTCTGATGTACCGGCTGGCCACTGGGCATATGACAGCGTAAACAAACTGGCAGCAGCTGGCGTTGTTGACGGATTCCCTGACGGAACCTATGGCGGAGACAAACTGATGACCCGCTATGAAATGGCACAAATCGTAGCAAAAGCAATGGCAAAAGGTGCTAACGTAGACAAACTGGCAGCAGAATTTGCTGAAGAACTGGATACCCTCGGCGTTCGCGTAGCTAACCTGGAAGAAAAAGCTGACAACGTAAAAATCACCGGTGAAATCCGTTATCATTATGCAGATCATGATGTTGATGGTGTTGCTGGCAAAGGTAATGAAAATAAATTGCGTTCCCGTATCTGGGTAACCGGTCAGGTAAATGATGACTGGACCTATACCGGCATGCTGGAAAATATCCAAGACTTCGACAACGACAATGGTGATGAAGATACTGATTTCCAACGTGCATACGTAAATGGTAAAATTGGTGGCGTAAAAGTACAAGCTGGTCGTTACAACCTGCAATTAGGTGACAAAAACGTATATGATCATCGTTTTGATGGTGTACAAGTTGCTTATGGCAAAGACGTTAAATTAGTTGCTGGTTATGGTAAAGCTGACAATAAAGATACCGCCGATTTGACAACTGTTGATGCAGATGAAACCTACTATGCAGAACTCAGTGGTAAAATTGGTAAACTCGGATTAATGGCTGGCTACTATGATTTCAGTGACTTAGGACTGAAATCTAACGGTGCAGAAGTTGGTGCAAGTGGTATTGATGACACTATTTGGGCTGGTCAGGCTACTTATGCTTTTGATAAAAATGTAAATTTAGGCTTCTTATACCTGAATGGTGACCAAGATAACTACAATGGCGCTGATGACGGTTATGTAGTAACTGCTAACTACAAAGGTGCAAAAGCTTCTCAAGTTGGTTCTTGGGGCTTGAGTGCTAAATACTATGATCTTGGTTACAGCACTTACATTGATCACACCATGAATGCATTGGTTGATGATCAGACAGTATTTGGTCCTTCTAGTGAAGGTTTTGAAGGTTACAGCTTAACTGCTAACTATACCTTTGCTAAAAACATTGTTGGTCAAATCGAATGGTATGACCTCGAAGCTAAAGAAGGTCCTGTTGAAGATCAAACCATCTGGTCTCAATTACTCTTCACTTTCTAATCTTAGGATTAGCTGATAATGTAATAGCGTTTTTTAAGCAGAGCAGTTTAACTGCTCTGCTTTTATTTATTGTGTAATAATATTAATTATAGATATTAGAAAAAGAATATATAATTTAAATAACTATGCTATAAAATATAAAAAATCATAAAAATAGAAAAATATAAATAAAAATAAATAATATAAAATTATACAGTATAAGATAATAATAACCTATACTTCAGATATACTGACTGTTCAGTCAGAAAATAATATAAAAAATGTGAGATAATTTTGTTAAAAAGTTGCAAATATATGCAAAGTATGCTATGCTGGCGGTGTAGAAAATGATAAAGCTTTTGTAAAGGCTTATTGCTGGCATAGTGGTTGTAGAGGAAACAAGGCAACTCTTACATAAAGCTGGGCTGACAGAGGCGTTTGCGGGGCGGAGGCATTTTCTGACAATAAATTCCTGAGGAGGAAATTGAAATGAAAAAATCTTTAGTACTCGCAATGGCAATGGCTTTGGGTGTAACTGCATCCGCATATGCAGCAAACCCGTTCTCTGATGTACCGGCTGGCCACTGGGCATATGACAGCGTAAACAAACTGGCAGCAGCTGGCGTTGTTGACGGATTCCCTGACGGAACCTATGGCGGAGACAAACTGATGACCCGCTATGAAATGGCACAAATCGTAGCAAAAGCTATGGCAAAAGGAGCTAACGTAGACAAACTGGCAGCAGAATTTGCTGACGAACTGGATACTCTCGGTGTTCGCGTAGCTAACCTGGAAGAAAAAGCTGACAATGTAAAAATCACCGGCGAAACCCGTCTTCGTTACTGGGATTATGATGGTGGTAAAAATGTTGGCAGCAAAACTCAATTACGTTCCCGTATCTGGGTAAAAGGTCAGGTTAATGATGACTGGTCCTACACCGGTATGCTGGAAAATATCCAAACTTTTGCTGGAGCGAAAGGCTCTGACACAGGTGAAGAAGATACTAAATTCCAACGTGCTTATGTAAATGGTAAACTTGGCGGCATGGCTGTTCAGGCTGGTCGTTACAATTTCACTGATTTCAATGGCGGTCTGCTGTATGATACCCGTATGGACGGTGTACAAGTTTCCTATGGTAAAGACGTTAAATTAACTGTAGGTGCTGGTAAAGCTGCTAATGCATCTGATGCTGCTGATGTTATCGCTCATGACATGGCTTATGCACAATTGGGCGCAAAACTTGGCGTAGTTGATGCTAAAGTTGGTTACTATAAATTTGATGATCAATTGCTGTCTGCTTCTGAAGCAGTTCGTGCAGATAATGAAATCTGGACTGCTGGCGTTGCTTTTGATGTAGTTAAAAACCTCAAATTAGACGCTACCTATCTGCAATCTGATTATGATGAAAATGGCTGCGATGACAAAGGTTACGCAGTAGGTCTTTCCTACAAAGGTGCTAAAGCTGCACAACCTGGCAGCTGGGGCATGTGGGCTAGATACTACGATCAACCGTTAGGAACACAAACCACTGGTCATACTGTTGAAGCTGCTTATGACTTTGGTGTTGCTGGACAAGGCTTTGAAGGCTACGGTGTAGGTGTTGATTATGCGTTTGCTAAAAATATTGTAGCTCAAGTTAAATATTATGACTTGGAAGCACAAACAGGCGCTAAAGAAGAAAAAACTCTCTACTCTCAATTGCTCTTCACTTTCTAATTCTGATATTAACAAGTAATTTAATATTGATTTTAAGCAGGACGGCAACGCCGTCCTGTTTTTATATTTACAGATAAAATATGAGAATATACGAGTTTGGTTAATCAAAATGTAACCGGATTTTTATATTCTTATATTTTATTTTTTGTTTTTAAAGGTATATTAATTTTGAAACTGTATAAAAAAGTAAGATTAAAAATACAAAAGTACGTTTTAAATATTAAAAAAGTAAAAAAAGCAAGATTTTAGTGTAAAAAAGTTGCAAACAATTTTAAATTATGCTATGCTAACTCCATGGAAAGTTTCATTTGTTTTCACAAATGTGAAATTAATGCAGTGGTTGTAGAGGAAACAAGGCAACTCTTACATAAAATTGTATTGATGGCTGCATTGGTGAAGCAAAAGATATTTTCTAAATAAATTCCTTAGGGGGAAATTACAATGAAAAAATCTTTAGTTTTAACAATGGCAATGGCTTTAGGTGTAACTGCATCTGCGTATGCAGCCAATCCGTTTTCTGATGTACCTGCAGGACACTGGGCATATGACAGTGTAAATAAACTGGCTGCGGCTGGTGTTGTTGATGGCTATGGCGACGGCACTTACGGCGGCGATAAACTGATGACCCGCTATGAAATGGCGCAGATTGTAGCAAAAGCTATGGCAAAAGGCGCCAATGTAGATAAACTGGCAGCAGAATTTGCTGAAGAACTGGATTCTTTGGGTGTGCGCGTAGCAAATCTGGAAGAAAAAACTGATAACGTAAAAGTATCCGGTGAAATTCGTTATCTGTATACTGATTCTGACGCTGACGGACATGAAAGTAATCTGCGCTCCCGCCTGTGGGTTAACGGACAGGTAAATGATAACTGGTCTTACACCGGAATGCTGGAAAATACTCAGGATTTTACCAATAATAATGGTGATGAAAAAGTAAGCTTTAAACGTGCCTATGTAGAGGGCCGTGTTGGCGGACTTGATGTAACTGCAGGCCGTTATAATATGTTCCTTGCTGATGGTAATATTTATGATGCAGATGCTGACGGTGCGGAGATTTCTTACGGTGACAGACTTAAAATTACAGGTTTTGCCGGCAAGGGTACTGATTTAGAAAATGATAAAGGAGAAAAGGGCTCTTACGGCAACTATGCAGGCGGCGCTCTGTCCTATAATGTATCTGACAGTCTGAATCTTAATGGCGGTTATGTAAACTTTAAAGATATCGGCGCAGGCAGTGACAATAAAAATACTAATGTGGATAATGCTATCTGGTATGCCGGTGCTGCTTATAGTGCGGGCGATGTAACTTTAAGCGGTACTTATTTAAAAGGTGACGCAAGTGGTAATGAACAGTATAAAGCACTTGATGATGATGGTTATGTAGTGGGTCTTGCCTATAAAGGCGCTGAAGCAAGCCAGGCAGGCAGCTGGGGCGTATGGGGCAAATACTATGATCAGGGAGGACAAACCTATCTGGCGCACACTACTGATGCCAACACCTTTAACAATGAAGGATTTAAAGGTTATGGCGTAGGTGCAAATTATGCCTTTGCCAAAAATATTGTTGGTACTGTAGCTTACTACGATACTGAAAGTAAATTAGACAATAAAAAAGAAGATAAAATTATCTGGAGTGATCTGACTTTTACTTTCTAAGATAACCAGTGTTTTACAGGGCGGATTATCCGCCCTGTTTTAGTTTATTTAATGTAAATAATTGCATTCTGATGTTTAATTATGTTAAAATTAAGTAAAAATATCATAAGGATGTGTTTTACTTGAAAAAATTATTGCGTTATTTTATGTTAAGTCTGCTGACATTATGTTTCAGCATTCCCTGTTTAAGCGCAGCTGAGGCTGCAAGTGTGGCATTGCTGCCTTTGGTTAATAATACCGGCAATGAAATGTCTGATAAAGTGTTTTATAAAGAAGCACTTAATACCTTAAAAGCTCAGAAGGGCTTTGTTCTGGTAGAAAACGACAAGCTTACAGCTGCTGTTGAGGCTGCTGATGTGGCAGGAAGACTGCCTGATGCTGCTGAGCTGAAAGCTATTGCCAAAAATGGCGGTGTAGATATTGTTATTGCCATGCAGCTTGATGTGCTTGATAAAAAAGTACGTGCTTCCTCTGAACAGAGAACTGTTATCCTTGATCTGAAAGGCGAAGCGGTTGCCTATAATGTTCTGACAGATGAGTTCTATACTCATAAAATCAGCTCCAATGCCAAAGCTCCAGAAGCTGTTACCAGCCGCTGGGACTGGGAAAATGAACAGTGGGGCAGAGAAGTAAGACGCGAAATTGTCCGCGCGTTAAGTGCAAAATAATCTTGCCTGTAATCAGACACCTGTTATGTTAAATAACAGGTGTTTTTATGTTATAATACATATATCAACTGTGAGCGAGGTAAGTATGAATACAGAAATTTTACAATATGTAGGCAAAAGCCTGTATAAAACACATATTCTGAAAGAATTTAAACGCTATGTTGTTTTTATGACCCGATGTCATTTGCATAAAAGCTATATGCGTGATATTTTGGGATTTTTTGCAGAAAATGATTTGCGTAAAGCTATGCTTAAAGGAACTCCGTCTTTTGCAGAGCAGGTAACGCGCTCCTTTTTTTATAAAAACTCCACCTGGGCAGAGCGCGTGGAACTGGTCAAAAATCACGTGCTGTATCTGGAAAATGCTTTTAATACGGAATTTTTACATGCCATGTATGTTAAACCGCAGCGTATTCGCATCTGGGAAGATTTGTATCAGGAAAAGCCAATTGGTATGGATCTTGTATTTCATGCAGGGCAGCGTAAGGAGGGCTGTCTTTCCTTAATGCTGGAATATGAAAATCAGGCTTTGTATCAGATTATGTTCTGGCTTGGTTATGATAAGGATAAGCAGCCGGCATTGTTTATTGGTGCTTTGCAGGGTACGCCTAATGGCAGTGACATTATTAAGGGATTAACTAAAGCCTTTTTTGGCTACCGCACTAAGAATTTAATTTTTTACGGTATTCGCAATGTTGCCAAAGCCATGGGTGCTGCAAAGATATATGCTGTAGCTAACGAAGGTTATTATGCTATGAATCATATCCGCAGGGACCGTAAGCTGAAAACATCTCTGGATGAATTCTGGCAGGAGTGTGAAGGTCAGCAGTGTGATGACAGGCGTTTTTATGTAATGCCCATTGAGGAATATCGCAAGTCCATGGAGGAACTGAAACCTTCCAAGCGTGCCCAGCATCGGCGCCGTTTTGAAAAAATGGATCAGATTGCTGCATCTGTAGCTGATACATTAGACAAATATAAAAAATAATTCACATTAATGTCGTAATAGTAAATTGAATTTTGGCAGTATAATATGCTAAAATGTAAATATAACTATGATTTTCGGAGGGATTGCAATGAAAAAACGTCTCTTAACTTTGCTGATGACTTTTGTTTTTTGTCTGACTGCTGTTGCTCCCGGCTTTGCGGAAGAAAGCATTTCCGTACCGGCGGCAGATAAAATTTCTTCCATGGAAAGAATGCTGTACGGAACTGAGCAGACCGGTTCTTTGATTCAGCGTATGGACAGTATTGAAGAAGATGTTTACGGTACAGTAACTTCAGATGCTATTTTAAGCCGTATTGACAATATGTACGATTATCTGGAAGGTGCGCCTTCTAACGGAGAAGCTTCCTTTGCTACCAGACTGAATGTTGTGGAATGGCGCATTAATGAGAGTATGTCCGGCGGACCTGCCAAAAGCCGTATTGAAGAAGTAGAAAAGCTTTTAAACGGCGAGGTTATGCAGGGTGCTCTGTCTGCCCGTCTTGACGAATTGCTGCAGCTTGCTTCCTATGAAAACGGCGTTGTTCCTGTACAGGAAGTTGTGCTTCCAAAAGATTCTGTGCTGAAAATTGAATTCACTCAGGAGCTGACCAGCAAAATGAACCGTGAAGGCGATCCTGTATACTTCAAAGCAGCTGATAATCTTTATGTAAATGATGTACTGGTAATTCCTAAAGGTGCTACCGGTGTAGGTACTGTTAAAAAAGTTGTTCAGCCCGGTATCTTCGGCAAGGATGCACGTATAGATATTGATTTTACCAATATTTATGGTGTTGACGGAACTGCAATTCCTGTATTTGTTGGTGATCTTGCCAAACAGGAAGCTGAATCCATTGCCGGTGCGGCAGGTGCTGCTATTGGCGGTATGATTATTCTTGGACCTATCGGTGCTATTGGCGGCGCTTTTGTTAAGGGCAGGTCTGTAACTATTCCCGCAGGCAGCACAACTTATGTACAAACCACCAGTGATACTGCTATTCAGGGCGTTGTATATCAGCCGTATTAATTTAAATATTAAGAAAAAGCTCACCTTTAAGTGAGCTTTTTCTTTTTTTATGATATAATATCAAATGGATAAGTGTATGCTTTTATATCTGTTATAAGGAGATTGAAATTATGAATAAAACTTTTATTGCGGCAGCGCTGGCGTTAGGAATGACTGTTCCTGCGTATGCGGCACAGTTTGATAATAATGGTGATGACAAGTATCTGGCGCCTGCAGAAGAGCTTAATACAACAGTTAAGCACCGTGAGCACGTGGAAGAAACAGCACAGATGCCTATTACCATTGTCAGTGAGCATGCCAGCTATGATAATGTATCCGGCGATTTTTACGCTGAAGGTAATGTAAAAATAAATCAGGGCGGTCAGGATATTTTTACAACCAAAGTGCGCGGCAATATGAAAACCGGTGATATCTGGCTGGAGGAAGGCGGCTCTTTAAAAGAGGGTAATTCTGAAACCTCTGCTCAATGGGGTTATTATAACTTTAACAGCAAAACAGGTGAACTGAAAAAGCTTGACGGTAAAAACGGCAAGGACTTTTTCAGAGCGCCGCATGCAGTTATTGATCCGGAAAAAATGACTTTAGATGAGGGTGGCAGTACGTCAAGATGCCCGGCAGTAAAAAGTGATCCCTGTCTGGAAATCAAAGCCAAAACCTTTGAGGTATATCCGGGACAGAAAATGATTGCCCGTGATGTACAGGTTTTTGTCAAAGGCAAGCATATTTATTCCCGTGACATCTGGGAAAGCGACCTGAGCGGCAAAAGTCAGGAACGCTTAATGCCCCGTATTGGTTATGATGATGATAATGGTGCTTATATCCGTCTGGAATATGAACGTCCTATCAGCGATAAAACTACAGTTTATGCTGATTTAGGCTATTATTCCAAGGAGGGTTATCGTCCTGTTTACGGCATGCGCCATAATGAGCGTAACTTTACTGTAAATTTTGAAAATGGCTGGTTTGAGGAAGACGATGACTGGGTTAAAAAGCAGACCAATATCCGCTTTGACTATAAACCCCATCATTTTTCTGATAAGCTGCCTTTATCTTACAGCTTTTATGGTGAACACGGTTTGTGGAAGAATGATGATACAGGCAAACGCAGCTGGCATACGGAATATGGCGTATTTTTAAACCATGACAGAATTTATCTGTTTGACAGTCCGTACACCACTTTAGACCTTACAATAGGCAAAAAATGGACAGAAGAAAGCCTTGGCGATACTAAAGAATCGACTAATGTATATTATGCAACATTAGGTCAGCAGCTTACCGATAAGTGGAGAACCTGGGCAGGATACTATAAAGAAGATTTTACATCTAATGTGTTTGACTACGGACAGCCGGATATGGAAACAGAGCTGCGCAATGGCATTGAATACAAATTTGATGACAAAAACAGTATTACTGTTGTCAATCGTTATGATCTGGAGAAGAGCAGAAATTACGAAACAGATTACAGATTTGTACATCGTTTCTGCTGCTGGCAGATAGCTCTGGAATATGAAAAAGAGCATTATAAGAACAATGATAACTGGACTATAAAATATGAATTTACAAACTGGTAATGAGGTAAATTATGAATAAAATTATTAAGGAACGCTTTGAAGAGCATCTGGCTGTGGCGCAGCTGGTAATGCAAAGCGATATTTTAGAGCAGATAGATCGTATTGCCGCAGCTATTAAAGCGGCGCTGGCAGATGGCAAAAAAGTACTGTTCTGCGGCAACGGCGGCAGTGCCGCCGACAGTCAGCATCTGGCGGCTGAGTTTGTAGGACGTTTTCAGAAGGAGCGTCAGGGATTGCCCGCCATTGCTTTAACTGTGGATACTTCTATTTTAACTGCCGTTGGCAACGATTACGGTTTTGACAAGGTTTTTGTGCGTCAGGTAGAAGCACTGGCTCAGCCCGGTGATGTGCTGGTAGGAATTTCTACCAGCGGCAACAGCCCCAATGTGGTGGAAGCTGTTAAACTTGCCAAAAGTAAAGGCGTATACTGCGTGGGCATGACTGCGGCAGGCGGCGGACAGATGGCGCAGCTGTGTGATGAATGCATTGCTGTTCCGGCAAAGATTACTGCCCGCGCACAGGAAATGCATATTTTAATCGGACATATTTTGTGTGAATTAGTGGATGGTGAATAAAGTGGCAGACTTAGCCATAACTGCTTTTCTGGCAGAAAAAATCAAAAACTTAAAAATAGCTGTTATCGGTGATGTTATGCTGGACAGATATTTTCATGGAGAAGTAAAACGTATTTCTCCTGAAGCTCCGGTACCGGTAACCAAAATTACCAGCATGAAGTCCGTTTTGGGCGGTGCTGCCAATGTAGCGGCCAATCTTGCTCATCTGGAATGCAAGGTATATATGGGCGGCGTAACTGGTGACGATGAAAGCCGGCCTTTGCTGGAAAAACTGCTGGCTGAGGCTGGCATTGACTGCAGTGGTCTGGTAAAAAGCAGCAGCCGTAAAACCATTACTAAAATGCGTGTTTTAGGCGGCAATCAGCAAATGCTGCGCCTTGATTTTGAAGAAACAGGAGATTTATTTCCGGAAGAAATTAAGGCTTTAAGCGCATGGCTGGATAACCTTCTGGATGAAGGTCTGGATGGTATTATTGTTTCTGACTACGCTAAGGGAGTATGCTCTGACAGCTTTTGCCAATGGGTAATTAAACAGGGCAAAGCCTATAATATTCCTGTGTTAATTGATCCCAAAGGTGCAGACTGGAGCAAATACAGCGGCTGTGATTTTATTACTCCCAATTTAAAGGAAATGTGTGAAGCGGCAGGCTGCGAAAAGGATAATGATGATGCAGCTGTAGTTGAAATGGCAAAAGCCGCAAAGCTGAAATACAATATAAAAAACGTAGTTGTTACCCGCAGTGAAAAGGGTATGACACTGGTAAATGACACTCAGGTACTGCACAGTCCGGCGGCTGCCATCGAGGTATTTGATGTTTCCGGTGCCGGAGACACTGTGGCGGCAACACTTTTGGCCGGAGCAGCCGGCAAATTGGAGCTGGAAGACGCCGTTTATATGGCTAACAGAGCTGCAGGTATTGTTGTGGCTAAGGTTGGTACCTATCCTGTGCATCGTGATGAGCTGTTAAAAGACTTGCTTACAGAAGAACGCAAGCAGGGCAGAGGTTATCGTACTCTCAGTTGGGAGGAAATTACTTCTCTTGCGGCAACATGGAAAGCCTGCGGCGAAAAGATTGTATTTACCAATGGCTGCTTTGATATTCTGCATGTGGGTCATGTAACTTATCTGGAAAAGGCAGCAGGGCTTGGCAAGCATTTAATTGTTGGTCTTAATACTGATGCGTCTGTACGCAGATTAAAGGGAGAAACTCGTCCTCTTGTACACGAACTGGACAGAGCAAGAGTACTGGCGGCACTTGCCTGCGTAGACGCAGTAGTACTTTTTGATGAAGATACGCCTACCAATCTGATTGAAAAAATCAGACCGGATATTCTTGTAAAAGGCGGCGACTATAAACCTGAAGAAGTGGCAGGACGTGAATATGCCGGAGAAGTGCGGATTATAGAATTTGAAGAAGGTTACTCTACTACAGGCGTAGTAGAAAAAATCGCCCACATGGTTAAGGAGGGTAAATTATGATTATCGTAACAGGTGGTGCCGGTTTTATCGGCAGTAATATAGTAAAAGGCTTAAATGAACGCGGCCGTGATGATATTTTAGTAGTAGATAACCTTACCAATATGGTGAAGTTCAAAAATATTCAGGGCTTAAAAGTTATGGATTATATGGATAAATTTGCTTTTGCCGATGCTCTGAAAGCAGGCAAGTTTAATCATGAAAAAATTGACGTTGTTTTCCACGAAGGTGCCTGCTCTGATACCATGGAATACAATGGCAAATACATGATGGAAAACAATTTTGAGTACACCAAAAATTTACTGCATTTTTGTCTGGACAGAAAAATTCAGCTGATTTATGCATCTTCTGCTTCCACCTATGGCAGTGGTGCTCATGGCTTTAAAGAAGAACCTGCCTGCGAAGAAGCTTTAAATGTTTATGCTTTTTCCAAGCTGTTTTTTGATAACTATCTGCGCCGTTTGCTGCCTCAGGCACAAAGTCAGGTTGTTGGTCTGCGTTATTTTAACGTTTATGGCCCACAGGAAAATCACAAAGGCAAAATGGCTTCCATGGTTTACCAGATGTATAATCAGTGGAAAGCTGAGAAAAAAGTGCGCCTGTTTGGTGAATATAATGGTTATGGCCCCGGTGAACAGACTCGTGACTTTATTTATGTAAAAGACGTAGTAAAAGTTAATTTCTTCTTCTGGGATCATCCGGAAATCAGCGGTATTTATAACTGCGGTACCGGCAATGCGCATCAGTTTAATACTCTGGCTAAAGGTGTTTTAAAACATTTTGGCAGTGGTGAGCTGGAATACATTCCGTTCCCGGAAGTGTTGAAAGGAAAATATCAAAGTTTTACCGAGGCTGACACAGCTAATCTTTTAGCGGCAGGCTATGACGGCGGCTTTACCGATATTGAAGAAGCTATTGCTGAATACTGCCAGCTGCTGGATAAAACAGACGGATACTATGTGTATGAAAGATAAGGCTGTATTTTTAGACCGTGACGGTGTTTTAAATGTTGATGTAGATTATCTGTATAAAATTGAAGATCTGCAGTGGGTAGAAGGAGCAAGAGAGGCTCTTGCCTATCTTCATAAAAAAGGCTATCAGCTTTTTGTGGTAACCAATCAGAGCGGTATTGCCCGCGGATATTATACTGTGGAAGATATGGAAAAACTGCATCAGTATATGCAAAGCCAGATGCAGGAATATGGAGTGCAGATTGAAAAGTTTTATTACTGCCCTCATCATGAAGAAGGAAAAGTGGCGGAGTATGCTGTAGACTGCTCCTGCCGTAAGCCAAAACCGGGTATGCTGCTGCAGGCCATGGCAGAATATGCTGTAGACAAAGAGCAGAGCTTTTTAATCGGCGACAGCAAAAGAGATGTAGAAGCGGCTCAGGCGGCAGGTATAAAAGGCTATCTCTTTACTGGCGGCAGTCTGCTGAACTTTGTTAAGAATATTATTGAAGGTTAATTTGATGGAATATAAAAATATTTTAATTATCAAAATGAGCGCTCTGGGCGATGTAATGCATGCATTGCCCTGTGCGGCTGCTTTGCGTGAGCTTTATCCAAATGCCAAAATACGCTGGATAGTGCATCCGCAGTTTGCTGCTTTTGTTCCTCAGCCTCCGTATGTGGATGAGGTAATTTATTTTGATAAGCAGGCCTTTACAAAAATGCCGATCAAAGAAAAAATTAAAGCTTTTTTACATATGCGCAGCTTTTTGCGCAGCTTTAAATTTGATCTGGTAATTGACTTGCAGGGACTGTTTAAAAGTGCTGTAGTAGCATGGATGACAGGCTGCAAAAATAAAATAGGCTACAATGATATGCGTGAGGGCAGCGGATTTATCAGCAAGGCAGTACATGGAGCCAATGATAAAGGCCATATTGTGCAGCAGTATCTTGATGTTATCAGATATCTGGGCAGCAAGGTGGAAGATCCTTTCTTTCCCATGCCGGAATTACCTGAAGAAAAGGAAAAGATGCAGCAGCTGCTTAAAGAAAGCTTTCCAAAAGCTGTTAAAGAAGATTTGGCAGTATTAGTTCCCGGTGCAGGCTGGGCAACAAAAGAATGGCCTGCAGAGTATTTTACAGAGCTTGCTCAGTACCTGATAAAACAGGGGAAATGTATAATTTTGGCCGGAGGTAAGGCTGAAATTGAAAAATGTGAGCAGATTGAGGTAGCCTTGCCTGAGGATGAAGTTTTAAATCTTGCGGCTAAAACCAATTTAAAAGAACTGGCAGCGCTTATGGGAAGTGTTGGTTTATGCATTGGCGGCGATACAGGCCCGGTACATATTGCTGCAGCCATGGACTGCAGAATAATTGCCCTTTTTGGAGCTTCCAGCGGTCATCGTGCCGGCCCTTATGGAAAAAAGGTAACCATTATCAGTACTACAGAAGAATGTGCGCCCTGCTTTAAACGCAAGTGCCCACTTAATAAAAACTGCATGGAGAAAATTACAGTGGCGGATGTTATCGCCAGGTTGTAGAAGGAGGAAGTATGGTAGAGTTAAACGGCAAAAAAATATTAGTAACATTTTTAATGCACCTGGGAGATTTAACCCTTACTACTCCTTTTATTCATGCTTTGCGCAAGGCGGCGCCAGATGCACATATAACCTTTCTGGCAGATGAAAAGCTTAAAGATGTAGTATTGCATAACCCATATCTTGATGAAGTAATTACCATAGATAAAAAAGGCAGAGATAACAGCATCCTGGCTTTAGTTGCCTGCGCGCGCAAGCTCAGCAAAATGGATTTTGATGTAGTAATAAATCTGCATCCCAATGAGAGATGCTCTTTTATTTGTGCATTAACAAAAACTAAAGTGCGTGCCGGTACAGCGCATCCCTTATTAAAATTTAAGTGGGATGTATTTACTCCGCTAAACAGAAAAATCCATGCGGCAGAAATGTACATGGATATTTTAAAGCAGCTGGGAGTAGAAAAAATTGAGCATAACGGACTGGAAATTTTCCCCAGCGAAGAAAATAAACAGCTGGCAGAAAAATTCTGGCGAGAAAATGGCGTTTTTCAAACAGATAAGCTGGTAGGCTTTAATATCGGCAGTGCTGTTGTTACCAAGCGCTGGGCTTCAGAACGTTTTGCTCAGGTTGCCGATATACTGGCAGCAAAAGGCTACAAACCAGTATTTTTCGGCGGCACTATGGACGAAGAAATAGTGCAGGCAGCGGTTAGCAAAATGAAAACTACTCCTGTTGTAGCAACTGGTGCTTTCACTATTGGCACACTGGCCGCAGCCATGAAGCGCTGCAGCCTTATAATTACCAATGACAGCGGCCCCATGCATGTGGCTATCAGCCAGAAAGTGCCCATTGTGGCTATGTATGGCCCTTCAAGCCCAAAACTGTACGGACCTTATACAAAAGATGCCGTAGTAGTAACTGCAGTACCTCCCTGCACCGGCTGCAGCGGCGGCATGAAGCATAAATGCGATGATATGCAGTGCATGACAAGGCTGACCGTAGAGCAGGTTATTGAAGCGGCAGAGAAAATGTTGGGAGAATAAAATAAATATTAAGAAAGCAGAATTCTTATGAATTCTGCTTTTACTTTATATAAATTAAGAATTTTTAGATAGTTAGATAAAATGAAATATTAGGATTTAATATACAAGGCAGGGACTTAGTTGTAACAATAAAGAATATGTATTATACTAATAATGTGTATATAAAATGTGATTATTATGAAAAATTTTGGAGATAGATCATGACTGATGTAACAGTTGTTATTTTAACTAAAAATGAAGAAGAACATATTGTTGATGTTATAAAAAATGCACAAAAGCTGACAGATAAAGTGCTTATTGTTGATTCTGGCAGTACAGATAAAACTGTGGATCTGGCAGAACAATATAAATCTAAGGTTGTGTACAGAGCGTGGGATAATGACTTTTCAGCTCAGAGGAATTTTGCTTTAAAGCATGTGGGTACTGAATGGGTGCTGTATCTGGATGCTGACGAACGCATGAGTGATGAACTTACTGATAATATAAAATCTGCCATAGAAAAAGAACAGGTAATATATAAGTTTGAACGCAGAAATAATGCTTTTGGCAGAAGCTTTAAGTATGGCGTGCTTGGTCCTGATAGTGTTATAAGGTTATTTCCAACAAATCAAGGTTATTGGGAAGGTAAAGTGCATGAGAAGATTATTTGCAACTTGCCGTTGAAAGTATTGGATGGGCATATAGAGCACTATACCTATAAAGATTTTGATGAGTATTTAGCAAAGATGAATATGTATTCTGCTATAGGTGCAGTGAAAAATTATGAAGCCGGGAAAAAAGTAAAATATATTAAAGATTTTATCTTCAGACCTTTTTTTGCTTTTATAAAAATGTATATTTTAAAAAAAGGCTTTTGGGAAGGCTGGATTGGTTTTGCATTATGCTTAAATTATGCTAATTATACTTTAAATAAATATGTAAAATTAATGTTGATGGAGAAGAAATGATTATGTCAAAGTTATCTGTTATTGTACCTGTATATAAAGTTGAGCCGTATATTCATCAATGTGTAGATTCAATATTAAACCAAACTTTTACTGATTTTGAGCTTATTTTAGTAGACGATGGCTCTCCTGATAAATGCGGAGAAATATGTGATGAATATGCTAAAAAAGACAGCAGAGTAAAGGTTATACATAAAGAAAATGGCGGACTCAGCGATGCCAGAAATTCTGGTATTGATGTAGCAAAAGGGGATTATATAACTTTTGTTGATAGCGATGATAAACTTGATGAAAATATGTATCAGGATATGGTATATCAATTAGAACAAAATCAGTTAGATATAATCTGTTGTGACGTATATTTAGTTAGGGGAGAAAGAAAGAAATTTAGACCAAGATATGACAGTGATAAAATCTTTAATAAAAATAAAGCGATAATAGAAATTTTAAATGGTAATCTTGACAATGCTGCATGGAATAAAGTTTATAAAAGGTATTTATTTGATAAAATAAGATATCCTAAAGGCAGAATATATGAAGATGTTGCCACAACCTATAAATTATTCTTTTTAGCAAATAAGGTTGGATACTTAAGGAAACCATATTATTACTACTATAAGAGAAAAGGATCTATTATTGCATCAGCATTTAACAGTAAAAGTAGATATGACTGTTTTTTAGGTTACAAAGAGCGTGTTGCTTTTGCTGTAAAAAATAAAATTAATTGTGAGAATGATTGTAGGAAACTTGCAATAGAAACAGCATTATCTACATTAACTGCTTTTTATGCTAATAAAGAAAGTGAAACTTCTGAACGCTTTAGGAATGTTGTAAATTTTATAAAAGATAATCAAAGTATTATGGAAAAAAATAAACTGAAAACTAAACATAAAGTCCTGTTATGGGGATTTAACAATACAAGTATTATTAATAAAATTTATGCATTTTTGTCATCAGTAGGGAAAAAAATCTGCTGATTTAAATCAGCAGATTTTTTTGATAATTTGTAATTCGTATAATTCATTTTTTAAAGTATCATTGCTATCAGTTATTATATCATCTGTTTCGTTGACATACTTATTGTTTACTTTAGATTTCGTATTGGCACCAGATAAAAACCATTCGTATTCAATATCAAGATGTCCTATATCTATTGCCTGGTATCCTTTTTCAGATAAATCATTAGATAATACTGTTGCTGTAGGACCTAATGCTATTAGGAATAATACATCTTTAGGTAAAGTTACGGCATAATTTAAAATATTATCATACTGATCGAAAGCATTTTTCTCTGGACATAAAATTCTTTTTACAGACTTTGCATTTGTTAATAGATCATTATTTACACCAAACCGTGTAAAACGACCTTCAATAATGATAACATTTCGATTAAACCAAATTTGTTTTATTTTATTAAAATAGTTTACAGAATTAGACTTGTCTTCAAGGTCAATATAATTGCGAGTAAATAATGCATTCCCATATTGAGTATTAAAATCTAATATACTATAAATTGATTTTCTGTTTTTGGAAATAAATTTCAGCCAATGCTTCTTGGCTTTACTATTTAATTTGTTTAAGTCATTATAACAGAATGTTTTGGGAAGACAAATTAGAAGGTTTTCGTTTTTTGAATTTAATGTATCATATAATTTTTTTACAAGTAAAGGGTTTGTTTTCTGAAATTTAGGTTGATTAATATTTAATAATAAATCTAATTCCCCATCTCCAAATCGTGAAATTGAAATATGTGTTGTTAATATTAAATTAATAGTCTTATCTATACTATGTATAGATGGAGCAGGATGATTTTTTTGATAAAAATAGTCTTTAAATATTTTTAGATAGTTCATAAAAGTGTCCTCCTAAAATTAAATAATATAGAAGAGAGTGTATGATAATGAATAGAATTTTATATGTTGCAGCCACGTCATTACAGTTGATAAATGTTGTTAATATTAATTGTAATGTTTTAAAAAACTATAAGGCAGATTTAGTTATATGTTCTAAAGGAATAAAGAACTATTATAATATTATAATTAATTTGAAAAAATTGCAACTGTTTGAAAATATATATGTCTTTAGTGGGGATGATTTACGATTAACTACTTTTTTTAAAGAACATAGATATTCTTTATTTGAATATATAATATTACTTAAGAAAAAATATATGGGAAATTTAGCTGTAAATGATTTTATAGAAAAAGAATTGTATTTGGATTTGCAAGATTATAAAAAAATATTTTGTATAGATAAAGAATTTACTAAATATATTAATGCGTTTAAAAATGAAATTGCTTTATATGATGAAGGTTTAGGAACTTATATTAGTAATGTTTTGAATGATCGTGTTAAAGTAGATAGCATATATTTATATAAACCTTTAATTGCTGAATACTATGATGATTATAAAAACATTATTTATAAAATACCGAGCATAAAATATAATGATACAAAATTTGTTTATATATTAAATTTTATTTTTGATTTTAAGAAAGAAATTTCACTAAATGACAGTGATGCTAAAATAATATATTTTGATCAGCCATGGAAATATTACTCTAATTTTCAATATTGGTATATGTACATCTTTAGCAAATTTTCGAATAAGTATATGAATAAGATAAGTGAAAATAAGTTATTTAAATATAGCTTAAATACAATAGAATATATAAAAAGTAAAAATAAAAATTATGTTGTAAAATTACATCCTAGAACACATAATAATATTAAAAAGTTATATAGTGAAAAACATATAAATATTTCAAATATTAATAGCAGTACACCATGGGAGATATTTTATCTAAATAATATGAATAAAAAATATTGTCTGATTTCTTTATTTTCTACAGCTACATGTAGTCCATATTTATATTTTGATAACAGATGTAGAACTATTTTATTGTGTAAAAATATAAAAATATCAGATATAAAGATGGCAGATGAACTAGATCATATATTTCGTAGGATTTCTTTATATTCTGATGTTCATATAGTGCAAAGTTTAAGTTACATTGATAAATTAATATAAATTCTTAAAGGAGTATGTTTTATGAATGAAATAATGATTGGGAATATAGTGATCAATGAAAGTTCAAATCCTTTAGTAATACCCGAAATGGGAATCAACCATGAAGGAAGTTTAGATGTTGCTAAAAAAATTGTTGATGCTGCATTTAGAGCGGGTGCTAGAATAATCAAACATCAAACTCATGTTGTTGAAGATGAAATGTGCGGTGCAGCTAAAAATGTTATACCTGGTAATAGTGACGTATCAATTTATGATGTTATGGAAAGATGTGCCTTGTCCGAAGATGAAGAATATGAATTGATGCAATACGTACAGAATAAGGGAATGGTATACTTAAGTACTCCATTTTCAAGAGCTGCGGCAGATAGGCTGGAAAAATTTGGAGTTTTGGCCTATAAAATAGGATCGGGAGAGCTTAATAATTATCCGCTTATTGAGCATATTGCTTCTTTTGGAAAACCAATGATTGTTTCTACAGGTATGAATGATATTGTACATATAAAGAGAGCAGTGGATATTCTAGAACGATATAATGTACCATATGCTCTTATGCATACTACAAATTTATATCCTACACCTGCAAATTTGGTGAGGTTAGGTGCTATGCAGGAAATGATGGAAACTTTTAAAAATATTCCGATTGGATTATCAGATCATACTGTTGATAATACGGCTTGTATTGCTGCAATGGTATTAGGTGCTAAATTAGTAGAAAGACATTTTATCGATGATAAAAGCAGGCCCGGACCTGATATTGTATGTTCTATGGATGAACAAGATTTAAAAGAGTTAATTTTAGCAGCTGAAAATATAAACAAAATGATGGGTGGAAAAAAAGAGGCTGCCAAGGAAGAACAAGTGACTATAGATTTTGCTTTTGCTACTGTAGTTGCAATACGTGATATCAAGGTTGGTGAAGTATTTACTAAAGAAAATATTTGGGTAAAAAGACCTGGGACTGGTGAAATATTCGCTGAAGATTATAATAATGTTTTAGGTAAAATAGCTGCTGTGGATATAGATAATGATGAACAAATTTCATGGAATATGATTTTAGAGTAGTGGTGTAATATCAATGGATAAAAAGAAAATAGTATTTATTACAGGAACAAGAGCCGATTATGGGAAATTGAAGCCTTTAATAAAATCTTTAGATGTAAATTCAAATTTTGAGGTTTATGTTTTTGTATGTGGCATGCATTTGTTGGAACGATTTGGCAGTACATATAATGAGGTATTAAAAGATTCTTATAAGAATACTTATGTGGCGTATGGACTACTTCCTTCATCTACTACCAGTGTAAATTTAGGTAATACAATATCGTATTTTTCTGGATATATTGAAAATATCAAACCAGATATGGTTATTGTACATGGCGATAGAATAGAAGCTTTAGCAGGTGCTATTGTATCTGCCTTACATAATGTAATTGTTGGGCATATTGAAGGTGGTGAAGTTTCGGGTACTATAGATGAGTCTATACGACATGCCATAACCAAATTTTCACATTTGCATTTTGTTTGTAATGAAGATTCAAAAAGAAGATTATTACAATTAGGTGAATCCCAGAATAATATTTTTGTAATAGGTTCTCCTGATATTGATATAATGGTGAATCAAGATCTGCCAACATTGGAGCAAGTAAAAAAATATTATGAAATAAAATATAATAATTATGGAATTTTGATGTATCATCCTGTTACTACGGAAAATATATCGTTAAAAGAACATGCAAAGATATTGACTGATGCAGTCATTGCTAGTGATAGAAACTATATCGTTATTTATCCTAATAATGATTTGGGGTATGAATTTATTTTAAATGAATATGAGAAATTTAATAATAACAACAAATTTATAGTATTCCCTTCAATTAGGTTTGAATATTTTTTGACTTTATTAAAAAATGCAGATTTTATTATTGGAAATTCCAGTGCAGGTATACGAGAATCTGGAATCTATGGTATTCCTGCTATAGATGTGGGTACCAGGCAGAACGGTAGATATGACTTAAATATTTCTAAGAATGTACAGCATGTTTTTGAAAATAAGCAGGATATATTAAATGCTATTAACAGTGTGGATAAATTCATGGTAAAAAATAATGTATTTGGAAATGGTAATAGCAAGGAAATATTTTGTAATATTTTAGAATCTTTAGATTTGAGAAAAATTGATATACAGAAGAAATTTATTGATTACAGATTATAATGTGAAGGTATTACTATGTATAATAATAAAAGAATTTTGGCTTTGATTCCTGCTCGTGGAGGAAGTAAAGGTATAAAGGGAAAGAATATAATAAATTTGGCAGAAAAACCATTAATATCACATACTATAAATGCTGCTTTGAATAGTAAGTATATTGATACTTTGGTTGTAAGTACAGACAGCATAGAAATAGCAAGAGTTGCAGAAGTATACGGTGCAAGAGTCCCTTTTATGAGACCTAAAGAATTAGCTGAGGATACAAGTAAAACAATAGATTGTGTTGTGCATGCTATCAGAACATTATCAGAAATGAATGAAGATTATGATGTTTTGGTTTTATTACAGACTACGCAGCCCTTAAGAACTTCTGTAGATATTGATGAAGCAATAGAGTTATTTTTTTTAAATGGAGAGAAGTCTGTTGTATCAATATCAGAGGTATCTGATAATCCGGTTCTTGTGAGATATTTAGACGAGAACAATAATTTACAAAAATTGCTTAATACAAGTAGTACTTGCAGGCGACAAGATATGCCTAAATATTATAGAGTGAATGGATGTATTTATATTAATAAAGTTTCGGAAATTAGTTATGATACAAGTTTTAATGATAATACAGTACCATTTATTATGAATAAAGAGCATTCTGTTGATATTGATGATATGTCAGATTTGTGGTTAGCAGAATATTATATGAAGCATATCAAAAGAGAATTTTAAAAAATGCTTAATAAATATTACAGATAAGTAACGTAATAGTAGTAATTTATAAAATATATTATTATCTCTGGTATAATATTCATCAAATAAAAGTAAATGGATATATTTTATTCGATAAATATTAAGGGGGAGGGTATGGGAAATATGGTTAATATAAGAAATATTGTATGGGAATTGGTTAAGCATCATATATTAAACGCTATAATTTTTTATGTTTTATTAGTATTAGTTGTGAGTGCTTTTTTTCAAGATTTTACTTTTTCAAAATCAGGATATTTATTTATAGCTAGTATTGGCATATTAATGAATAAAAATTTATTACCATATAATGCAAAACTACGATGGTTATCAGTATTAAGTTTTTTTTGTTAATCTCTGTATTGTTATTGTATCGGTTTGTGTTTGATACAATATTAATTGGAGAAATTGTAAAATATATAATATTCTCTTTAGGTGTTACAAATGTCATTATAATCTTATTATATATGAATATACCTATTATTATAAAGTATATAGTATATATGGGCTGGGTAAGTATAATTCTTTTTATGTGGAGTTATTATTATATAATGGGGGCATGGTTATTGAACCCTGATACTATTATGGCTGTACTACAATCTAATCCTAATGAGATTAAGGAGTATATTTACGGGCATTTAAGTATTTATCATTTTTGTATACTAGCTGGTATTTATTTTGTGTTTTATTTAATTTTATTTAATTTGAAAATTAAAATAGGTTTAAATAAAAATATAATAATTTGTTTCTTTTATTCTTTAATGATGATTTTTTTAGGACGTGAATCAATATTTATAAATGCTTATGATGACGTAAATAGATATATGAATTATTACAGCGATTTTAAATTAAAGTGTGAAGAACGAGCAAATAGTGTAAGTTCTATAAATTTAGATAATAGTATTAATCAAAATAATGGGGTTTTCGTCCTTGTAATAGGAGAGTCGCAGAATAAAAATCATATGAGTGCTTACGGATATACGAGAGAAACAACACCTTGGTTGAGAGAAAAACTAGGCGATGATAATTTTGTTATTTTTGATAATGCATATTCATGTCATACACACACAGTTCCTAGTTTAAGTTATGCATTAACTGCTAAAAATCAATATAATGAAGTGCGTTTTCAAGAAGCTGTTTCATTGGTTGAAGTTGCAAAATCTGCAGGGTTTAAGGTTATTTGGATAAGTAATCAGTCAAAGTTTGGGGTAAATGATACACCTATTACTGTAATTGCCAGTGGAGCAGATGAGCAGTATTGGATTAATGATGAGACTAGTGGAAAAGTAAGGACAAAGATGTATGATTTTGAATTAGTTAATTATATAAAGAATATTAAATTTTCAGGAAATACTTTAGTAATATTCCATTTGATGGGTAATCATAGTACATATGAAGAAAGATACCCTAATAATTTTAAGATTTTTAAAAATGATAATTTTATAGATGCATATGATAATAGCATTATTTATAATGATTATGTAGTGAGTAATATACATGCTGCTTTTGAAAAATTTGATAATTTTAATGGAATGATTTATTTTAGTGATCATTCGGAGGATGTTATAAATTTTCTTGGACATGATTCAAATAGATTTACATTTGACATGATAGAAATTCCATTATATGTTTTTTTATCAGATAAATTTATTGATAAAA
Organism: uncultured Phascolarctobacterium sp.; assembly: GCA_958448515.1. GTDB lineage: Bacteria > Bacillota > Negativicutes > Acidaminococcales > Acidaminococcaceae > URXU01. The sequence continues at coordinate 47,831 of CAUDEF010000004.1, read as the reverse complement.
ATCATGGGTTATTAAACAATTTAAAAAGCCATAAAAGCGAGTATATTACAAATGATCTTGTATTTAATCTTGTATTGAGTCTTATGGGAGTACGAGTTGAAGGATTATATGAGCCGGAAAATGATATTTTATCTGATCAATATGACAAGGATAAAAGTAGGTTTAAAACAATGTATGGAAGAAGGTGTTTATCAGAATGATAAAAAAATGTTTTTTATTAATATTTTTTTTGCTTATTTTTTTTAGATATGATTCAATAGCTGCGAGTGTTGTTTCAAATTTATCTGAAGATCTTAATAGATCTATTTTTAATAGAGTTGTAAAAGAAAAGATTTGGCTTCATAGAACAAATTCTAAACAAAAATTAGAATATTATTTTAACAAGTATGATGGTTTTGAGTTTGATATTTTTTTTTCTGGAGATAAAAATGATATTTTTTGTGGACATGAAATTAATGATAAAAATATTAGTTTGAAACATCAATTAGAAGCATATAGTACAGTAAATGACAAAGGACTTTGGTTAGATTTAAAGAACTTAAATAAAGAAAATAAATATATTTTTTTTGAAGAAATAAACAAAATAATAAATGAAATTGGTATAAGTAAAGATGTTGTTTTTATAGAAAGTGATGATATTGAATCATTACAAATATTCTCTCAAAATGGTTATAACACGACATTCATGTTTTTGGATTATACAAGTAACGGTATCGAAGAATTAAAAAGATATTCTAAGTATGCAAATTTTTATGCTATATCTTTTCCACTAGAATATTATTATCTAGTGAATTCCATAGGACTGGGTTCTAATATTTGCTATCTATTATGGATTAGTGGAGTAGAGTGGGAGGAAATATGTATGAAGAATAAGTATAAAGAAATTTTGAATGATGACAGAGTCAAAGTAATACTGGTTGACGAGATTTAATAAAATGGTAAATAAGATTAAAAGTATTTATAAATTTTTATTATGAAATTTTTGATTACTGGTGGCGCCGGTTTTATAGGCAGTAATTTTATTTTTTATATGATGAAAAAATATCCTGACTATCGCATTATCTGCCTTGATAAATTAACCTATGCAGGTAATTTGTCTACCTTGGTAAGTGTTATGGATAAGCCGAATTTTAGATTTGTTAAAGCAGATATATGTGATCGGGAAACAGTTTATCGGTTGTTTGAGGAAGAACAACCTGATATAGTTGTTAATTTCGCAGCAGAGTCTCATGTAGATCGTTCTATAGAAAATCCTGATATTTTTTTGCAGACCAATGTTGTTGGAACTTCTGTTTTGATGGATGCCTGCCGTAAATATGGTATTAAGCGTTATCATCAGGTTTCTACTGATGAAGTTTATGGTGATTTGCCATTAGATAGACCAGATTTATTTTTTACGGAAGAAACTCCTATTCATACCAGTTCCCCTTACAGCAGTTCTAAAGCAGCAGCAGATTTATTAGTGCAGGCTTATCACAGAACATATGGCCTGCCTGTTACTATTTCTCGCTGTTCTAATAATTATGGACCATATCATTTTCCTGAAAAACTTATTCCTTTAATGATCGCTAATGCTTTAGATGATAAGCCATTGCCAGTATATGGTGAGGGTATTAATGTTCGTGATTGGTTATATGTGGAAGATCATTGTAAGGCTATTGATTTAATTATTCACAAGGGAACAGTTGGTGAAGTATATAATATTGGCGGGCATAATGAAATGCGCAATATTGATATCGTGAAGCTTATCTGCAAAGAATTAGGCAAGCCGGAAAGCTTGATTACTTATGTTGCTGATAGAAAAGGTCATGATATGCGTTATGCAATTGACCCGACAAAGATTCATAAGGAATTAGGATGGCTGCCGGAAACAAAATTTGCTGATGGCATTAAAAAGACCATTAAGTGGTATCTGGATAACAAAGATTGGTGGCAGAATATTATTAATGGTGAGTATCAGCATTATTATGAAAAAATGTATGGTAATAGGTGATAGATTCACACTGCAAATTATATAGTGTGAATCTATTGTAATATTTGGTTTTTTTGATATAGGTGAGTTTAGATGAGGAAAATAATTATTGTCTTTATAATTTTATCTATGATGTTTTTATATCATGATAAGATATTTAGGTATATGTGCAATGGAATAGTATCGTATGTACCCATAGTAGATAGTTATTTGAGAAAAAATTTTTTTGATGATAGATTTTGGTTACATAGAGTTAATAGCATTGATAAGTTTAATGAATTTAGTAATTATTATGATGGATTTGAAATGGATGTAGTATATATTGAAGAGTTAGGTATATTGGAAAATTCACATGATAAATCAGATTTTAAAAATTATGATTTGGAAATGCAATTTAAGAACATGTTTGAAAAAGGAGACAATAAAAAGAAAATTTGGTTGGATATAAAAAATATAAACGAAGTAAACAAGTATGATATTTGTAATAAAATATTATATTTATGTAATAAATATAATATTTCCAATAAGAATATAATTATAGAAACTAGTAAATATGAAAGTACAGATGTATTTAAAAAAGCAGGGTTTTATACAAGCTATTATTTTCCATATATAGATTTAAGTGAAGTAGATAAAAATGACATTCAATTTATTACAAGTAAAGTTGAAAAAATAATTAAGAATAGTAGTGTAGACTATATTTCATTTGATTATAGATATTATGATATTTTGAGAAATATAGAAATGCCGATGGGAAAAAATTTCTTATGCTGGGATGGGGACAATTCTTGGCTGTATTTTAGATTTAGCAATAAAACTAGAGATATATTTAATGACTCCAGGGTACATATTATTTTGGTTAAAGAGAAGAGTGAATATAGTAGATGATAAAATTTATAATATTAAATATACTATTTATTATTTTTCCAATTTTATTTATAGGGTATGATGGGTACAGTAAAGGTATAATTATACTTTTATCTACTAATTTGTTGTTTAGTTATTTGAGTAAAAACATAAATACATATGAATGTATATTATCTATATTATTATTTTTATTCGGAGCATCAACTAGTGTGCTTATGTTTCTCGGGGGGGGGGATATATAAGCTTTGAGATTTATTTTAAAGAAATTATTGGATATTATTTATTAATTAACAGCTTTTTAGCAGTTAATAATATTAATAAATTAATATTACGAAAAATCTTTAATGTAATTTTTATTCCATTAGTGGTATTTTTATACATAATATTTATTCTAAATGTTGGTAATTATGTATATCAAGGATATATAATTACTACTTCATCTATATTGGCAATAATGCAGACCAATTATAATGAAAGTTTGGAGTTTTTAGAACAGTTTTTTAGCTTGAAGTTTTTAGGTTTTATTTGTATATGTTTTATTTTTTATTTTGTGTTAATATGGAAATTTATTAAGACTACATGTTTTGATCATAAAAATATAAAAGTAGAAATTAGGTACATATTAGCGGGAGCTGTATGTATGGTATTTGCTGTTAGTTATATTACTAAAACAATAGTATTTGAGTGTTTTATTGATTCATATAATAGATATAATCAAATAAAAACTTTTGAATGTAAATTAGCCGATTCTGGTAATCTCTTGGATGTAAAGAAGAATGATAAAATAAGAAGCGGAAAATATTTAGTTATTATTGGAGAGTCTCAGAATAGGGATTTTTTCAATTACTATGGCTACTACAAAGAAACTACACCGTGGCTGTCATCGCTTGCCAATAAAGAAAATGCAATAAAAATAAGTAATGCTTTTTCAAATAGTGCTAATACAGTGGATTCTTTGATGTATGCACTAACTGAAAAAAGTCAGTATAATAATGTAGATTTAAATGAAGCTGCTTCTATAGTAGATATACTTAAGAAAAATGATTTTCATACTTATTGGATTAGTAACCAAGCAAAGTATGGTATTTTTTCTTCTCCTATAACTTCAATTGCAAATAGATGTGATGAAAGTATTTGGTTAAACGATAGAAATGAGACATCAGATTTATCAAATTTTTATGATAGTAAAATAGTGGATGTTCTAAGTAATATTGTTTTGAAGGAAAATAGCGTAGTATTTATTCATTTAATGGGTTCGCATAGTGCTTACAAAGATAGGTATCCATCTATATTTAATAAATTTGGAACAGACTATATTGAAAGTTATGAAAATAGCATATATTATAATGATTTTGTTATTGAAAAATTGTATAGAGATATTTACATTAAAAATGATTTTAACGGATTAATATATTTTTCTGATCATGGTGAAGATGTTGTTAATAAATTAGGTCATTCAAATGATATATGCAATATATCTATGATAAAGATACCTATGTATATTGTATTATCAGAGACGTATATAAAAAAATATAAAGAAACTTATGACAATCTTATAATCAATAAGGAGTCTGGGTTTACTAATGATCTTATTTATGATTTGATATTAGGCATTGTTGGTTATAATGGTAATCGATATTATCCTGAACAAGATATATCATCAAAATCATATAATTTTAATATTAATAATATAAAAACTTTGCATGGAGAAAAGTATATAAAAAATATTGAAGAATAAGTATTAGAATTGTACTCTTTTTGCCAACTTCGCGGTAAAATGATATAATATAGTATCATTTTATTCGCGGAGTTTTTTATGCGCAAAAAAGAATTATTTGGCAGGGATTATACTGACAATGAGCTGATAAAAATGATTTTATATCTTGGTGTGGGTGGTACTGGCTCTTTATTTGTTTGCCCTATATAATTATTTTGGGGGAAATATTCTTGTTTTTTTGTAGCGTTAAGAGATTGAATTTTGTTTCTATTGAGTAAGAGAACAAATGATGCAGAAAAGTTTACAAAAAATAAAAAAGACTGTAGAAGAATATTATAGATAGAATAAAAGGGGAAATTTATGTTTAGTGACTCAGAGAAATATTATATTATCTATTATAATAAATATATTAATTTTCCCAGTAATGAATTACCTAAAAGAAGAATTTTACTTACGGTGGAATATGACAGAATGGATAAAATTATAAATGATAACGTATTTGGTATAGGTAGTTTGATTTTGGGTATTTATTTTGCACTGAATGAAGCAGAGCTCATTTTAGCAGGGGCGATATTGATACTTATACTATTTTTATTATATTTGTATGGATTAAAGTATATGGAAAAATTAAATTTGGAAATTAAAGTTATAGAATATATATTATCACTGCGTAATCAATGAATAACTTAAATTTTATTATAATTGGGGGATCGATATGTCCGACAATAAGTCTGAACAGTTTAAAGACATTGATGAGAACTTGTTGATTGGCGTTCCTTTGAAAGCTGCCTGTGAAGCGCAGGTGTTGCTGTCTGAGGCTGCAGCTGATTTCAGTTCTGACAGAGTGCGTTCTGCTGCAGAAAAGAATGAGGAAGTTACGGAAAAGGTTTCCTTCAATGTACCATTGCTGGGGATAGTAAAGGTACCTGCACTGGGAGTTGAAGAGGTGGATGTTAATTTTGATATGGAGGTTAAATCTGCTGAAGCTGCTCCTGCTACCGAATGCGATTCTGCTGATATATTAAAGTTTGATTTAGATACCGTTCGTACGGATATATCTGTCAAGGTGGATAGAAGTACTCATGAGGAACATACAAGAGATACTGATACTTCTGCCAGGTACCATATTCAGGTACGCGAAGGTCTGGAGACTGTACCGGAGGGCTTAGCCAAAGTGCTGGATATTCTGAAAAGTTCTGTTAAAATTGATAAATAAAAACTTGACAATGTTTATAGGTAGGAATATAATGAAGGTGAAATGATGAGGTGATAGAAAATGTCTAAATTTCAGTCTTTTGATGAATTAATAGATGCCTTGCAGGGAGCTGTAATTAAGGCTCATAATCTGACGCAGAATCAGCATATTCTTGCTATGAAGGATTATTTTGATGATGATGGTAATCCGTATATGATTAAAATTCAGCTGCCGCAGAAAACGGAACAAAGCACTTCTGCTGAGGCGGAAACTGTTCTGTCTTACAAAACAGTGGAAGTTCCGGCCTTTTCATTGGTACCTCAGGTGTCACTGAAGATGCATAAGATAAAAATGGATTTTGATGTCAAGATGGTGGGGCTTGATCAGGGCAATGATAAACAGGAAAATAAGCCGGACAGAAATATATCAGACAGTTATTCCGGCAGAGGCTTAAGATTACGCCGTAAGGAGTCGCAAAGACTGCTGACAAACATTTTTGCCGGTACTGATGATAATAATAAAGTGCATGTGGAACTGGAATTTATCAGCAGTGAACCTCCGGAAGGAGTTATGCGTGTTAATGATATGCTTGTAAGGCTTTTGCCTTAAATATATTAATTGGGGAGGCTGATTAAGATGGCAGATAATGTTGCCAAAGAGTTTAATGATCTTGATATGAGCTTATTGATTGGCGGTCCGTTGAAGGCTGCCTGTGAAGCGCAGGTATTACTGTCTAAGGCTACAGCTGATTTTATTACAGGCGTATGTATGAATGATGCCGGTGATAAAAATTTAAAAGCGCGTACAGTTGATTTCAGCTTTGACAGAGTGCGTTTTGATGAAGAAAAGAATGAGGAAGTTACAGAGAAGGTTTCCTTAAATGTACCAATGCTGGCGATAGTAAAGGTACCTGCACTGGGAGTTGAAGATGTGGATATTACCTTTGACATGGAGGTAAAATCTTCTGAAGCTTCTAAAAATACCGTTGCTTCCACTACAGAACACGATTCTACTGTGGGCTTTAAATTTGGTTTGGGTGCTTTTCATACAGATATCCATGTTAAGGGTACTGTAAGTACCAATAAGGAAAATACCAGAAATACTGATAATTCTGCCAAGTACCATGTGCAGGTACATGCAAGTCAGGGCTCTTTGCCGGAAGGTCTGTCCCGCGTGCTGGATATTCTGGCAAGTTCTATTAAGCCAAGCGTTGCGCCTGATGATTCTGTAAAAGCAGAGGCTTAGGATGGAAGTTCATACTAAATGAACAGTAAATTATCACTTTTTGATGTAGGTTTTGTAAAAAGGATTGTAATTGGTAATACTAATCCTGAAAAGACTGTCGATGAGCAGATGATAGAAAGACAGATAGCTTTTTTAAACAAATGTCTGCATGATTATCCTAAAGGCAGAATAATTGGAACGGAGAGAAATTTTTATATTCTTAATATTAATGAGCACCAGATTGTTATGCAATATACAGTTTATCATGTAGGCTTTAAGCGTAAGCCGGATTGGTTGTGAAATAAAGGAGTGATAGTATGTGTGGTCAAGAGCATCATGTAATTCCGTGTGAGCTTGGATTTTGGTTATGTACAACATATGGTTTGGAGTGGGAGGATAATTTTAAGGGACATACTGTTTATATGGCTCAATGTGGCAGGCATCCAACATATACTAAAATAATAAGGAGCATTATCGAAGAAAATTATTTACCTGATGGATCTAAAGATTATATGCAGCGGTATCGGGATAAGATAAAACAATTTTCCAGAAATTTAATTAAAGAGATTAAAGACCATTATAGTGGCTTTCAGCCAGATGATATTCCGGAAACCGCATTGAGAAATTGTTTTCCGGGTGCGGCTCCTTGTAAATCTTCAAAAAAAAGAGTTTTAAAACCTGTAAGATACTGAAGCAGGGAGAGATAATATTTTATAGTTTTATTCCGTATAAAATTTTTATTTTATACGGAATATTTTTATAGGTTTACTGCAGGAGAGGAAGTGATATTGATGAATATACAAAAAATTTTAGCTGCTGAGATAGCTAAAGGACTTATCAGCACCGGAGTGGAAGGACCATTTGACGCTGTAAGCCGCAGTACTGCCGGTGATTATCCAAGTATGGGATGCAGTCAGTGGGAAGGTTATCGTGGCAATTTATTGCTTAGTTACATAGACGGAGGCAGTAATTTTCAGAACCGTACTTACAGCGATATTGTCAGTTGCGGTGAGTTGGATTCTCTTAAGGATCTTCTAGGAAGTGAACAGGGACAGGCTGCTCAGAGAATACTTCTGTCTGATGATTGCCTGATGTATGTCGATACTTTACGGCAGGTGCCGACACTGGATGATACCCGTTGCTTTATTTATGCAGGTTTGTGGTGTCCTACCAGTCATTATGTTGTATCTACGTTTTTAAAGAACAGATGTGAGCAATATAATTTACGCAGTCTGTCGGTATTACGGGATTTGTTTAAGTCACAGTATTATATCTCGGCTGGTGTAGGTGAGGAGTATGCTGCTGGTTATGCTAACCGTGCAGAAATAACTTATGCCTATGTAGCAGGTATTGATTTGACCACGCCGTATAATATTCCTGCATATGGTGAGACAGGAAACGGCAGATAAGATTATTGACTGACTATTTGCTATAAGTCATATAGGTAATATAACGTCTTTTTACGTACTGAAAAATGTCAAATAATTGCTCTTTTTGCCAACTTCGCGGTAAAATGATATAATATAGTATCATTTTATTCGCGGAGTTTTTTTATGCGCAAAAAAGAATTATTTGGCAGGGATTATACTGACAATGAGTTTATAAAGATAGTTTTATATTTGTTTGTAGGCGGTACGGCGGCACTTGTGGAGTGGTCGCTTTTTTATGTGCTGTTTCACTATCTGCTGCATGGAATAGGGCTTAATGTCACTCAGCTTACACTGGCTTCTACGGCTATATCGTTTGCTTTGGCTACGCTGTATCATTATTTTCTGGGAAATGTGCTGGTTTTTGACAGCGGCAGCAGGTATGGGCGCAGTACGGAGCTGAGCCTGGTATTTTTAGTAAGTATTATGGGGCTTGTTTTTAATCTGCTTTTGATGTATTTATTCGTAAGTGTATTTGTATGGCATCCCATGGTAAGTAAGGTACTGACCAGCTGTATTGTGGTGGTATGGAATTATCTGTCCCGTAAAAAATGGATTTTTAGGAGTTGAAGATGGCTGTTAATTATGTTGATATAAGTAAATTTAATAAGGTTATGCTGGTGTATAACAGTAATTCCGGCAAGCAGCTTTTTGCCAGTATGATGTCCAGAGTAAATGAGATTTATAAAAGACTGAAAGATCTTTTAGGTGCAAAGAGTGTAGAAATGTGCACCATTAAAAAATTTACTCAGGTAGAGGAGCTGGCTCAGCGCGCTGTTGATGAGCAGGTTGACTGGGTAATTATTGCCGGTGGTGATGGTACTATCAGAGCGCTTATTGAGCAGCTTGCCAATAAAAGTACTGGCAAAGTTCCTTATATCAGTGTTTTTCCTGCTGGTACTGTTAATCTGGTAGCTAAAGAGCTGCTCATGAGCAAGGAGCCTGCCAAGTGGTTTAAGCGTATCAGTAAAGGTGTGGAAGTGCCTGTTTATCTTGGCCGTACTAATGGCAATGTATTTTTGACTGTTACAGGAATCGGATTTGACTCTTTAGTTGTAGATAATGTGACGGAGCAGGAGAAAAAACTGCTTAATAAAATGGCGTATGTATGGCAGGGAACGGAGCTGGTACGCAAGGAGCTTTTATTCAGCAACTGGCGTTATCATTTTCAGGTGCGCTTTGATGATGAAAATATCTGGCATGGAGCATCTTCTGTTATTGTAGGCAAAAGTCGTTATTATGCAGGCAGGTATAATCTGTTTAATGGTGCTTCTCTTTCCAGTCCGCAGCTGCATGTGGCGCTTTTTACAGGCGATACCCGTGGGGATTTTTTGCGTTACGCGGCTTTGATTGGTTTGGAATCTTTGCATCTTGATGACAGTATTATTATTAAAACAGCTAAAAAGCTTGAAATTCGCTGCAATGAAGAAAATTTTGCGGCTGAGCTTGACGGTGATGCTATTACTGCTGCGCCGCTGAGCATTGAGATTGAAACGGAACCAATTAAATTTTTAGCATAAAGGGGTGTTTTTATTGCCCGGAAGGTATTTGTTGCTGCTGATTGCGGTGGTTATTCTGGCAGTTGAGGCTTTTATTGCTTATCCGCAGTTTGCGGTGCTTGACGTATTCCCTTTTAATGAGTTCTATTTTAAGATTTTTGACAGTTTTTTGCGTGATGCGCTTATTTTATGGGCGGCCTGGGGACTGTATTTCAGGCGTAACCGTATTGTTGACAGGGTACGGCGTTATTTTCCTGTTGTAGTATGCGGCGCTTTGTATGTTGGTGCAGCCGTGTTTATGATAAAGCAGCTTAGTCTTGATACTGGCTTTTTAACTACGCTGTCTGTTTTTGCCGGTATTAACAATAATATCTTTTTGCTTTTACTGACAGCTATCTGCTATCATAAATGGCCTAATTTGCTGATGAAGTTTGTGTACTTTGTTATGTACATGTTTACAGCGCTGACTATTATTTTTGATGTGTTTTACTTCTGGCAGACTTCCATGCATGTGGAAAGTGTTCTGTTTCAGAACATAAATATCTATGCTGTAAAAGGCATTTTTGCTACTATGAGCAATGGCATGATTGCCGGAATTGCTGGGGCGATTATAGCAATTATTTTGCTGTTCAGGGTAAGCAAGCCGCAGAAACGTAAGCCCAATTTTGCCTGGTCGCTTTTATGTGTGGCTATGTTTTCCATGGGTCTTAATCTGGCAGACAGGCTGCTGGGTACGGCAGGCATTTACTGTTTTGAAAATATTATTGGCATGTATGCTGAGGTAGAGATAGAAAAAACAAGACAGGAATACCGCAATATGGTGGCTATGCCGATTAATATAAATTTTGCAAACAAGGCTCTTTTTGATACGGATAAAATGGCTACGGCCAGCCATATAGAGCTGCGCCAGCTGACGGATAAGGATAAACGCACTTTACTGGAGCTGGGAATTATCCTGCCAAGAGTGCAGAGTGAAAAAATTGCTCCTGCTTATGACAGAGTGGTAATGCTTATTTTAGAGTCCGTACACAGGGATTATATTAATTATTACAACAGCAATATTCCGGAGCAGGCTACTCCTTTCTTAAACAGTTTGATTATTAAATATCCTCATCTTGATCGTTATTATTCTTCTGCTGTGCCTACAACTCAGGGCCTTAATGCAACCTTCAGGTCTCACCTGATTATGGATAAAGATTTGCCGGGTGAAGGCACTCCTTCATTGTTCAGAAGTGTGCAGAGCGCAGGCATGCGTGGCATTTTCATGAACGCCTCCAGCCAGTACTACGCAAATGAGCTGCGTGAGTATCCGGATCAGTTTGGCATGGACGAATATTATGCCAAAGAATATCTTGAGAAAAAAGGCTTTACCGGTGCCAGCGGCTGGGGCTTTCATAATGATGTTATGTATGATGCAACTTTAGATATGCTGGAAGAAGCCAAAGGGCAGCGCCTATTGATGGTTACCAAAACTCTTGATATGCATCAGCCTTATCCTTATACAGGAATCAGCTGGAATGATAATCCGGAAGAGGTGCGCAATCAGCCCTATGCCACTATTCGTGGTATGTACTGGGTTGATACCACGCTGAAAAACTTTTTTGCTGAAGCTGAGCGCCGAGGACTGATGGATGACAGAACACTTTTTGTTATTACTTCTGACCACAATCCTCACAGCGGCGGTGAATATACTGAAATTGTTACCAATGCTGATGATAAGCAGAGCATTGCGCCTGTTCCGCTGATTTTTGTAAGCAAAAATCTTGCTCCTTTAGATGAACTGCGCACCGGACAGTATGCTTCGCAGATTGATCTGGCGCCTACACTGCTCTACCTTCTGGGAATAGATGTTCCTCAGGCCTTCATGGGACGTAATCTGCTGGAATATGTAAATATTCCCTATGCTTTGGGATATTTTGGCGGTAAGGCATATTACTGGTCTGATGAAATGCATTTTGTAGATCAGATGGATAAACCGGTGCCGGACAGCAAGTATGAGGACGCTTTAAGCAATTACATTGTGCACGAATATACAATGTGGCATCAGAAATAAAAGTATTCTGTATACAATGCTTTAAAGTATTTGCAGAACAGGGTTTTTCGTTTAAAATTATAAAGTATTATTTATTTGTTTTGGGGGGATTTGTGATGTTGATTATCGGCGCACTTATTGTTGTGGGTGTAATCTGGCTGCTTTTAAAACGCCATGAATCAAGAATGGTGTTGATTGCGGCAGGTATTTTAATGTGTATTATTGGCGGTAAGCCAATGGCGGCTTTGGATGCTTTTGCAAAAAGTATGACTAATGCAGGTCTTATTACTTCTGTGTGCTCCTGTATGGGCTTTGCCTGGTGCATGAAATATACAGGCTGTGATAAGCATTTGGTGTATATTATTGGTAAGGTTTTGAAAAAACTGGGCTTTTTGCTCATTCCCGGTGCTACACTGGCAACCTTTATTATTAATATTGCCATTCCCAGCGCGGCAGGATGCAGTGCTGCGGTAGGTGTTATTTTTATTCCCATTATGATTGCGGCAGGTATTCATCCTGCTATGGCTGCGGCTGCTGTTAAATCCGGTACTTACGGCAGTATGCTCAATCCCGGTCTTGTACATAACGGCGTAATTGCCAAACTGGCAGGTGTGCAGGTTACTGATGTTATTGCCAATCACATGCTGGCTACCATTTTAGGCGTTGTTGTAGCGGCTGTTACTCTGACCATTATTGCTTTTGTTCTTAAAGAAAACAAAGGCTATGTGCCTGCTGACGGTGCGGTAACTACTGATGAAGACAGCTTTAAGATTAATCCTGTCTACGCATTGATGCCGCTGCTTCCTGTTATTATTCTGCTTTTGGGCAGTACCGGTATGGTTCCCGTTTTAAAAATGGGTGTACCCCATGCTATGGTTATCGGTGCCATTGTCAGCCTTGCTGTTACCAGAATGAATCCTGTTAAACTTACCAAGTCTTTCTTTGACGGTATGGGTGACGCTTATGCCAATATTATCGGTATTATTATTTCCGTTGGCGTGTTTGTAGCTGGCTTGAATGCTCTTGGATTGATTAAATCTCTGATTGACTGGATGCTTAATTCTTCCGGTATTGTAAAAATCGCGGCAACCTTTGGTCCGTTTGTGCTGGCGCTTATTTCCGGCAGCGGCGATGCTGCAACCGTTGCTTTCAACGAAGCTGTAACTCCTCATGCTGCCAAATTTGGTCTGGCTACCATGGATATGGGTTCCATAGCTTCTCTGGGCGGTACTCTGGGCCGTACAATATCTCCTATTGCAGGCGCAACCATTATCTGCGCAGGTATTGCCGGCGTTGACCCCATGGAAGTATGCAAACGTAATGCTCTTGGTATTACTCTGGCACTTCTTGTTGGCATGGTATTGCTGTTATTCTGATAAAATAAAATTAAGCGATTCGGAGTTATGCTCTGAATCGCTTTTTTTGTATTGGATAAATTTACTGTTACAGGGTATAATAAATAACCGGAGGGTATTTTTTATGACTGTACATGATTTTATCAATAAACTGCAGGGGTATCAGAGTGAGCAGGTGTTTAATCCCTGGCGCGAGTATGATGCTTCCTGCGATATAGGCGTGCAGGCTCCTGTAATCCGCAGTGCCAATTTAAAGCGCTATCTGGAGCTGCGCCAAGGAGCCAGATATTTATTTCTGGCTGAAGCAATCGGCTATCAGGGAGGACATTTCAGCGGGATTGCCATTACCTCTGAGCGTATTTTGCTGGGTCATCATCCTGATATCAAGCCGGAGAGCGTATTGGGAAACTGGCAGTACCAGCGCACAAGTAATCCCCAAAGCAGTATGCTGAATAAAATGCAGCAGCAGAAGGGATTTAATGAACCGACTGATACTGTTGTCTGGAATGCATTAAATAAGCATGGGCTGGCTGCTTTTGATGTTATTTTGTGGAATATATTTCCCTTTCATCCTTACAAGGATGGCAATCTGCTGTCTAACAGAACTCCTTCCCGTACGGAGCTTGATGCAGGCATTGAATATACAAAAATGCTGCTGGAGCTTGTTCCGGGAATGAAAATTATAACAATCGGTCAGAAAGCGGCGCAGACTTTAGGTAAATATGGCGTTGACTGCAGTGCAGTACCGCATCCTTCCATGGGTGGAGCCAATAAGTTTAAAGCTGCTGTTGCCGGGCTGTTTAACGAGGGTGTTTAGTCATGGGCTTAACAGGTTTGGACAGAGAGAAAGCATTTAATCTGGCTATGATGATAGGCAAGGTGCTTTTAAAAAGCGGTGCTGAGACTTCCAGAGTTGAGGATACAATTACCAGAGTATGTCAGGCTAATAATCTGTTTGACATTAATGTTTTTGTTACGCCTACGGTAATTATTATTGGTGATGAAAAGCCTGACGGTTTTAACTGTGTGTGCCGTATTCGCTACCGCAGTACTAATCTGAGTACTATCAGCGAGATGAATGAGCTTACCTATAATCTGAAAAGCTGGGCCATGGGTTATGATAAAACAATGGCTTATCTTGAAAGCAAGCTGAAAGCTGAGCCACCGTACAGTAAAAATATGGTGTGTCTGGCATCCGGCATCAGTTCTGCAGGATTTTCGGCAATGCTTGGCGGCAACAGCCATGATTTTGCGGCGGCTTTTATAACAGGACTTTTTGCTATGCTGCTGTTAAAAAAACTGGGTGGCTATCGTCCCAGTGCTTTCTGGGAAAATGCCATGGCAGGGGTTGCTATCGGCGTGGTAGCTATTATCTGCTGTGCTGTAAGCGTGCAGTGTACCATGGAAAAGATTATCGTTGGCGCGTTAATGCCTTTCCTGCCCGGTGTGGCTTTTACTAATGGTTTGCGCGATTATATGGCAGGAGATTTGATTTCCGGCAGTTCTCGTATTTCTGAGGCTTTGCTCTTTGCGTCCTCCATTGCCGTAGGTTTGGCATTTAGCCTGCAGGCATGGCATGTTTGGGGGTGGAATTTATGGAGGTAAATTTCATTTCTGCTTTTATTTTTTCTTTTCTGGCTACTGCTGCTTTTGGCATATTGTTTTATGCTCCCCGCAGGTCTCTGTTGGTAAGCGGCGTAATTGGTGCCGTAGGCTGGGTAGTTTTTGTGCTGCTGCGCCATCACCTTGACTATAACTCGTTTTTTGCCAATTTTGCGGCTACGGTGATTATTGCGTTGGGCAGTGAGTTTGCGGCACGTATTTTTAAGCAGCCTGTTACAATTTTTGTCATTCCGGGAATTATTCCTTTGGTGCCGGGACTGGGCATGTATCAGGGCATGACCAAGATTATCGAAAAAAGCTTTGAAGATGGCATGAGCGTACTTTTGACAGCAGCTACCGATGCGGCAGCTATTGCTTTGGGAATGATGTTTATGACCAGTGCCTTCAGAGTTTTAAAAATAAGCAGATCCAGAAAGCAGCGTCTGGAGAGGCTGAAAAAGTTAAATAGCAAAGAAAATTAAATATTGAGGAGAAAATATGGGTTTAGCAGAATTATTACTTTTGGCAGTCAGCCTGGCGATGGATGCTTTTGCAGTATCTATATGCGGTAGTATGGTGCTTGCGCCGGAAAACAGAACGAAAGGTGCTTTGCGTTTTGGTATCTGGTTTGGCGTATTTCAGGCACTGATGCCTCTTTTTGGTTATGCGGGAGCAGTTTCGTTTAAAGAGTATATCACGGAGTATGATCACTGGATTGCTTTTATCCTGCTGGCATACCTTGGTTATAATATGATTAAGGAAGCGTCTGAATCCTGCAGCGTGAAAAAGAGCTATACAACCAAAGAGATGTTTGTGCTGGCTGTTGCTACAAGTATTGATGCTTTGGCTGTAGGTATCAGCCTTGCGTTTTTGGATACCAATATCTGGCTGGCAGTGGCTTTGATTGGTATTGTTACTTTTGCCATTGCTGCTTTTGGCGGTTTGGCTGGCTTTAAGCTGGGCAGTGCCGTAGGTGCAAGAGCCAATGTTTTTGGCGGAGTAGTGCTGGTTTTGATAGGTACTAAAATATTACTGGAACATACCGGTATTATTTAGCATAAAGTTTTATGAAAGGTGTGAAACTTGTGAAAGAGCTTAATAAAGAAAGAATTCTGGCAGAGTTTAAGGAGATTGTTGCTTTGCCCTGTCAGACTTTAAAGGAAAGAAAAGTTTTTGAACTTTTAAAAGCGAAAATGGAAGCAATGGGTTTTACCGTTGAAGAAGATGATGCAGGCAAGACTTTGGGCGGTGAATGCGGCAATTTATGGGCCTTTTTGCCGGGTAATAAAGAAGGCGCTGCTGCCGTACTTTTAAGCGCGCACATGGATGGTGTTGATCCCTGCACCGGTACTACTGTAGTACAAAAGGACGGCTGTCTGTACAGTGACGGAACTACTATTTTAGGCGGAGATGACAAGTCCGGTGTAGTGGCGATTCTGGAAGGTATCCGTATGCTGCTGGAAGAAAACGCAGAGCATGGCGATATTCAGGTACTCTTTACCATTGCTGAAGAAGGCGGCGTTAACGGTTCCAGATGCATGGATAGATCTAAGCTGAAAGCTGAAGTTGGCTATGCTTTGGACAGCGAAGGTGCTCCCGGTGAAATTGTTGTCGGTGCTCCCGGTCAGTATAAGTATGCTATCAGCGTACATGGCAAAAAAGCTCATGGCGGCCTTGCTCCGGAAGAAGGCATTAACTCTGTTATGATTGCGGCTAAAGCACTGGCTGACGTTAAACGTTACGGACGTATTGATGAAGAAACTACCTGTAACATCGGTATTATTCACGGCGGTACTGCTACCAATATTGTTCCGGATTTAGTTGTTATTGAGGGTGATGCAAGAAGCCGCAATAATGAAAAACTGGAAGCAATTATGCACGAAATAGTTGATACTGTTTGCGAAAGTGCAGAAAAATATGGTGCTAAAGCAGAAGCAAAAGTTGAACACAAATACAGCTCCTTCCTGATTGAAGAAGACAGCAAGGTTGTTGCTTTGGCTAAGGAAGCCTGCGTAAAATGTGGCTTTACAGCAGATATTGCTTTAACAGGCGGCGGCAGTGATGCCAACTTTATCAATGCTTACGGCGTGCCCTGTGTAATTTTGGGTACCGGCATGAGCAAAGTACATACTGTGGAAGAGTTTATCAAAGAAGAAGATTTATATAATTCTGCATACATGGTTTACGGAATTTTAGTGGCTGCAGCAGAATAAAAAAGGAGGCATAAGCCTCCTTTTTATTTATAATCTGTATTTTATTTGTCAACCTGTACTGTAAGTGCAGTGCCAAACGCTTTTTTAAACCAGGGCAGATGAGATTTTAACTGATGCATTTCGATGCTGGGAATTTCATCCGCACAGATGGACAAAAGAGCGTCTTTTTTATCAATAGCTGGTTTTATGTTGTTGATTGTACTGGTTTGAGAGTAATCAAGGCTTTCGGCAAGTGCCAGAATAAGTGCCATTTTATTTACTGCGTCCCAGTCCTCATCATTGAGAGTTTCTTTATAAATACGGTCACGGAAATAACTTTTGGAGATACCGTTATGCCAGCCGGCAATGGCAGAGGTAATAATCTGCTCCTTATGAGTAAGGCCAAAAATCTGCGCGTTTAAAATCATATAGGAGCTGTGACGGGCATGGCTGTAGAAGTTAATGGTAATGCCTATATCGTGAAGCAGTGCTGCGGTTTCCAGCAGTTTACGGCAGCCTTTGGGCAGATTATGCAGTTCTGACCAGCTGTCGAACATTTTCATGGCAAAGCCGGTAATAAGCCTGCTGTGTTTTGTATCAGCTGTATAAAGGTTTAAAATATTTTCTCTGCTGCGCTCTAAAATATTATCTGCAATAACCGGCAGATTGTGGGTTTTGGCATAGTAATCGTAAAAAAGTCCTTCACGCAGACCGCAGCCGGAGGTGATGAATTTTTTGCAGCCGGTAGCATCAAAAAGACAGTTGATAATGCTGGTTCCGGCAAGAATTATATCAGAACGCTCAGAGTTAAGACCGGAGATTTTTTTGCGCTGTTCCAGATTGGTTATACGCAGATTATTGAAGAAGCTGCGGAAAGTAGGGGCATTAAAGGAATAGTTATGCAGCTTGATGGTAGGATATTTTTTACTGCGCTGAATGATTTTGGCAATGGTACGGGCAGTTCCGCCTACGCCGATCAGTGGCAGGCCCTGCTGTTTCAGCCAGGGGTATTTGGCAAGCTTGCTGCTGATAAAAAAGCTTAAATCACTGTAAACGTTGGGGGGCATTTCATTACGGGTATTGAACATGCCGGTAGTATTAACTGCGCCGAAGGGCAGAGAAACAGATTCCTGTATTTCACGGTTTTTAAAAAGAATAAGTTCGGTACTGCCGCCGCCAAGGTCAAAAATAATACCGTCTTTGACGTCCAGAGTATTAATAACGCCAAGGTAGCTGATATAAGCCTCGGTGTTGCCGGAAATAATATGCAGGCTGAGACCTGTTTCCTGTTCTACACGATTTATCAGCTCCTGACCGTTGCCTGCGTTGCGTATCGCTGCTGTAGCTACGGCAATTGTTTTGTCGGCTTTATAAATATCGCACATGTAGGCGAAGCTTTTCATTGTTTCAAGAGTAGAATCAAAGGCTTCTTTGGTAAGCATGTTGTTGCTGTCTACCTTCTGGCTCAGGCGCAGAGCCTCTTTCTGATTATATACCATGTTGTAGGCTCCGCTTTTGTAAATATGGCTGATTACCAGTCTGGCGGAGTTGGAGCCGATATCTATGATGGCTATTCTTTGCATTTGTGTCACTCCCACGGAAATAAAAATAACAATGTAATATATATTAATCATTATACAGGAAAAATCCTGCGTGTTCTTATGTAAATTTCTTTACAATGTTAAATCTATGTATAATATTTCTTTGACCGCAGGATTTTATATTAAATGCAGAGAATTTTATATGGTATGCAAGGAGGTAAAATGTATGAGAAAAAAATCATATACTACTTTTGCTGCCATTCATCTGGGTTCAGAAATGATCAGCATGCAGATTACTGAATATCGTGGTATTGACAGATGCAGAATAATTGAAAGTTGCAATAAAAGAGTAAGACTGGGCGAGGAAACTTTTAAAAATAAGGTTATTCCTTTTTCTCTGGTAAATGAGATTTGTGATATTTTATATGGCTTTAAATGTCTGATGAAAGAATATGGGGTAGACGAATACAAGCTGCAGGCAACTACTGCCGTGCGCGAGGCTACCAATCAGGTGTTTTTGCTGGATCAGATTTACAGCAAAACAGGCCTTGTTGTTGACGTAGTGGATATGCCCAAGGAAATATATATCAAGTATGCGTCCATCCGCAACACTTTGAAAGAAGCTAAAATTACCAGCGACCGCGAAGGTATGCTGATGATGGATATTTCTTCCGGCGGACTTGGCGTAACTTTTGTTCAGGATGAACAGATTAAATATCAGGAAAATTTCCATGTAGGCATTATCCGTATGAAGGAAAGCTTTGAACGCAATAAGCGCGAAAGCGTGCATTTCAGCAGAGCTTTGACTGAGTTTTTGACCAGTACCATCGGTCCTGTGCGCAGTGAGCTGCCTCAGGGACATGTTAATTATCTGGTGCTTTCCGGTACAGAGACAGAACTTGTTTTAAAGATGATGGGATTGGATGTCAAAAAGCTGATACATCGCATTAAGGCGGCTGATTTCCACAGCTTTTTTGAGCAGATGCGCAAAATGACTCTGCCGCAGATTATTAATGCCTATGGTATTGATGAAAGCTCTGCTGAGCTGGTATGGCCTACTGTGCTTTTGTATGAACAGCTGCTGGATCTTGTGCCTGCCAAAGAGGTAATTGTTACTGCCGACAGATTTATTGACGGTATGCAGCTGCTTCATGTGGGCAACATGAATGAGGAGTTTCGCAAAAGCCATGAGCAGGAACTGATGAGTTTATTCCACTGTATTGGCAGGCGTTATTCTTATGACAGAAATCATGTGGAGCAGGTAGAGCGTCTTTCTATGATTATGTTTGATAAACTTGCCAGAAGTTTTGGCATGGGTGAGCATGAAAGACTGCTGTTGCGTGCTGCGGCAATTTTGCATGATATAGGCAAATATATTTGCATGCGCAGTCACTCGCTGTATTCTTATCAGCTGATTATGGCAACGGATATTTTAAGCTTAAGCGATTATGATAAAAAAATAGTTGCGCTGGCAGCTTATTACCATGCCAACAGGTTTTTTGAAAAGGGCAATAAAAAGGCTCCGGAAGTTGAAAAGAATATGGTTGCGGTAGTAGCCAAACTGGCAGCCATTTTGCGGCTGACTGATGCTATGGACAGAAGCTATCTGCAGAAAATTAAAGGCTGCAGCATTAATATCAAAGATAATGTAATGACTGTAAATGTTCACTGTAATATGGATTTGTCACTGGAAGAGTGGACTTTTGCTTCCAAGGCAGATTTCTTTGAAGAAGTTTATGGACTGAAAGCTATATTGGAACGGGTGGAAGAATAATGAAAAAATTGGATCTGAATAAACCGGAGTATTTTTATAACAGAGAGCTTAGCTGGCTGAAATTTAATCTGCGCGTTTTGAAAGAGGCTACTGTAGAAGAAACACCGCTTTTGGAACGATTGAAGTTTATTGCCATTACTGCCTCCAATCTTGACGAGTTTTTTATGGTACGTGTGGCAGGTTTATGGGGTAACTATGATAACGGCATCGAAAAAAGAGATGCGTCAGGTTTATCTGTTAAAGAACAGCTGGATGCCATTTCTGAATCTGCCCATGAGCAGTTCAGAACCATGTACAAATATCTGCAGGCTTTGCTGCAGAAAATGGACAGCGTAGGACTGCATTTTAAACGTGTATACAGCCTGACTGATGAAAGCAAAGGCTGGCTGGAAGAATATTACAGAGATTATATTTATCCTGTACTGACCCCTATGGCTATTGATGCATCAAGACCGTTTCCGTTTTTGGCAAATAAAACTCTGAATGTGGCGGTAGAGCTTGTTAATAACGAGGGCGAGCACAGTATGGGTGTAGTGCAGGTTCCGTCTGTGCTGGACAGAATTATTGAGATTCCCGGAGAAGAGAAGCGTACCTTTGTATTTTTGGAAGATGTTATTGCCAGTCATTGCGCTGATTTATTTAACGGCTGCCAGATTCTTGACGTAGTTCCGTTCAGAATTATTCGTGACTCTGATCTGGACGTTGAGGAAGATGACATTGACGATTTGATGAAAGAGGTTGAAAAATCTCTGCGCAAACGTAAACGTGGTGCCCCGGTGCGTCTGGAAATTTTTAAAACTAATAATAACCGCATTAAGGGATTTCTGGAAGAAAACCTTGATGTAAGCGATATGGAAGTTTACGAAATTAACGGACCTTTGGATGCAACCTGTTTCTTTAAATTTACAGGTATGCAGGGCATGTGGCCCTGGCTGTATGAGCCATTTGTTCCTCAAAGACCGATGGAGCTTCCTGAAGGCTGCGATTTATTTGAGGAAATCAGCAAACATGATGTTTTGCTCCATCATCCTTATGAAAGCTTTGACCCGGTTGTAAAACTGGTGAGCGCGGCTGCTGATGACCCCAAAGTACTGGCTATTAAGCAGACACTTTATCGTGTCAGCGGTAACTCTCCTATTGTTGCGGCTTTGGCTAGAGCAGCAGAAAATGGCAAGCAGGTTACTGTTTTAGTGGAACTGAAAGCACGTTTTGACGAAGAAAACAATATTATCTGGGCACGACGTCTGGAGCAGGCAGGCTGCCATGTAATTTACGGCCTTGTGGGCTTAAAAACCCATGCCAAAATTATGCTGATTGTCCGTAAAGAGGCCAATGGCATTAAACGTTATCTGCATCTTGGTACCGGTAACTATAATGACAGCACGGCAAAACTTTACACTGACCTTGGTCTGATGACTTCTAACGATCAGTTTGGCAGTGACGCGTCTGCGTTCTTTAATCTGCTTTCCGGTTATTCTGAACCTACTGTTTGGAACAAGCTGGTTATGGCGCCTACAGGATTGCGCAAAAAAATCTATGCGCTGATTGATAATGAAATTGCCATGGCAAAAGCTGGTAATGGTGGCCATATTATTGCCAAAATGAATTCTCTGATTGACCAGCCCGTTATTCAAAAGCTTTATGAAGCTTCTGCCAACGGCGTACAGATAGAGCTGATTGTACGCGGTATCTGCGGCCTGAAAACAGGTATTGAAGGTATCAGCGATAATATTACCGTGCGCAGCATTGTAGGCCGTCAGCTTGAACACAGCAGAATTTTCTGGTTTGCCAACGGCGGTGAAGAGCAGCTGTATTTGTCCAGTGCTGACTGGATGCCGCGTAATCTTAATGACCGTGTAGAATTATTTTTCCCTGTAGAAAGCGAAAATCATATTGCACGCATTAAATGGCTGCTGGATTTGTACCTGCGTGATAATGTGGGTGCTCATATGATGCAGTCTAACGGAGCTTATCGTCGTGTACGCAATAAGGCGGAGGTTGTCAGCGCTCAAAGTACCTTGTACGAAATGGCACAGCTTGCCGCGGCAGAAGAAAAAATGCCCATGGAAGACAGATTAAAACCGATTCACAGCAGCAGAAGATAAATAAATATTGCTCTTGAAGTTGGAACTTGTTATAATAGATAAAGTAGTTTGAGGAGGGGTTTTATGAGTAAATTTGCAGTAACCTTAAATTACCACTGTAATTATGGTTTTGTGGAATATGATGAAGAAAGTAAAACTGCTGTGGTTACTTTATCTGTGCCTGAAGCAAAAGCAAAAGTAGAAAAATTTTTATCAGAACCTTTAACCTGCGATGTGCCTGAGGGAGAAACAATCCGCAATTTTGTTACCAAAACTTTGGATCCTCTGGCAAGTTTAGATAATTTTAAAACCTGTCTGACCCGTTTATGGGTTAATACTGATGTGCGAGTTGAATGGAGCATGCCTCCGGGACTTGCAGAAAAACTTTAATATATTGTTTAGTTTGGTTCCGTAGCTCAGCAGGATAGAGCAACCGCCTCCTAAGCGGTAGGTCGGCAGTTCGAATCTGCCCGGGATCACCAGCATTTATGCCCGTTGTCATTTTTGACAACGGGCTTTTTGTTATTTTTGCACCTTGTTTGCACCTTATTCAAAAATTGACCTTAATTATGGAAATTACTGACAAAATTAAAAGAATGCTGCGTTGAATAATTTATAAAAATATAGTTAATGATATTGGTTTTTATGAAAAAGTAGAATAAAAAATTCTGCTAATTATACTTGATTAAAATAGTTGGTATTATTTTAAAGATACAAAATATAGCAGCTTATTTTAAAGAAGTTTAATGCAGATTATGTAGAATTGTACCTATTGAATTTGCAGAGAATATTACTTGGTAAGCATGGTGGAGCACTTGGTGCAATGGTTTTGCAGTACACCACATTAAGGTGCAGCCATGTTTAGAGTATTTTTATAGTTTTATGAATGTAGTTGAGAGCTTGATAAATACAGGATATTTAACATGGAGCAGTGGTGTGGTGTAATCTTTGGTGTATGGATAAAAAAATATTGTTTAAAACCGTTTTTTGATGATGGTGTCGAGTTGGCAGAAAAAGTGGAAAAATGCAAAATTTTTACGAAAAAATTAGCAGTGTTTTTTTAGCATTTTTTAGATTTTAAAGCCAGTGGTATCTGTTTGGGAATTCGGGGAGCGGAAAATAATGAATTTTACAGTTTGTCTGTGGACTTGTACTGGGGAGAATCTCAGAAACTTTTCTGATTTTAATTGTAAAAGCACTAGGTAGCCTGATGGTATAGTATATAAATGCTGAAAATAGCATAACATAAATAATATTAAATAAAAAGATAAATATAGTGAAAAAAATATAAAAATAAACGCATATAAACATCAAAATAAATCTTTAGTTTGAGGTGATAAATATGATTAATAATGAAAAGAAAACTAAATTTTTAAAAGCCAAAGAAGTAGCTGAAGAATTTTTTGATGGTAAAATTGGCTACATAAAAGTTTTAAAACTTACCAAAGAAGGTGTCCTTCCTGCTAAACGAATTGGCAAAATTTACTTTTATACACTGGATGCCCTGAATGACTGGGCTGAAAAAAATATGGGCACACCGGCATGGAAAAAATTAACAAAATAAAAGTTTAAAGACTGTCAAAATTTTTGGCAGTCTTTTTTATTTTCGGAGGTGATTAATCATGGCAGGATCATTACTTAAAAGAGGTGAAAATAAATGGGAGCTCAGAGTATCTGCTGGTTATGATGAGAATAAAAAACAGCGCAGATATACTAAAACAATTTTTGCTCGTACTAAGAAGGAAGCAAGTACCAAGCTTGCTGAATTTTATTTAGAGGTAACGGGACGGCTGGTAGTTGATAAAGAAATAAGCTTTGCTGAATTTGTACAGTACTGGGAAACCCGTTACAGCAAAAAGCTCAGTCTGATTACCATTGTGAATTATAAGCAGATGCTTAATGACAGATTAGTGCCTGCTTTTGGTACAATGAAGCTTAACCGCATTACTGAAAGTGACATTATCAGGTTTATGGATAGTCTTAATAGTACCCATATGCGATTAGATCAGCGAAAGAAAGTTATGCTTTCAGGTGTAACCATCAGAAAGCATTTCAAGCTGCTGAATCTGATTTTTAATAAGGCTTGTGAGTGGAAATATCTTACACGGAATCCATGTAAGGAAGTGCCTAAAGATCTGCTTGCTGAAGCACGTTCACAACACTACCCTATCTGGGATAGAGAGAATTTAAAAAGATTTTTAAGCATTTTGGAGGATATGCCGGAGACCTTACCAAATCTGAAGAATAAGCTGATGTTTTACATTGCAGTTACTACTGGTGCGCGCAAAGGTGAGTTTTTAGGTCTGACATGGGATTGTATTAATTTTGAGGAGCGTTCTTTAAAAATTAATAAATCTTTGAAATTTGTTGCCGGGGAAAAACCGGTATTAGGCAGTCCTAAAACTAAAGAATCTGTGCGAACTTTATATTTTGATGATTACGTTTATGAATTGCTACTCAAATATAAGGCAGCAGTAGAGGAATGGCTGCACGCAAACAATATTTCTAATCCGCAGAATTTTGTTTTTATTTCCAGAAACTTTAGTGAAAACAGAGAGGCTTTGCCCGTAAATGGTGACAGCTTTTATTTGTGGCTGAAAAGAATGTGCCGTAAGTATTCAATGCCAAGAATTGCCGTTCATTCGCTAAGAGCGATGGCTGCAACGAATGCTCTGATAAGCGGGATGCCGTTGAATATGGTACAGGCGATGATGGGACATACTAATATCGCAACAACATCAATTTATTTGAGGGATGTTCAGGATGAACGTAAGGAAGCAACAGCTTTGATGGCGCAGCATTTCAGAGAGCTACGAAAATAAAAAGTATAGCACCTGCATTTTTGCAGGTGCTATTTTGTTTTTGTATAGTAAATTTTTCTTCATAGTATATAATTAAAGTAAATATATAATATGGAGGGAAAGCTGATGTTGAATTTTAAAGATGTAAGTGTAGATGATGTATTAAAAGAAATGGATAAATTAAATTTTAAGTCAGTTAGGGATGCTTTTAATTTTAATGAAAGCTTATTTAAAGGACTGAAAAGGGATTATAAAAAAGACAGGTTAAGGCTTTTTTATTGTAACTGTAATTTTTATTTTGCTTTTTATGAAGTGATAAATGAAATTATATATCAGTATTTTTCCCTAGATTACAGGGTGCGTCCGGTGGTCAAGAAGCATCAAAGTTGTTATTTTTTAGATAACTTTATTTCTTGGGTAAAAATTAATCTTTCCGGACATATTTCTGAATATATAACTGAAGACGAGAGAAATGCCGTTAATAAATTATTGACCACGTTTAATGGCGATGACGAGTCCTTTAAAGATTTGCAAAACGAATTAGCCGGAATTGCATCTAAAGTGTTTTTAACTTTCTATGAGAAGTATAAGGCTGAGTATATGCGGCAGTTAAAAAATACTTCATGTAATTGCCAGATTGATTGCAGACATGGGCTGATTATGTTATCAGGCATAAAAAATTGCTTATACAAATTTGAAGGCAATTATTTTTTTGCTGATCCTGGCAGTAATACTTATATTGCCAGCGATAATAGAAAATTGCGCTGGTTAGTCAGGGCAATGCCGCTAGTTAATATACCAAATAATATTAATATAGATGAAGCATTGATAATAAATGATGTATACAAAGCTTTTAATGAAGATGAGGTTCGATGCTTAAATTCTTACAGATATACTGATAATTTTTGTTGTGTAAGAAATAATTTATTAAATTATCTTAGAGAATCTTTCTTGCGTAATAAGTTAACGGCTGATAATTCTTCTTCTTTAAAGAAACAATACGATATAAGTAAACATATTATTAGGTCTATGAATGGACCCCTTAATAATCGAAACCTAAAATTTTTTTGGGACCACAGAGATAGTAAGATTGGTAATAAGAATTTGTCATGGGCCAAGCTGGCTAAGACATTGTATCTATTGACGAATGGGGATAAGCAGTGTCTTGATGAATTGGCAAAACTTATTGCTAAAATAATAATCGGTACAGAAGTTTGTAAGCAATTTGATTTGAAGGTTAAAAAAGCTACTGTTGTCATTTGTAATAATAGAACCTTTGCACTGCAATTTCTGCAATCAATTTTTTTAATGGGTGCTCTGCCTTCAGGTTTCTCATTAAAAGAATTTTATGATTTAACTCATAACTCAGTAAGCTATGACCAACTAAAAAATATAAAGTACTGGGGAATAACTGACTATAATTTGAGTGAGCTATCTAATCCAAGTAATACAGGAGTATTTTTAGAAGATAAACTTTACTCAAGAATTTTAAATATAACTAAAGAAAGCGGAAAAATAATTGATGAAACTTATTTAAACAATCTGATTGCTGGACGTGTGGTAAATGGTAATAATGAATATCTGGGTAAGCAATCGTTAACAAGTGAAGCCAATTACGTGTTTATTGTTAATCGCATGGAAGAAGTAGAGAAAATAAACTCAGATAATTATGATGAAATTAATTTGTCTGAAAGTATACCTGAGGATCTTTTATATTTTAATAAAGACACTGAATTATCTGACTGGGAGAAGTTTTTTATCCTTAATGATCTGGCTCGGTACGGAGTGAAGTTACTGTTGAATTCTGAACACGAGGAAGAAAACAAAGTGCCTAAAATCACAGATCCCGTTGAATTTTTTACAGAAAAATGCTGCGATAAAAAAGAAATTACTGAAGGTGATAAACCTGATGCAGCTAACGCCACTGCAATGCGTACGTTCGGTAAAGCTTATAACTTGTTTTATAATATTGTCGGTAAAGAATACCAGTTGGATGACAATCAGTTTAACAAAAATATTGGTGAAAAGTATAAGTTCCCGTACAGCATTTTAGGAGGTGAGAGGGGAAATGATATTCGTGAAAGAGATTTGCAAAATGGGTATGCAGAAGATGAGGTTGTAAAGCATAATAGTAAGGCTAATATCTGTTTAGGCTTGGTTCTAAAGACTAAACAAGAAATACTTAACATTGCCAAAGATTATGCTGAAAATGTAAATGCACATAAGCAAATTTTTACAGAAACAGAGTTTATAAGTTTTATTGGTAATTTATGTATTTATGAAAGTGAATTGAGTAGGTGTAGCAGTAGAAAAAGATATTAAAATTTAAAGTTGGCAGGCTTTTATCAGTAATACCTTAAAATGGTTGAAGAATAAAAATAAGGGCAGCATAATTAAATGCTGCCCTTATTTATTTCAAAAATGCTTTTGCTCTTACATATTCTATGACTGCTTCTTTAGGTATTTTCCACCTTCCTTTAAGGCGAAAGCATTTAAGCTCTCCGCTCTTTAATAATTCATAGGCAGCATTTTTACCGATTGCCAAAACTTCCATAAGATCTTCGACGGTTAACATATCATTATATTCATTAAACATAATTTAAAAACTCCTTTCATTGTTTTTGCAGTTTAAATTATTATGATGTTTACAGCAAATTTAACAATTAAATGTTGTTAAGTATAATCATCAAAAATATCAGCGGTGATAAGGTAATTTGTATTGATTAACTTTAGAGCGCGCATAAGCTTTAAGGTCATCAATATGTAAAAGATAACTTTTTCCTTTTAAAGTGTAGGGAAGAATACCTTTGTCGATAAGTTTATAGACAGAAGCAGTACTGCAATTTAACATATAAGCTGCTTCAGATACTGAATAAAGAATTTTATCCATTGTAACACCTCCGTACTTATTAAAAAGATGTTATGCACCAAAAAAGTTAACTGGGATTATTTAGAATTTATGCAGTATTAAAAAATAAAATCGACTAACATACCGGTAAATAGTAAGCTTTTACAGCTAAAAAAAGTGTAGTTTGTAATACAAATACGTTACTTGTTATTTATATGCTGGAAACGTATTGGATTACAGATTATATAATTACCGGAGGTTAGTTATGGAAACTAAAGTTACAGTAATTAATAATAAACGTAAAAGAAACTGTACAAAAAGAACTTTACCTAAGACACATACTAAATCAGTACGTCTTGATGATGTTGCATATGAAAAATTATTAGAGAAAAAAGAAATGACAGGTAATAATACATCTGAGATTATGAATGATTTATTAAAGAATAAAAGAATAAAGCCATTTAAAAAGATACGTGAAGTAGTTAAACAAGTAGCTGATATTGATACTCGTATTAACAGACTGAATACGGATATAGAATCAGAAAAGCATAAGAATGACTTGCATAATGCCCGTATGGAACTGGAACAGTGCAAACAAGGTTTATATGATTTGCTGAAATGAGGTGTTTAGTATGGCCATTATAAAAATCAAGAGTACAAATAATATGGATAATCTTATAAATTACATACAAGACGATAAAAGCCATAATGATAATATTTTATATTATAATGCTATCGGTGTTGATCCTGCTGCAGCCGCAAGAGATATGCAGCTTTGTAAAATGGCATACTGCAAAACCAAAGGCTCGCAGGGCAAGCATCTGATAGTTGCGTTAAGTAAACAGGAAGAAGAAAAGATTGTTGCCGGTAATAACATAGAAAAGACAGCTGATAAAATTGCTGATATTATCTACAGTAATACCGGATGTCAGGTAGCTTATGCTGTTCATGGCAATACGGATAATCTGCACATTCATTATGCTCTTAACTCTGTAAGAATAGCAGATGGATATAAAATGCAGTTAAATTATAAAGATAAATATCAGCTTGAAGCTGATATTAAGAGTGTTTTGGCCAGTTAAGGGAAATATCTCTGTTGAATTATAAAAAATAAGCAGTACTTTATTAAAAGTACTGCTTATAAACTTACTTCTCAATAAACAAGTTACCTTTCTCATGGTAGGAGCCGGACATTACAGGACTGTAAGATGTATGATTAAATTACAGATGGAATATAATGATAGCTATAGTTCTAACAAGATTTTAGGTTATATTGAAACATGAAAAGAGAAACTGCATAAAAGTTATATATAACATAGGTAAGTACATATGAAATTATTAAAGTTATGATAAAATGGTAGTAGGTATTACTCATACTTTAATAAAGGATTGATATTTATGATGGAAAGTTCTAAAACAAATATTTTTCTCGATTTAGAAATAAATGATGATAACTTTGAATTTGCTACATCAATTGATGAAGCTATCAATAGAGCTGAAATTGAACGTACTATATTGAACGAAACTATTAATTCTGTTAAGAATTTAAAACCAGAATGCGATAGGTTAGATTATGCCTTAGCTGTAAGTTCAGGAACATTATGTGGATTAGTTGATGTATTTTTAGTTGCTAAGCCAGGAGAATCTATTTTAGGTGATATTACAGATCAATGGGTAGCAGATAAAGTTCGTTTGTTTGCTAAAATATGTCATCATGAAAATAGGGAATTCGAGAGTCTTGAATCTGCGCTAAGGTTTTTAGAGAAAAAATTTAATATACCATATGATCAGACTGGACTAGGTGATGCCGGAAAAGATGTGTACGGATTAAATGCTAAAAATCATCATTTTAAATCACTTGGACACAATCCTAGCTTATTAGGAATGTTTTTTTCTATTCTTGACCAATTTACTAATGCATCACATTTTGTAACAGATGAAAAATTAATTTCTTTAGAGAATGCGGATGAAAAATGGGAATTAAGAGGGCATGATATCTGTGGTAAATTATTTTGTGGCATTGTTAATTGGATTGGACATCTTATTTCAGATGTAGCCGGATCTCAGTCTAGTGCTAGTAAAGGTAATCGTGGTATGGGGATACCATCACCATTTTGGACTTGGACGAATGATATTATAGTTATAAAAGAAAAGTTAGGATTAAGTGTAAGTGAATCAAACAAAAATATGAATAAATTAGCTTTAAAGATATTTGATGATACTTTAAAAATATTTGAACTTGGATATGATTTGCGTTTTCAGATTACACAAGCAATCCCGGTTGTTATAAATGAGTTATTAGTACGATTTATTTATGCAATGAGACGCATGTATAAATACTTTATGGAAACAGATATAAAAGAACGTTCATTTGTATCAATGTGGAAACAATGTGAACCTTTTTCAAATTATACAGTCAAAAGGATGTTGGCTGTTGCTCATGGAACGTTTTGTCTTATTGATGTTGCTGATGGGTTGGCACGAGGTTTAAAAAAGGAAAATTTTAATGAAGGAGCAATTGAATTTTTTTTGCGTTTAAATATTATAGGAGTTGGAAGATTTACCATATCTATATATGGTGAAATAAAGAGAGAAATATCATATAACCATGCATGTAAAGAAGCAGATTA
This sequence comes from uncultured Phascolarctobacterium sp., assembly GCA_958448515.1. Classification (GTDB taxonomy): domain Bacteria; phylum Bacillota; class Negativicutes; order Acidaminococcales; family Acidaminococcaceae; genus URXU01. Next base: position 17,071 of record CAUDEF010000004.1, on the reverse strand, counting down.
TGCTGCAAAAGAAATGATTATTATTGATCATTACATGGAGGGACTTAAAATCCTATCAAAAAAATATGATGATTCCTATTTTTTAACATTTATTGATGATTTTAATAAAAGTGGTGCTTACAAGCAAGGTTTTGAAAAGTCTGTCCAATTAGCGTTATTAAGAGAGGTTCCTGAAGATAAGATATTAAAGAGTAGAGCTGACATAGATAAGTATTTTAGGGGGTTTTAGCATGAAAGAAGACATCAGTTTAAAAGTTGTTCAGCAAAAGGTAGAACAAGCTGTAGAGCAAACTAACAAGAAAATAGAAGAATTAGGATATAACGCACGAGAGTTGTATTATTTATTGAATGAGATTCAATTAAAATTTGATAACATACGTAATACTCCTGAAGAAAATAAAATAAAATATGAAGAGTTGAAAAAAATAAGATCTAATTGGAAACGGCAGGCAGAATATATTGAAATTGATTATAAAAATAGGAAAGTAGAGATGGCCGGTAAAGGTGCTGTTGGAGCAGGTGCCGGTGTTGCAGTTGTAACTTTAGGCCCTACTTTAGCGATGGGTATAGCTACAACATTTGGAGTTGCTTCTACTGGTACTGCAATTTCAGCATTAAGTGGTGCAACTGCAACTAATGCAGCATTAGCTTGGTTAGGTGGTGGTGCTTTAGTTGCAGGTGGTGGTGGTATGGCTGCTGGTAAAGCTTTCTTAGCACTTGTTGGACCAGTAGGTTGGACGATTGCTGGAATTGCTGTTGTAATAAGTGGCCTGATGTACTTAAATATAAAAAGTGATAATGAACGATTAGAGAATATTTTCGTGAACATTGCTAAAAGAGATATAAAATATTTTGAATTAGCAATTGTAGAGTTAAATGAACGTATAAAACGTATGAAAGACGAGTCTAAGAAAATAGCGAATGCAATAAAAAAAATAGAGACATTTGGTACTGATTATGACCAAATGTCTGAGGAGCAAATAGAAGAATTAGGTGCATATGTAAATCTTATGAATTCTTCTACAATGCTGATTGTAAATCCTATAGAGGGATTAAAAGCAAAGTATACAGAAAAAGATTTTGATTTATTATATGCGTCTGAACGTGATTTTCATAAAGTGAAATATGTAAATCGTAGAGATTTGATAATTGCAATGTGTAATTTACTTTATAAAATAAAGCTTGATGAGGATGATAAGAAATTATTGGTTAAGAAATTAGATAATAATAAAGAATTCTGGAATACATTTGGAATGTATAAACGAAAATTTGATATGGAAGACATTGAATTAATTGAGCGAGCTTTAAATTACAGATATTCATATACTAATTATTAAAATATCCATCACTCAAAAAGGATAACTAATAAATTATTAGTTATCCTTTTTATCATTTCTCAATAAACCATTTACCTTCTTCATCAAAGATAACAACCTGTTTGCCGCAGATTTTGCAGATATACCTCATACCGGCACCACCGCATTTTAAAGATGCGGCCTGCCTAATATCAAGAATCTTATCAATATCAAATCTGCGCCCGTCATCCCATAAAATAGTTTTAGGCAAGGCTCGTCCGTCTTTGGTATGCTCAACCAGTATATCTAATTCAATCTTCTTATTTAGCATATACATCAGCCTCCTAACGAAAATAAGATACAGGATGGATAGTATGATCCTCTTTAGGGTTAAAGCCTGTCAGCTTACTGTCTAAAAGGCAGGAAGCTTTCAGTACAGCACCATGACCGAATCTTTTTCTGATGCCGTCTATTACATGAGCAAGGTTTTCTCTAGCTATTTCTTTTTCATTATCCTCAAATAATGACAGCTCCATACAGCCGTTATCAGTAACTAAATCAATAGCTCTCATGCTCAGACTGCGTACAGGTCTTACCCAGCTATAACCGGCAGTAAAAAGCTCCATAGCAGCATTTAAAATATCATCACTAAGGCAGGTAGCCTTAGTGATTTTTTTCTGTCTGGAAATAGAAGATAAGCTGTTATCTCTGACATAAATCTGTACACCGAAAGCCTTCAGACCATAATCACGTAATCTTGCTGCAATAGACTCAGCAAGCACCGAAAATACAAGCTTAACGTCCTGATTACTAACTAAATCTCTGGGACAGGTCGTACCATTGCCGATACTCTTTACAGCAGCATTCTCATTAATCCTGCGTACCTGAGCAGTATCCTTGCCATTGGCAAACATCCATAAAACCTCTCCCCATTTACCAAGCAGAAGATTAAGCATTTTTATATCACATTTTGCTATATCACCGATAGTAAAAATATTCCTGCTTTGCAGCTTCTTGATAGTGGACCTGCCTACATAAAGCATCTCCTCAGCAGGTAAAGACCAGACAATTTCTCTGAAGCTTTCATAGGGAATAACAGTAACAGCATCAGGCTTTTTCAAATCTGAACCGAGTTTTGCAAAAACCTTATTAAAAGAAACACCTATACTGACAGTAATACCTAATTCTTCCTTAACTCTTTTTCTGATAAGCTCAGCAATAGTCTTACTATCACCATAAAGAGAATAAGAATCAGTAACATCAATCCAGTTCTCGTCAATACCAAAGGGCTCAACTCTATCAGTATAGTCATATAAAATCTTCCTTGCCATACGGGAAAATCTAAGGTACTTCTTAAAATCCGGAGGAACAGAAACAAGGTTAGGAGCTTTAAGTTTAGCTTCCCATATAGCCTCTCCAGTTTTAACACCAAGCTTTTTAGCCAGCATATTTTTAGCAAGAATAATACCATGCCTGTTAGCCGGATCACCGGCAACAGCGACAGGATAATCACGAATCTCAGGGCGATAAAGACATTCTACAGAAGCATAAAAGTTATTCATATCTACATGGAGAATAGTTCGCATCTTATCACCTCGCTAAAAGCAAACATAAGTTTATAAAAAGTATAGTATGTTCTTCAAAATAAAGCAAGATATTAAGAGAAAAAAATAATAATATAAATATTTAGAACGATAATAAAAAGATAAATAGTGTATAAGAATTACTAATTAGTAGTTTTATATTGTTATATTGTTTATCAATTTGAGAAAGCTATACCTTGTTCTAATATTTTTATATTTTAGAAACTAATTCCTTAAATGAATAATTAATTTACAAGATGGAGGAATAAATTATGCAAACACAAAAATAATGTCCTTTATTTGATGAAATATATGATATAATTTAAACTGGGGATTTTTAAGCAATAGTTTTAAAATGGAGGTCAAGTATGGATGTAACCTATAATAAGCTTTTTAAGCTATTGATAGATAAAGAAATGAAAAAAATGGAGTTTGCCAAAGATGTTGGTATCAGTCCTAATACCTTGGCAAAACTTTCTAGAAATGAGTTTGTTTCTATGGAGATAATTGTACGTATTTGCAGAAAATTAAATTGCGGCATTGAAGATATTATGGAAGTTCTTCCTGAAACAAGAGAAAGATGGTAAGGGGTAATTTTGGTTGACAGCGCATGTCCATATATAGCATCTTTAACAAGAGGGCCATTTTAGTTTTAGATGAAGAGTATAAGAGCAAAGTTATTAAGTAGCGGTTTGAGTGAATAATATATTGCTATTCAGATTAAGAGAGAATCTTTTTTAGTATTCTACTAATATTGCAAAACTGATTTGTTTGTATGCTGAAATGAAACAGAACTACTTGATGTGGAAATTTATGTGGGTTGGTATCGGTTAGAAATAAAGGTTAAAGAATAACTTATTTGATTTAGATACCTATTTTTATAATATTTCATAAATAGGATGGTGTAGTGATTACTTGGAGTGAGTGTGTGATTATGAAACTTAAACAGATGCTCACTAAAATCCTTGTTGAGAATGAGTATCTATGTGATTTTCTTGTAATCATTTGGATTTATGGCATTAGTCCTGCTTCTGTTGAAATGTTTTGAAGGAGTGACAATATTGTCACGGATATATAATGATTAATATCTGTAAAGTTTTGAACTAGTATCTGAGTGGTATTATAGAGATGATCGGTGAATAGAGCGAAGTGTACAATGTGGGGGGAGTTTAAGTAGAGAATGATGATTATAGGCGTTACACAAAATGAGGGAAATATATTTATGGAAAATTAGTTTAATTTTCCAATGATTACTATAAAAGGAGATGTCGGTAAATGATAAATAAAGAGATTCCCTTTCGCCCAAGATTAGAAGGTGAATTCAGGGTTCGTTTTTATAATGCTGCGGCCGAAATTACCGAAAAAACTCCCACAATTACTGTTGCGAGGTTAGCTGAGCGAGAAATTGAATGGGTTGAGAATGATTGTCAGTATAATATTGAACAGCGAAAAAAGTACCGCGCTATTTGGCTATTGTTTAGAGATTTAATTCGTGCTTCATGGAAAGCATGCTATAGAGATGGTATTTTATACATGAGTTTACCGACCCTTAATGGAGTTGATATACATGACACTACCTCTCCAGAGGTCAAAGCACTGCTTAGGAGTTGGATGAGTGAAAGTCGCCATGAGAGACTTGTTGGTTATACTGATTTTATAAGCCGTATGGAAAATCCGGGGGGAAACAAACAGAGTATTGTAAAACTTATTGCTGATGGTGATGAACTGGCTGAACGAATTGAACGTGCACATGTTGGTGAGATAGAAATTGAAAATGCTATTCAGCCCTATTTGCAGTTAGTAAGAGAAAATGAGAGAGATGAGTTTACGGGCCTAAAAATATCAGAAATATGGCGTTATTGCCGTTTAACGTGGTCTACTCCCGCTGAGACAACACCGGGAAGAACCATGCAGTATCTAATCAGAGATGCTGCCCATCCGATGCATGCTGTTATGGGTATAGCATCTCTTGAAAACTGTGCAGTACAGATTACCTGCCGAGATGATTATATTGGCTGGAATCAAAAGGCTTTTATAGACAGAATTATTACTGTAGATAATGACTGTGCAAAAAAAGAGCTTAAACAGCTCCTTATATATTTGGAAGAGGGGATTGTTGGAATAGATTATTCAGAACTCTGCACGGAAATGGTCGTTGAAAATCCTACAGATACTGATATTCAACTTTTATTGGATGAGGCATCTAATGCAGAACAGAACCGTCAGCAGCTTTTACGGAATGAAGTGGAAAGCGATATCAGTGATGGGGAAAAGAGTGAACTTGGTAGCATTTCTATTGCTACAGAAAAGGCACTTTATCGCAGAAAACGCGCAGAGCAACTTGCTCGTTTATTAAGTGCAAAAAAGGCAATTAAAGACCTTCTTAACTCAGAAAATTTCAATAAGGTTTGGATAGATTTCTGCAAGAGTGAAACAGGAAACTCGGCGATTAGAAGTGCTCTGGTTGCACAAAAAACAAAACATATTGGATCGAGTTTGATGGAATTAAATGTTTGCGGAGCAATTCCACCATATAACGAGATTCTTGGGGGCAAACTTGTCGCGCTTTTAGCTATTTCTCCACAAGTTGTTCATGACTATAAGGAAAGATATGTAGATAAGGCGAGTGAAATTGCGAGTAGGCTGAAGGGTGAACCAGTTTGTAGACCTGCAGACCTTGTTTATGTTGGTACGACGTCATTGTATTATGTGGGATCAAGTCAGTACAATCGTCTGAAAATACCTGGAAAAATATTTGATACGGATTTTGATATTGTCTGGAAACAACTTGGAATGACCATAGGGTTTGGAACGATGCATATAAGTAAAGCAACAACTATGAGTCTTACCGAAGCAACGAGCGATGGTTTTAATCGTATTAACCATGTTTTCGGTGAAGGTGCCAGTCCTAAAATGCGACTCCTCACAATGTCGATTCGTGAACTTCTTGAATCAACCAATGAGGATTCGAAAGAGTTCTCTAAGCATGCCATGTCAAGAATCGTATATGGTGCATGTTTAGCAGAAAATACCTTTGACTATCTTTTAGGTAGAGACTCTGAACCGAAATATTATACTGATATAGCAGACTATGTTGCCGGGACTCAAAAGATTATTGATTTTTGGCGTAATCGATGGCTGAAAAGTCGATTGAATTATGAGCCGATTTATGAGAGAATCCGTAATTTTGACAAACAAGACTTTCTTGTAAGCAATCAGATAAATGAAGACGAAGAATGGAGTTTTTCCAAACTTAAGGAGGTACAACACATGCCTACAAATGATGAAATAAAAACAGGTCTTCAGTTTGTACGAGATTTTTATAGAGGGTCCAGTGCCTATGCTGACCATATAGCATCTGAACTGCTTTCGGTAATACATCTTGAGACAAAACTGGATGCTGCTATCATGGAAGCTGTACTTAATGGCAAGGATGTAGTGCTTACTGGCAATCCAGGGGATGGTAAGACTCATGTCATCCGATTACTGAAGGAGAAATTGGAAGCTACAGGAAAGCCGATTTGCATCGAATTAGACGCAAGTACACTTTCTAATGATGATATCTATTTGAAATGGAAAACGGCAAGAGAACGCAATACGCCTTTTGTTATAGCAATTAATGCAGCTATTTTATACTCTGTTTATAAAAAATATTCGGAATTTCAGCCTATTAAGGATGCCTATTTCCAGATGAGTCACGCTATTGTTTTTCATGATGAAATAACTGAGAACAGAAATTTGGTTGTTTTTGATTTGAGCAAGAGAGAAGTGCTGACTTCAGAAATTTTGAAAAAAGCAATTGAGAAGTTGACAGATGATACGCATTATACGGAATGCACGGCTTGCCCATTGAATGAAAGCTGTGATGTGCATAAAAACCGTAGTCTACTTAATAGCAGTTTATTCCAAGAGCGCCTCTTTGTTATTTTGCAGAGAGTATCCATGCAAGGTTATCATGCAACCGTTCGTGAACTGCAAAGTCTTATTGCTTATTTGATTTTTGGAAATAGAAACTGTAAGATGATTAGCCGCACAACCGGAAGCAATCAGTATAACTTAGTTAATCTTGTGTTCTCCGGCAAGGGTACTTTGTTTGACGCAATTCGAAATGCAATTGATCCAGTTACCATCTCTCATCCCATATGGGATGAGAGAATTCTGCTCAATGATATTCCTACTGATAGTTGGGTGAATGGGTACGAGGTGCCGGCTGAATCCATAGCTTGTGATAACTACGAGTTATTTAAGTTGAGAAAAAGACAGTTCTATTTCTTTAATAAAAACGGGAAAGAACTATTGAAAATCATGGATGATGATGTTACTCGCTTTCAAGAATTTTTAGGGCAGGATAATGGCAAAGTGATTAAGGAACTGGTTCGTAAACTCAATACTTTTTTTGGATCCATAAAAGCTTCCACTTCGGAACTACAAATTTGGACAGGTCACCGATATGATAATGAGCCAAGAAAGGTTTTAATTTCTATGGGCTCAATTAAAAAGAGTGGTTTGAAGATTGGTAGACCGGATATCCTGTCGAGCATGAAGAGTGGAATTGACATGACGGCCAACTATATCCGTCTAGAGAAAAAGGATGCAAAACATGTCTTCCTAAAAATTGATTTTGATATGTATATGCTTTTGTCAGAGGCTGAACGTGGCGTTCCTGTTCTTTTTATGGATTCCAACCTTGTCAAAAAGGTTTGGCGTTTTGTAGAGCAACTTCAATCCTTTGAAGATTTAGATGAGGAAGATACTGTTACGATTTCATTATTGGATGTTCAAAACAAAAAGAAAATATCGGTAGCTATTGATAGAGAAGAAAACAAGTATTCTGCTATTGAAGGCGAGCGAGCAAAGGAGATATAACATGAGTGAGGGAATAAATCTTCATTCTTTTAGAAAAGAAGTCGATAGTACATATGTTGGATTTACGCCTAATGGAGGTTCAATTAAGCCTGTCCATGTTGCTAATGGAGTTCAAAGATGTATATATGGCGGCTTCAACACTACGATGCAGATAAAGAAACTTGCCTTAGTGTCAGACGCAAAGGGGAATGTACCCGAAGGAAGTGAGTTCGAAAAGATATATTCCATGCTTGCAGAAAATGAGATAATTGAAGATGACATTGCTGAGGGATCTGTTGAATCTATGCGAAATGTTATGCAGCGACTTATATCTGCAGATAAAGGGGTATATGTAGTAAAAGGGCTCAAAGATGATATGATATCCTTTACTGCTGGTTCAAAGTATTTTTTGACAAGAACTTCAATCTATGAGGATACAGGAGAGTTTATTGGTGGTTTGATTCGTTCTTATTGTCCGGAATTAGCAGAATACATTAAAGAACTGCTCGATAAGGCGAATGATCCAATTTCTATTTTATTTGAACCAGTTTTAGAGAGTTATATGCAGGTGTTTGAGAAGAGCAGACACGAGGATTTACCAGCATTTACCGTATTAAATGATTCTTTGAAGTGGTATTTGAAGGGTCTTAATGAAAGTGGCTTATGCCTGATGGATAATCTCAAGCAGCATCCAAATACATTAACACAACTGCGTATTTTCAACTTCTTTTGCATTTTTCAATTGATTCGTTATATGGCACTTCTTGAAGCCTTTTATTGTGGTGAAAATATTAGACCGATTCTGCTGGATTTTTCAGGTATGGCGCCGAGTCAAAGTAGTGTAGCACGTGCATCGGAGATGGCTTACACGCAGATGCATAAGTCTATCAACCGTTTTTATGCATGGGGTTATGCACAGAAGTTAAAGGAAAAGGGTTACAGCAAAAAGACTCTTTTGAAATCAGCAACTCCAGTTTATGACGAAAAGAAAAAATCTTCGGTTGAACTTGACACTTTATGGGCATTAGCAAAGGAACGTGCAAGAGCATGCGTAACAGATGATGATGCAAGACTTGTATTTGGCGAGACTATGTATGACATGCTAGCATTAGAAGCATCATCACATCCGGTTAACTGCCTTAAAATTCTGGGAACTTCTGCTGGTATATTATATCCTCCAGATAAAATGCACCCTAATAAAAGATTTGTATTGTCACAGGATATCTTGGAGATGATACTTCGTAGTACTGTAAGCCCAAGCGAAATACTTAGTGGAAGCGATATGAGAAATCGTTTATGGGAGCGTTTTGGTATTATTGTCGGAGGTAGTGCATGCGAACTTGAAAAAATCCAGAGTAGTGGTATGCTCCTGCAGATTGATGAGGATTCCCTTGAACGAAATTTCACTTCATTAGCTGTATTGCTAGAATCTATGGATTTTGCTGAGGTAATGGCCGACGGTATTCTTCAGATTCGCTTAGGAGGCTCGGATTGATGATAGATAAGCAAGGCCTTGTTATAGGGCTATTAGTAGAAAAAATGGCAGATTCCAAAGTTGGAATTCTTGCTAAAGGTATTAGCGATATTCAACCTACTGAAATAGCGGTTGAATTGTCTTCTAAAAGAAAATCTCATGTTTATGTTGCGGCAGTAGGATATGGTATTTCTGCCGATGTTGAAGAGGCGGATTATACCTTAACTTCATCCATTGAGAAGGCGGTTCTGTGGAGAAGCGTCCCTGAATATGCAGGAAATATTGTTGTATTTGTAAAAGCTGATACGGACAAATTACATTCTCTTGCTGAGTTTGATGTTGTTTCATTAAAGGATATTTCAAAATATCTTCTGGAACAACAGATTAGTAATGAAAGCAATACACCTACACAGAATTTCTGGCGTGCGCTGCAGCAAACCTCAGATTATTATTCTTTTGATGCAATTATGGAATTTGTTCAAGCAGTTTCAAATACAGGGACTACTGCAGAAGCTATACCCAATAATATGTGGAGGTTGAATCTTCTGTGTGATGCAGATATTTTGGGAACAAAATACAAGCCAGAGGAACGTTTGAATCGAAATCGTGAACTGATTTTTGCTATTGGACAGTTATCTGAGGATTCTCGTAAAAAGTTGAGTCGGTCATTAGCAAGAACAAAGGGTGATGATAGAGTCCGTCTGCAAAATGCATATAACCTTCTTCAGAATCTTTACAAATACGGAAACCAGAATACTCTAAGACAATTGGATTTTGCAACAGTACAGGATTTGTTTTCAGCTTCAAAGGCAAATGAATCCAAGAAAAAGAAATCACCTAAGACTCCTGATAGAACTGAAACCGATACACCTGATGTAACTACAGAAGCAGCACCTATTCGTCCAAAGGAACTTGGACAATTGATTTCAGATGTGATTGTTAATGGTGATGAAGAGGATGTTGCTGCTGTCAAAGAATTGCTTGAGGAATTGAAAAAGCATTTTGATTCTGAAACAGAAGAGAACAATGATAGTATACCTACCATCAGTGGAGTTTTTGACGACAGGACTATAGTCATTGAAAATCACCAGTCAGATTTAAGAAGGCTAGTTGGAATTGTTTGTAATGAGACTGCATGGGGTGGCTTAATGGAAACAGAAGAAAGCGTTTTGAAGGATGCTATCTCTGCGGATATTCAAAGTTTTAGTTCATTTAATCCGGTATCTGAAGATTCCATAGTAGCTTTTCATGGTGGAATCGATGGCAGTCAGTCTTTGTTTGATTTCATTACACAGTTTGATGCTCAATTTAAAGTTAAAAACATTGAAACAGCTGAGTTATTCACTACTATAGTCGAAGAATTATTGGTTCTTCGATGCAAACTGCTTAGAAATTTGGATATGATAATGTATTATCCTGTTCTTAGTTTTGGAGTTGACGAGGAAGCACGTCAAACACTCATTGATTATATTGAGACTTGGGCAAAGTTGTATCACGCATTCAGTTTAAACGAGCCTTCTATGCGTGAAATGAGTCCAAGTAGTACCAGTTTTATTGCAAAGGCTTTGCTACTGCTTGATGTATTGTACGTCAAAACACCAAAGGAATGGAAGGCTATTCTTCTTCCCTTGCATCCGATCTTCTTGTGGCGTTATTATGAGATTTTCAAAACCCTTCCTTCAAAGAAATCGCAGTTGAGTGAGGATGATGCGACTGCTTTGACTGCTGTACTCAATCAACTTCCTCAAATTTTGAGCTTTGTTATTGCTAACAGTATCGTTACTGGGTCTTCGGATGATAAGGTTTTACCCTGCTCTGGAAACATAGAAATGCTGCCAACATTTGAAAATAAGACTAATAGATATTTGGGTGATGATGGGACTCAGTCAATTGGAGAAATTCTGACACGATGGATTGGTTTTGCTCCTTATACTAAAAATGAAGTTCGAATTTGCTCTGTCGACGCTCCAGACCTGATTGCGAATATTCGTGCAATTAAGTCCTTTATGGACAAAAATGGTTGTGAAAGAGTAGTTTATGATGTTTATTTGACTAGAAAGCAGAACGGAAATACCGAACTTTCAAAACTGGATTATTCTGGTAAGGATTATGAAATTGGTGAGTTTATACGTCAGAATAAGATAGCTATCAGCATTCGTAATGTAGAATCTGCAAATGAAGTAAAGATCGCTCTTTCTGAAAAGCCAGTTCATGTCGCGTTCTATTTTGACCAGTCTGCATACGCAATTGAGTTTGGACCCAATAATAAAAATCTGTATATTAACCCGCTTGTAGTTACCTATGACTATGATTTTGATATAATTCAGCATAGAGGAAGCATTTTCCCTTCGGCTGAAATGGATTCTGGTTTAATCGGTGACTATCATAAGTTGATGAAGTTGGCTGATGTCATTAGTAATAATATGAATCCGCGTACAACATATAATGGAAATGCGGATATGACAGCAGTAGTTTCTACTATTCAAGAAGGGATGGTTCAGTGGCTTGTTGCTGCTGATAGGGATACAAATAATTACGATCCGCATGGTGCTATTCCGATTGGAGAAATACAGTATGACCGTCGTATGGTAAATGTCTGGGCTTCCTGTAATTCCAGAATTATTGCGCAGTATTTAACTATGCTTCGTTCCTATAATCTGTATCCGAAGCCAGAGACTCTTATTGGTATTTTGAAAAGCTTTGGTCATATTGCATCTAACGGTTTCATCAGCATTCCGAAGTTCGGAGCTGATGTACAGGCTATGGACAATAAGAAAAAGGGCCTCATTGGGACACTTTTTGCTGCATCGTGGTATACGAGAAATAATAATGATTCACTGGTAGCCTCACTTGACAATGAAAAGGCTAGGTTATGGTTACAGGATAGTCGTTTTGGAAATGAACGTGCTGATCTCGTTGGCTTGAAGTATATTGCCGAAACTAATACTCTGGTAATTCAACCTATAGAGGTTAAAACCAGAGACGAATCACCAGATGCCACTATTACAAAGGGCGAAGACGGAAGACAATTAATTTCTGGTCATGCCGCTTGAATATAGACTGTTAAGCGCAAAGGAAATACAGCAGGAGGTGCTTGGGGAAGGTACTGTTCTGAAGGAAACACTTGCAATAGATTATGATTCTGATGAGGTTCCTGAGTCAAATGAAGAAGGAACAGTTATCTATGAATTTGGAAACCAATCCGATTCTATGATGGTGGAGAAGCATACTGAATGTGATACTGAATCCAATAGTACTGTTTCTGAAGTACCCGCAGTTCAAACAGAACCGATTGAGGTAGAGGCTCAGGAGAAAAAAGTAGAATTAAAGGGTGTTCCTGTTGAAGAAATTGAACAATTAGTAAAAGACTTCAAGCGTTCCTGTGGCGATTATCATGTTAGTCTTCGAGAGTGTGAAGCAAAGTCCGCAGTAGTCGGTCCAAGTGTTATTCGGCTCAAATTTAAACTCGGACGTGGTCAAGCCTTACAGGGATTAGCGAGTCACCTTGAGGATATCGGACGTGAAATGAAACGAACTGGAGTTATTATTCAGCAGATTCCTAATTCAGATGAATTACTGCTGGATGTTCCAAGACTTCAGAGGGAGAAGGTTCTCTTCAAGGATGTCATTAGTTCTATTCCAGCAATAACATCACCAGAGCAGTTGTTCTTCCCGCTTGGCAGAACACCAAATGGAAAGGATTTGATTGAGGATTTGAGCCAAATGCCTCATATGCTCGTTGGTGGTAGTACAGGTTCAGGCAAATCGGTATTCTTGTTCACCATGCTAGCAGCAATGCTGATTACCCATCCAAAGAAAGAGGATTTGCAATTAATTCTCTCTTCGTCAAAATTGGAAGACTTCATTCATTTTGAAGGTCTTCCTCACCTGTATTCGGGTAGGATTATTTCCGATGCAGCAGAAGCAACAAAGGTAATAAAAGAAGTTATTTTCGAAGAGTCGGAACGTAGAGGCAGACTTCTTGCAGAAGCAAGAGTTGCCAATATTATTGAGTATAATAAAAAAGTAGCCGAGAAACTCGCACCAATTGTTGTGGTTATTGATGAGTTCGCTGATCTGGCTGATCAGTTGGAAACTACAAAGGAAAAGAATGCATTCTACAAGCCAGTACAACGAATCGCACAGGCCGGAAGAAGTAGAGGAATACATCTTGTGATATGTACTCAGCGACCAGAAGCCAAGCTTGTTCCGTCAACAACAAAGGCACAGTTAAACGGTCGTGTTGCGTTGCGTGTTAATGATGGAATCTCTTCGAGAATGATAATAGAAGAGCCAGATGCGCAATACCTTCAGAAGCATGGAGACATGATTTATCGTAATGGCGATGTTGTCGAGCGCGCTCAAGGTTATTTAATAGAAATTGAGGAGTTAGATAAAATCGTAAATGATGTAATTCAAGGAATAATCTAAGAATGGGGGTGTAGCAGGTGCCGGATAAGAAATCTATGGACTATGTATATGGAACTTTTCAAACGGAAATAAAGAACCGTTTTCTATGTAGCGTAAGTATTGATGGAAAAGATGAAATCTGCTACATTCCATCATCTTGCAGGCTCAGCAATTTTATTGATATGACAGGCAGGACGGTTTTGCTTAAACCAATAGAAACACCAAATGCAAGAACCTCTTTTGCGGTCTATGCTGTAAAGTATCGAAGAAGTTTTATTTTACTTAATCTGGCGCAAGCCAATCGTGTAGTAGAAGCACAAATAAAAAGACGATACTTTGCATTTTTAGGAGCCAGAAAAAAGGTTTCTCGTGAATACAAGATAGGTGCTTATAAGACAGATATTTTTGTTCACGATACAAATACAATCATTGAGATAAAAAGTACATTGTCATTTTCTAAGAAGTCTGTTTTTCCAACGGTGTATTCTGAAAGAGCTATAAAGCAACTAAATGAAATTTCACGATTATTGGATGAAGGATATCGTGCTTGCTACATTTTGGTGTCTCTGAATCCATGCGTAAAAGAAATAGTTATAAATTCAAATGTAGAAGATTACTATAAAACCTTTAATAAATGCATTGAAAAAGGGATGACCTGTTGTGCGTTCGCAGTGCGTTTGAGAGATCAAACTCCAGAACTGTATGCTAAAATAAAAGTTACAATATAGTCTTTTAATTATTCCTAAAGGGGTAGCCTATTTGAGTTGCCTTGTATATAGTTTGCCATACATTTCAATATTTAAATTTATGGAAATGTGATAATATTGATGGAAAAGTTTAGTTTTTCAATTATATATTATTAATATGAATAACTTGCAAGCTCTGTTTATATAACAGAAACCCTTGCAAAGGATCATAGGAACATACACTTCAGCCCAGATGTTTAACGACATCTGGGCTTTTTCTATGTCTAAAATCCTAACAGCAGCCTTGTACTGGGCTGCCGTTATTTATATATACAATTAAAATCTATATCAACTTTAGGAGGAATGTATCATGAAACAAGGAATCAAAACTATTCAAAATCTGTATGGAGAGCTGGAGCGTCAGCGTGAAGCAAGAAAGGACTTAATTGCCGATACCAGAAGCATCAACATCAGCAGTACCAATGGCGTAAGTATGCTCAGTGTTTCTACAGGTGAAGATATTTTAAGCTACCGCATTACAGACATTGCTCACCGTCAGATTGCCGACCGCCTTAATATCCCATATAAGTATTACGAGCGTATGCGTTTGGAGTACCCGGAGCTTTTAGACAAGAATGTCAATGGCTGGCTTATGCAGAATCCTGAACGCAGAATGCTGAGAACCTTAGACGGAAAACTGAGAGCCTTTCTCAGTGACCGTTACCGCAGGTTAGATAATCTGGAACTGGTAGACCATGTACTGCCAGTCATTGCTGAGATGAAAGGCTGCGAGATCATCAGCTGCGATATTACTGAAACCCACCTGTATTTAAAGGTAATCAACAAAACCATGAAAACAGAAATCGTTCCTGGAGATATTGTGCAGGCAGGCTTTGTTATTTCCAACAGCGAGATAGGCTTAGGTGCCTTAAAGGTAGAACCTTTGGTTTACAGGCTTGTCTGCAAGAACGGTATGATTTCTAAAGACCTTGCCCATAAGAAATATCATACCGGCAAACAGGTTGAAGATACCGATAATGCCTATGAACTTTATAGTGACGCTACTTTAGCGGCAGATGATAAAGCATACTTTATGAAGGTACAGGACATAGTCAGTGCTGCTGTAGATGAAGCTAAATTTACTTTGACTGCAGATAAGATGCGTACAGCTATGAGCATCAAGACCGGAGAAAATCCGGTACAGACTGTAGAAGTCTTAGGTGACAGATATGTCTTGAATAAGCTGGAGCGTGCCTCTATCCTGCGGCACTTTATCATGGGCAACGATTATTCTCACTTCGGCTTAGTTAATGCCGTAACGAGAAGTTCACAGGACGTAACCGACTACAACAGAGCTACAGAACTTGAACGTATCGGCGGTACTCTCCTTGATGAAGGAGTAGAAGCTGTAAGCAAGAGAAATATAATTCTGTTACCTAAATCAGCATAAGTATAATAACTTTGATTTGATTAAAGTAAGCACAATGTTTAAAAGACCAAATGAAAAAATTGCAATCTAGGCTTAACCTTAGATGGTTAAGCCTTTTTCTTTTATTTTGAAAGGAGTAACTACCATGGCAAACTATTGCAGCAATAACATTGCTTTCTACAGCAGTGATAAAAACTTATTACAAAACCTGCATAACATCATGCTTGATGTCTTTGAAAACAGCAAGAGCAAAAGTGTATATGAAATTCTTTTAAAACACGGCTACAGCAAGGAAGATGCAGAGAAAATATCTGACAGGAGAGATTACCTTTCCTACATGGAATTTGAGCTTACAGACAAAAGATGTGGGTATTATGCTTTTAAAGCTGAAACTGAATCAGCATGGCAGCCTAATATGACAAGCTTTTTCCAGCTTCTGCAGGACAAATATGATAACAAAATAAGCCTTGTCTATGTAGCTGAAGAACCCGGTTCCTGCATCTTCATCAACACTGATGTGGATGGCTTATTCTTCACAGATAAGTACCGCATTGACTACTGCATTGAAGACTGCTACGAAACAGAATACTTTGACAGCTTCAAGGAAGTAACTGACTACATCAACGAAAAGTTCCCTAAAGCCAAAGTCTGCATCTATGACAGTCCGGATAAGATTAAGGAAAATGTTCGTGAAGCATATATTACTAAAGATACCTACCATAACTTTTATCTGCACTTAGATAGATTTACCTGTAATTATGAAATGAGGTGGAAGTAATGCCGGCAACGAAATTCCAGTGTCCAAACGGAAATATAGTTCCTATTCCTGCATGCCTTGAAAACTGCGTCAACAAGCAGAGATGTATGTTCCTGCCTACACTTAGAGCCGTAGCAAAGACCACGGAAAGAAATATTAAAGAGCCTACAGTAACTGAACTTCTCTGCGGCATAAGAGAAAATTATCTTAAAAAGACAACAGAATATGCAGTTGATCCCATGCAGCAGCTTTTTGCCATTCATGGCAGTGCTGTCCATACCATTAACGAAGGTCACACTGAAGGCAATATGCTCAGTGAAGAACGTCTTGCTGATGAAGTAACCAGCGGCAAATTTGACCTCTACGGCCAGATTATAGACTACACAGACAAAACCCTTGGAGACTATAAAATTACAAGCTCCTACAAGCTTATGAAGGCTTTAGGCTACTATAAAGTCGATGTCCCGACAGGTGAAGTTTATAAAACTGGATTGAAGAAAGGTCAGCCAAAGACCAGAAAAGAATGGCGCACAGATGGCGTAAGGTATCTCCTAGACTGGGCAATTCAGATAAACTACTACAGAATTCTTTT
>CAUDEF010000003.1 GCA_958448515.1 uncultured Phascolarctobacterium sp. | reverse complement strand
ACCATAATACTGGGCATTGTCTTGTTGATATAGAACGCAGCATAGCCATAAATGAATAAAGTAATATGTATTTCTTCAAAATACTTAGATAAAATGATATAATTTTATTATTAAGTATAAAAGGCGGTGGAAGAAATGTGCTATAAAGTAGAAGATGTCTTTAGTCCACGTTCTTTTCCTGAAAATACATATATTCATCGTATCAGTGAAGGTAATAAAACTATTGACCAAAAGCTGGAAAAAGCTCTTATGATGAAGGGCAATCTTATATTCGTTTCCGGTGCCTCCAAATCTGGTAAAACAGTTTTATGTCATAATGTTATTGCTGACGAAAAGTTTATCGATCTCAGCGGTAATCAGATAAGTTCTAAAGAAGATTTCTGGAGCCATATAGCTGAACAGATTCCTCTGTCAGATAATGTAACTACCACAACAGGTATGCAGAGCAGTCAAGCTAAAACAATTAAAGGCTCTGCAAAATTCAGTGCTGGTATTCTTGGAACTGGTATAGGTGCAGATACTTCTGAGAATGCAGTTTCTACTAATCAGGTAACAGTATCAAGAGCAAGAACAGAAAGTCAGATCATCAGATATCTTATCGAAAATGATAAAGTTCTTGTTATAGATGATTTCCACTACATACCTAAAGAATTGCAGCTTTATATAGCAAGAACATTAAAGACGGAGCTGTTTCATGGCCTAAAAGCTGTAATCTTATCATTACCGCACAGAAGTGATGAAGCAATAATTTTAAATCCTGACCTTATCGGAAGAACTACTTCTATCGAAATACCTTTATGGACTACCGCTGAATTAAAAGAAATTGCAGTAAAGGGTTTTAGTCTGCTGAACTTAGATGTATCTGATGGATGTATTAATCTTTTGGCACAGGAAAGTATTTCCTCCCCTCAGCTGATGCAGGATAACTGTTTTAACCTTGCTTACACCCATCTCAATTATGAAGACATCAGAAATACAGTATCATATAATGACGTGAAAGCAGCTTTCAGTGAAACTGCTTCCAATTACACACATTATGACAAACTGGTCAAAACAATTCTTCATGGCCCATCACAAGGTCAGGGAAGAAGAAAGCTCTATCGGACACTTGATAAAGATGTTGACATTTATGAGCTTATGCTTCTTGCCTTAAAAGCAGATCCACCTGTAAGCAAACTTTCTCTTGAGGAAATCAAAGACCGGATTGCAGACCTGCTGATTACCCATGAACGTATTGCATCAGCAGTTATTTCAAGTACCATCAACAAGTTAGTTAACCTGATAAAAAAAGATATGCCGGACTTGGATGCTTTGGAGTACAGAGATAAAGTGTTGTATATCCTTGATCCTTTCCTGCTCTTTTATCTGCGCTGGAAAAAATAAAAATATTATAAATTAAGCAGACAGTTTTAAACTGTCTGCTTTTTGTTTTGTATGGAGGTTTAAAATGAATATTTTTCATAAAGCTAAAATTTATCAGACGGCAGCCTTAGCCTGTGAAGTAAAACAAAGCCTGGCATTCAGTACCCAAGTCCTGGCATCTGTAGGAAGATTCTGCCGTAAGGACTGGGGTGAAATTTCTGAAGAAGATAAAGCTGTTAATGCTGATGCTTTAAAATATAAAGATTTTCTTTTAGGTGCCTATAAAACCTGTAAAGGCAAAATCTTTATTACCGCTGAAAGCACCGATAAAATCGAATATGACATTATAACAGTCATGTTTCCCAGTGATTATTGAAGTAAAGGAGTGAATTTATATGGAAAATGCAAAAATCGCAAAAAAACTTGTAGCTGTAATGAACGAATGCAGCCATGTAGCCAAGAACGGCATTAATAGCTTTCATAACTACAAATATGCTACCGCCGAGGATGTGCTGCAGAAGGTCAATGAAGCTCTTACCAAAAATAAGCTGGCAAGTATTGTCTGCCCTACATTAGAAAGTATGGTTGACGTTACCAACCTAAAAGGCAATACCGAGCATTTAGCCACTGTATCGGTACAGGTACACATCATTGACAGCGACAGTGGAGAGAGCGTGGACTTGTTTGGCATTGGTTCAGGACAGGATGCCGGAGATAAAGCTGTGATGAAAGCTCAGACTGCTGCCATAAAATATGCCTTCATGCTCAGTCTTTGCATTGCTACCGGTGATGATCCTGAAGCTGACGGAAAAACTGATGAAGCTACCTGCACTGAAAGCCAGCAGAATGTAAAACCAGCTGCCAGCAGTAAACCAAAATCAGCACCTAAGAAAACAGCCAGTGAAGGTGTTGCAGTATGCGTAGGCTGTGGTGAAGATATAACCAGTGAGAAGGTAGTGCAGTTTTCGGTAAATAAATTCGGTCAGCCTCTTTGCATGGACTGCCAGAAGAAAGCAAGCAAAGCTGCATAAGGAAGGTGAAGCATGAAGAATTGGAGCAGAGCTGAGAATTACATCTTTAACGACATGCTGAGAAAATCGGAGCAGCTGATAACAGAGCTTGTAGAGGATGAAGAAGATTTTAAAAACATTTTAACCATTGAACGTATTGCCAATATCCTTATTATTCGGTTAAGGAAGTTCCTGAAGGTCATGACTGATGATGAAATATATACCATGCTGAAAGAGATGCAGTCGCTGAGGAAGATGCGAGCGCCGCAGAAGCATAAGCTGGTAGAAGTAATCAGGGAGTTTTGGAATTAGCTTTTGTTAGTGATCGGAGAAATTGAAATGTTTAAAGATAAATATAAAAAAATTGGATTAAAGGTTCGCTATTATAGGAGTTTGCGAGGATATACACAGCAGCGTTTATCATCATTGGCTGGTGTATCTAGGTCAAGAATTTCAGATTTGGAATGCGGTAAAAGTGCTTTCAATATGGAGACGTTATTGCTGATAGCGGCCGCACTAGATGTTGAAGTGAAGTCACTGCTGAAAGAAAAAGAATAAGGCAGGCTTATCGCCTGCCTTTATTTTGGTATAATGACTGATGCTAACTGTTTTTCTAATTCTTGTAACTTATGAGCTAATTCATTTTGCAAAGGATAAACTTCCTTGAAGTATACTTTAGCTAATTTATCATTACCTTTATTGAGATTTGTAAAATTTATTTGATTTTCAGACCTAAAATTCTTAATTAGTTCAGTACATTTTTCAATTTTTTCTTGATTTAATTCTTTGCCGGCGTCGTTTATCCCACGCCATAAAAACTCAGGGTTTAGTTCAGATTTCTTATATAAAGCGATCATTCTTAAACAGCGCTCTGAAAGTTTCAAAAGTTCATTAGTAACTTCGAATGGATTAGGAATATTTTTTATGGCCTCTTTTAACTCATGGTATTCAGCGCTTTTTTGGTAGCTGTAACTAAAAGTTTCGGGAGTACGTGTGTAAATTATAGACAAGGGTTTCGTGCTGCAATCTAAAAATTGATTAGGCTGATCAGTTTTTCCGGCCAGATAGTCAGGCGTAATACTCAGCGCATAAGCAAGTGCGTTCGGGAAAGAGTTTGGAATTTTTTCTGTTGAGCTGAAGTATGAATTTAAAGTAGTTTTTGGTATGTTTAATTCGTGGGCAACGCTAACTTGTGTTTTGCCGCTGGTATTTAAAGCCTGCAATAGTCTTTGAGCAAAAACCTCTTTATTGACAATTTCTGTTTTTCCTTCAGGCAAACCGCCAGTTATTTTGAAATAGCGACGGGCTTTCTCGAAGCCAAATTGATTTGTAATTCTGCTGAAAAGTTCATCTGGAGTTAAGTGAAGGTGGCTAAGTTTTGTCTGATATTCATAAATATTCTGATAATCTTTATACAAATTAAAGATTAAATCAGATTTTTCTTTATTATTAATGATTGCATAATCGCAGTAGAAGAAATCTTCGCTAATATTGTTTTTTATATATTTACAATTTGAATTTGTAAAGAAAAATTTAAGATGTAATATTATTAAATAAATAAAATTAATTATTGTATTGTATTTTTCATGGGCTGTATTTTCATGCGCTTGGTTATAGTGAAGTATTGAAGAACGGATTTCAGCAGTTAAAGTATGAGGGGTAGTATGATTTTTTAAAAGTTTTTCTATTCTGTTTAAAAGAACTTCGCTAGAAGACTTTATTATCGTATCAAATCCATATTTGATAAGAACTAGTTCAGATGCAGTTATGCTGTTATTGCATTTTGATATTAATTCTTCAATAGAATTAAGCCGTTTAATAGATACTTCACTCTCGCCATTGTTATAAAAATTATCTAATAGCTTATGGATAATATCCGCATCATTTGGCTGACTAGATTCATCTATTAATCTATATGCTGCAAAATTTTTACGTGAATAGAATAATTCTCGCGCAATACTTAATAAAGTCAGATAAAACTTCAAATTCTTGTGTGTTTTTATGTCTGTAAAATCTTTACTAGTCAAGTTATCGAGTGATTTTGCAATATTATTCATTCTTCTCTCCTTCCGTTAGCGTACGAAAAGTACGATAAATAGCAAAATGCAGTTATAGTAAATAGGGTTCGGTTCGCAGAGTATAATAGCTTTATCAAATACACAAAGGAGGTATTCAAAATGGAAAATTTTGAACCGGTTAAAGTAAAAATAGTAACTAAAAAAGAGCGTTTGTATTCTGAGAATAGCTGCAAGGTTATTAACTTTGATGTCGCTGATTTAAACCTGCTTAACAGAGAAATCTGCTTATGGACGGCAAATACCCCAGTTGTCATTGCAGCTCCGACAGGTGTTGGCAAAACTACGTGGGTGTTAAATGGACTGTTGCCGGAAGTACGACGCAGCGGAAAGAAAATGCTGCTGCTGACTAACCGTACTGCTCTTAGTGAACAGACCAAAAAGCAGCTGCTTAGTGATGTTCTGGGCAGATATGTGGGCAAAGCAGAATATTATGAGATGCAGTCACAATTTGAATCTGAATTTGAAAATGGCAAGGTTGGGATGTTTGATTTTGGACCTGCCATTGTTATGACTATGCAGGCGTTTTATCAAACTAATAAAAAGCAATTAAGCAATTATAATATTGGTGCAGTTGTTGTAGACGAAGCGCACTTTTTTAAAGCAGATGCTTTGTTTAATTATACAACAAAACAGGTCTTTGATGACATTTTTGGCTATTTTAAATTTGCTTTAAAGATTTTTATTACTGCAACACCTCAGAATATCATGCCTGATATTATTGAGAAAGGCTTAAAAATGCAGCCTGAAAATTTAGATAATATGTATAAGTATCCGTATATGTATGCAAATTTATTTGGTTTTCTACCAAGCAGAATTTGCAATCCCGGTATCAAAGAAAGCTACTATAGCGACGGTACAGTGATGTATATTTTCCCTGACATAAAGAAAGATTATAAATTCCTGCCTGTTGAATATAACGAAGATTATTTAAAGGCGCTGACTCCTCTGATCGATGAAGTAAATAAGTCAGATTATAAAGCTGTTCTATTTATTAACAACAAGAAGATTGGCCGCGTACTGGCTGATAAATTTGATAATGCAATTTTTATCGATTCGAGCAGCAAAAATGCTGGCATTATCAATGATGAATATGTGTGTTATAAACGTCTGATACAAACTGAAAGATTTGATGCTAAAGTCCTGATATGCACATCTGTATTGGACAATGGTGTAAATATCAATGATGATGCAGTTCGTTATATTTTTATTGATGCTGATGATGAAGTAGAATTTTTGCAGATGCTTGGCCGGATAAGATTTAGTAGATTCAGATCAAGGCCACAGTTAAATGTGTACTTTTTTAACTATGGCAAAGAGTATTTTCTTAAAAAAGTGAAATATTATAATAATATTCTAGCTGGTTTAAAAAGTTGGCTTGAAGTAAATGGATGTGATGAAAAAGTGAACAAATACAATGAATTAATTAGAAACAGCAGATATTGTTCACAATTTATTTGGCTGGATGCGAGAGTCGGATTGATTGTTAATAATTTTGCCGTACTCGAAATGGAACGATTATTAAGTTACTTTACCAATTTAGTTGACCTATTTGATTGTAAAAATCTTGATACTGAGATTGATGAATTTGATTTCCGAGAGTTTTTGCTGGCACATATCCGCCAGAATTTGACGAATCAATATAAACAACGTCTTAAAAATAGAAAGGCTGCCGTACCGGTAGCTGATGATGAATACGCCCTGTTTCTGCCTCTCGAAGAAAGTGAGCTGTATAAACAGCATGTTAATGCATTAAACAATAAGGTATTCGGAAATAATGCCTTTTTGTTCATGGTATCAAGTTGGCTGTTTCACAAGTTTCAAATAGGTCGGCTTGATGAACATAAAGACACTTTGCTGGATTTAGAAAAATTTTTATGCAGCATGGCTTCTCAGGAGTGCGTAGATGACGAAGAGGGGAAAGAAGCATTTTTGAATAAAGTTGACGATTATTTTAAAAAAGTCGGCCTGCGTTTTTCAAAACAGCCCAAAGCCATTAATGATGAATTAAAGAAAATTGGCATAAAATACAAGATCGTAAATCATCAGGATAATAAGCGGGAAGGTCGCCCGACGATTTGGCGTGTTGTGGAGGTAAAATAGATGCAGAAAAAAGTAGATGTTTCTATAAAAGGCAGGGAGATAGTTATTATAAAAAAAGCAAATCGCTGGCCTGAGAGCGAGGCTATCAGTTTAATTGCCGCTATCATTGCCAGAATGATAGCGGAGGAGGAAGAGCATGAATTTACAAGAAAAGCTGCTTAGCTTAAAGGCTAAAGGTGTTGAGCCGAAAGCTGTAGCGTATGCGAGGTTTTCCTCAGACAATCAGAGAGATGAGTCTGTTGATGCTCAAATACGTGCTATAAATGAATTCGCGGCTGCCAATGGCCTTGTCATCGTCAAGCACTATATTGACAAAGCTCGTTCGGGTACAAGCGATGACCGCGAGCAATTTCAGCAGATGATTGCTGATGCCGCAGATGGTAATTTTAATTTTGTCATCGTCCATAAGCTGGACCGCTTTGCACGCAATAGGCGTGACAGCATGGGGTATCGTATTCAGCTACGTAAATCCAACGTAGATCTACTCAGCGTGTTGGAACGATTTGATGACGAAACACCGGAAGGCAAGCTTATGGAAGGCATGATTGAACTGCTGGCCGAGTTTTACAGTCAAAACTTGGCCAGAGAGGTCAAAAAGGGCCTCAAAGAAAACGCGTTGAAGGCTATGCACACTGGCGGCACGGCACCATACGGATATGATATTGACGAAAAAACCAAAAAATTGGTAATAAATCCTCATGAAGCTGAGGGCGTAAAAATTATTTTCAAAATGATTTTAGAGCATTATTCTTATAATGATATTATTGATAGATTAAATGAGCTTGGTTTTAGCAGCAGACGTGGTAATCCGTTGCGCAAGACATCGTTATACGAGATACTGCGAAACCCGAAATACATGGGCATATACTTTTACCGGCGGGGAAAACCAAAAGATTATTATACAAAAAGTCGGAATAATCATGATTATAATCTGCCGGAAAAAATGATTATCGTTCCAGATGGTGTTCCGGCTATTATAAGTAAAGAAGATTTTGAAAAAGTTCAGGAAATACTAAATAAGCGTAAAAAGCATAAGGTAGTACGCAAAAAAGAAAGATATCTTTTGAGCGGTAAGATAATTTGTGGTGTGTGTGGTTCCGCTTTTTCGGGAAACCGTAAGAAAACACAAAACGCAGACAAACCTTATGTAACGTACCGTTGTAACAATCGACGATATAGAACCGGCATTAGTTGTAAAAATAAGGAGGTAAACAGAGATGCTTTAGAGAAAGCGGTTTTAGAGTATTTAGCTGATACAGTTTTTGATACTAAAATAATTCCTAAAATATTTGAACAGTTTAAGCAGGAAAGAAAATTAGCTGCTAAAAAATCTAATTTAGTTTTGGAAGACTTAAAAAAGCAGTTAAAAAAAATTGAACATGCTATTGTAAGGATACTAAGTGCTATCGAAGCCTCGGACAGCCCCATATTATTGGATCGTTTGGAAACTTTGGGAAAAGAAAAAGAGCAGCTGCATCAAAAGATTATAGAAAATGAAATAAAAGATGAAAATACTGATTTTGATTTCAGTACAGTAAAGCAGGTGTTTAATCAGGCTAAAAGAATGTTTAAAAATGGTACGTTAGAAGAAGCACAGCAGCTGATCAGCATGTTTCTCGATAAAGTTATTGTCTATGAAGACCGCGTTGAATTTATTTTCAACGCGGTCCCTTTTTATTTAAAAAAGAGATATCCTAAAATACACTATCAGCTCAATAGGAATTTGGTAAGATTAAAACAGAGAACTTAATGTTGAAAGTGTATGCGAAAATATGGTATAATGCCGACGCGGGTTAGCGCTACCATAACAGAATGAAAATAAAACCACGCATTTATGCGTGGTTTTATTTTTTGTATAAACTAAATGATAAAAGATTTAAGAAATTGCTCAATGTAGAAAAATGTTCAATATATAAGTTTGTATACAGGTATGTACTGGAGATAAAGTAATATTATAAAGATGATAGATTAAATTAAATAAACATAAGACCATGCCATGTAGCGTGGTTTTGTTTTTTCTGGAGGGGAATTTTATGGACAATATTAAAAAGAACACTGATAAAATATCAGTTTTTAAAATGACCTGGCCTATTTTTGTAGAAATTTTGCTGCAAATGATGGTTGGCAATGTAGACCAGTTTATGCTGAGCCGCTATTCACAGCATTCTGTTGCGGCAGTAGGTAATGCCAATCAGATTATCAATATTGTAATTATTGCTCTTAGTGTCATCAGCATGGCTGCAACTATTTTAATTGCTCAGTATCGAGGTGCTGATAACAAAGAGAAAGTTGCCGAAGTATGTACTGTTTCTTTGTTTACTAATTTTATAATTGGTTTAGTCATCAGTATAATTTTGTTTGTCGGCAGAGATTTTTTCCTTCATCTTTTAGATGTTCCGCAGGATATATGGCAGGAAGCGGCTCTTTTTCTGGGATATATAGGTTTATTTATTGTAGTTCAGTCTGTATATATTGCTTTTATATCTTTTTTCAGAGGCTACTCTCTTTTAAAAATCACTATGGCAACTTCTGTTGTAATGAATGTTATCAATATTATCGGTAATTGCTTCCTCATTCATGGATTTGGACCAATACCGGCTCTCGGCGTTTTAGGGGTAACAATTTCTACAAATACAAGTAAAGTGCTGGGTCTGTTACTTATTATATATTTCTTTCATCGATTTATTGATATCAAGCTTTCCATGAAATATCTTAAGCCTTTTCCAAAAAAGACTTTATATAAAATTTTATATCTTGGTCTGCCGTCAGGTGGGGAATCACTTTCTTATCATATTTCTCAGATGTTAATTATGCGCTTTGTTAATGTTATGGGCATAGTTGTAATTACAACCAAAGTTTATGCTTACATTATTGCCAACTGTTCTTATATTTATTCTCAGGCACTGGCAATGGCTACGCAAATTATTGTAGGCTTTTTGATAGGCAAAGGTGATTTGGATGCTGTAACTGAAAGAGTTTGGAAAACAATTCGTATTGCTGTTTTATTGAGCGGCAGCCTAACTTTTATTTTATATTTGCACAGTGATTTTATTTATGGTATTTTTACAGATAATCCTGAAGTATTAGCCTTAGGAAGACAAATTTTTCTGATAGAAATTTTTCTTGAAATGGGAAGAGCCGTAAATATGGTTATGGTAATGTCCCTGCAGGCTGCAGGAGATATAAAGTGGCCTGTAACGACTGGGTTGATATCTATGTGGCTGGTAGCAACTTTAGGTGCGTATGTTTTTGGCATTGTTTTAAATATGGGTCTGGTGGGTATCTGGCTGGCAATGTGCATTGATGAATGTATCAGGGCACTGGTTTTCATTTATCGATGGAACAGCGGAGGCTGGAAGAAGAATAAACTTACAGATTAACAATTATTTTATTTGCACAAATTAAAAATATTTTGAATTTATGGTATAATTTATGGGAATGTTATTATTATGAACGAATGGTGATTAGATGGTTGATGATAAAATAATCCTGCAAGATGGCTTTATTTTTGATTATGCTACGATGCTGGGAACTGGCAGGATTACGGAAAAAGATTGGGAAGCAATTAAGGAGCAGAGCCAGAAAGCTGCTGCTGCCGTTAATTCAATGAGAAAAACAGGATATGTTAAGGCACATCTTTCCAAAGATGGAGCGGTTGAACCAGTTCTTTTTACGCGCTTGCCTTATCTTGAAGCTGGCAATCCAAATGATGAAGAAAGTATAAACAAGTTAGAATTGTTTTCTGATCATGTAAAAAAGCAAGTTGATATTGTGGTATTTTTAGGCGTAGGTGGCTCTTATCTCGGCAATAAGGTATTGTTTGATATCTTTTGCGGAGAGGGTTGGAATAATTTACACAGAAGCGAAAGAAATAATTATCCTTACATCTTTTTTGCCGGAAATAATGTTGATCCAAGACAATGTATACAGCTTTATAAGCAGATCAGTAATATTGCTGAGCATGTAGAATCAAAAACAGAGCAGTTTACTGTGATGCTGGTACCTATTTCCAAATCTGGCACGACTCTTGAAACATTAACTGCTTTCAGTTATTTTTATGATGCGTGTATGGCAAATCATATGATTAAAACAGAAGTAGCTGTTGTTACGGATTTAAACGAAAATATTGCATCACCTCTTTATATTCTTGCCAAGGAGAATGACTGGACTGCCTTTGATGTAAAAGAAGGAGTAGGCGGAAGATTTTCAGTTTTGCATAATCCGGGATTAGTTACAGCTGTGGCAATTGGTCTTGATATAAGGCAGCTGCTCAGTGGTGCACAGGCTATGGATAAAGCCTGCCAAAGTATGGAGTGTGCTGAAAATCCTGCTCTTTTAAATGCGTGTCTTAAGTATCTGGCAGCTGAAAAATACAAATGCGATATAGAAGTGGTCATGGGCTATGGAATGTGCCTTAAATCTATGGGTGAATGGTATGTTCAGCTTTTGGCAGAGTCGTTGGGTAAACGCTATGACAGGAATGGTAATGTTATTTTTTATGGAAGAACTCCCATAGCTGCTGTAGGAAGTACTGACATGCATGCTCAGACTCAGCAGCATCAGGATGGAAAACGTAATAAGGTTATTCAGTTTATACATATTGAGAATCTGGAGTATGATGTAGTTTTGCCTGATCCTTTTCCGCATCTGCAGGACTTTTCAAAATATGCAGGTTTGTCATTGAAGAAAGCACTGGATGTGGCTTTAAGTGCCAACAGAGAAGCCTTAGATAGTGATAACAGGTTCAGCGCAGTATATTCGCTGCCGAAAATTAATGAGTTTTACATAGGTCAGCTTTTGTATTTTCTGATGCTCAGTGTGGCTTACGAAGGAGAGCTGGCTAATGTAGATGCCTTTGATCAGCCTGGAGTAGAGGCGTATAAAAAAATTATGAAGCGAGATCTGGCAAGATAATAAAAGTTTTCTTAAAATAAAAAGGTACTGCATATTTCAGCAGTACCTTTTTTATTTCTTAGGCAGAGTATAGTTTTGTATTCCTTCAAGCAGGCTGATACTTTCGGCAGGATGCCTGGAGCAGATTTCATGCAGAGCAGCAAAATTTTTTAATTCTTTGCCCCATAAGAAGCAATCATCATTATCGTAAACGGCTGCTACAAGAATTGCTTTATCATCAGCAGGTGTTTTGCCAAGTTCGTCAGTCAGGATAAGATAGCAGTCAGTAAAATCCATTCCGTAAACAGTAATCTGTTCTTCCGGAGTTATATCTTCCCAAAATCCCAGGTCAGAGAAATTTTGTGCAGTAAGTTTCATAAAACCACTCCTTTTTATATTTCTTATTTATAATAGAATAAAACATTTTTTTATTTTTGTCGAATTGTAGTATAATATACTTCGAGATAAATTAGGGAGGGTTGGTAATGCGCAGGAAAATTTCCGGAGATTTATTGCAGGTAGAGTTTGTTTGTCCTGACTGTAACAGGCATCTGGGCTGGGCATTGCCGACAGCTGAAATAATTTGTCCTGACTGCGGGAAATGGGTAAATAATGACAACAGAAAAAAGATATATGAAATTTATTTACCTGCCGACAGTGAGCAAACTGTACTTTTTAAATAACAGGGGGATTAAAATGAAACAAATTTGGCAACAGGCAGAAGCCTTAAAGAATGAAATGCAGGCAAGACGCCGTGATTTACATAAGCATCCGGAGACAGGATGGACTGAGTTTCGTACTGCCAGCATGATTATAACTGAATTAAAAAAATTAGGTTACCAGGTTAGTTTTGGCGCTGATGTTATAGACGAAGCGTCCATGATGGGCGTACCTGCAGATGCTGAGCTGGAAGCTTATATGGAAAGAGCAGTTGCTGAGGGTGCTGATGCAGAGCTTGTTAAGCAGATGTCAGGCGGTAAAACTGGTGTTGTTGCTGTTCTGGAAGGTGCAAAACCCGGTAATATTGTTGCATTTCGCTTTGATATGGATTGTAACGATGTTGAAGAAGAAAAAGGCTGCGATCACAGACCGACTGCTGAAGGATTTGCTTCCGTACATAAAAATGCCATGCACGCCTGCGGTCATGACGGACATGTTACCATAGGTTTAGCTCTGGCAAAGCTTCTTGCTGATAACAAAGATGCACTTGCAGGTACAATTAAGCTTATTTTTCAGCCTGCGGAAGAAGGTGTACGCGGCGCTTATGCAATGATTAATGCAGGAGTTGTTGATGATGTTGATTATTTGTTTGGCGGACATATAGGTTTTAAAGCTACAAATAATGATGCTCTGGTAACATTAACTGATGGGTTCCTGGCTACTACCAAGCTTGATGCTGTTTTTAAGGGTGTGGCAAGCCATGCAGGCCTTGCTCCTGAGGCTGGTAAAAATGCATTGCTGGCAGCGGCTCAGGCAAGTATCTCTCTTAATACCATTGCAAGACACGGCAAAGGTGCGTCACGTATAAATGTTGGTGTGCTTAATGCAGGCACAGGACGTAATGTTGTACCTGATATTGCCGTTTTGAAACTGGAAACAAGAGGCGCTACTACTGAGATTAATGAATTTATGGTAGCAGAAGCATACAGAATTCTTCAGGCCTGCGCAGATATGTATGATGTAAAAGTAGAAATAAAAAAAGCCGGCAGTGCTCCTGCCTGCATTGCAGATAAAGAACTGAGCCTTGAAGTTGCGGAAATTGCAAGAAATACCGGCAAATTTACTGAAATTATAGATTATATGGATATGGGCGGAAGTGAAGACTGCGCTTATTTCATGGAAAGAGTGCAAAATCATGGAGGCAGGGCACTGTACGTTATGTATGGCACCCAAATAGCTGCCGGACATCATAACAGTTATTTTGATTTTGATGAAGACTGCATGTGGAAAGCTGCAGGTATGCTTGCTGAGTTAGCATTTCACTATACTGCCAAATAAAATTTGCTGTTAATTTTGCTGATTGCCATTATTTTGTCATAATTGTCTGCTATATTAAATATGTAAATTGATTATGGAGGTATTTTCCTATGAAAAACATTAAAAAACCGGTTCTTACATTAGCTTGCATGATGCTTATGGCAAATTCTGTCTACGCTGCAGAAATTCCCGCTGTAAGTTCTGATAATATACCGCAGCAGAAAATTGAACAAAAAGTTGAGGAGCAGGAAATGGCACCTTTGGCTGTACGTAATGTTTTGTCTACCAGTGGTGTTATTACTGCCATAGATGGCGATAAAGTAACTGTAAAAGGTGAAGGCGAATTCAGTGAAGTTGCTGTTATTATAACTGATGATACCTATATTGTTGATGGCCGCAAAGGCAAAATCAAAAAAATGAAAAATTTGAAAGTCGGTAAAGAGGTTACTGTGTATTATTCCAGTAAAATGACACGCAGTATGCCTCCTCAAACAGAAGCTTTTGCTGTTGTTTTAGGACAGAAAGATGAAAAAATAGGCAAATTTTTCCAGGTTGCCAAAGTAATGTTAAATGAGGAAGATAAATCAGTAAGAGTTTTAAATTCCAATCATGATGTTATTGCAACTATCGGAGAAGATATTTGCAAGGATTATATGACAATTAAAGAAGGAGACAGCATGCTTTTATGGTACGATATAATGACAATGAGTCTTCCTGGACAAACTAATGCACAGAAAGCAGTTATTTTGCCGGCTTCTAAATAATAGTAAAGTTTAGAAAGAGGTTTGTTGTTTTATGAAGATTTTTATGGATACCGCTAATGTAGATGAAATTGCCAGATTTGTTTCCTGGGGTGTAGTGTATGGTGTAACAACCAATCCCAGCCTTATTGCTAAAAGCGGTAGATTGCAAAAGGATGTTATTCCTGAAATTGCAGGTCTTGTAGATGGTCCTGTAAGTGCAGAGGTTATCAGTCTTGAGTGCGAAGACATGGTTAAAGAAGCGTGTGAGCTGGTAAAGATTGCTGACAATATAGTTGTTAAGATTCCCTGTACTGCTGAGGGTTTAAAAGCTGTTAAAATTCTGAGTGCAGAAGGCATTAAAACCAATGTAACCTTGATTTTTTCCATGTCTCAGGCACTGCTTGCTGCCCGTGCCGGAGCTGCATATGTAAGTCCTTTTGTAGGACGTCTGGATGATATTGGTGAAGATGGCGTTCTTCTTGTTAAAAATATAGTTCAGGCTTTTAAAAATTATGGTATTGCAACAGAAGTTATTGCAGCAAGTATCCGTAATTTAGAGCATGTTGATAAAGTAATGCTGGCTGGTGCTCAGATTGCTACAATTCCTACAAAAGTTCTGGAAGAGATGATAAAACATCATCTTACAGATAAAGGTCTTGAACAGTTTATGCTTGATTATCAAAACAGTTTAAAATAAATAAAACGCACGGTTTTAAAGCCGTGCGTTTTATTTTTGCAGGACGTGACAAGAGGGAAACAAAAAAGTATAATATAAGGATGTGAAACGGAGGTGCTGGAATGAAAATATTAGAGGTTTTGGCAGCTGTTCTTGTTCTTTTTAACAGTTCCTGCGTGCTGGCAGCGGATAAAATTATTACAGGACAAGGTTTACCGGAAAATTATACGCAAGTAAAGGTAGAACTTGATAAAAAAGGACCTACGTTGCTGTTTTCTGACAGTCCGGAAATGGTATATGAAAATGGTATTTTATACAGGGACACGGTTGAGGGTGATGTAAGGATATTTTTTCATCATGTAAATGCCATGTCGGTTAATAAAAAGATTGGTGTAATTGTAAAAAATGATAAGCAGTTGCGACCGATAAATTATAGTTTTCTGAAAAAAGGTCTGGGCGTGGATTCATGGAATTATATGTATGCAGGAAAAACAGCTCAGGCAGTGTATTTTACTGAAGATTATCATGAACAGGGCAGTCTTGGATTTTGCACAAGTAAAGAGATTCTTAGCGGACGCGGAGTGCTTCTTGAACCAGGAAAACTTCTTGTAGGTACTTTGGATCTGCATTTTGATAAACCTGCAGAAATATCTGTGGTAATGTGCGACTTAAAAAGTGATTTAGAGTTATTTAATGATAACAGTCCGATTTTACCTATGGATGAACACCCTTTAAGAGGCAGTTTTGCAAATGCTGACTGGTATTGCAAAGTGAAAGATACCATAGTTCACAGAGAAAATAATCCATATATGATGGAATTAGCCAGCTCTGAACAATGCTTTGCCAAAGGAGTAGATGCTACTACCGGACTGGAAGCAGAAAATTATGGTAATTATGGTATAGTTTATACCATAGACTTTGAGATTGTCGGAAAAGAGAATGTAAAAATGTATCTGAATCCGTTAGGCGGGCTGTTCAGTGGATATGGCATTTTAGAGAATAATGACGGTAAAAAGATTGTGGCGATTCCGCAGGAGCATTTAGCAATTGGTGACAGTTATGACGATATGCTGGAAATTGCTGCATTAAAGCCTGGAAAATATAAATTTATCTGGTCACCTCCAGGTGCATCAAATTTGCCGATAAGATTATATTGGATTTAATTAAATTTTTGAGGGGGAATTTTTCATGTCTTTGTTGGAAGAAATTATTGAACAGAATAATCAGTTTGTAGCTGATTTACCTTACAATTATCTGCATCGTAATGATGAGGTAAGCAAATATCCGGAAAAACAGCTGGCTATTTATACCTGTATGGATACCAGACTTGTGGAATTTCTGGAACCTGCTATGGGAATAAAAAGAGGACAGGCTAAGATTATTAAAGCTGCCGGAAATATGGTAACAGGTCCTTTTGATGAGGTTATCAGAAGTCTGATGGTAGCTGTTTACGAACTGGGAGTCAAAGAGATTGCTGTTGTTGGTCATGAAGATTGCGGAATGGCACATTCTACTTCAGAATCTTTAAAGAAAAGAATGCTTGACAGAGGAATATCACCGGATGCCATAAAAATAGTAGAAAAAGAATTTACCAGCTGGGTAGATGCGTTTTCTCATCCGCGCGATAATGTGAAAAATGCTGTAGAAGCCATCAGAAATAATCCTCTGCTGCCTAAAGATGTACCTGTTCACGGACTTTTATTTTGTCCACAAAGCGGCAGAATAGAAATTATCGTTGATGGTTATCAAAAATAAGGAGATATTATGTTTTACATAGGTTGTCATTTATCCTCATCCAAAGGCTTTTTAGCTATGGGTAAAACTGCTTTATCAATAGGTGCCAATACATTTCAGTTTTTTACACGCAATCCCAGGGGCGGTAAGGCAAAGGCTGTAGTTCCTGAAGATGCAGCTGCATTAATTAAGCTTGCTGCCGAATATAATTTTGGCCCTTTGCTTGCGCACGCTCCTTATACTATGAATCCATGTGCTGCTGATGATAAAATAAGAGAGTTTGCACATATGGTAATGGAAGATGATTTGCAGATTATGGAGTATTTACCGGGAAATTTGTATAATTTTCATCCGGGCAGTCATGTAAAGCAGGGCAGTGAGGCTGGTATAGAGATGATATCTGCTCAGCTGAACAGTATTTTATTTAAGGAGCAGCATACTACAGTACTGCTGGAGACAATGGCAGGAAAAGGAACAGAGGTTGGCAGAAACTTTGAAGAACTGGCATCCATATTAGATAAAGTACGTTTGAATGATAAGATGGGTATTTGCCTTGATACATGTCATATTTTCGATGGAGGATATAATATTGCAGATGATTTTGACGGAGTGCTGGAGCAGTTTGACAAAGTTATAGGACTGCAAATGTTAAGAGCTGTTCATCTTAATGACAGTATGAACGTATTAGGCAGTCACAAGGACAGACATGCCTGCATCGGCAAAGGCAACATTGGTCTTGAAGCAATAACAAAAATTATAAATCATCCTGCTTTAGAGAATATTCCTTTTTATCTTGAAACACCTAATGAAATTCCTGGCTATGCCAGTGAAATTGAACTTTTAAAAAGCTTGCGAAAATAAAAAAAGCTGCTGTATCGTATGATACAGCAGCTTTTTAATTTTTATTTTGCAGCAATAACTTTGTTGATGTCAGCAATTAATGCATCAACATCAATACCGTGTGCGCCTGCACCCTGACCAATGGTTTCATAATGTGCAGCCATGCAGCCTACGCAGCCCAAACCATAAGCTGCAAATACTTCTAAAATTTCGGGATGATTTTGTACGGCTTCCATAATGCCGGTATCTTTTGTAATCATGAAAAAACTCCTTCACAAATAATTATTCACTGACGCTATTATATCATTTATTAATGAAAAAAGACAATTATTTATTGATATTTTTGACATTATTCACAAATTATTTATATTTTACAAAAAGTTTTCCTGAACTTGGCAATAATGTTGTTTTTTAGAGAAAAAATATGTATAATGGAGAAAAGTGGTATAAAGTGGTGAAAGGAGGCGAGCAGGATGCTTTTAGGAGAGTATGAACACACCATAGATCCTAAAGGTCGTCTGGCTATGCCTGCTAAACTGCGTGATAATCTTGGCAGCAAGTTTATTATTACCAAAGGACTTGATGGATGTTTGTTTGTCTACGATTTGCAGCAGTGGCAAATTCTGGAAAGTAAACTTTCATCCTTGCCCATGAGCAGAAAAACAGCTCGTGACTTTACCCGTTTTTTATTTGGCGGAGCGTGTGAAGGGGAATGCGATAAACAGGGACGTGTGCTTATCCCTGCTAATTTGCGTGCTCATGCAGGACTGGATAAAAATGTTGTAGTAGTTGGGGTAGGAACAAGAGCTGAGATATGGGATGCTCAGAAGTGGGCAGAGTATAATGAAGAAGCTTCAGATGATGTAAATGATCTGGCAGAACAGTTGGCTGATTTAGGAATTTAGGCAAACAGGCGGTAAAAAGATGGAATTTAAACATGTCAGCATACTTTTTGATGAAAGTGTGGATTTTTTGATTACAGATAAAAATGGCATTTATGTGGACTGCACTATGGGTGGTGCCGGACATAGCTGTGGCTTTGCGTCAAAACTTGATGAGAGCGGCATGCTCATTGGTATTGATCAGGATGATGATGCTATTGCAGCCGCAAGCTCCAGACTGCTTGGTAAGTTTAAATGCCATACTGCCGTAGCCAAGTCAAATTTCGAAAATTTTACTGCTGTTTTAGATAACATGGGTATTGATAAGATTGATGGGATATTTTTTGATCTTGGTGTTTCCAGTTATCAGCTGGATACTCCTGAAAGAGGATTTTCATACATGCATGACGGCCCTCTTGATATGAGAATGAATAAAGATGCCAGACTTGACGCTGCCTATATAGTGAATAACTATAAAGAAACGGAGCTGGCAGATATTATTCATAGATATGGAGAGGAGCGCTGGAGCAAGCGCATAGCTCAGTTTATTGTGAAGTACAGACAGGAACAGCCTATAGTTACTACCTATCAGCTGGTTGATATTATAAAGAGGGCGATTCCCAAAGGTGCAAGAATTGATGGCCCCCATCCGGCTAAAAGAACTTTTCAGGCTATCAGAATAGAAGTAAATAATGAGCTGGGTATTTTAGAGAAAACAATGCGCAGTGCGGTTGATCGTTTAAAGAGCGGCGGCAGGATTGGTGTAATAACATTCCATTCTCTGGAAGACAGAATTATTAAACAGGTTTTTGCGGAGCTTGCAAAGGGATGTACCTGTCCTCCTCAGTTGCCGGTTTGCGTTTGCGGCAAAAAGCCGTTGTTAAAAAAGGCAGGCAGCATTGTGCCGTCTAAAGGAGAGGTTGAAGCAAATCCTCGTTCAAGAAGTGCAAGATTAAGGTATGCGATAAAAATTTAAGGGTGTGAAAGCTGTGTTGGCTAAAAAATATGATAACTATGCTTGGGAAGAAGAACAATACCAGTATGCCAAGCCAAGCCTTGCTGAAAAGAGAGCTCAAAGAGAACAGGAAAACAACAGCAGACGATTTTTAAACAGAGTGTGCATGGTTGCTGCAGTTTTGCTCGGAGCATACCTGTTTTCCGTTATCAGAAGCGGAGTAATGATTGATGTCAGTAATGAGCTTGTTTCTTTAAAACAGCAGGAAGTGCAGCTTATAAATAGAAATAACGAATTGAAAATAGAAGTAGAACAGCTGAAAGGCCCTGATCGGATTATCGGTTATGCTGAAAAGCAGTTGGGGATGAATGTGGCGCGCAGTAATATTTATGTTAAAGCATCAGGTGCGGTAAAGAATACTAATACTTATGCTTTAGCTGATAAATAGGCGTAGCCTTTTGCGATACTTTATGATATAATTTCAGTGAGAATTTTTGGGAGGCAGCCTATAGGGCTGCCATTTCAATTTTGGAGGACAATATTATGCAAAAGCAATTATCCGTACTTGTAGATAAGTTACTAAAAGTTAAAGTAATTGGTGATGTTAATAAAATTATTACTGATGTTACAGCAGATTCCAGAGCTGCTGAAGAGGGCTCTTTGTTCATTTGTTTAAAAGGCGCTACTGTTGATGGACATAAATTTTTGCCGATGGCAGCTCAGAAAGGTGCTGCAGCGGCTTTAGTTGAAGATATGCCGGAAGAAATTCCTGACGGAATGACAATTTTGCAGGTTGAAGATACAAGAACTGCGATGGAAGAGATTGTGCCGTTTTTCTTTGACTATCCCGGCAAAAAGATGCGCATGATTGGTGTAACCGGTACTAACGGCAAGACAACAACAACAAATATAATTCGTCTTATACTCAGACGCGCAGGTTACAAAGTTGGTTTAATTGGTACTATAAATATTATGATTGAAGATGAAGTTACTGAAGCTCATAATACCACACCCGATGTTGTGGATTTGCAGAAAGCTTTATATGCTATGGAGCAGGCTGGCTGTGATTATGTGGTAATGGAAGTTTCTTCTCATGCTCTGGCTTTAAATCGTGTTGCCGGATGTGAGTATGACTGCGCGGTTTTGACAAATATTACTCAGGATCATCTGGATTTTCATAAAACTTTAGAAAATTACAGAGATGCAAAAAGTATTTTGTTTGAACATCTTGCAGAGGGACAAAAAGCCAATAAAAATGCAGTTTTCAACATGGATGATCCAAGTTCTGCCATTATCAAAGCAAGAACCAAAGTAAATACCATCAGCTATGGCAAGGATGAAAGCAATGACATCTATCCTCTGAGTTTTACCGTAGAAGCAAAACATATGCAGCTTAATCTGCATACACCGATAGGGGAAATGAATTTAAATCTCAAAATTACAGGGGAATTTAATGTTTATAATGTCATGGCTGCCGTTGCTGCCATGCTGGCAGAAAAAATTGATAAAAATATTATCTGTGATGTTCTGGATGGATTTGACGGAGTTCCCGGACGTTTTCAGCTGGTAGAGGCAGGTCAGCCGTATACTGTTATTGTTGACTATGCACATACTCCTGATGGTTTGGAGAATGTACTGAATACTGCCCGTTTGATTACCAAAGGCAGATTATGGGCTGTCTTTGGCTGCGGCGGTGACAGAGACAACAAAAAACGTCCTATTATGGGTCAGATAGCTCTTGAACTTGCGGATAATGTTATTGTTACTTCTGACAATCCGCGTACAGAAGATCCTGAGGCGATTATTGATGAAATTTTTACTGCTTTGCAGAATGTACCTGCCGGCAAAAAGGTAGAGCGCTTCAGCGACAGACGCCAGGCTATTGAATATGCACTGGCTAATGCAGGTGCTGATGATGTAATTATGCTTGCCGGCAAAGGCCACGAAACATATCAGATTTTAAAAGATCGTACTATTCACTTTGACGACAGAGAAGTTGTTATGGAGTATTGGAGTGACAAATAAATGATTACTATAAGTCAGATAGAAGAAGCTCTTGGGCTGAGCAGAGGAATGCGTCCTGAAGTTGAATTCAGCGGAATTACAACTGACTCCCGTAATGTGCAGAAGGGGGAACTTTTTGTAGCTTTGGCGGGAGAGAATTTTGACGGTCATGATTATTGCCTTAAAGCTGTTGCTGCCGGTGCAGGAGGAGTAATGGTTTCCAGAAAGGTACAGGATATTTCCGGGGAAATACCTGTATTTGAGGTTGAAGACACTTTAAAGGCTTATCAGCAGCTGGCAAATTATTATCGCAAAAGTTTCAAAAATCTGAAAGTTTTTGCTGTAACAGGCTCTAATGGCAAGACTTCTACTAAAGATCTTCTGGCTGCCTGCCTTGCGTCTAAATATAAAGTACTTAAAACACAGGGAAATTTTAATAATGAGATTGGCCTGCCGAAAACTTTATTCAGTATTACTTCTGATACTGACATAGCTGTTGTTGAAATGGGTATGCGTGGACTTGGACAGATTGCAGAGCTTTGTGAAATTGCTGAGCCTGACAGCGGATTAATTACCAATGTTGGAGAAACACATATGGAACTTTTGGGCAGTATGGAAAATATTGGCAAAGCTAAAAGTGAGATAGTTGTTGATTTGCCTGAAAATGGTTTTGCTGTTTTGAATGGCGATAACGAATATGTAAAGGCTGCTGCTCAGAAAACTAAAGCAAAAGTTGTGTATTTTGGCTTATCTGATATTTGTGACTATCAGGGCTGCAATATCAGAACTTCCGCACTGGGAACTGTATTTACCTGTATTGAAAAAAGTACAGGCAAAGAAATTGAAGTAAAATTGCAGCTTATTGGTGAGCATAATGTTTATAATGCGCTTTCTGCTATTGCCGGTGCAGCCTGCTATGGAGTTGCTGCAGAAGACAGCGCCAGAGCACTTGCTACTGCACGTCTAACCGGCAGCAGACAGGAGATTGTATACATAGGCGATATAACTTTTATCAATGATGCTTATAATGCCAGTCCTGCCTCTATGGAGGCTGCTTTAAAAACTCTTGCCGAGGCTAAAAAAGCTGCTCCGGGAAGCAGATCTGTGGCTGTTTTGGCTGACATGCTGGAGCTTGGTCATATTTCTGAAAGCAGTCACAGAAAAGTTGGACAGCTGGCCGTTGAAAATGGTACTGATTTTATCCTTACTTATGGTGATGAGGCTGCATTTATAAGTGATGAAGCTAAAAAAATGGGAGCAGACGTAATGCACTGCAAAGACAGGCAGGAGGCTTCTGATGTACTGCGTCAGATGGCAAAAAGCGGCGATATTATTCTTTTGAAAGGATCACGCTCAATGCAGGCAGATAAAATGCTGGAATTGTTTAAATAAAATTTGAGAGGTCAATAATGTTATCTTTGTTTGGGATGTTCATAACATCAGTAATAATCTGTGTAATTATAGGTCCTGTTTTAATTCCTTTTTTACACAAGCTTAAATTTGGTCAGAGCATAAGAGAATGCGGACCAAAGAATCATATGAAAAAGAGCGGAACACCTACCATGGGCGGTATAATGATGCTTGCTGCCATTGCCAGTTCGGTATGGGTATGGGGTGATATTACACCTGCAGTAGTTATTGCGCTGGTTCTGACTTTTGGTCACGCGGTAATTGGTTTTATTGATGACTATATTAAAGTAGTTATGAAAAGAAACCTTGGACTGACTGCCGTGCAGAAGTTTTTAATGCAATTTATATTGGCTGGTGCTTATGTATATTTTGCAGAATCACACGGCGGGCATCAGACATTGTGGATTCCGGGAACAGATGTTTTTGTAGATTTAGGTATGGGTTACTACATTATTGCTTTTCTGCTTCTGGTTGGAACTACTAATGCTGTAAATCTGACTGATGGTTTGGATGGTCTTGTTTCTTTTGTCAGTATTCCGGTAACAATCGTATTTGCTGCTATTGCTTATATGAGCGGAATGGCTGATTTAGGCGGCTTTGCAGTGGCTGTTGCAGGCGCCTGTGTGGGATTTTTGTTTTTTAATCGTTACCCGGCAAAAGTATTTATGGGAGATACAGGCTCACTGGCTTTAGGCGGAGCAGTTGCTGCTCTGGCGCTTTTAACACAGACAGAGTTACTGCTTATTATCCTTGGAGGTATCTATGTTGCTGAGGCAGCGTCAGTTATAATTCAGGTTACTTATTTTAGATTAACTAAGGGTAAGAAAATTTTTCGCATGAGCCCAATCCACCATCATTTTGAACTGGGTGGATGGAAAGAAACAAAAGTTGTAGCTGTATTTACAGGGGTCAGCTGCGTACTTTCTCTTATTTCTTTAGGTTTGTGGTATATAAAATAGGAGGACTGAAAATGTCTGAACAAAAGACAGTAATTGTTTACGGTGCCGGAATAAGCGGCAAGGGTGC
Source organism: uncultured Phascolarctobacterium sp. (assembly GCA_958448515.1). Taxonomy (GTDB): domain Bacteria; phylum Bacillota; class Negativicutes; order Acidaminococcales; family Acidaminococcaceae; genus URXU01. The sequence continues at coordinate 109,737 of CAUDEF010000003.1, read as the reverse complement.
TGCTGAGGTACTGCTAAAACATGGAGCAAGGGTCTATTTATATAATGATAATGAATGTGAAATAGAGGCAGATTTACTTAACGCGCTGGTAAAAAACGGCGGCGGACTGGTTTGCGGAAATTTTTCTGATGTTATTGATGCGGCAGATTTACTTATACTTTCTCCCGGTGTACCAGGTGATAACAGTAATGTTCTTCTGGCGCAGCAAATGGGTATAGAAGTTATAAGCGAAGTAGAATATGCCGGCAGATTATATAAGGGACATATAGCTGCGATTACCGGTACCAATGGCAAAACGACAACAACAACATTAGTTGGTGAGCTTTTAAAAAGGCTGCCGGTAAATTCTGCGGTAGGCGGCAATATTGGCTTTGCTCTTTCCAAGGAAACAGAGCCGCTTGATGAAAACAGCTGGCTTGCTGCGGAACTTTCCAGTTTTCAGCTGGAATTTGTAAAGAGCTTCAGTCCTGATATTGCAGTTGTGCTTAACCTTACGCCGGATCATCTGGAACGTCATCATACAATGAAAGCATATGGCGATGCCAAAAAGAATATTTTCAGAAATCAAAGTTCTGCACAGATTACTGTTTTGAATTATGATGATGAAGAAGTAAAATCCTGGGCTGAAGAAACAGACGGACAGGTATGCTTTTTTAGCAGGAAGCATATATTAGATCAGGGTATTTTTTTAGATAATGATATCTTTACTATTAAGTGGAACGGTAATATAATTCCTGTATGCAATAAAAATGAACTGCATTTATTTGGCGGCCACAATGAAGAAAATGTGTTGGCTGCAATTGCCTGCGGCTATTTTGCAGGTGTCAGGATTTCTGATATTGCAGATGTACTGCGTAATTTTCACAGTGTGGAGCATAGACTGGAGTATGTTGCTACTATAAACGGAGTTTCTTATTATAATGACTCTAAGGCTACCAATACCGATTCTACAATAAAAGCTCTGGAGGCTTTTCCGAACGGTCATATTATTTTACTGGCTGGCGGACATGATAAAATGACAGAGCTTGAACCGATGATGAATCTTGTCAGAGAAAAAACGGATACTCTCATTTTGTTAGGTGAAGCAAGAGAGCGTTTTAATGATACTGCCTTAAAATGCGGAGTTAAAAATATTATTTTAGTTGACTCTTTTGCTGAGGCAGTAAATAAAGCATATGAGATTGCAGCAGAACCGCAGGTTGTATTGTTATCACCAGCATGTTCTTCTTTTGATATGTTTAAAAATTATCCCGAACGCGGACGTTATTTTAAAAAATTAGTACAGAAATTAAAATAACAGTTTAGGAGGCAGAATTTTGAAAGTTGTACTTTCCGGCGGTGGTACCGGTGGACATATTTATCCGGCATTAACTATCGCAGATCAGTTGAAAAAAATCGATCCCCAAATAGATATTACCTTTATTGGTACAAAGCAGGGCTTGGAAAAAAATATTGTTCCCCGGTACGGTTATGATATCAAGTATATAGAAGTTGCCGGATTCAGACGCAGTTTGAGTATTGATACTTTGCGCAGCGGAGTAAAACTTTTTCAGGGATTATATGATGCGTATAAACTTATAAACAGCATAAATCCTGATTTAGTAATAGGTACCGGAGGTTATGTATGCGGACCTGTTGTTTTTATGGCTGCGTTGAAGGGAATACCTACATGTATTCAGGAACAGAATGCAATGCCTGGTATAACTAATAAGATATTATCCCGCTATGTAGAAAAAGTATTTCTTGGTTATAAGGAAGCAGGCAAGTATTTTTTCAATAAAGTGGAAAAACAATATACGGGCAATCCTATCAGAAGTGAGATTTTAGCCTACGGTCGTGAAGATGCTGTTGCAGAGCTGGGGCTTGATCCGGCGAAGAAAACTATTTTGGTTTCCGGCGGCAGCAGAGGAGCAAGAAGTATAAATAATGCAATGCTGGAAGCGGAAGTTTTGCTTTCAGAAAGACATGATGTGCAGGTTTTACATGTAACTGGCGATGCCAATTATGAACAATATATGTCTGATATTGCTGAAAAAGGCGGAGTTGGAGATAATATAATCATAAAACCTTATTTGCATAATATGCCGGCAGCTTTAGCTGCAGCTGATCTTGCTGTTTTCAGAGCAGGTGCAATAGGCCTGGCTGAGTTAATGGCTAAAGGAATACCGTCTATTTTGATTCCCTATCCCTATGCTACAGCAAATCATCAGGAATTTAATGCCAGAGCGATAGAAGCTCAGGGCGCGGCAAAAGTAATTTTGGATAAAGATGTAGATGGAGAAAAGCTTTTGGAAGCTATTGAACATCTGCTTGTACATAAAAGTGAGTTACAGATGATGCAGGATGCTGCCAGGGCTTTGGGCAAGCCTGAAGCAGCTATGGTTATTGCCAGGCAGGCCTTGGAATTAGTAAAATAACTGGAGGCTTTTTTGTGATAAAAGATTTACATAATATACATTTTATTGGCATCGGTGGCGCAGGCATGAGTGCTATTGCTTATGTGCTTTTAAAAAGAGGCTATCACGTAAGCGGGTCAGACCTTGGTTTAAGCAGAATGTCAAAACACCTGCAGGATGAAGGTGCAGTTGTTTATATCGGACATAAAAAAGAGCAGGTCCATGATGTAGATGCGGTGGTAATTTCTACAGCTATCCATCAGGATAACGAAGAGTTGGTGGAAGCAAGAAAACTTAATATTCCAGTTTTGCACAGAAGTGACGTGCTGGCAGAAATTTTAAATGCTGCTGACGGTATAGCTGTTGCAGGTGCTCATGGAAAAACAACTACAAGCGCGATGATTTCCTGCATTGCTGCAGAAGGGGGCTGTGATCCGACAATTGTGATTGGCGGTGAAGTAAGCAGTCTGGGAGGCAACGCAAGAAATGGTGAAGGGAAATTTGTCGTTGCTGAAGCAGATGAAAGTGACGGCTCTTTTTTAAAGTTTAATTCCAGTATTGCTTTAATCACTAATATTGAAAATGACCATATGGATCACTATGGCAGTGAAGAAAATATCTATGCAGCTTTTAAACAGTTTTTAGCTAATTTGAAACCAGGTGGAAAAGCTGTCTTATGTATTGATAACGAGAAGGTAAAAAAGCTGGCTTCAGAGACAGACCAATGCGTTATAAGTTATGGAATTGATGAAACTGATGCTGATTATACAGCTGCTGATATTGTTTATAATGCCGATGGAACTAATTATAAACTGTCTTACAAAGGTGATTTTGTAACTGATGTAAGACTTATTGTTCCTGGAAGGCATAATGTATTAAATTCAGTTGGTGCATTTGCTGTTGGCAGAGAAATGAATGTAAGTGTGGAAGATATACTGAAGTCTTTGGCAAAGTTTGGCGGTGCAAAGCGTCGCTTTGAAACAAAAGGCAAAGTTAAAGGCGTTTGGGTTGTAGATGATTACGCTCATCATCCTACTGAAATAGGAGTAACATTAAAGGCTGCACGGCAAACAAGATCAGAAAGATTGATTTGTGTATTTCAGCCTCATAGATACAGCAGAACCAAGTTATTGTTTGATGATTTCTGTAAATGTTTTGCTGATTGTGATGAAATTATTCTTACGGACATATATGCAGCAGGAGAAGATGCTATCGACGGAATCACCAGTGAAAATTTAGCTGCTGGTGTTGCGGAGGCAGGTCAGAACAATGTAAAATATATATCTTCTCTTGCGGACGTTGAAAAATATCTGCTCGATACAGTTAAAGCCGGCGATCTGGTTATGACTATCGGTGCAGGTGATGTTTATAAAGTTGGCGAAAAATTAGTTTTGGAAATGGAGAATAAAAGTCATGAATAAACAGGATGTTGTTGCTGTTGTAATGGGGGGACCATCCTCCGAAGCTGAGATTTCCAGAGTAACTGGCAGTGCTATTGCAGAGGCACTTGCAGGTAAAGGCTATAATGTAAAAAGTATTGAGCTTAATCCGCTTACTGTAACTGAAGATTTAAAAAATTGCGTTGCTAAAGTTGTATTTAATGCTGTGCATGGCATGTATGGAGAAGATGGAAGACTGCAGAGTATTTTGGAAGCGTTGAATATTCCTTATACAGGAAGCAGAGTACTGGCAAGTGCAGTAGCTATGGATAAAGCTGCTACTAAGAGATTTTTGCTTGCTGAAAATATATCTACACCAAAATCTTTGATTTTTAACAAAAAAATTAATGCTGATTTGGAAATGGTAAAAAAGGATATTTTATCTTCTTTTGCTTTGCCGGTAGTTATTAAAGCTGCTTCACAAGGCTCAAGTATTGGCGTTGTTATTGTTAAAGAAGAAGCAGAGATTATTCCTGCTTTAGAGGAAACATTCAGATATTCTGAAAATACTTTAGTTGAGGAATGTATCAGTGGCAAAGAACTTACTGTTTCCGTGATGGAAGACAATGGTGTTGCAGTTCCTTTGCCTGTCATTATGATTGCGCCGCATTCCGGTGCTTATGATTTTCATTCCAAATATACTAAAGGCGCTACAGATTATTTAGTGCCTGCGCCTTTAAGTGAAGAGGTTACGGCTTATGTGCAAAGCCTGGCCTTATCTACTTACCGCGTATTGGGATTAAGCGGGGTTGCGAGAGTTGATATAATGCTTGACGAAAATAACATTGGTTATGTTCTTGAAGCAAATACAGTACCTGGCATGACTGCTACAAGTTTGGTTCCTAAAGCAGCAGGTGCTGTTGGTATATCCTTCCCTGATTTATGTGAGATGATTTTGCTGAGTGCCAGATAATTAAAGGATGGTTTTGTTATGCCTACTTTAAAAGCTAAGTTACGTGAAAACCGCAGAAGAAAACGTCTGCGCCTGCTGCGAAGACTGGTTATTTTAGCGGTTTTGGCAAGCGGCTTGATATATGTCTGGCGTTATGTGCATCAACCGGGTTTTGCCTATGGAGCTGTTCAGATAACTGGCAGCAGTTTACTAACTGAGCAGGATATTATCAGAATGGCTGGTTCTCAGGAGCCGTTTAATCTGTTTGACGTCAGTGCTGGTGATGTTCAATATGCTTTAAAGCATGACATACGCTTTGCTGATGCAAAAGCAGAGTATAAATGGCCTGGAGTACTTTACGTAACTGTCAGTGAAAGAGTTCCTGCCATATATATCGCCAGTGCTTATCGCAGTTATGCTAAAGTGGATTTTACAGGTACTGTACTGGGAGTAACTACTGCTATTCCCGATGCTGAGGCTCCGCTGCTTATAGGTGAGGATTGCGGCAATATGTATATTGGCGATCAGATAAATAATGAAAATGTACTTAATATACTGTTTTTTTTAGAAAATATTGGACAGGAAGCAAATGATCAGATTGTAGAAATAACAGTTGATAATAAGCAGAATGTCAAAATATTGCTAAAGGCAGGCTTTCCTGTATTGCTTGGAAAAACAGAAACCATAAAAGAGAAAGTAAATTTGTTCAGCACTGTTTTTAATGAAATAAAAAACAAAAATATTCAGGCTGATTATATTGACCTGACCTATTCTAAACCATATGTAGGGTTAAAGAGTAATAATGAGGTGAAAAATGAGATTCCCGCTAAAACTTGATTTTAAAGCTAAAATTGTTTTGGCTTTTGTATTTATGGTATTAGGGTTCATGATTTCAGTTCAGTTTAAAACAACAGAAAGACAGAAGACCATTCATTTTGAACGTGTTGAAGATTTGTCTGAAAGATTAAAGACTGTTGAAACAGAAAAGGCGCAGCTGGAAGAAGAACTGGCTTCTTTGCGGGAGAACGGCAGTACCGGACTTATGGACAGCGAACTGGAAAGAATAAGTATTCTGGCAGGTACCACCGCAGTTGAAGGTCAGGGTATTGAAATAGTACTTGATGACAGCGCAATTCCTGTTACTGCAGGAGAGAATCCTAATTTATATATTATTCATGATGAAGATTTGCTGCGTGTTTTAAATGAACTGCGGGCAGCAGGGGCAGAGGCTATTTCGTTAAATGATCAGCGAATTTTATCTATCAGCGAGGTTCGGTGCGCAGGACCGACTGTATCTGTAAATAATGTTCGCAGTGCTCCTCCCTATAACATAAAGGCTATCGGCAACTCTAAAAATCTTGTCAGTGCGCTTAGACTGCGCGGTGGTGTTATAGAAACGTTTGAATTTTGGGGAATTCAGACTAAGATTACTACTTCTGATAATATACATATTCCGGCATTCAAAGGTTTAAAAAGTTTTGAATATGCTCGCTCTGTAGAAGAGGAGGAAGGAAAGTAATGATTTATTATGCTTTGGGTGGTTTGGCCGTTGGTGTTGTTTTGGGTCTGTACTGTCCGTTTTCTCTTCCGCTGCAGTATGCCAAACTGCTTGCAGTGGCTCTCCTGGCTGGTGTTGATGCTGTTTTAGGCGGTGTAAGAGCTGCAATGTCAGGCAACTATGATACAGAAGTTTTTATTTCCGGATTTTTTGTAAACGGTATATTAGCTGCAATTTTATGCTATGGCGGTAATATGCTGGGCATAGATTTATATATGGTTGCGGTGCTGATTTTTGGCATGCGTATTTTTCAGAATCTGGCTATTATCAGAAGATTGTACATGGGAAAATAATTTAAAAGTTTGCAGGATTTTTTTATAAATATGTTGAATAACATAGATTAACTGTTTTATATTAGTGCCCAGAAAGAAAAGGGAGCGTGCAGATATGTTTGAGGATATTGAAAGATCAATTGAAACGCTGGCTAACATCAAGGTAATTGGTGTCGGCGGCGGTGGTAATAATGCAGTAAACAGAATGATTACAGCCGGTGTGCGCGGCGTAGAGTTTATTGCTGTTAACTGTGATGCTCAGGCTTTATTGCTTTCTAAAGCTGAAAATCGCATCCAGATAGGTGAAAAGCTGACTAAAGGTTTAGGCGCAGGTGCAAATCCTGAAGTTGGTGAAAAGGCTGCCGAAGAATCAAGAGAACAAATTGTTGAAGCGCTGAAAGGTGCTGATATGGTTTTTGTTACTGCCGGTATGGGCGGTGGTACTGGTACCGGTGCGGCGCATATTGTTGCTGAATGTGCCAAGGAACTTGGTGCTTTGACAGTAGGCGTTGTAACAAAACCTTTCTGCTTTGAAGGCAAACGCCGTATGAATCAGGCAGAAAATGGCATTGTAAATTTAAAAGCTAAAGTAGATACTTTAATTACTATTCCTAATGACAGATTGTTACAGGTTATTGACCGCAGAACTTCCATGCTGGATGCTTTCCGCATTGCTGATGATGTTCTTCGTCAGGGCGTGCAGGGAATTTCTGATTTGATTGCAGTACCTGGCCTTATTAATGCAGACTTTGCTGACGTAAAAACCATTATGTCCAATGCAGGCAGTGCTCTGATGGGTATTGGTACTGCTAAAGGCGAAGGCGGAGTGCGTGCTGCTGTTGAAGCTGCTATTAAGAGCCCGCTCCTTGAAGCATCCATTGATGGTGCTCAGGGAGTACTGTATCATATTACTGGTGGTCGTGAACTGTCTTTGTTTGACGTAACTGATGCTTCTAATATTATTACTGAAGCTGCAGATCCTAACGCAAACATCATCTTTGGTGCGGGCATTGACGAAAGCCTTGAAGATGAAATCAGAGTAACAGTAATTGCTACCGGTTTTGAAAAGAAAAATACTTCTGTTCCCAATGGAAGCAATAAAGTTGGTTATGGTGGTTACCCAAGCTACAACAACCAGCAATCAACTATTAAAAATCCTGAACAGAGCAGTGAGCAACATAGCGGCGGATTGTTTAAATCTTTCCCGAAAAATGATAATACAGAGATCCCACCCTGGCTGCGTGGTTAAAAAAGTAAAACTTGTCTTACATTTAGTAAGACAAGTTTTTTTATGTGAATAATATTTGGAATGTTTAATAAAATATGATAAAATACCTTTATCAGTAGATTGTACGAGTAAAAATAGGTCTAATTTACAAGGAGAGTCAAAAATGAAATGTCCATTTTGTTCTTATCGTGACAGCAGAGTTATTGACAGCCGTTCTGTAGAAGAAGGTAATTCAATCCGCAGACGCAGAGAATGTCCGGAATGCGGCAAGCGCTTTACTACTTATGAAAAGTATGAAGAAGCACCTTTGGTTGTAAGCAAAAAGGATGGCCGCAGAGAATTATTTGATTCTAAAAAGCTGTTGTCCGGTTTGCTGAAAGCTTTTGAAAAGCGTCCTGTTCCTTATGAAAAGATACAGGAAGTAGCGGACAGTATTGAGCGTGAAGTAAGATTGCGTGGAGAAAGCGAAGTTGACAGTACCATAATAGGTGAAATTGTTATGAATCATCTGGAAAAAACAGATCAGATTGCATATGTGCGTTTTGCTTCTGTTTACAGACAGTTTGCTGATGTCAATAATTTTATGCAGGAATTACAGCGTATTATGAACAAGAACAATACAGCTGATAAATGAAAAGAAGGCAGATTTCCTACCTATGGGAAGTCTGCCTTCTTTTTATATGTAAAAATTTGCAAAAAAAAAACAACCTGCATAAAAAACAGGTTGTAATGCTAAAATTAAGCCATAGCGTTAACTTTTTTAGCGAGTCTGGATTTTTTGCGAGCTGCAGCATTTTTATGAATAATGCCTTTACGAGCTGCTTTATCAATCAAACCGGATGCAGTAGCTAAAGTAGCTTTTGCGTCTTCCTGAGCACCAGTTTCAGTCAAAGCAACTACTTTACGGGAAGCATTGCGGAGAGCTGCTTTAATAGGAGCATTTTTTGCACGACGTTCTGCGTCGGTTTTTACACTGCGAATAGAAGATTTAATGTTAGGCAACGAAATTCACCTCCTGAAATTACTTGTACTGGAATATTCTATCATATACGTTAATTCTACGCAAGGTTTTTGTAAAAAAAATAAAAATTTATTTCCTATACCACAAATTCAGTTGCTATTTTATTTGCAGGAATATCCTGAATCTTGCGTTTTTCCAGTGGCATTTCAGGATAGCCTAAGGCAAGAGCAGATATTGCCTTAAAGCCATCGGGAAGCTTAAGCGCAGAGATGAGTTCATCATATTGCGGTATTCTGTTGAGCATAGCCCATAAATAAACACAGCCTAAGTCGAGTTCAGTTGCTGCCAATTGCATGTTTTCCATTACGCAGCCTACATCAGCGATATAAACCATTTGTCCGTCATCTTTAGGTTTTGCAGAAACTATAATCAGTGTTGGTGCATTGTAAAAAGGATTGTATTTTTCATTGCCAAATGCTTTACCGCAGAAAGCTGCGGTTTTATTAAGCAATTCCTGATTTTGGATAACAGCAATATGCAAATCTTTATAAGCGCTGTGGCCTACAGGTGCAGCATAGGCAGCCTGCAGAATAATATCCAGTTTTTCTTTTTCTACCTGCTGAGCAAGGTATTTTCTTGTAGATTTTCTTGTTGCAATAGTATCAAGTGTGTTCATAATAATCCTCCTTAGTAATAATAACCAGGCAATAGTATTGTATACAATTTAGCCAATAAATAAAAGAAAATTTTTTGTAAATAAAGGGAATTAAGATGTTTATTGAGTAATAATCTTGCCAGTAATAAAAAAATAATGATATAATAAAAAATACTGAAAAAATAAATTCTGTAAAGGAGCTTATGATGGAGCAAAATAAGATTCGTAATTTTTCCATTATTGCCCATATCGACCATGGCAAATCTACTTTGGCCGACAGATTGATAGAATATACCGGCACATTATCCAAACGTGAGATGGAAGAACAGATTCTTGATTCTATGGATCTTGAACGTGAACGTGGTATCACTATTAAGGCACAGGCTGTACGCAGCATTTACAGGGCACGTAATGGTGAGGAGTATATGCTTAATTTTATAGATACTCCCGGACATGTTGACTTTACTTATGAGGTTTCGCGTGCTTTGGCTGCATGTGAAGGTGCATTGCTGGTAATTGATGCTACTCAGGGTATTGAGGCGCAAACTCTGGCAAATGTTTATCTGGCACTTGATAATGATCTTGAGATTATTCCTGTAGTCAATAAAATTGATTTGCCCAGTGCAGATCCCGAACATGTAAAACATGAAATTGAAGATGTAATAGGTATTGATGCTTCTGATGCTGTTTTGTGCAGTGCTAAGACTGGACTTGGCATCGAAGATGTTCTGGAAGCTATTGTAGCTAAGGTGCCTGCACCGGCAGGAGACAGCGAAAAACCTTTGAAAGCTTTGGTTTTTGATTCCAAGTTTGATGCTTATAAAGGTGTTGTTTTGTATGTACGCGTAATTGACGGCAGCATCAAAAAAGGTATGAAAATCAGAATGATGGCTACAGGAGCAGAGTTTGAAGTAACTGAAGTTGGTTATTTCAAACCCGGTATTGTTAATGTTGACTCTCTGGAAGTTGGACAGGTTGGATTTTTTGCTGCATCTATAAAAAATGTAAAAGACGCACGTGTTGGCGATACTGTAACAGATGCCAATAATCCTGCGCCTGAGGCATTACCGGGATATCGTAAGGCTACCCCAATGGTATTTTGCGGACTTTATCCTGTAGAAAATTCTGAATATGATAATCTGCGAGATGCTCTTGAAAAATTACAGCTTAATGATGCTTCTCTTGTTTTTGAGCCGGAAACATCTATTGCGCTTGGATTTGGCTTCCGCTGCGGTTTCCTTGGCTTATTGCATATGGATGTTATTAAAGAAAGACTTGAAAGAGAGTATAATCTGAGTCTTATTACCACAGCTCCCAACGTTATCTATCAGGTTTTCAGGACTAATGGCGATATTGAAATGGTAGATAATCCGTCTAATTTTCCTGATCCAACTGTTATAGATCATGTTGAAGAGCCGTATGTAAATGCAACTATTATTGTTCCTAAAGATTATGTAGGTGCGGTAATGGAGCTGAGTCAGGAAAAACGCGGTGAGTATGAAAATATGACTTATCTTGATGAGACACGTGTTATGATTCATTATGCACTTCCTCTCAGCGAGATTATTTATGATTATTTTGACCGTTTAAAATCAGTAACCCGTGGTTATGCATCTCTTGATTATGAACTTTCCGGTTACAGACCGTCTGCACTTGTAAAAGTAGATATTCTTTTAAATGGTGATCCAGTGGATGCCTTGTCTGCAATCGTGCATCGAGAAAAAGCTACTTCCCGAGGACGTCAGCTGGTAGAAAAATTGCGTGGACTTATTCCGCGTCAGATGTTTGAAATTCCTGTACAGGCAGCTATCGGCAATAAAATTATTGCTCGTGAAAATGTACGCGCCATGCGTAAGGACGTATTAGCTAAATGCTATGGCGGCGATATCAGCCGTAAACGTAAATTGCTGGAAAAACAAAAAGAAGGCAAAAAACGTATGAAACAGGTTGGTAGTGTAGAACTTCCGCAGGAAGCTTTTATGGCAATTTTGAAAATGGATTAAAAAAATGCTTCGCTATCAGCGGAGCATTTTTCTTATTATAATCTTATAAGTGGATAATATTGTTTAGTTAATTTTGCTATTGTTAGATTATAAAGGAAACAGCATATGGATAAAGTTGATGAAAAAATGAAACCATGGCAGCAAGTACAGGGAATTTATGTACATATTCCTTTTTGTGTACAAAAGTGTTTGTACTGTGATTTTACTTCCTTTGCCTGCTATGATGATGAATTTAAAAATAGATATGCGCATACTGTTGTCAAAGAGATTGAGCAAAAAAGCAGTAAATCAATTTGCGTAAATGAAAAGGCAACTATTTATTTTGGTGGAGGAACTCCGTCAGTAATGCCTCTTGATGATATATCAATAATTGTACAAAGTTTAAAACAGCATGGATTTTGGCGAAATCCTGCAGAAGCTGTTATTGAAGTAAATCCTGGAACAGCAGATTTGCGCAAACTTATCGGGTTGCGTGAACTGGGTTTTGACAGAATAAGCTTTGGTATACAATCGTTAAATAATAATGAGCTGAAACAAATAGGAAGAATACATACTTCTGAAGAAGCTCTTAACGCTGTTGAAATGGCAAGGCAGGCAGGCTTTAAACGCATTAATGCTGATATTATGTATGGATTGCCGGGGCAAAATATGGCAAGCCTAAAAAATACGCTGCAGCAAATTACAGCTGCCGGCATTGAACATATTTCAGTTTATGGATTAATTCTTGAAGAAGAAACTCCTTTGGCAAAAATGGTTGAACAGGATAAAATGATTTTGCCTGATGAAGATTTGTGTGCAGATATGTATGAGTTTGTACAAAGCTTTTTGCGTGCAGAGGGATTTACACGTTATGAGATTTCTAACTACGCAAAAAATGAGCAATATTCAAAACATAATCTTGTGTACTGGCATTATTATCCATATCTTGCCTTTGGGGCAGCTGCCTGTGGTTTTAATGGTAAAAAGAGATTTACCGGTACTATGGATGTAAAAAAATATGTGGAACAAGGATTGCAGGGCAGTTTTGCTTATATGGAAGAGGAACTTTCTGTATCAGATATGCTTGGGGAGTTTATGTTTATGAATCTGCGCAAGCAAAGCGGAGCCAATCTGTGTGAAGCACAGGAAAGATTTGGAGTTGACGTTTACTCTGAATATAAAAAAGAAATAGATAAATTTATTGCTCAGGGACTGTTAAATTATGACAGGCAAACCAAAATTTTAAGTTTAACTGAAAATGGCATGGAAGTAGGTAATCAAATATTTGAAATATTTGTGAGAGTTTAAAAAATAATAAAAAAAGCATTGACAAGGTATATTGTCAGTGCTATTCTTATATCAAGATGTTAGCACTCCTAACAAAAGAGTGCTAACAGAAAATGAGGTGGAAATATGTTAACTGACAGAAAAAGAAAAATTCTCCAGCTCATAATAGAAGATTACATTTCAACGGCAGAGCCTGTAGGCTCACGAACCATTGCCCGTAAATATAATTTGGGTATCAGCCCTGCAACAATTCGTAATGAAATGAGCGATTTGGAGCTGCTGGGATATCTGGAACAGCCGCATACGTCAGCTGGCCGCATTCCTTCCGCTCAGGCTTACAGATTTTACGTAGATTCTTTGCTGGAACCTAGAACACTTACTGATAATGATATGGCGCTTATAAACGGATGGTTTAATGAACGCCGCCGCAGTATTGATGAAATTTTTCAGTCTACTGCCAAAATATTGTCCAGAATGACACAGAATGTTTCCATGGTTTTGGCTAATAAGAATGATGCTGCAGTTTTCAGATATATGAAGTTTTTACCATTGGATGACAGACATGCTATTTTATGTATAGTTACTGATGATGGAAATGTTGATAATTGTGTGGTAGAAATTCCTCTGGGCATGCGTCCCGAAGAAATGGATTATATGGCTGGCAGGGTAAGCAGAATTTTGGAAGGCAAAGAGCTTTCTGAAATAAGCGGTACATTGCTTGGCGCGGTACACTCCGATATTGTAGAGGATAAGCTGCTGCTTACGTCATTATTGAAAACCATTAACAAAATGGTGCATAAACACAGCGAACAAAGATTATTCCTTGGAGGAACGAAGCAGTTGTTAAATCAGCCGGAGTTCCGTGATATGGACAGAGTAAGAAGTTTGCTGGGAATTTTAGAAGAAGAAAAAGTAGTACGCGATTTACTTTTGGCTGGTGAAGACAGTGGTCTTAAGATTACTATCGGCAGCGAAAATAAATTTACAGGTATTCAGGATTGCAGTATGGTGCAGGCAACATACCGCTTAAATGGTAAGGTTGTTGGTACAATGGCGGTTCTGGGACCAACGCGTATGGAATACAGCAAGGTAATCACAGTTATGGATTATCTGCACAAGTATTTAAAAACTATCTTTGAACAGGAAAAATAAAAAGGAGGAAGAGTTTTGCAAGAGGAAAATGTAAAAAATACTCAAACTGAAGAAACTTCCGCCAGTGAAAAGCAGGAAAATGTTCAGGCTGAGGCTAACGCTGAAGCTGAACAAAGCAGTGAAGCCGGTAAGGAAGAAACTGCAGCTGAAGTTGATGAGAGAGATGAAAAAATTACTGAGCTGCAAAACAGGTTATTGCGACTGCAGGCTGATTTTGATAATTTCCGCCGCCGCAGTGCCGGTGAAAAAGAGCAGCTTTCAACATTTGTAACAGCAGGTGTTGTAAGTAAATTTTTAAAAGTTCTTGATAATTTTGAACGTGCCGAAGCAAGCATGGAAAAAAGCTCTGATCTGGAAACCCTTTTAACAGGAATGAAACAGATTCGCCGTCAGTTTGATGAGGTGTTTAAAGAGCTTGGTGTTGTTGAGATTGAGGCACAGAATCAGAAATTTGATCCAGCATATCATGAAGCTGTTATGCGAGGTCAGAACCCTGAACTGGAAGACGAAACTGTAGATATGGTATTTGAAAAAGGCTATAAGCTGCAGGATAAAGTTATCCGTCATAGCAAAGTAAGAGTTATCAGCAACGAATAGTGCGATGCTCTGAAATAAATTTCCAATAAGCGTATATTTTTAGGAGGAATTAAGAATGTCTAAAGTAATTGGTATTGACTTAGGTACTACAAACTCTGTTGTAGCTGTTATGGAAGGCGGCGAGCCTACCGTTATTACAAATCAGGAAGGAAGCCGTTTAACTCCGTCTGTTGTTGGTTTTTCCAAAACCGGTGAACGCCTTGTAGGCCAACTGGCTAAACGTCAGGCTGTTTCCAATCCGGACAGAACCATCAGCTCTATTAAACGTCATATGGGTACTACTTACAAAGTAGCAATTGATGACAAAAAATACTCTCCGGAAGAAATTTCCGCAATGATTCTGCAAAAGCTGAAAGGTGACGCAGAAAAATATCTTGGCGAAACTGTAACTCAGGCAGTTATCACTGTTCCTGCATATTTCTCTGACAGCCAACGTCAGGCAACTAAAGACGCAGGCAAAATTGCAGGTCTTGAAGTTCTGCGTATTATCAACGAACCTACTGCTGCAGCTTTAGCTTACGGTATTGATAAAACTGATGACCATACCGTTCTTGTTTATGACCTTGGCGGCGGTACCTTCGACGTATCCATCCTTGAAATGGGTGATGGCGTATTTGAAGTAAAAGCAACCAATGGTGATACTCACCTTGGCGGCGATGATTTTGACCAAAAAATTATTGACTGGCTGGTAAGTGAATTCAAAAAAGCAGAAGGTATTGACCTTTCTACCGACAGAATGGCTATGCAGCGTTTGCGTGAAGCTGCTGAAAAAGCAAAAATCGAATTGTCCGGCGTATTGACCACCAACATCAACCTGCCGTTTATTACTGCAGGTGCTGACGGCCCGAAACATCTGGATATGGATCTGACCCGTGCTAAATTTGAAGAAATGACTGCTGATCTGGTAGAACGTACTATGGGACCGACCCGTCAGGCTATGGCTGACGCAGGTTTGTCTGCATCTGATATTCAAAAAGTAATTCTTGTAGGCGGTTCTTCCCGTATTCCTGCTGTACAGGAAGCTATTAAAAAATTCATTGGCAAAGAACCTCATCGTGGCGTAAACCCTGACGAATGCGTTGCAATTGGTGCAGCTATTCAGGCTGGCGTACTGGCAGGCGAAGTTAAAGACGTTCTTCTGCTGGACGTAACTCCGCTTTCCCTGGGTATCGAAACCCTTGGCGGTGTATTCACCAAAATTATTGACCGCAACACCACTATTCCTACTTCTAAAAAGCAAGTATTCTCCACTGCTGCAGATAACCAACCTTCCGTTGATATCCATGTTCTGCAGGGTGAACGTGAAATGGCTGCCGACAACAAAACTCTCGGCCGTTTTGAGCTGAGCGGTATTCCTGCTGCTCCTCGTGGAGTACCGAAAATCGAAGTTGCTTTCGATATTGATGCTAACGGTATTGTTAACGTAAGTGCTAAAGACCTTGGAACTGGCAAAGAACAAAAAATCACCATTACTTCCTCCGGCTCTCTTGATAAAGAAGAAGTTGAAAGAATGGTAAAAGAAGCAGAAGCTAATGCTGAAGCTGATAAAAAACGTAAAGAAGGCGTAGAAGTACGCAATCAGGCAGACTCCCTGTGCTATCAGGCTGAAAAAACCATGAAAGACATGGAAGGCAAAGGCAAAGATGATTTGATTGCTAAAGTTAAAGCTGCTATGGATACTCTGAAAGAATCCATGAAAGGCGAAGATCTGGAAAAAATCAAAGCTGATACCGAAGCTTTGACCAAACCTTTGTATGAACTTTCTGCTGAACTTTACAAAGAAACTGAAGCTGCCAAAGGTGCGCAGCAAGGTGCTGAAGGCGCTAAAAAAGCAGACGATGATGTAGTTGATGCTGAAGTTGTTGACGAAGATAAGAAATAATAATTAGGATGGTGTAAACCTTGAGTAAGAGAGATTATTACGAGGTCCTGGGTGTGTCTAAAACAGCTGCCCAAGATGAGCTGAAAAAAGCATACCGCAAATTGGCGCGTAAGTATCATCCTGACTTAAATAAAGATAATCCTGAAGCTGCTGAAAAATTTAAAGAATGTAACGAAGCCTACAGCGTTCTGTCTGATGAACAGAAACGTGCTCAGTATGACCAGTTCGGACATGCCGCTTTTGAAAACGGCGGCATGGGCGGCGGTCCTGGAGCAGGCGGCTTTGGTGGATTCGGTGGTTTTGGCGGCAGCGGCATGGAAGATATCTTTGATATGTTCTTTGGAGGACAGGGTCGTGGCGGCAGAAGTAATAATGCCGGTCCTCAGCGCGGTGCTGACCTGCGTTTTGATCTGGAAATCTCCTTTGAAGAAGCTGCATTTGGTCTTGAAAAGGAAATTTCTTTAAATCGTGCAGAAAAATGTGATCACTGCCATGGTGATGGCGCTGAACCCGGTTCTAAAGTAGAAACATGCCCTGAGTGTCATGGCAGCGGATATATTCGTTTTACCCAGAATACAATGTTTGGGCAGATGGTTAATGAACGTCCGTGTTCACGTTGTCATGGAGAAGGTAAAATTATCAGCAATCCATGCCGTGAATGCCGTGGAACAGGTACTGTAAAGAAAACTAAGAAACTTAAGGTGAAAATACCTGCGGGTGTTGACAATGGCTCCCGGCTGCGTGTATCCGGTGAGGGTGAAGCAGGTGTAAAAGGCGGCCCAAGCGGTGATTTATACGTATATCTGTACGTGAAGCCCCATAAGTTCTTTGAACGTGATGGTACTACGGTATTATGTGAGGTGCCTATTAATATAGTACAGGCTACATTAGGCGCGGAAATTAAAGTTCCTACACTTGATGGACAGGTTACCATGAAGGTTCCTGAAGGTACTCAGCCTGGCAAGGTGCTGCGTATTAAAGGCAAGGGTATTCCCAGCCTCAGAGGCGGACAACGTGGTGATCAGCTTGTAAGAATTAAAGTTGTTGTGCCTACCAAATTATCGGATAAACAAAAGGATGCACTGCAAAAATTTGCGGATATAAGTAAGGATAATATTAATCCTGAAGAAAAAAGTTTTTTAAATAAGGTTAAAGACTTTTTTAAATAAGAAAACAGACGTACTTGTTCAGCAAGTACGTCTGTTTTTTGTTTGTTCAAGATTTAATAAAAAATTTTTTAACTCAATACCTCCGGCATAACCGGTCATACTGCCGCTGCTGCCGATAACGCGATGACAGGGAATGATTATGGGAAAAGGATTTTTATTGCAGGCATTACCAACGGCACGGAATGCTTTAGGTTTTCCCATACGTTCTGCAAGCTCTTTATATGTGGCGGTACTTCCATATGGTATGTTTATGAGTTCATGCCAGACATTTCGCTGAAAAGCAGTACCATGCAGCTGCAGTGGCAGATGAAAAGTTTGCCTTGATCCGGCAAAATATTCATCCAGCTGCTGTATCGCCATAGACAGAACTGAATTCTGAGTGCAGGTCATATTAAACATATTAAAGGTGTTTTCCGTTTGTATAAATTCTACGCTAAGCAGGCAATCGTCAGAAGCAGTAAGAAAAAGTTCATAAGAATTAATTTTATATTTTGTAAAATACATTTTGCCTCCATGTATAAAGATAGAATGTTAATGCAGCACATATTATCATAACATAAAAAAGACCGGATATATGCTGAACTTCATATATCCGGTAAAAATTTTGACACTAGAAGAACTAATGTCCCAAGCAAATGTCTCGTTTGCTGTTAATTAAATTATATCTGGTTTATAAAATATGTTCGTTGCTAAAGCAACAAATACTGTATGAAGTATTGTTTTCTTTATTTAAAATATATGTATTAAAAATTAAATAATACAATATAAGATTTTCATTTAATGTGTTGTAAAAAATAATAATAAAAATATAGTTTACAGACATCTGAGTTTATTAGTTTTATGTAAGTTTTGTTGCACCTGCAACAAAACTTACTAAACAGTTAAATTAGTTACAAAATATTTACATAATAATATTTATCTATATAATTTAAGATAGATATGACGATCAACAGGTCCATAAAATATTAGAAGATGAAATAAGGTGAGAAAATGGATGCAAAAATAACTTTACAAAAGATAAGTGATGTACCATTGTTTGAAGGACTGGCAATTGACGAAGTTAAGGATGTTTTAAACAAGGTAAATGCCTTGGTAAAGTCATTTCATAAATCAGATTATATTTATCTGGCTGGGGATTGCATAGAAAATTTATGTGTGGTTATTAACGGAACTGTACAGGTTATAAAAGAAGATATCTGGGGTGATAAATCTATTATTGCCAACTTGGGAGCAGGTTCTGTTTTTGCTGAGAACTTTCTTGGACGCAGGGGTGACCGCAGTATTGTAAGTTATTTTGCTGCCAGTGACAGTGAAATACTGATGCTGCCATTTGGTAAGGTTATGACCAGCAGTACTGACGATAAAATTATTCAGGGAAAGCTTGTATGTAATATAGTGTCTATTTTGGCTGATAATAATACCAAGTTAATTGAGAAGACAGAAATTTTATGCAAAAAGACTTTGCGTGGAAAGATTCTGGCTTATCTTGAACAGGAAGCAGCTAATCAGAAGAGTGACAAAGTAGTAATACCGTTCAGCCGTACAGATATGGCTAATTATCTTGATGCAGACAGAAGTGCTTTAACCAGAGAGCTTTCTAAAATGAGAGAAGATGGTCTTATTACTTTTGAAAAAAATGTATTTGAGATATTAAGA
This sequence comes from uncultured Phascolarctobacterium sp., assembly GCA_958448515.1. GTDB lineage: Bacteria > Bacillota > Negativicutes > Acidaminococcales > Acidaminococcaceae > URXU01. The sequence continues at coordinate 90,611 of CAUDEF010000003.1, read as the reverse complement.
AAATAAAATATACATATTAGGTGAAGGCTGATGCAGCCTTCATCTTTTTTGTTTTTGACTTCACTAACTTTATTAACTAAATTAGTAAATAAAGCTACTAAAATAGCAAATGTTGCTTTTGCAACAGATAAAATATCTATATATTGTTATTATGGAGTTGCAGATGATGATCTGTAAAAATTTTAAAAGGAGGAATTATAATGTCCCCAGCAGTAAAATGTTTAATTCTGTTGGCAGTAGTTGCACTTTTATTCGTAACTGAACTTATTCCTTTGGCAATTACTGCTATGGCAGGCGCAATCGCATGCGGCTTGTTAGGCTTTATTCCTGCAAAACAAGTATTCTCCGGTTTGTCTGACTCTACCGTAGTGCTTTTCGCAGGCATGTTCGTTGTAGGTGCTTCCATGTTCTACACTGGTTTAGCACAAAAAGTCGGCGGCATGGTAGTAAAGATGTGCGGTACCAGTGAAAACAGCCTGATGTTCGGCTTGATGATGGTTGGTACCTGCTTGTCTTCCGTACTTTCCAACACCGGTACTGCAGCTTGCTTACTTCCTGTAGCACTCGGTATCTGCGCAGCAGCTAAGATTCCTGCTTCCCGTCAGTTAATGCCTTTGGCATTTGCCTGCGGTTGGGGCGGTATCATCACTATGGTTGGTACACCGCCTAACATTATTGCAGTTGGTGCTATGACCACCGCTGGTCTTGAACCCTTCACCTTCTTCGAATTCGCATGGATCGGTATTCCTGTTTCTGTAGCAGGTATGCTCTACATGATGTTCATCGGTAAACACCTGTTGCCGAAAGCTGAACTTGATGCTGACCAAGAAATCGAACAAGAAATCGAAGCTTCTTCTACTTCTTCCAGCAAACAAATGATCTCCGGCGCTATCCTTGCTTTGGTTGTAATTACCATGGCTATCGGTATCCCTGGTGTATCTCTGGAAATGGCAGCAGTAATTGGCGCTCTCGTTTGCGTACTGACCGGCTGCTTAACTGAAAAACAAGCTTATGCTTCTATCGACTGGGTAACCATCTTCCTGTTCGCAGGTATGATGCCTGTATCCAAAGCTATGGACACCACTGGTGCTGGTAAACTTATCGCTGAATGGACCGTAGGTCTCATGGGTGGTTCTCCTTCTCCGATGGTTGTTACCGCAATCCTCTTCGTTCTGTCCTGCGGCTTGACCCAATTCATGTCCAATACTGCATCTGCAGCTCTGCTCTGCCCGATCGGTATTGCGATTGCACAACAACTCGGTGCGGATCCTAAAGCAGTATTAATGGCAATTGCAGTCGCAGCATCCTGCGCATTTGCAACTCCTGTTGGTACTCCTCCGAACACCCTGGTACTTGGCCCTGGCGGATACAAATTCATGGACTATGTAAAATGCGGTACCGGTTTGGTAATTGTAGCATTCATCGTATCCCTGGTTGTAATTCCTATCGTATGGCCTTTCTTCCCTGGCAAATAATTTAATATAAGTTATACACAGGAAAGTATAAAACCTGCTGTGAGCGAAAGCTTGCAGCAGGTTTTTTGTTTTTGGCGTGTAATTATTACAGTACGAAAATGCTGTTGAAATGAGGTATAAATTAATGGATTTACTGAAGAAGGCAGATATGGATATTGTAAAAGAACATGAAAGATTTTTAGCAGAATTAAAAAATATAAATGATAATTGGAAGATTCAAGATACTGGGTGTTTTTATAAATATGATGAAATAAGAGAAAAAATAGATTTTCTTGAAAGTTCAAAAGAATTGTATGAGGGAAAGTATATTATATATTTTATATGTGTTAGTGGAATAATTGTTTATATAGGGAAGGCTAAAGGATTTAGTGATAGAGGTAAAAATTATGCTAAAGGAGGTACAGTGGATCATGTTGGTAAAAATGGACAATGGGTTGCAGGCAACTCTACATATAATAAAATAAATTTAGAATTCATGAATATAAAATCTACTATTTCAGAAACAGTTAGAATATATTTTATTGCTTTAAGTAAATATGAAGAAAAAGATAGTTTGAAAATAAGAGATTTAATAAAAAATAATTTTATGTTAGCATTTGGTGAGATGCCAAAATGGAATGAAGTAAAAGGAAATAGTAAGAGCTATTATAAAAAAATTAAAAAAGTATTGCTCGATGAAAATGTGAAAGAAAATTTTGAAAAGTATTTGAAAGAAGATAGGGAGCGAGAGTTAAGAAGTAATAGCGAGTATTATGAAAATAATCGTTCTCATGATATTAAAAAAGCTGCTTTAAAAGCAGCACAGGATAAATGTTTTTTTGAAAATAGATTTGGCTGCATGGAAAATTACTTTTTCAGAAAAAACATTATTGTGGATGAAAATCGTAACTATTTAGAAGTACATCATATATTGCCTATAGCAATGGAAAAGATTAAAGAGTATGGACTGAATAACTTAGATATTGTTGAGAACATGGTATGTTTATGTGGTAATTGTCATAATAGGCTACATTATGGTAGTGATGAAGTTGTTGAAGAAATGTTAGAGATTTTGTATAAAGAAAAAATAAAAAAATCAGGAACTAATATTTTAGATATTGGTTTAGAAAATTTAAAAGAAATTTATATAGGTTATAAGTGGTGAAGCAAATGCAAAACTTTATTTTTACAGGGCCTTATGGTGAAATAGAATGTATCGTCAGCAGCTGTGACAAGGCTGAATCTCCTGTACTTATTATGGCTCATGGGTTTCGCGGCAGCCGTGATGGAGGAGGACGTGCAATAGAACTTGCTGAGCAGCTTTCTGATCAGGCAACAGTTATACGTTTTAATTTTAATGGCAGTCAGATTTTATCACATCAAATTGAGGAATTACAGGCAGTTGTTGAAAAGGTGAATGTATTGTTGCCGTATAAAAAAATATTTTTACTGGGGCGCAGTATGGGAGGCGCAGCATCAATTATTGTTGCTGCCAGGTTAAACTTAATACATGGTCTTGTACTCTGGTCAGCTCCTAATAATTTACGCAAAACATTCAGGCAGGTTTTAGGTGATGAGCTATATTACAGGCTGGATAGCGGTGAAGTACTGCATATGCAGGATGAAAGAGGCTGTCTTGATTTAACGCCAGACTTTTTAACAGATATTGATAATTATGATTTATCTGCGGCTTTAAGTGATATAAATATTCCCGTAATGATTCTGCATGGTAAAATTGACGAAACAGTAACTGTTGAGCAGGCTTATGATAATTATGCACTTTTAAAGGGCAGAAAAATTTTACATGTATTTGAAAATGGTGACCATAGTCTGGGAACCTGTAATAATGAGGCTGGAAGGATGATTTGTCAGTGGCTTGCTGAATGCAGCTGATTTATTTTTTTTGCAAACAGTAGTATAATATAGAATGAGTATTTGTACTTTTAGGAGGATTAAAGTGAAAAAAATAATTTTACTATGCATACTTTTGATATGCTCTTTGGCGGCTGTTGCCTGCGGCAGTGACGAAAAGGCTCCAGTTAAGGCTGAGCCGGCAACTGCGGTTTTTGAAACCAGTATGGGAAATTTTGAAATCAAACTGGCAACAGATCTTGCACCTAATACCTGCGCTAATTTTATCAGTCTGGCAGAGAAAGGCTTTTATAATGGTCTTATTTTTCACAGGGTTATTGATAACTTTATGATTCAGGGCGGTGACCCTAACGGTAATGGTACAGGTGGACCCGGCTATAAAATTAAGGACGAGTTCAGCAGTAAGCTGCTGCATGACGGAGAGGGCGTGCTTTCCATGGCAAATGCAGGTCCTAATACCGGCGGCAGTCAGTTCTTTATTACTTTAAGAGATTGCCCCTGGCTGGATGGAAAACATGCTGTATTTGGCAAAGTTACCAAGGGTATGGAAGTTGTGCGTAAGATTGGTAAAGTTAAGACAGATTCTAATGATAAGCCTGTAAATGATGTTGTAATTAAAAAAATTACAATTGAAAAACGTTAAATCGGGGAGGATTTAGTTTGTCTTTGCAACAGATAGAATTTATTTTAGAAACTGTTGATCAGCAGGAAATGGTTGGAATTTGCGGTAAAAATGAAGAGTTTTTACGCATTATACGTAATTCATTTTCCTGCAGAATTTTAGCTCGAGGTAATTTGCTGACTTTCTCTGGAGATGAAAACGAAGTAAAGCTGCTGCAGGAGCTTTTTAACGAGCTTTTGTTTTTATACAGGCAGGGATTGCCGCTTACTGTACATGATGTGCGTTACAGTGTGTATATGATTAAAGAGGGAAAAACTGTTCAGCTGCATCGCATGTACGCCGACAGTATTATTACCAATAACCGCGGCAGGCAGGTTAAAGCCAAAACGTTCGGGCAGTGGACCTATGTAGAGGCTATTCGTAAAAACTATATTACAATTGGTATAGGCCCTGCGGGTACTGGCAAAACTTATCTTGCTGTAGCTTTGGCAGTGGCTGCGTTAAAGTCTAAGGAAGTGGACAGAATCGTGCTTACTCGTCCTGCCGTTGAAGCCGGAGAAAAACTGGGATTTTTGCCGGGTGACATGCAGGATAAGGTTGATCCGTATTTGCGCCCTCTTTATGATGGATTGTATGATATTTTAGGCAATGATACTTTTCATAAATTGCTGGCTAAAGGAACCATTGAAGTTGCTCCTCTTGCATATATGCGCGGTCGTACGCTGAGTAATTCTTTTGTTATTCTTGATGAAGCGCAGAATACTACACCTGAGCAGATGAAAATGTTTCTGACTCGCTTTGGATTTGGCAGCAAAATGGTAATTACAGGTGATATTACACAAATAGATTTGCCCTACGGAAAGACAAGCGGATTAAAAGATGCTGCAAAAATCTTGCAGGATGTAGAGGGTATTGGCATAATTAAATTTGCGGATCATGATGTTGTGCGACATGAAATAGTTTGCTCAATCATCAGGGCATATGATAAATTTGAAAAATCAAAATAAACAGGTGAGGAAATATGATCATAAATTTTGAGAATGATCAGGAGAAAATTACTTTAGGTGAATATCTGGAGCAAAGATTGCAGGATGGCTTAAATGCTGTAGCCAGATTGCATAACCTGAGTGATATGACAGAAGTTGATATTACTATTGTGGATGACGAAGAAATTCATTCTCTGAACAGAGAATACAGGAATGTTGACAGACCTACTGATGTGCTTAGTTTTGCACTTGACGAAGATGGCGGGGAGCCTGAACTGGTAGGTGGCCCGGAAGAGCATTTACTGGGTGATATCATTATTTCTGCTGAAACTGCTCAAAGACAGGCTGATGAATTTGGTCATGGACTGGAAAGAGAAATTGTTTATCTTGCTGTACATGGCTTGCTGCATCTTTTGGGGTATGACCATATGACCGATGAAGATAAAGTAGTTATGCGTGCCAAAGAAGAAGAAGCTTTGCGTGAAATAAAATTGTCTGAGGAATATCTGGAAAATCACTGAGGTTTTTATTATGGATCAGGAACTTTTTGAAGCTGCTTTAAAGGTCAGAGAAAATGCCTATGCTCCCTATTCTTTATTTAAAGTAGGAGCAGCGGTAAGAACTTCTAGTGGGAATATTTACGGCGGCTGTAACGTGGAAAACGGATCTTTTGGGCTGACATGCTGTGCGGAAAGATGTGCTATTTTCCGGGCAATAGCCAGTGGTGAAAAAGAGTTTACAGCTATTTGCGTGACGGCAGATACAGCAGAGCCTGTTTCACCTTGCGGCGCTTGCAGACAGGTTATGCAGGAATTTAAAATACCAAAAATTATTTTAACTAATATCAGTGGTAAAACTAAGGTGTTTACCTTAAAAGAGCTTTTACCTTACGCATTTTCATTATAACTGGAGGCTGATTAAAATAGAAAATAAAAAGCATTATGCAGGATTTGCTGCTATAGTTGGCAGACCAAATGTTGGTAAATCCACACTTACCAACAATTTGATTGGTGAAAAAATTGCAATTATGTCTGATCGTCCGCAGACAACCAGAAATAAAATTATGTGCATTATGAATACTGATAATGCGCAGATTATGTTTCTTGATACACCGGGCATTCATAAACCGCACCATAAACTTGGTGAATACATGGTACGGACAGCAGAAGGTACTTTAAAAGAAGTTGATGTAGTTTTGTTTGTTGTGGATGCTTCTGAGAAAAAAGGTGCCGGAGAAGAATATATACTGGAACTTTTGCACAAGATTAAAACTCCGGTTATTTTAGTTGTCAATAAAATAGACAAATTGCAGGACAAGAGCAAGCTGTTTGCTATTATGAACGAATACAGCAAATATTATAATTTTGCAGCTATTGTGCCGGTATCTGCATTGGAAGATACTGAGTTTCCCGGACTTGTAGCAGAAATTGTCAAGCATCTGCCTGAAGGCCAGGCTTATTTTCCGGAAGATATGATTACAGACCAGCCGGAAAGAATTATTGCCGCGGAAATGATCAGGGAAAAAATACTTCTTTCCACACGTGATGAAATACCTCATTCCATAGCAGTTGAAGTGGAAGAGTTTAAAGAACGTGATAATGATGATGTATATATCAGAGCGACCATTTTTGTAGAGCGCGAATCTCAGAAAGGCATTGTGATAGGTGCTAAGGGAAGTCTGCTGAAAAAAATAGGTCAGGAAGCACGTAAAGATATTGAAGCTTTGCTTGGCTGTAAAGTATTTTTAGATTTGTGGGTTAAAGTAAAACCGGACTGGCGTAATAAAGATAAGGCTTTGAAGCAGTTTGGTTACAACAATTAATTAGGGAGTGATGACTTATCGACGGCGATCCAACCATGAGTTATTTATATAACCTGGTTTTAGTAATACTTGTAATTTTATTAAACGGATTTTTTGTTCTGGCAGAGTATTCTCTGGTAAAAATACGTTCTGCACGGCTGGAAGAGATGGAGCAGCAGGGTAACAGTACGGCGTCTGTTGTGCTGCGTATTTCTAAAAAGCTGGAAACCTATTTGAGTGCAATTCAGCTGGGCATTTCGGCTTCTTCCGTACTTCTGGGCATTATTGCCGGACCGTTATTTGCTGAACTTTTACAGGTTTATGGTTATTTTGACGGTAAACTTGCATGGTTATGTTCTTTCTTACTGGTTATTTTTATTCATGTTGTGTTTGGTGAACTTGTTCCTCGCACTATTGCCATAAGCAAAGTGGAGAATATTGTGACATTTGTTGCTTATCCTTTGGTGCTTTTTCATTATCTTTTATATCCATTAGTTTTGGTTTTTAACAAGGTAGCTAAAATTGTTTCCAAAATGATAGGCATTTCTCACATACCTAAAGAGGATATATCCAGAAGTGAAGATGAGCTGAGGATGATTGTAAGTGCAAGCGAGGAAAGAGGACAGCTCAATCATGTTGAAAGCAGAATTATTGATAATGTATTTGATTTTGCTGATCGTGTAGCAAGGGAAATTATGGTTCCGAGGCAGGATATGATGTGCCTTTATACAGATGACAGCCTTGAAGATAATTTAGCTGTTATCAGAAACGGCAAGCATACCCGTTATCCTCTTTGCGAAGAAGATAAAGATCATGTAATAGGCATGATTCATGCTCAGGATTTAATGGATGTTGATTTAACCCGCAGTGATTTTAATTTTAAAACAATCATGCGCCCGATTATTGTTATTCCAGAGGCTATGGAAACCATTAAGGTTTTGCAGCTTTTGCAGCAGAAGCATCAGCAGATGGCTATTGTTGCTGATGAGTACGGCGGAACTGCAGGACTTATTACTATGGAAGATCTGGTAGAAGAAATAATTGGTGAGATTCAGGATGAGCATGATGCCGGAGAGCCGGAAGATATTGTAGAACTTTCTAAGAATGAGTATGAGTTTGATGGTCTGGTACTGCTGGATGAAGTTTCGGAAATGCTGCAGATAGAGTTCAATGATCCGGAAGAAGATACTATTGGCGGATATATTTTTGGTCTTTTGGGACGTAAACCGGAAATTGGCGATAATGTACAGGTGGATAATTGTACCTTTACTGTTATTGCTGCCGAAGGATTCCGTGTTTTGCGTGTTAAGGCTGTAGTTGCAGAAAGAAAATGTGAAGATGAGCAGCAATAGTATTAATGATAATGCGGTTGTCCTGGCTGTAAAAAACTGGCAGACAGCTGATAAATATGCTGTCTGCTTTACTGAGCAGCATGGTAAGGTAAGATTTATTGCCTATGGTGCTCGTTATCCCAAAAATACGGCGGGACGTTTGTTGCAGCCTTTTGCATCTTTGAATATTGAAATTACTTCAGGACAGAAAATTGACCGTTTAAAAAACTGCGAACTGATTAAATTGCCGCTCGGTTTTGATTTTAAAGAAATGGCTTATGGCTCTGTGATAACAGAAGCTACTGCTGTTTTAACAGAAGACCGTGAGCCGCAGGAAGAAATCTATAACTTGCTTCAACTGGTATTTCCTCTGCTAAAAAAACATAATCCTCGTATTGTTACTTTAGCATATGTTTTGAAATTGATTACGCTGACAGGGTTACAGCCAAATATAGAAAACTGTGTTTTGTGCGGCAGGCATATGGAAGATGCTGAAAACGGCTGGTTCAGTTCTTTGCATGGAGGCATTGTCTGCGATAATTGCAGACATGGAGCCGAGGAAGAATTTACTTCAGATACCAGAGATCTTTTTAACAAACTGCTGGAGCTTGATTTTGTGCAGCCGCAGCCTTTTTCAGTCAAAGGAAAAGTGTTAATGGAACTGGAAAGAATTGTCTGTAAGTTTTTGCTGTTTCAGACAGATAAACCTTTGAAAAGTATTGATTATCTCAGTAAACTGAATTTGTGATAATTGACAAAATAAAAACAGTCTGATATATTTAAGTGTAAGCTATGAAAAAGAGGAGTAGTTCACGCATCTAGCGAGTCGGGACGGTGCAAGCCGATAACAGTGAATGAAGGCACTTTGGAGCTGTAAGTACATATTGCTTGAGGCGGATTGCTTATTGGCAGTCAAGCAGGGTGGAACCGCGGAGATAGTACCTCCGTCCCTGTAACATTAAGTTACAGGGACGGGGGTTTTCGTTTTTGTAACAGGAAAATAGGAGGCAGAAAATGAATTTTCAAACGATTATTTTGAAACTGCAAAAGTTCTGGGCTGAACAAAATTGCATTATGGCACAGCCCTATGACATTGAAAAGGGTGCAGGCACAATGAACCCTTCAACTTTTTTACGAGTATTAGGTCCTGAACCTTGGCGCATTGCTTATGTGGAGCCTTCTCGTCGTCCTGCTGACGGTCGCTATGGTGATAACCCCAACCGTTTATTCCAGCACCATCAGTTCCAGGTTATTGTAAAACCTTCTCCTGAAAATATTCAGGAACTTTATTTAAAAAGCCTTGCTGAACTTGGCATTCATCAGGAAGAACATGATATCCGTTTTGTAGAAGATAACTGGGAATCTCCCACCTTGGGTGCATGGGGACTTGGCTGGGAAGTTTGGCTGGACGGTATGGAAATTACTCAGTTCACCTATTTCCAGCAGGTTGGCAGCATTGATGTAAAACCTGTTACTGTAGAAATCACCTACGGTCTTGAACGTCTGGCAATGTATATTCAGGGCGTAGAAAATGTATTTGATATTGAATGGGTTGACGGCGTTACTTATGGTGACGTATTCCACAGCAATGAAGTAGAACAATCCTATTATAACTTCCAGGTTGCTGATACTGATTTACTGTTTGATTTATTTGATAAATATGAAGCAGAGGCAAAACGTGTTATCGAATTAGGATATATCCGTCCTGCTTATGATTATGTATTAAAATGCTCTCATACTTTTAACCTGCTTGACTCTCGCGGTGCAATCAGTGTAAGCGAAAGAACTGCTTATATCGGCCGTGTACGTGCCATGGCTCGTCTGTGTGCAAACGCTTATGTTGAGCAAAGAGAAAAACTGGGCTTCCCGCTCTTGAAAAAGGGGGACAATGAATAATGGAAAAATTATTATTTGAAATAGGTACAGAAGAAATTCCTGCGAAATTTATGCCGGGAATTTTAGCGCAATTAAAAGAATTAGCTGAAAAGAAAATGACAGAGCTGCGTATTCCTTTTGCAGCTGTTAAAGTTTATGGTACTCCGCGCCGCATGACCTTTATTGCTGAAGGTGTTGCAGAATCTCAGGAAGACAGTGTTGTTGAAGCTAAAGGTCCTTCTGTAAAAATTGCCTATGTTAACAATGAACCTTCCAAAGCTGCTATGGGCTTTGCTCGTGGACAGGGTGTAGACGTAAAAGATCTGGAAGTACGCGGAGAATATGTTTATGCTGTAAAACACCTGGCTGGACAGCCTGTTTTTGAAATGCTGCCGTCATTGCTCATGGATATTCTCACTTCTCTTACTTTCCCGAAAAACATGCGCTGGGCAGATCATGATTTCCGTTTTGTTCGTCCTATCCGCTGGATGGTAGCTTTATTTGGTGATAAAGTTATTCCTGTAGAAATTACTGGTGTAAAATCCGGCAAATTCTCCCGCGGACATCGTTTTATGAGTCCTTCTGTAACTGATGCCAAAGATGCTCAGGGCTTCTTTGAAAAAGTTGCCAGCAAGGTAACCAATACTGTGGCTTCTGCTGTTATGAGAACCAAAGGTGCTGTAGAAATTCCCTGCGCAGATGATTATGAAAAAGTATTAAATGATCATTTTGTTATGGTTGATCAGGATGAGCGCCGCGAAGTTATTCGTCAGCAGGTAACTGATCTTGCTGTAGCTGAAGGCGGCAGAGCTGAAATCAGTGAAGATTTGCTGGAAGAAGTAAATTATCTGGTTGAATGGCCTACTGCTTTGTGCGGTAAATTTGAAGAAAAATACCTTGCACTGCCCAAAGAATGCATCATCACTCCTATGCGTGAGCATCAGCGTTATTTCCCTGTATTAAATGAAGATGGTTCTTTGCTGAACAAATTTATTACTGTACGTAATGGCGGCAGAGAAAATCTGGATGTTGTTGCTCATGGTAATGAACGCGTACTGCGTGCTCGCTTAAGTGACGCAGAATTCTTCTTTAATGAAGACCGTAAGCTGAAACTGATAGACCGTCTGGAAAAACTGAAAACCGTATCCTTCCAGGAAGGCCTTGGCAATATGTATGACAAGAGCAATCGCCTCGTAGATGCTGTTAACATGATTACCATGGGACTGAACATTAAAGTTGATAAGGAAAATCTTGGCCGTACCGCGCTGCTGTGCAAAACAGATCTGGTAACAGGCATGGTTATTGAATTTACTGAATTACAGGGCGTAATGGGCCGTGAATATGCTAAACTTGACGGCGAAGCTGATGCTGTAGCACAGGGCATTTTTGAACATTATATGCCTCGCTTTGCAGGTGATGAGCTTCCTTCCAGTGACATTGGCCGCATTGTAGGCATCGCTGATAAACTGGATAACATTGCCGCTACTTTCTCCAGAGGCCTTGCTCCTACAGGTTCTCAGGATCCTTATGCACTTCGCAGACAGGCTCTGGGCGTAATTAACATTATCATTGACGGCAAATATCATTTGTCTATGTTAAAGCTTCTGACCGGTATGCTTTATCTCTTAAACATTCCTGCAGAAAAAGCAGGCAAACTGTCTCTGCAGATTATGGAATTTATTAAACAACGTCTGAAAAATATGATGATTGAACAAGGCATCCGCTATGACGTTGTAGATGCAGTTTTAGCTGATGACCGTAATGATGATATTGCAGATATGTATTTAAGAGCACAGGCTTTAAACAGCTTTGTGGCAACTGCTGATGCGGAAGCATTTATTCAGGCTGCAACTCGTGTATCCAACCTCTGCAAAAAGATTGAAACTGAAACAGCTATTAACACCGGTCTGTTCCAGCATCCGTCTGAAAAAGCATTGCATGATGCTGTTGTTGCAGTAAATACTGATCTTGTTGTAGCAACCGTTAAATATGATTATGCTGCTGTTCTGCAAATGGGATGCAAACTTGTTGCTCCTGTAAATCAGTTCTTTGAAGATGTAATGGTTATGGATAATGATGAAAAAATTAAAAATAACCGCTTAGCATTACTTTCTGCAGTAAAAGATGTAACTCATGCTGTAGGCGATATTGCACACATCGTACAATAAAATATTTTAAATCTTAAACCCTGCATTTTATGATGCAGGGTTTTTTTGTATCTATTTAACAGTTATAATAAATATAATACTGTAGCAGGAAGTGTTTTATGAAAAGTATAAGAGAACAGGAAAATGAGCTTTTTTTAGAATGGAAAAATTTATTTCACAATGATTATTTTATTGCTGATGGAGTAGTTGATGAAGATACTTGGAATAGCAGCGCAATAAAGGTAATCTATTTACTGAAGGAAGTAAATGGCGCAGATGAAGAATGGGATGAGCGTTGTTATTTGCGTGAATATGCCTGTGGTACTGTTACCCGTTCTCAAACTATAGATATTATTATAAGGTGGCAGTATGGGATTTTACATGGAAGCAAGGTTGCGTGGGATAAAGTAAAAAGTGAAACAGCAAAAGCAGAAGTACAAAAAGCGATGCTTGCACATATTTGCTTAGTTAACATGAAAAAAACTGCAGGCAGTGCAAGTGTAGATCAGAAAAAGTTTGATGAATATTTTTCTGATTTTATTAATATAGTTAACATACGAAGACAGCTGGCAATTTATAAACCTGATATTGTAATTTGTGGTGGTGCATCTGGATATTTATGTAAAATAATGGGATGGAAAAATAGCGTTTGGAAGCATACATCCAGAGGAATTAATTATTGTAAATATAACAATACTATCTATATAGATTTCTGGCATCCAAATAATCGCGGAGTTTCAAGGAGTGTTTTATACTACACATTACTTGATGCAATAGAAGAAATATATAATACTGATTAAATTTGATATAAAAGAACTGTACGGAGGTAAGTATGGCTGATTTATATTGTGTGCCGCTGGGAGAAAGTGCCCGCAGTCTGTTTTATGAACAGATATGTAGTTATGATTATCGGGACAGCATTCTTGTTCTGCCCAATCGATATTTAAGAAGACAGGCTCAGCTGGAAGCAAATGTCAATTGTACCGGTATTGATACGCTTGCCAATAAAATATTAAACAGCAACGGTTATGCTGATTTTAACGAGATAAACAGGCGCAGTCAGGAACTGATAACAAGAGAACTTATAGAATATCTGGCATCAAAAGGGAAATTTGCCTATTTTGATAAACTGGTATCCAAAAAAGGCTTTATAAAAGCAGCAGCTTCTTTGGTTGGTCAGCTATCTCGAAGCGGTGCTACAGAAGAACAGATTACGGATACATTGCTGAACTGGGGCAGAACAGGTTATGACGGACAGAAAGACGCCGAAATAGCCCAGCTGTACAGCCTGTACAGAACCTACCTGAAAAATGAAAACTGGTTTGATCTGGAGGGAAAATACAGGTTGGCCATTTATGTTTTGGAACAGGAGCAGGTTAAGGTTCCGTGGAAAAATATTTATATCAGTGATTTTTACAGTTTTGATGTGCTGCAGCTGGAATTTTTAAAAAAACTTGCCAGACACTGTAACCTGCATATCGGGCTGATGTATGAAGAAAACAGGCCGGAGGTTTTTAATCCTGTACAAAATACTTATGGTTATCTGGCAGGATTCTGTCGATTACACAAGCTGGCAGCTCAGACTGAGAGAAATAATGATATTAAGCATCTTATAAATAATATTTTTAGTGAAGCAGCACCAATGCCTTGCGGCAATATTGCGTTACATCAGCTGAATAGCCGTGAAGAAGAAATAAGGTGGGTTCTGACAAGAGTAAAAGCCTTGCTAAAAGAACAGAGTGTGCCGGAAAGTGAAATTTTAGTAGCAGTACGCGATTTGGATGAGTATGGCGGGATAAAGCAAATAGCTGATGAATATGGCATACCCCTGTCATTGCCGGCTACAGGCAAACTTATCGTTCAGCCGCTTACTGAGTTTATACTGTTGCTTTTAAAGGCCAAGCAGGATAACAGAGAAGGTGCTGAAGCATATTTTGCTCTTCTGGCTTCAGAATTTGGCAAACTTATTTTTACTGATTGTGAAAAAACAGCATATTTACGCAATGATGTGTATTATACTTCTCGCAGTAATGTACAAATTAAATGCCGTGAATTATATGGTGATGATGCCTTATCAATGGTAGACCAGTTTTTATCTGCCCTTCCGCAGGAGGCTGCTATAAACGAGTTTACTTCTCTGCTGAAAGAATTTATTGAGCAGTTTGATTTGGAACACAGATTAGGACTTCTGTACAAAGAAGGTAAAATAAATATATCCGGATTAAAAAGTGCTTTGCTGACCAAGAGTGAATTGCTTAACTGTCTGGACAGCTTGAATGCAGACTATACAAATTGTAAAATGCAGAACAATCAGTTTAACCTTACCGAGTTTCAGGAAATTTTAACTGATAGTCTGAATGAAGCGGAACTTACTTTGACAGACGGCAGAGCTGATGGAGTTTTTGTAACGGAGGTTGTTAATGCTCAGGGAAGAAACTTTGATTATGTTTTCATAATGGGGCTGAGAGAAGGAGAGTTTCCGGCCGGAGCAAGTGAAAACTGGATTTATAATGATAAGGAGAGAGCTGAACTTCTGGCATATGGTATTGATATGCCGAATACGGCTCAGGCGTACGCAGAAGATGCTTTCTTTTTTGCGTCAGCAATATCCGCCTGCAGAAAAAATTTGTTGCTTACATGGTTTAAGGATGACAGAGCAGGAGCTTCTGCTTACCTTGAGTCAGTGACAAAACTTTTTGCAAATATCAGTCTGCAACAGGACTGTGATAAAAAACAGGCATCAATACAGGAGGTGCTTTGTCAGGCAGGAGATTGTAATGCACAGTGGCTTAAAGATAAAATCGGTACTGAAGCTTATCTGGCTGCGTTTGCAGATCTAAACCGCAAGACTAATAATCTTTATAATGGGGTAATTGAAGATTCTGCTTTACGCACATTAATAAAGACGAAAGCAGGCCGTGTATTCAGTGCTTCTAAGCTTGAAGTATACGCTGCTTGTCCGTTCAGATATCTTGGAGAGCAGATATGGAAAGAAGCAGGTGCAGAAGAAAAATCAGAATTAGTTGATCCTGCGGATGAAGGCAGTCTGCTGCATGAAGTTTTGGCTGAATTTGTCGGCAGATATCTGCACAAAAAGCTTTGCGGGTATGATTTTGAAACATTGCAGTCGGAATTATGGGAAATTCTTGATAGTAAGATTAAGTATGCTGATGCCGAGATGAAAAATGATAATATTTTATGGCTTGCCGATTTAAACAGACTGAAAAATATTCTGTCCAGATGGCTGCGAGCAGAATATCGTGAACAGCAGCTCTGGCAGGATTATGTTCCTGTGGCTACAGAGAAAGAGTTTAAAGGTCAGCAGGCACTTGCTGTAAAACTTTCTGACGGAGAGCAGATTGTTATAACAGGAAAAATTGACCGCATAGACAGTAATGGCACGAAGGTTTTTATTACTGACTATAAACGTTCAACGGCTCCAGGTACAAAAGATTTGCTTGCGGGACTGGATTTACAGCTGCCGGTATATCTTCTGGCTGCAGAAAATTTATATGGCAGTGACTGCATTTCCGGCGGAGGATATTTTGTACTGAAGGATGCTGAGAGAAAAGGAAGTATTGCGTTTGAACCTGTAGGCAGCAGTTTTAAGTGTAACGAAAAAGTTTATCCTGATGCGGATAATTCCTGGCAGACTTTTAAAGATGAAGGGCAGAAAATGCTGCAGAAATATGCAAGTGCTATTTACGATGGAAACTTTTTGACCTGGCCTGCTAAAAAGTGCAGTCCGTACTGTCCCTTAAAAAACATTTGCCGTGTTAATTTACTTGCAGAGCACAGAGGTGAAGATGATGACTGACTTTACAAAAGCGCAGCAGGAAGCAATAGTTACCATTGACAGAAACGTGGCTGTATCAGCGGGAGCAGGAAGCGGTAAAACAAGAGTTCTGGTAGAAAGATACATTCATATTTTGAGACAGGGAACATTGGCTGAAAATAAAAATATTGGAGTCAGTGATATTCTGGCTATTACTTTTACCAGAAAAGCAGCTGCAGAGATGAAAGAACGCGTGCGCAGCGGTATAGAAAAATTATGCAAAGAGGATACTGTTAACAGTCTTTTTTGGAAAGAACAGCTGCAGCAGCTGGAAAAAGCGCAGATTACTACCATTCACAGCCTGTGCAATCGCATTTTAAAGGAAAATCCCGTGGAGGCTGCACTTGATCCTGCTTTTCAGGTTGCCGAAGAATTTGAGAGTGCTGCATTTTTGGAAAAAACCATAAAAAGCTATTTCAGACAAAAGCTGCATCAGAAAGATCAGCCTTTGGAGCTTTTAATCGGGCAGTATGGAGTACATTCTGTATTAAATATGCTGATAACACTTGCAGCTGTATTTGATGAAATAATCAGGTTTGGTGATTTAAGCAAGCCTTACGTACAAAGTTTGCAAAAGGCAGATGCAAATAAAGAAATTTTATGTCATTGCTTATGCACTTTGGTATCACGCCGCGGAGAAGCAACTGCCAAAAAGCAGGAACAGCTGCAGCCGCTGGCGGAAAATTTGGATGCAATACTTACTGCAATCAGAAAGCATCCGGCAGATTTTTCTGTATTTGACGGTTATTTTAAAGGCATCAGAAAAGATGGCGTGCTAAAAGAGCTGATTGGTGATATAAAAGAACTCAGAGAAACCTTATCTCTTGCAGCTGCTGATGCCTGCGCCGTAAATATTGCTGCTGCATGGCAGCAGGTCATAAAAGATATTGCTGATTATATTTTGCAGAAAAAAATAGCTAATGATGTTTTAAGCTTTGATGATTTGGAAAATCTTGCACTGTCATTGCTGAAAAAAAACTCATATTTATGCGAAAAATATCAGCAAAAATATCGTTATATTATGGTTGACGAATTTCAGGATACTAATGAGAAGCAAAAACAGCTTATTTATCTGCTATGCGGAGGAGCCGAAGAACAGTTAAAAAATAATAAGCTGTTTATAGTAGGTGATCCTAAGCAATCAATCTACAGATTTCGTGGTGCTGATGTCAGTGTTTTTGCGCAGGTAAAGAAAGATATTTTAGCTGCGGGAGGTAAGGAGATTACGCTGGCAGATAATTTTAGAACTGTTGATGCAGTATTAAATGTTTGTAATGAAGTATTTCCGCAGCTTTTAGGCGAAAACAGGGAGCAGGATATTTATTTTGAACCGCTTAACGCCCATGGCACCAGTATGGAGAAGCCTCTTTTTTTGCAGATAATTTATGACAAAGAAACTAAAGATACTGTTCGTGATACTGAAGCATTGGTAGTTGCAGAAAAAATTCAGGAACTGCATAAAATGGGGACTGGCTATGAAAAAATGGCTGTACTGCTTGGTGCGATGACAAAATGTGATGTGTTTACACATGCTTTTGACAAATGCGGTATTCCCTATCAGGTGGTTGATGGCAAGGGCTTTTATGAGCAGCAGGAAATTCTTGATATGCTTAATTTATTTGCTTTTTTGCATAATAAAACAAATAGCATTGAGCTTGCCGGTATTTTGCGCTCCCCCTATTTTGGACTGGATGATGAAACAATTACAGCCTTGTTTATTCAAAAAGGCAGTGCAGAATGTATGTGGGAAGCAATGCAGCAGTGCAGGATTACAGTAAAACCAGAGCAGCAAAATCTGTTGTCAAGAGCTGTTGCTGTGCTGCAGCAGCTGAGGCAGAATTCTGCAGTGTTATCTTTAGTTGATTTATGGCAGGAAGTATGGCATAAATTGCATATAGAGGCAGTTTTATCTCTGCAGGAAAATGGAACTGCTACACTTGCTAACGTAAAAAAACTGCGTCAGCTGGCTGTTGAGTTCAGCAATGGCAAACATGGTACTTTAGGAAGCTGGCTTGAATATACGCAAAACATTATTTCCTTATCAGGAAGAGAAACAAATGCCAATATCAATACTGAAAATACTGTGACAATTATGACCATTCATAAGTCCAAAGGACTGGAGTTTGATACAGTATTTTTACCGTTTTTAGATGCCAAGATGCAAAGTGATACTGCAGAAATCAAGTTCAGTAAAAAGCTTGGACTGGGTTTTAAAGTAACCCTGGAAGGTGGTACTACTGAAGAAACTAACATCTGGGAAAATATACGCGAAGAGGAAAAAACTCTTCAGGCGGCAGAGCGTTACAGACAGCTGTATGTTGCCATGACCAGAGCCAAAAACAGACTTATTATGTCCGGTGGAGTTAACAGCAGTTTAAAACAGAGCAATTCTGAAACATGGATGCAGATTCTGCAAAACATTTTGAACCAAAATGAAACAGTAATAATAG
Organism: uncultured Phascolarctobacterium sp.; assembly: GCA_958448515.1. GTDB lineage: Bacteria > Bacillota > Negativicutes > Acidaminococcales > Acidaminococcaceae > URXU01. The sequence continues at coordinate 72,238 of CAUDEF010000003.1, read as the reverse complement.
AACAAATTGATGCAAAGCTTTATTTGCAGGATAATTTTTCACCATCAGATGTAGCTGAAAAGAGTATCTGCTTTGATGAAGATTTTCTAAAGCCTGCAGATAAATATGAATTAACAGGGCAGAGTGCATTTTCGGCAACTTCACTGCAGACTTATCTTTATTGCCAGCGTCAGTACTTTTATCATTACATTGCCAAACTTCCGGCACTGGAGCCTCAATATGACGGAAAAGAAAAATTACCGCCGCATATTATCGGACAAATTGTTCATCAGGCACTGGAAAAATATGCTGGTGATGCTGACAAAGCTTTTGCATACGCTGTGGGAAATATTGCTGATGGTAATTTTTATTTTGCAGAACCGGCGGAAAAGCTGTTCAAAAATTATATTACCAGTGAGTTATTTGCAGCTATTCCGGCTTTGCATCAGCGGGAAGTAAAATTTACTTTTGGCAAAGAGCAGTTTATATTAACAGGAATTATAGACTGTATTTATGAAAACAGTGATGGTTCGCTGACTATTGTTGATTTTAAAACTGGCAATCCTGATACTAAAAAATCACCCAAGCCTGGTTATATGCTGCAGCTTGCTCTTTATAAAAATGCTGTTGAAAAGATTACCGGCAAGAAAGTTAAATCAGCAGAGCTGCATTTTCTGCAAAATCTTAGTGTAATTAGCTTTGATGAAGATGAGAAGACATATCTGGAGCTGGCAGATAAGCTTTTCAGAGAAATCAGTCTTAAAAAGAATGATGAAAAAGATTTTTCCTGTAATCTTGCAGTATGTACTAATTGCCCGTATAATTATTTATGTTCACAGAAATAATGTATAGGTGGTAGTAAATGGATAAGTTTGATACATGGGATTATATTGTTATTTTTCTTTTTTGCTTTGCGCTTTGGATGAAGTTTTATGGAGTAAAAATGTGCCGTGAAGCCAATAAAGATGGTTTTGATGAGCGTAAATTGTTAAATAAAGTGTATGGAGCACTGGCTGTATCTGTTGTATATTTTCTTTGTCGTATAAGTGGCATGTAAAATTGCGAATATAAACAAAAAGACTGAAAGTATGGTTAATATACTTTCAGTCTTTTTCTTATTTTAATTTATTATATTCTTCATCGCTGACAGGTTCGCACCATTCGTTGGAAGTTTGCTTTCCGGGAACTTCAACTGCCAGATGGGCAAACCAGCTGTCCGGAGCCGCACCGTGCCAATGCTTAACTCCCGTTGGGATATTTACTACATCGCCGGGATGAAGTTCTCTTGGAGCTTTGCCCCATTCCTGATAATAACCGCGTCCACCTGTAACAAGCAGAATCTGACCGCCGCCTTCTGCCGCGTGGTGGATATGCCAATTATTACGGCAGCCTGGTTCAAAAGTTACGTTGCCGATAACTACCTGTTCCAAAGACAGCATGTTTAAATAACTTTGACCGGTAAAATATTTAGCATAAGCATCATTTTTAGGACCTCGTTCAAAAACAGTTGCAAAAGTTTCTGTCCGCATGGTAATATTTCCTTTCTCCTGTGGGGTACTTGCTTCAGTAAGACAAAAATGACCGAAATTTAGTAACAGAGCCATGGTGAGTATTGCTGAAATTTTCATTTTAAATCCTTCCTTACTTTGCGGGTACTGTTTCATTGATACAGCTTAAAGCGTTTAAAGTGCGCGGGTAGCCTATATACGGTAAAGCTACGGTAATTGCATCAAGCAAATTCTGTCTGGTGTTGCCAACTGTTATATTGGCTGCTGCATGGGCTTTTAACTGTGGCTCGCAGCCTCCCAGACTGGCAATAGCAATAAAGGTTATCAGTTCTTTTTGCTGTAAAGTAAGACCTGTGCGAGTGTAATAATCTCCAAAACAGTTTGCTGACAGATATGTATTAAAATGCTGCTGATCTGTCGGAGCAGTTTCGTTCATCTGACGGATTGCATCGCCAAAAATAGATGTCTGCACTGCCAGACCATTTTCATAACGAGAACTGTCATCAACTGTTGCGCAGTTTTCTAAAGGAATGTTAAAGTTATTTTTTTGACAAGCCAGATGCATTTTTTCCAGAGCTTTTTTCGCTTTGGGATAACCTATGTACGGACTGCACTGATAAATGGTTTCTCGTATTTCCGTAGCGGATGCACCGGAGTTTAAGGCTCCTGTGATATATGTTTCAAGGTCATCTGTTGTATTACTGGTAGTCAGTACAGCTATTTTTAAAAGTTCCTGCTGAGCAGTACTTAATTGTACTTTGCTGCTTATATCAGCATAAATAAATTTTTGTGTAATTGCTGTTATTTCTGGTTCCTGCTCTACCAGTAAGGGATTAGAGTTCTTATACAAATAATTTAAATTATTCATACTTGTATCATGTCTGTTTTCTGCCATGACGTTATTTCCCCCTGCCATTGTTCCGATAAACATAAGCATTGTTAATAGTATGGTAAATTTTCTTTTCATAGGTACCTCCTGTATAACAAACTCAGAATATTATTTTTAAAGATAACAGTATATTCTGTTACAGATTATACTTATAGGACGTCCGGAAAAATATAATAAATTTATTATATTTTTATTATAAAATTACCTTATTAGTATGTCTAATACTTAGAATGTATCAGAATGTATGCCTGAAAAGCATTTTGTAAAAAGGTTATTACAAATAAAAAAGAATCTGCTTCGAATTTATACGAAACAGATTCTTTGTTTTTAATATAAAGTTATTCTGATGAAAGTCTTTTTATAAAGCCGGCTGCAAATAAGACGGCATCAGCAGCTAAGTTATGGCAAAGATTATGATCCGGATTGTTCAAAAAGGAATCAGGTCTGATATCATAACAGTGCAGTGAAGAATAATATTCTTCAAAAGCATGGGCCAAACTTAAAGTAACAGTATTGATCTTAGTACGATCCCAGCCGTTTTCTGTACCATAAATTCCCAAAAACATCAAAGCTCCTTTATATAAACCGCACTGATGTCTTTTATCGCGATGCTCCATGATACCATTAATAGATGCATAAACCTGCGGATGTACAGAAACTTTGAAAAAATCACTCAGACAGTGCATCATAGTGATACCACAGTTTAAGCCCTGCTGCAGAAAGTACTTTTCAGTAAGGCTTTTAAGAGCAGTTATTTCTGAAGCTGTAAGGTTTTCCTGTAACTGCAAATAAATCACTCCATTTCAATGGTTTCGCCGGGTTTGACAATGAGTACTTTGCTGGAAGTTGTTTTTTCAACATTTTCCTTGTAAGCATTGACATCCTGAGCAATGGGAGGCCATGTATTGTAATGTACGGGAATAACATAAGGCACATTTAAAAACTTAGCCGCAACAGCAGCGTCATTAGGATCCATAGTAAAGTTGCCGCCGATAGGCAGAACTGCATAAGTGAAAGGATCAAGCTGCGGCAAAAGCTGCATATCACTGAATAATGCAGTATCGCCTGCAAAGTAAAGTTTTGTACCATAAAAATCTACTACAAAACCACAGGCATGTCCGCCAGGAACACCACTGCCATGAAAAGCCGGAGTAACGCGAACTTTACCAAAAGGGAACATAAAAGTTCCGCCAAGGTGCATTCCGTGTGCTTTGCATCCTGCTTCACCGGCAAGACCACAAATCTCTGCTGTGGATATAATTGTAGCATCACAGTTTTTGGCAATTTCAAAAGCACTGCCAAGATGGTCAAAATGTCCGTGTGTAATGAAAATATAATCAACTTTAATATCTTCTGCTTTTAAATTTTCAGGGTTTCCATCCAAAAACGGATCAAAAATAATAGCAGAATTATTTTTTTCAATCATAAAGCAGGCGTGGTTAATATAATGAAATTTAGCGTTCATAAAATCACTCCTTCAATATAGTTTAATTCATAATCATTATACACTACTTTTGTAGATTTTGCGTGAAATAATTTGAAAAACTTTACACAATATACGTATTTGGGGTAAAATTTATTGAAGAATATTATAAATAGGGAGATTTTACATGCTTAAGAAAAGCCTTATTATGCTCGTTGCCGGTTGTTTTTGTCTGAGCTGCGCAGAATTTGCGGCAGCAGGGGCTGCGCCTGTGGTTTCTAACAAGCCTTTATATGCATCTGTTACAGCTAATAATGTAACTCAATATACTGTCAGCAGTAATATAAAAAAGCCTGTTAAAACTAAAAAAGATACAGATAAACAGATTAAGAAAACAGTAAAACAAAAGAAGTCAGCTGATATAAAAGTTAAACAGGCTGCTGTTTTTGCAAATGTGCAGTTGCCTGAAAATTATCAGGATATAAGTATCTATGGTGAAGCTGAGGCTACTAAAGCTCAGGCTGTTGCGCTGATAAAGCAGTATAACCCTGAAGTTAAGTTGGAATGCAGCGTAGAAGAATTGGTTGATATTTACTGGCAGGAGGCCGAAAGAGAAGGCGTTCGCCCTGATCTGGCTTTGTCTCAGGCACTGGTTGAAACCGGTTTTTTCAAATACGGTGGCGACGTCCATCATAATCAGAACAACTTCTGCGGCCTTGGTACCACAGGAAATGGCGTAAAGGGTGCATCCTTTAAAACTCCTGAAATCGGTGTGCGTGCGCATATCCAGCATTTGTTGGCATACACGCAGAAAAAGCGTCCTTCAACAAAAATTGTTGATCCGCGTTATGAGCTTGCTCACAGAATACGCCTGGAACGTGGAGTTGTCGATACCTGGTATGGCTTAAACGGCACCTGGGCAATGGGATCTAATTATTGTGAGAAAATCATGGTAAATTATCAGCGTATGCTGGCGATGTCTGCTGAAGATGATAAATTGTCTGAAAAAGAAACTGATAAGAAAGATAAAAACAAACAGAAAGAGAAATACAATTCTCACAGAATGCGTGATTTGGTGGAAAAACTGCTTAAAGAAAGATAATGAAAAATGTGTTTAAGAGGTGTAATGATATGCATATAGTTCTTTTTGAACCTGAAATTCCGGGTAATACCGGTAATATTGCCAGACTTTGTGCGGCAACAGGATGCCACTTGCATCTGGTAAGGCCGCTGGGATTTTCTGTAGAGGATAAATATTTAAAGAGAGCCGGACTGGACTACTGGCATCTTGTTGATATTCACTATTATGACAGTATCTACGAAGTTCTGGAAAAATTTAAGGACAATCCTAAGTTTTTACTGACTACCAAGGCTCATAAGTCTTACAGTGATGTTCAGTATGGACCTGACAGTGTGTTAATTTTTGGCAAAGAAACAGCAGGTCTTCCTGAAAAGCTGCGCATGGAATATGAAGATTGCTGCGTAAGAATTCCGATGATAGCAGAAGCAAGATCTTTAAATCTTTCCAACTCTGTAGCTATTGTTGCATATGAAGCACTGCGTCAGCAGGATAATTTTGCTAATTTAAAGGTCTGATGAAAGGTAGAAATATGATAATTATAAAAGAATTTGATTTTGATGCTGCTCATTATCTTCCTGCATATAACGGTAAATGTGAGCATTTGCACGGACATACCTATAAACTGGTTGTAAAGGTTGAAGGTACACCGGACCATGAGGGTATGGTAATAGATTTTATTAAACTGAAAAATATTGTTAAGGAAAACGTACTGGTGCATTTGGACCATGCCTGCCTGAATGATGTTATTCCTGTACCGTCAGCTGAAAATATTTCCGTGTGGGTATGGAATAAGCTTGCTGATTTACTGAAAAACGACAGATACCACCTGTATGAAGTAGAAGTATGGGAGACACGTACAAGCGGGTGCGTTTACAGAGGTGACTGAATTGAAGGATGTACAAGGTGAAAAGGATTTACGCTGCGTGCCTTTAAAGCATGTTGGCATAAAAAATCTGCGCTGGCCCATTACATTAAAAGACAGAGAAAAAGGAATGCAAAACAGTATCGCCAATGTTGCCTTGGCTGTTGATCTTCCTCATGATATGCGCGGCACACATATGAGCAGATTTGTTGAGTGTCTGCAGACTTTAGGTCCTGTAGGGCTGCATGAACTCGAGACTATTTTAGATACATTAAAAGATCGTCTGCAGGCAGAAAAGGCAATGCTGAATCTTGAGTTTCCTTATTTTTTAAATAAGACAGCTCCTGTAAGCGGACAAAAATCCTTGATGGATATTGATTGCAAGTGCATCGCTGAAAAAGGGGAAGAATTTCAGCTGCGTATTTATGTGGCAGTTCCTATTCAGACATTGTGCCCCTGTTCCAAAGAAATAAGCTCTTACGGTGCGCATAACCAGAGAGCTTTTGCCAGAATTGAGATTACTTCTAAGGAACTTGTATGGATTGAAGAACTTGCAGATATAGCAGATGCCGGAGCAAGTGCACCTGTTTATGGACTGCTGAAACGTCCTGATGAAAAATTTGTTACGGAGCAGGCTTATGATAATCCGCGTTTTGTAGAGGATGCTGTTCGTGAGATTGCACTGCGCCTTGAAGCTGATAAAAGAATAACATGGTACAGAGCTGAAGTGGAAAGCGTGGAAAGCATTCATAATCACAATGCTTTTGCTGTTGTTGAAAAAGGTTGGAAATAAATTATGTTATTGAAATTAAATTCTGATTGCATGACAGACTTTATGGCTCGCATGGATGTCCATGATTTAAGCAGGCCTATTTTTGACAGTAAAAGTGAGATTATTCCTTTCAAGCTTTTTAATGTCAGAACACCGGCTGCCAATATTATCAAACAGGAAATGCTTGCTGCTGGAGGCGATGCGGCAGTGCCTGCCGGCTGTATTGTATGTGCTGAAAAGTATGTAGATATTATTCTTTTTGGTACACGCAAACAGTACCGCAAACTTTTAAGCAAACTTGCTATGATGCCTTATTTTGGTATTGAAAGAATAAAAGCTGAACTTGGCAAGGCTCTGCAGCCTGTAAAACCGCAGACTGTTTTGGCTGACGGCAGAGTTTTGACATATGAACAGCTTTGTGTAATGGGAATTTTAAATATTACACCTGATTCTTTTTATGCCGGTTCACGAATTTCCGGATTGCAGGAAGTTGTTGAAAAGGCTGGCAGGATGCTGAGTGAAGGGGCAGGTATTCTTGACATAGGCGGAGAGTCAACCAGGCCTGGAAGTGACAGTGTTGATGGAGACGAAGAACGTAAAAGAATTATTCCTGTTATTGAAGCTGTAAAGAAAGCATATCCTCAGGCTGTAATTTCTGTTGATACGTACAGAGCCGAAACAGCAAAAGCTGCCATTGCTGCTGGGGCAGATATTATTAATGATGTCAGTGCAATGGAAGCTGATAAAGATATGCTGCAGACAGTAAAAGAAAATAACGTGCCTGTTATTTTAATGCATATGCGCGGTACGCCTAAAAATATGCAGCAAAATTGCATTTATGAGAATGTAGTGGAAGAAGTTGCCGCTTATTTGTACGAAAGAGCACAGCTATTGCATAATGCGGGAGTGGGAGCGGATAAAATTATTCTTGATCCGGGTATTGGCTTTGCCAAAAATGTAGAGCAGAATTTGCTTTTGATGAGAGATTTATCCGTTTTGACAAGTTTTGGTTATCCTGTGCTTTTGGCAGCTTCCAGAAAAAGCAGTATAGGGGCAGTTTTGGGTAATCTTCCTGCGGAAGAACGTCTGGAAGGAACTATTGCGACAAGCTGTCAGGCTGTATATGCAGGGGCGCAGATGATAAGAGTACATGATGTGCAGGCTAATGTAAGAGCTGTACGTATGCTGGAGGCGATAAAATGTCCTGTGCGTATATAGCTCTTGGAAGTAATTTGGGCCAAAAAAGTGATAATCTAGATCGGGCTATTGAACTGCTGCAGCAGAAGGGATTAGTCATAAAGAAAGTTTCTTCCTGGCTGCAGACTGCACCATATGGAGTAACTGATCAGCCTGATTTTATAAATGGAGTATGCTGCGTTGAAACGGAGCTTAAGCCGCTGGAACTTCTGCATTTGCTGCTGAATACAGAGCAGGAAATGGGCAGGGTGCGCCTGCGACGTTGGGGAGAACGCAATATTGATCTTGACCTTTTATTTTATGATGATATTTGCATAAACAGTGAAGAACTGATTTTACCCCATCCCGACATGCAAAACAGAGATTTTGTGTTAATACCCTTAGCAGAAATTGCTCCGAATTTAGTGCATCCGCTTTTAAAGAAAACCATTGCCCAATTAAAAGATGATTTATTAAAACAAAGTGGAAGTGATGATAATGTTAGATAGTGATAAACTGCTGCATCGTTTTCAAAGTTATGTTTCTTTTGATACAGCCTCTGATGATAAGGCCAGCTGTTTTCCAAGTACTGCAAAGCAGCTTAAGCTGGCAGAGTTTCTGGCTCAGGAACTGAAAAACATTGGACTATCTTCTGTTGAAGTAACTGAGCATGGTTATGTTCTGGCTGCATTGCCTGCAAACGTCGAAGGCTGTCCTGTTATTGGACTTGTAGCTCATATGGATACCAGTTGTGAGGCAAGCGGGGCAGATGTACAGATGCAGCTTCACAAAAATTTTGATGGCAATGATATTAAGCTTAGTGATGATAATGTTTTATCTGTAAAAGAATTTCCGGAATTACTTGATTACATTGGACAGGATATTATTACTTCTGATGGAACAACCTTACTGGGAGCCGATGATAAGGCTGGTATCTGCGCCATTGTATCTGCCTGTGAGTATTTGCTGCAGCATCCGGAAATTCTGCATGGTGAGATAATTCTTTGTTTTACTCCCGATGAAGAGGTTGGCAGGGGAACAGAGTATTTTCCTTTTGAGAAATTTAAAGTGAACTTTGCCTATACCGTTGATGGCGGAGCTTTGGGAGAGCTTAATTACGAAACATTTAATGCCTGCAATGCAAACATTATTTTTCATGGGGTATCGGTACATCCGGGAAGCAGTAAGAATAAAATGCGCAATGCAGTTACTATGGCAGCAGAGTGGCAGATGGCTCTTCCGGCAGGCGAAAGACCTGAATACACAGAAGGTTATGAAGGATTTTACCACTCATTGCGTATTAACGGCGGTACTGATAAAGTTGAGATTGATATGATTTTGCGTGACCATGATGCAGGTGTTTTAGAAAAACGCAAACAGTTTTTGCTTGATTTGGCTGCTTTTATGAACAAAAAATATGGCGCAAATGTTGTAGAATGTAATTTGCATGATTCTTACAGAAATATGAAAGAATATATTATGCCTGTATATGAAGTAGTACAAAGGGCAGAGAATGCGATGTTAAAAGCTGGAGTACAGCCTAAAATAGTTCCTGTTCGCGGAGGCACAGATGGTGCAAGATTATCTGAACTTGGTATACCATGTCCCAATTTATTTACAGGCGGTCATAATTTCCATGGCAGATATGAGTATTTGCCATTGCAGTCGTTAGTAAAGATAACTGAAGTTGTAATTAATATTGTTGAAAAATAAAAAATAAGCTGCACTTATTAGTGCAGCTTATTTTTTATTTACTTATTTTATATTCATCAAATTGTTTACCGTCCGCTGTATAGGCGCGCAGCAGTAAAGAGTGTTCATCTGCCTGCAGAGTAAGATAGTTGGCTTTATCTCCATCAGGACCGGCTGCAGCATCAAGACTGCTTTCTTTCCACAAACCGGGATACATTACATTACCCGCAATGCCGGTAAGAACATAAGTTATGCCATCATCAGAGGGCTGAAAATTCTTTAAAGGTACACGGCGTCGATAGGTATGCAAATGAGCACTTAATACTAAATCTATATTGTACTCTTCAAAAACAGGCATAAAAATATGACCTATATCAATGAAATGAGTGGTGGAACCAGGTCTGTTTTTGAATTCATACAGCAGAATATCACGGTGCTGCAGAACAACTGTCCAGGCTGACTTATTTGCGGATAAATCATTTTTCAGCCATTCAAGCTGTTTTTGCATTAATTCAGGTTGAAGTTCGTGCAATTCATCTGCCTGAGTATCAAGGACAACAAAGTGCACAGGTCCATAATCAAAACTGTAAAATTGATTTTGATACTGCTCCATACCATTTTGCGGCAAAGAAAACAAACTGGTATATAAATAAGGATACTGAGTTTTCCAATCTAACGTATATGTTTCATGGTTACCCATTACAGGGACCAGAGGTATATCCGGTGCAAAGGAAGATATTCCCTTAAACCATTCTGTCCATTGTCTGTAATCTGCTCCGTTATCAACAAGATCACCCATATTGATATATAAATTAGCATCTGGATGGGCATGATATGCGTCCTTAGCCAGTTTTTGCCACATACTGTAATCACTGCTCTGTGAATCCGGAAAAATCAGAGCAGTAAAATTTTTGCCGTTGTCTGTGTTCAGTTTATGCCAGGAACCAGTTATATCTCCGGCAGAAAGTTGATACTCATATTCAGAAGCCGGATCGAGGTCTTTTAAAAATACCTGATATTGGTGACTAGTGCCGTAATTAGTATGCAGTAAAGTGTGTTCTGCCGGTATATTCAAAGAAGATAGACTGCCTTTTTTTCTGTATTTGACAGAAAAGTCAGCTTGCGTATCAGTTTGCCAGATTATCGTTCTGGAAGACTGATTGTCAGCAGTTACAATCTGCCTGAGATTGGCTATGCCAAGGTCTTTATCTGTATCTTTATCCTGCATACCACATCCATTTAGAATAATAATACAGAGTAATGCTAATAATATATTTAAGTATTTCATTGTATTCTCCTTAAATTTAACTACTATGCATTAAGAATACAACTTAAAGTTATGTTTAAGTCAAGGAGTTTTTATTAATCCCAGCGCTTAAGCATATCTTCGATAATTTCTTTATTTGTTTTGCGGCGTTTTTTTTCATAATTGCGAAAGTTATTATCTCTGTGATCAGTGGAATAATCCGCATAATCAAAATCATCATAATCACGTTCATAGCTGCGGTTATAGTCTCCGTGGCCGTCATCAAAAATATAAGTTATCTGATCACAGGTTGAGTTAAAATGTGTGTAAGTGTTTGTAAGCATTTATATTCCTCCTTGTTTGTACTTTATTGTAGCATTTTTACTGATTTTTGAAAAATATTTTACAGATGTCTTAAAAATATTGTACATTATATAGTATACCAGCAGGAAAAATACTGCTTTTGATAGAAGATATAGTTGGTATTGGTTACATACTCTTAATAAAGTGTAAAATTTATTGCATTTTTTGGTAAAGTTTTACTTGAATAAGAATTGTAAGTGTGATATAGTATACACTATATTAAGGGCGAGAGCCGAATATGATACCATAAAGGAGCTGTAATCATGGAAAAAGAAAATCAATTTCTTCTCTGGTTTGAACAGTTGGAAAGAGAAGATGTAGCTATTGTTGGTGGTAAGTCTTCCTCTTTGGGTGAAATGACTGCAAAAGTTGATGTGCCTGTACCGTATGGTTTTGCTACCACAGCTTATGCTTACAGATATTTCTTTGAAAAAAGCGGTTTGGAAGAAGAAGTTCGTAATCTTGTTGCAGAACTTACTGATGTGGAAAACAGTGCTTTACTGCGTGATGTTTGCGCACGTATCCGTAAAGCTATTTTAGATAAAGAAATGCCTGAAGATCTTCAACAGGCTATTGCTGAAGCTTATGAAGAACTGGGCAGAAAAATGGGTATTGATCAGCCCTATGTTGCTGTTCGCAGCAGTGCTACTGCAGAAGATCTTCCTGATGCAAGCTTTGCTGGTCAGCAGGATACTTATCTGAATGTTCAGGGTGCTCAGACCATTATTGAAAAAGTAAAAGAATGCTATGCATCCTGCTTTACCGATCGTGCTGTTTACTATCGTGAAAAACAGGGCTTTGATCATCTGGATGTTGCGTTGAGTGCTGCTATCCAAATGATGGTATTCTCCAAAGCTGCAGGCGTTATGTTTACTGTAAACGTTGCTACCGGTGATGACGAAAACATTCTTATTGAAGGTGCATGGGGTCTTGGCGAATATGTTGTTCAGGGTACAGTAACTCCTGACAACTACACTGTAGAAAAAGCTGGTCATAAGATTATTGAGAAAAATGTTAATACTCAGGATATTAAGCTCGTTCGTAAAGCAGGCGGTGACTGCGAAGAGCAGGTAGTACCTCTTGATGAGCAAAACATGCAAAAACTTACTGATGAGCAAATTCTAGAATTAGCTGGTTATGCTAAGAAAATTGAAGCACATTATGGCTGCTATATGGATATGGAATGGGGCGTTGATGAGCGCGACAATAAAATCTGGATTCTTCAAGCTCGTCCGGAAACCGTATGGAGCCGTCGTAATAAAGAAAATGGTGCTCCTAAAAAAGAGGAGAAAAAAGCAGTGGCTGCAGATCGTAAAGTAATTGTTAAAGGTTTACCGGCAAGCCCTGGTAATGTTGCAGGTAAAGTTCATGTTATTCTTGATCCTTCCCGCATTGACGAATTCAAGGAAGGAGAAATTCTGGTAACTGAAATGACCGCTCCTGACTGGGTTCCGGCAATGAAAAAAGCTAAAGCTATTGTTACCGACAGCGGCGGAATGACCTGCCATGCGTCTATCGTAAGCCGTGAACTTGGTATTCCCTGTATCGTAGGTACCAAGAGCCGTGGCGAAGCAGCTACTACTACCATTCAGGATGGTATTGATGTAACTGTTGATGCAACTCATGGCGTTGTATATGAAGGCATTATTGAAGAGCCTAAAAAAGAACAGGCTGCGCAGCAGGTTGTAGCTGCTGCTGAATATTTCCCGCCTACCGGAACTAAAGTTTATATGAACTTAGGTGATCCTGATCTGGCTGAAAAATATTCTTCTCTCCCCTGTGATGGTATAGGTCTGATGCGTGAAGAGTTCATCTGGACTACTTATATCCATGAACACCCGCTGTATCTGATTAAAACCGGTCATCCGGAAAAAGTTGTTGATCAGCTGGCTGAAGGTATGCGTCAGGTTTGCCAGGCAATGGCTCCAAGACCTGTTACCCTGCGTTTCAGCGATTTCAAATCCAGTGAATATCGCGATCTGAAAGGCGGCGATGAGTTCGAACCGTACGAGCCTTCTGCACTCCTTGGCTGGCGCGGTGCTTCCCGCTACTATGATCCTAAATATATCGAAGCATTCAAACTTGAATGCCTTGCAGTACGTAAAGTTCGTGAAGAATTTGGTTTGAAAAACTTGAACGTAATGATTCCTTTCTGCCGTAACGTTGAAGAATGTGAAAAAGTTGTTAAGATTATGGCAGACTGCGGTTTGGAACGTGGTAAAGATTTCAAAGTATGGCTGATGGCAGAAATTCCTTCTAACATCATCCTTGCGGATCAATTTAATAAATATGTTGATGGCTATTCTATCGGTTCTAATGATTTGACTATGCTCGTGTTAGGTTGTGATCGTGATAACGATACAGTATCTCACATTTATGATGAGAGAAATCTGGCTGTTAAACGTGCAATTCGTCATCTTATTGATGTTGCACATAAAGACGGCAAGACTGTTTCTATCTGCGGTCAGGCGCCCAGTGTATATCCTGAATTCTGTGAATTCCTCATCAAGAGCGGTATTGACAGCATCTCTGTAAATCCTGATACTGTTAAATTTACCAAAAAACTTGTTGCTCAGATTGAACAACGTGTTATGATGGACGCGCTTACTGGTCGTGGCCGTGCAGAAGTTGAAGATTTAGAATGGAAGTAATTATCTAAACTTTTAAAAAGACTCCTGTGAAAACAGGAGTCTTTTTATTTTTGGAGCTGAAATATGGATACACAAATGTTTATATTCAATTTTATCCTTTTTATAACAGGATGCTGTACAGGAAGTTTTCTAAGTGTATGTATTTACCGACTGCCGGCAGGAGAATCTCTTCTTACAAGATCAAGATGTGATTTTTGTATGCATAAACTGAAATTTTTAGAGATGATACCTTTAATCAGCTGCATTTTTTTACATGGCCGATGTGCCTATTGTGGTACAAAGTTTGGCTTGAGAAGTTTTGTTGTTGAATTTCTTACTGGTATATTATTGGTACTGGTAGGTAATTATTTTCCTTACTGGGCACAGATGCTCATGATAGATATTTTTACTGCTGTACTTATAGTGCAGGCTTTTATTGATTACGATAATCAGATTTTACTGGATGAATTATCAATATTTCTTTTCTTTGCCGGAATTGTTTATGGATATTATTTTCATAAAGATTTATGGCAAAGTTTATATGGCGGATTGACAGGATTATGTATTTTAGGTCTTATTTTTATTTTAAGCCGTGGAGGAATGGGTCTGGGAGATGTCAAACTTGCATTTGCCCTGGGGATATGGCTTGGTGTAGATAAAATACTGATATGTCTTTTAACAGCTTTTGTTTTTGGAGGAATGACTGCAATTTTATTGTTGGTGAGTGGGTTAAAAAATCGCAGGGATGCAGTAGCTTTTGGACCATTTTTGTGTATAGGGGCTTTTATTGCCTTAGTGTGGGGCAATACCTTATGGTTTTGGTACAGTAAAATATTTTAATAGCAGGAGAGAATAATGAATGTAAAAGATTTTTTGAATAATGATATTAAAGAGATACTTTGTCTGAGCACCAGCGAGACAGAATTAAAGGCTGCAGTTCTAGTTAAAGATGATAATGTCTATGCGGTAAAAGTTGCCAGTAAACTTTTGAATGAAAAATTTTTTTCGTTCAAATATTTAGAATATTGCGATGATTTTACTTTTTTCATAGCTGATTTTTTAGAAGCTAATAATATGCAGCAAATTAAAAATATCGGAGTACTCTTATCAGATGAAACAGTATTCAGGCAGGTAATTACATTACCTGCAATGGATGATAAGGAAGTAAGCGAAGCCTTAAACTGGGAAAAAGAACAATATATTCCTTTTACAGAAAATACATATTCAATGCGTGCTGTTACATTAAGAAAACAGGAAAGAGATACATTAGATGTTCTTGTATACGCTGCAGAAAATAAGTATTTGGAGTTTTGGAAAAGCTGCTGTAAAGTTTTAGGAAAAAATCTGATTGCGGTTACAGAAAGCAGCTTTGGAAATGGAATATTAAAGAAGTTTAATGATGATAAATTTATTTATGCAGAACAATTTTCTGATGCTGTCAGGTTTACGGTTTACGAGAACAATAAGCCCTGTGCTTTTTATGATGCTGATATAAATAGTATTTTTGAAGATGAAATTGAAAAATTTTCTGAAGAAATATTTATAACGAAAGATATATCAGTTAATAATGTTTTAATTGGGAAAGGAATTTCTCTTTCAGACAGGCAGTCAGATACATTTTTATATGAGTACAGTAATTTTAATGATACAGTCAGCTGGGATGGAGAGTTTCTGACTGGTGAAGAAGTGTCTGAGATTGCAAAGAATTATCATACTGTTATAGGTGCAGGAACAGGTATTTTACAAAAGTCTTCAATCAATTTCCTGGGAAAAGATAAAAACAAAATAATATACAGTAAAAAATTATTTTACTATGCTTCTGCTGCTGTTATAGGCATTTTGTGCTTCAGTTGGGCATTGCTGGCTTTTTTATCCTTGCAGGAAGAAAGCAGATTGGAAAAATTGCAAAATAGGCTTGCGCAGATGGATGTGTGGGAGCAGCGGTATGAGGAAAGCAGAGAAATGCAAGCAGAGATAAATAATCTGGAAAAGCAGATTGCGCTTATTGATTCTAAAGTTTATAAATGGAGTTTGCTGCTTAAAGAATTGGGGTTAATTATTCCGCAAAATTGCTGGATAGAAAATATACAGGAGAAAAATAGTGAGCAGCTTTTTCAGATTGAAATAAAAGGTAAGGCCGCAGCATCTGCAGACGTAGAAAAATTTTTACATAATATTAAGGCAAGTAAAATTTTTTCCGGAGGAAAAATTGTAGAATTGCGTAAAATTGAAAATGATAATAATGCAGGAATTATGTATTTTTTGCTGGCGGAGGTAAGAAATAAAAAGAATGAAAATTAAGATACAAAATCAGGAAAAGAACGCTGTTTGGATTTTTATTATTGCGCTGTCTATAGGATATATAGTGTATAATATCTTTCTTACTACAATGATAGAAAAAATACAATTACAGAAACAGCAGGCAGCTTTTTTGCAAAGTCAAATAGCAGCATATGAAAAATTTGCTGCCCAACATACTGATTATGAAAGTTTTATTACAGAGAAAAAAGCTGAATTAATCCAGCTGCGCAAAAAAGTACCACAGGAAGTTGATACAGCTAAAATGCTGGACAGCTTTTATGTTGCTGGTAATAAATGGAATATCAAGGTATTAACATGTAAGGTTATGGAAACAAAGACAGAGGGAAAGATTTTTGAAATACCTGTAGAACTGGTTATCAGCGGTAATTATTTTAATATTTTAAAGTTTTTAGATTATATTGAAGCAACCAGCAGCTGCTTTGTACTGAAGCAGGTTTCGATAAAAGGAAATGAAAGTACCGGTAATATTGAATTAAAAGCTTTATTGAAAGTATATGAATTAAATTAGCCGTAATGAAAGTGTTGCTCAGCATAGAGGCATTTATTGCTAATATCATGAAAAAAGTTGTATAATATTGATATCTGTAAGTATAAAAAATTGTTTGGAGTGATATTTTTGAGCAATAAGTTTAAAATATTACTTGCTGTGGCAGCGGCAGTTTTACTGGTTGTTGGATATAGAGTTTTTGATAATATTCAGGAGAACCGTGAAAAGGCGGCAAAAGTTATGCAGAGTAAAACTGTAACTGTAGAAACTGCTGCCCCTGAAAGAATGACTATAACTCCTGTATTGGAATTTTCTGGTACACTGGAACCTGTATGGCAGGCTGAAATAGCTGCTAAGGTTGATGGAAGAATAGAGAAGGTATACGTTAAAGAAGGCGACAGAGTAACCAGAGGTCAGGTGCTTGCTCTTTTGGAACAGGATGATACAAGTGCCGACTTGCTGGCGGCTCAGGGCAGCTATTCTGACGCTCAGGTTAATTTACGCAAGGCAGAAAATGATTTAAAACGTTATGAAATGTTGTATGAACGCGGTGCTGTTTCTCAGCAGGCTGTAGATGACTTTCGTTATGCACGTGATAATGCCGTTGCAAAATTAAGAAGTGCTCAGGGTGTTTTGGAGGGAATGCAGTCTAAATCTATGGGTACCGTAGTAACTGCTCCTGAAGATGGTATCGTTTACAAGCGTTATTATCAGGAAGGCTACTATGCCAAGGCGGGAACTCCTTTGTTTGCTGTGGCAGATATAAGAAAACTTAAAACGATTATTGATATTCCGGAAGGACAGATACTTGGTGTGCATGTTGGCGGCGAGGCAGAGGTTACTGTTGCTGCTTTGGACAACAAAAAAATTATCGGCAAAATTGTGCGTATATCTCCGGTAGCTGATTTGCCTTCACATACCTTTGAAACTGAAGTTGGCATAAATAATACAGAAGGTATTTTAGCCGGTGTTTTTGCTAATGTAAAAATGACTGCAAAACCAAAAGAAAATATTCTTACTATACCTGTTTATGCGATAGTAATGCGTGACGATCAGAAGACTGTATTTGTAGTAAATGATGAAGGAATGGTAACCAGAAAAGTTATTGATATTGGTTATTCCGATGATAAAATTGCTGAAGTTTTAAGAGGCTTAAATGGAGATGAAGTAATAGTTGTAGGCGGACAGAATAAATTGCGTGAAGGCAGTAAAGTAAACATAAGTAAGGCTGGTGCATAAAATGATATCTACATTTATTCGTCGGCCTGTATTTACAACCATGTTTATTTTATTGCTGGTAGTTTTTGGTATTCGCAGTTATCCGGATATTGGGGTAGACTTAAATCCTGATGTGGATGTACCTATTGTAAGTGTACGTGTAACATATGACGGAGCATCCCCCGAAGAGATGGAAACCTTGGTTACTAAGCCAATAGAAAGCCGTGTCAGTCAGGTTGCTGGTATAAAAAACTTATCATCTACTGTTTTGGAAGGATACAGTGAAACTGTACTGGAGTTTGATTTTGGTGTTGATCCTCAGGTTATGGCCAGCGAAGTACGTGAAAAGGTTGCCGGAGTGCGCAAGCGTTTGCCAGATGACATTGATGAGCCTGTAGTGCAGACAGTTGATTTAAGCTCACGGCCAATTTTAGGTCTAACCTTTGCTTCTGATGTACGCAGCAGGGGTGAAATAAGACGTATTATTGAAGACTCAATTAAAGATGAACTGCAAATGGTAGAGGGCGTATCTGAAGTCAATGTTTTGGGTGCCAGTACGCGTGCTATAAGACTTATTATAAAACCTGAAAAATTAGTGCAGTATGATTTAAGTTTTCAGGATGTTTTAAGCAAAGTAAATGCAGAAAACTACAATACTCCCGGTGGTAAAGCCAAGAACGGTGATATGGAGATCACTGTACGTACAGTCGGTAAATTTGCTAATGTTGATGATGTAAAAAATATTGTAATAAAAAATTATAACGGGATTCCTGTTTATTTGCGGGACGTTGTTGATGTAGTTGATGGTTGGGAAGAAGAAGATACTTTTGCCAGTGCTAATGGAAATCCTTGTGTAATGGTCAATGTACATAAACAGTCTAAAACAAATACTGTTGATGTTATTGATGGTGTTAATGCCAAAATGGCAGAGCTTAAGCTGACAACATTGCCTCAGGACATTAAAGTTGATGTTGTTCGTGACCAGTCTGTTTATATTCGTGAAAATATTGCAGATGTTTGGAACGCAATTTTATTTGGCGGTTTTCTGGCATTATTTATTACATATCTTTTTTTACGTAATTTCAGAGCCACTGTAATAGGCGGTTTGTGCATACCGACATCTGTTATTGCAACATTTTTTATGATGAAGTATATGGACTTCACATTAAACAATATGTCGCTGATGGCTTTAAGTCTTGCAGTAGGTATTTTGATTGACGACGCGATTGTAGTTATTGAGAATATTTTTCGTCATATAGAGATGGGCAAAACTCCTTTTCAGGCAGCAAGGGATGCTACTGAAGAATTGAAGCTGGCTATTTTGGCTATTTCCTTTACACTTATGGCTGTTTTTGTGCCTATCGGAAGTATGGGCGAGACTATTGGTCAGTATTTCAAGCAGTTTGGCTTGACTGTTGCCTTTGCGGTTGCGTTTTCTACTTTGGCGGCCTTTTCTTTAACGCCGATGGTGTCTGCTTATTGGCTTAAAGATGAGAAAAATAATGCTGCTGCAGTAAAGCCGAGAAATAAATATGTACAGTTATGTCTTGATAAATTTGAAAATGCATTTCAAAGCAGCAGGGAAGTATACAACGAGGTAATGGCTTTAGCGCTGAAACATCCGATAAAAATTATCGTCATCGGCGTAATTTCTCTTTTTATGAATCTTTTGCTGCTTCCGTTTGTGGGAACAGAGTATCAGCCCACTTATGACTCCGGTGAGTTTAGTGTTAACTTTAAGGCGCCTATTGGTACAAGTCTTGAAAAAACCATTGCACTGGCGACACCTGTGCAGCAGGAAATAAGCAGCCTGCCGGAAGTACGTATTGCGGCAATGAATATAGGTAATGGCAGAAATCCTGTAAATCAGGGCTCAATAGAGGTAAGACTGAAACCTGCTGATATGAGAGACAGAACCATGCAGGAGATAATGGATGACCTTAGACGTGAATTCAGAAATGTCAATGGGCTCAATGTTACTGTAGTTTCCAATCAGGGTGGCAGCAGGGGCGACAGCAGACCTGTTCAGATAGGCTTGCGTGGCAATGATATAAAATTGCTGAAAGAATATGCTCAGGAGCTGGCTGAATTAATCAGAAAAGTTCCTGGTGCCAGTGATGTGGATATTTCTGATTCAGATGAACAGCCGGAAATTACCATCAGATTAGATCAGGCTAAAGCAAGTACGCTGGGACTTGATGCTACATCTGTAGGCGAAGTTGTTGAAATGGCGTTTATGGGCAAGTCTACAGGCAACAGCTATACTATCGGTGATAATGACTATGATATTATTTTACAGCTGCCTTTAAGTGACAGAACTGATATCAACAGTGTTAAAAATTTGCGAATTTCGTCACCGGATGGAAGATTTATTCGCCTTGGCGACGTAGCAGATGTTAATCTTGAGTCCGGACCAACAAGGATAGAGCGTGAGGATAAGCAAAGACAAATTGTTGTTTATGCTAATACTGTAGGTATTTCTCCGGGTGAACTGCTGCAAAAAATACAGAATGAACTTATTCCGGAAATGAATATGCCGCAGGGATATTCCTATAAAATGATTGGTCAGGCCGAAACAATGAATCGTTCTTTTAATGAAATTACTAAAGCAGTTGTGCTTGCGGTTGTTGTTGTCTATATGGTTTTGGCTGCTCAGTTTGAAAGTTTTTCACAGCCATTTATTATAATGGTGTCACTTCCTTTTGCTGTAATTGGAGCGGTATTAGGCTTACTGGTAGCTGGGCAGACAGCTAATATGATGAGTTTAATAGGATTTACCATGCTTTTGGGCCTGGTTACTAAAAATGCAATATTGCTGGTCGATTATGCCAACCAGGAACGAGCTAAAGGAAAAGATCTGCAGACTGCAGTTGTAGATGCATGTTCCTTAAGGTTAAGACCTATTTTAATGACAACGCTGTCAACGATTTTGGGTATGCTGCCAATTGCTCTTGGTATTGGTGCCGGTGCAGAACTGCGTCAGTCCATGGGTGTGGTACTTATAGGCGGTCTTATTACATCTACAGTACTTACTTTGTTGGTTGTACCAATTATTTATTTGTTGTTTGAAGATTGGAAAGAAAAAAGAGCTAAGTTAAGATAGTCAGGAATAATTTATGAAAAACAGTGTTTTAGATATTTTGAATGAGTTTAAAGCAGGTCATATTACTGCAGAAGAAACGGCTGAAAAAATAAGGAATATTCAGTTTGTTGATCTTGGTTTTGCTAAGATTGATACAGATCGTGACAGACGGCAGGGATTTCCTGAGGTAATCTATTGTGCCGGCAAAACTCCTGAACAGTGTTCTGAAATAATGGAAAAAATGAGCCAGATTAGCAGTAATGTATTGGCTACGAGAGCGGATGAAAAAGTATTCGCTGCTATTAAAAAAAAGGTAAGCGATGTAAAATATTATAAAGAAGCCAGAGCCGTTGTACTTGAAAGAGAGCCTCTTTATAAAGATCCTGAAAGATTTATTGCTGTTATAACAGCCGGAACAAGCGATATTCCGGTTGCGCAGGAAGCTGCTGTTACAGCTGAGTTGATGGGCAATAAAGTTGAATGTATTTATGATGTTGGTGTTGCAGGAATTCACAGGCTGTTTGCCAAAATGGAGCTGATAAGTAAGGCGAACGTTATAATTGTTGTTGCCGGGATGGAAGGTGCTTTGGCAAGCGTTATAGGCGGACTGGTAGATAAGCCGGTAATCGCAGTTCCTACCAGTGTAGGATATGGTGCTAATTTTAATGGCTTGGCTCCTCTTTTAGGTATGCTTAACAGCTGCAGTGCCGGGGTTGCTGTAGTGAATATCGATAATGGCTTTGGCGCCGGCAGATTAGCCAGCATTATAAATCATATGAGGTGAATTCATGAAAGCAATATATTTGGATACATTTGCAGGCATCAGCGGCAATATGCTTTTAGGTGCTTTAATTGATGCAGGATTTCCATTGGAGATTCTGAAAGAGGAATTGCGTAAGCTAAACATTGGTGATTACAAACTTCTTTGTCATAAAGTGAATAAATCAGGTATTGAAGCTACTTATTTCAATGTTTTATTAAGTGACGAACATGTGCATCATCATGAAGAACATCAGCACGAGCATGTACATAACCATGAGCACAGTCATGGTCACAGCGAGCAGCATCTGCATGTTCATCACCATAAACACAGAAACCTGCATGATATTATGCATATTATCAATAGTTCTGATTTATCAGACAGCATTAAAAATAAGGCAGGAGCTGTGTTTACTGCTATTGCAGAAGCAGAAGCCAAAGTTCATGGAAAGACTCTGGAAGAAGTTCATTTTCATGAAGTAGGAGCCATTGATACAATAATTGATATTGTAGGATGTCTTCTTGGCCTTGAATATCTGAAAATTAATAGAGTGTATGTTGGTAAAATAACTACCGGTTTTGGGTTTGTTGAATGTGCACACGGGCTGATGCCTGTTCCGGCTCCTGCAACTGCTGAGTTGCTGCAGGGATTACCCCAGCAGCAGGGAATTGTTGATAAAGAAATGACTACCCCGACGGGTGCTGCCCTTGTAAAAGTTCTGGCTGAAGCAGTGGAAATCATTCCGGAGAGTTTTGTAAGCGAAAAAATTGCTTATGGTGCCGGAACGCGTGAGGTAAAAATTCCTAATGTTTTACGTATGTATTTTGGTTATGTCTGTGAGCAGTCTGAACAGGTCGTAGAAGCTGCTTGCAATATTGATGACATCAGCGGCGAAATTTTGGGTTATACCATCGACAGGCTGCTGGCAGCAGGTGCTCTTGATGCATGGGCTGAGCCTATTGTTATGAAAAAAAATCGTCCCGCATATAAGCTGTCTTTCCTGGCAGATGAAAAGATTTTTGATACATTAGCAGAAATTGTATTTACTGAAACATCTACTTTGGGATTAAGGTTTAGTAGATTACAGCGTAAAGTTTTGCAGCGTGAGTTCAGTGATGTTGAAACAGAGTTTGGATCAATTAAAATAAAATCTGCAATTTACGACGGTAAAATTGTTCATGCGGCTCCTGAATACGAGTCATGCAAAATTGTTGCAGAAAAAGCAAATCTTCCCTTAAAAAAGGTTATGGATGTTGCTTTGAGTGCAGTAAAGGATGAAAAATAATGGACAGCTTTTCTCAGTATATTGATGATGTGAGATATAAGATTTTAGGTGTAGCTGAAGCTATAGATAAAGAAAAAGCGGTTCCTTATGGTTATCAGTTTACTCTGCTGGAAAATAAAGAAAAAGTTGTACTGACTATTTACAACGGCAAAAAGGGAAGAAAATATGTTTGGGCAGGCAGTAACGGCTGTTTGCGTAACAGGCTTGAACACGCAGTATGCGGAACTGATTTAAAACAAACTGCGGGAGAGAAAAAGTATAAGGTATGGGCTGGCAGCGATGAATCAGGAAAAGGTGATTTTTTTGGTTCTCTTGTTGTGGCAGCTGTTGTTCTTGATGACGGTGCAGCAAAAAAATTAGAAGATGCCGGAGTGAAGGATTGCAAGGCACTTACTGATAAAAAAATTACTGAGCTGGAAGAGGTAATTATGGATAGTGCTTTAGCATATTCTGTATTGGAACTTAAGCCTGCAGTGTATAATTACAGATATCAGCAGGTTAAAAATACTGGTGGCAACTTAAATAAATTGCTGGGCTTGGGTCATATTGCTGCCTTAAGCGAGGCTATCAGTAAAAGAACTGATTGTGAAGGTGCTTTGATAGATCAGTTTACACCTTCTGACGAAGTAGTAAATGCACTGAAAAATAAATTCCCAGGTATTGAATTTCGCCAGCAGCCACGAGCAGAAAGTAATATGGCAGTAGCAGCTGCTTCTGTGCTTGCAAGAGCAAAATTTTTGCGTACAATGGAAGCGTTGTCAAACCAAGCTGAAATGGAACTGCCAAAAGGCGGCAGTGCCTTGGCAACAGACGCAGCTCGCCTGTTAGCTGAAAAATTTGGTAAGGACGCTTTAAATGATTATGTGAAGCTGCACTTTGCAAACTATCAAAAAATATAATGTATGGTGGTGATAACAATTGAAGCAGCTTATTGTTAATGCTGATGATTTTGGTTTACATACACAAATAAATAATGGTATCATAAAAGGATACAGAGAAGGTTTTATAACAAGTACTTCTTTGATGTGCAGTGCTCCGGCTTATGAAGATGCTCTTAATCAGTTATCTGCCAATCCCGGCTTAGGCGTTGGAATTCATCTGACATTAGTTGGTAGTGTCAGATCGGTATTACCAAAAGGTAAGCTTGGAAATCTTGTTGATGACAATGGTCTTTTTTTACCTGATTATGCAGCTTTTGCTAAATATTTTTATAGTGGAAAAATCAGTCTTGCTCAAATTGAAGCGGAATTGCGTGGGCAGATAGAAAATATTTTAAGTAATGGTGTTAAAGTTACTCATGCTGATAGTCATCAGCATACACATGTTTTGCCGGGAATTAATAAGCTGGTAGTAAAGTTGTGCAGTGAATATCACATAAAATGTATACGCAATCCCCATGAAAGCTATTTTTTCAATGGTGGATTTAAGGCTGGAGCAGGCCGCAAAATAGGACGCTGCGGTCTCAGTTTTTGTGCTGCTATGGCAAAAAGAAATGCTGATAAAGCAGGATTAAAATACCCGGAGCATTTTTTTGGTATGCTGGCAGGAGGTAATCTTAATGCAAAGCTGGTTGGTAATATATTGGAATCTTTGCCGGATGGTGTAAGTGAGATTATGACCCATCCTGGAATGCGTAATGATGTACTGGCTAAAAATTTTGCATGGGAGTATCATTGGGAGGATGAGCTGAATGCTTTTCTAAACCCGGAAAATAAATGTTTGTTAAAGAAAAATAATATATCTTTAATAAACTTTGGTGGTTTGATTTAAATGACAAAAAAATTACTGGTCAGGTTGTGCGCACTGTTTTTATTTGTTGTACTTATATCGGCTGCGGTAATTTATTTTACTTTTGATATCAGAGCCGTAGAGTATTTAACAATGTTCGAGCCGGACTGCATTATTCTTGCTTTGGGATGCTTGGCAACAGGTTTATTTTTTGATGGGCTGAGGCTGAAGACTCTTGCTGATATAACAGATGAAAAATTGCCTGTGCGGCAGGTAGTTAATGTTGTGCTGAGCAATTATTTTCTGGCCTTGGTGACACCTGGAGCAAGCGGCGGTGCCATTGCTCAGATAATGTTTATGAAAAAAGCCGGCGTTCCGGTTGCCAAAGCGACTGTAGTTGTTTTGGTACGAACTATTATGTCGATAGTTTTTCTTATTTTGATTGTTCCTTATGTACTGCACCATGATGGTGATATTGGCAAATGGATGCCACCTTCTGTTATTACGGTAGTATCTGTTTTATTTGTCATGCTTCCGATAACAGCTTTTTTTCTGATGCGTACTAAGTATCCTGAAAAATGGTTGTATGTTGCTACGAAAAAATTCTCTTATGCTACAAGGCGTAATTGCTTTATCTGGTATAATGAGTTCAAACATGCTTTTATTATTATTGGTAAAAATCCATTTCGTGTTTTAAAAGCATTTATAGAATCTGGCTTAAGCCTGCTGTTTATTTATGCTACTGTGCCAGCGTTTTTTACAGGATTGAATATTGATTTTGATCTGATGCAAGTTATGGGGAGAATGATCCTTTTAAATCTTGTTTTGTATTTTTCACCTACTCCTGGCGGCAGTGGTATTGCAGAAGCCGGCTTTGTTGTGCTGTTTTCTAATATTTTGCCCCATGGGGTTGACGGTATAATGGCAGTTTTGTGGCGATTTACTGCTGAGTATCTGCCGTTTCTGCTGGGAGCATTTGTTTCTATACGTGCTTTTGGAGCTAATGTTTTGGCCATGACAAATTTAGGAGGGAAAAAGAAGTGAAAATTCTTGTGACCGGAGGAGCCGGTTTTATAGGATCCCACTTATTGGAATTGCTTACGGATAAAAAAGATGTATCTGTTGTTGTGCTGGATAATCTTACAACAGGTGATATAAAAAATATTCCGGAAAAATTTTCGTTTATCAAAAGAGATATTCGCGATGATCTTAGCGATATATTTTCTGCTGAAAAGTTTGATGCAGTTATTCATCTTGCAGCGCAGACCATGGTTCCGTATTCCTTGAAATTTCCTGCCGAAGATTGCGATATTAATTTAATGGGACTTGTAAATATACTGGAAAACTGTCGTAAGTATGGTGTGAAAAATATTGTTTTTTCTTCCAGTGCTGCAGTATATGGAGATAATGAAAACGTTCCCCTGCGTGAGAGTGAAAGCCTTTGCCCCACATCATTTTACGGTATAACCAAAATGACCAGTGAGCATTATCTTAGATTGTACAATGAACTCTATGGTATCAATGCTGCTGTGCTTCGTTTTGCCAATGTGTATGGAGAAAGACAGGGAGCCGGCGGTGAAGGCGGTGTTGTAAGCATTTTTTGCAAGCTTCTTGCTAAAGGTGAGGGCGTTACTGTTTTTGGTGATGGTACTCAGACAAGAGATTTTGTTTATGCCGGTGATGTCTCTAAAGCTTTACTGGCTGCAGTTAAGATAAGTGGATATCATATTATTAATATTTCTACGCAAAAAGAAACTTCGCTGAATGAACTGATTGAAGCTTTTGCGGCTGCAACAGGAAAAACTGTTCCGGTAACATATGGCAGTGTCAGAGAGGGTGATATTTACCGCTCTGTTTTGGCAAATGATATGTGCAGTGATGTTTTGGGTTTTGTTCCGCAAACAGATCTTCAGGAAGGTATTAAACGTACTTATTACGATTATGTAAAAGCAACGGAAGAGGTTGAGTAATGAAGCAAATAGAAAAAAGCAGTTTATTTATATTAGCTGCAGTAACTATTTTTACTTTGTTTTTTGGTATTGGCGGAGTTCCGTTACTGGATCCGGATGAGCCTGTTTATGCTGAAACAGCAAGAGAAATGATTCAGACAGGAGATTTTTTGTCACCAAGAATATATGGAGACTACTGGTACGATAAACCGCCTATGTATTACTGGCTGGTTGCCATAGCTTTTAAAATTTTTGGTGATGGGGAATTTGCGGCAAGATTTCCGGCGGCTTTAATGGGAACATTAACATCGGTGATGATGTATTTTTCTGTAACAAAGTTATTTAATGAACGCGCCGGCTTTTGGTCAGCAATGGTTCTGACAAGCTGCATTCAGTTCTTTTATATGAGTAAAGCTGCTGTTACTGATACGAGTTTATTGTTTTTCATGACGGCAGCGCTGCTGTGTTTCCTGCACAGACGTTATTGGCTTATGTATATTGCAATGGGTCTTGCTACAGTTGTTAAAGGTCCTATAGGCATAGTTTTTCCAGGTACTATTATTTTCCTGTACCTTCTGTTTATGGGTCAGTTACGCGAGATTTTGCGCATGCATGTTATTCGTGGATTGATTTTGTATTTTCTTGTTGCCGGACCATGGTATTACCTTATGTATACTGTGCATGGCATGGAGTTTATCAATACCTTTCTTGGATTTCATAACGTTACCAGATTTACAACGCCTGAACATGCAAGTCGTGTAACTTTCTGGTATTATTTTCCGGTAGTTATTTTGGGCTTATTCCCATGGACCGGACTTTTGGTGCAGTCAGTTAAGGCGTCTATCAGTGAAAGCCGTATTGACGATATGCGTGTTTTAATGTTTACCCATGTATGGTGGATTTTTGTTTTTGTATTTTTTACCATTTGCAAAACAAAACTTGTATCATATATTTTGCCTATGTTTCCGGCTTTGGCAATAATTATTGGCTGGAATATTTCCAGAATGATGCAGAAATTGCGTCATAATACAA
Source organism: uncultured Phascolarctobacterium sp. (assembly GCA_958448515.1). Classification (GTDB taxonomy): domain Bacteria; phylum Bacillota; class Negativicutes; order Acidaminococcales; family Acidaminococcaceae; genus URXU01. The sequence goes on along the minus strand of CAUDEF010000003.1, from coordinate 44,754 downwards.
CTTTTTATCATTGGATTATTGGCAGTGGTATTATGTTCGTTTTGCTGGGAGCAGGATGGATTATAGGTGGTCAGCAGCTGCCTGAACTTGCTTTTGGCGGACTTGTTTTGGGTATTTTAACAATTCTGTTAGGTGCGGCTGTCTGTGTTAGTTTGTGGTATTACAGAGATATTCAGCTGTCTGCCTGGCTGCATGTTGTTACTGGTATGGTAACTATGTGTGTTGTTTTTGCCTTTTTATTGCCCGTAGTAGCAGACAGATTCAGTGTTAAGAATATAAGTGCAGTATATAAGCAGGAATGCAATCAGAGCACAACAATTTATGTTGATAAATTCCTGCGGCCTGGTTTTATGTATTACGCAGAAAAGCCCGGCGTTGAGATGATTCCTAAGACCAATGCTTTTGCAGAGGCTTTAAAAACTGATGAACATAAATATTTTCTGGTTCGAGGACTTGAGTACAGAAGATTGTTAAATAATCAGGAAAAGCCTGCTAATCTGCAGGAAGTAGCTGAAATCGCTGATATTTATCTGCTTGAGCAAAGTGCACCGGTTGTTGTTAACACTAAAAATAATAAATAACTTGATACAATAAACATAAAAACCCTGAAATAGTTTTACAAACTATTTCAGGGTTTTCTTTTACACAGCTCTTTGATTATAGCTGTGTATTATATTTTTAATCTTCGTATTTTTCAGGGAAAAATATCTTCAGTGTTTCCTGATCCGGCTTTGCTCCCATACTGTTGCCTATTAAGAACAATATAAGTGAGAAAAGCATGCCAATAACAATCTGGTGTAAATCTAAGAATTTGATTTTTAGAGCCATGGTCAGGCAATAGGCGATAACACCGCCTGCCATGGCGGCAAGAGCACCGTACTTATTGGCGTTAGGCCAGAAGAGTCCAAAAATGAGTACCCAGAAAAATGCTGTTTCCAGACCGCCAAAAGCAAACATGTTTATTTGCCAGATAACACTTGGGGGTGAAATTGCTATAACATAGACAGCAAGACCAAGGATAATAGTTGCCGCCAGACTGAATTTACGGATACGATTATTGTCAGGAGCAATTCCCTGTTTGGAAAGTTTGTGCATATAGATGTCTTTGATAATAGAAGATGAGGCTGCTAAAAGTAATGAAGAAACTGTAGAAATAGTTGCAGCTATGGGGCCGATAATAGTAACTCCTGCCCAGAAAGGACCCATGCTTTTTACTATGGTAAGCGGTGTAATGTTATCTACACTGTTGCCATAAGCAGTTAAAGGTTCTGTAAGAATTCCTTTGCTTAAAACACCAATCCAGGTAGCCACAAGGGTCATGGCACCGATAACTATGGTACCTATAATCATAGCACGGTGTAATGCCTGTGTGTTTTTAAAGCTTATGCCACGTACAACGGACTGCGGAAGAGCAAGAGTACAGATACCAACTAAAAGCCATTGGCTGATATACAGAGACATGGGCATTTTGCCGGCAGAAAATGGTTCCAGCATATCAGGATGACTGGTACTGATGTAGCTCATAATATTGCTGAAGCCACCGCCTGTTTTCATCATTGCTCCCATAAGAATGCACAGCCCCACAATCATGGCAATGGCACAAACTGAATCTGTTACAGCAACACCCTTAAATCCGCCTATTGTTGTGTAAAATACTACAATAAGGCCAAATAATGTCAGACCTGTAAGATAGGAAAAACCTGTTACCGCTTCAAAAAGTTTGGCTGCGCCTACAAACTGAGCTACCATGGTTGCACAGAAAAAGGCTACAATAACAAGAGCGGAAAGATTGGCAAGTACGTCAGAATGGTATCTGGCACGTAAAATATCAATTACTGTAACAGCATCGATTCTTCTGGAAATAAGGGCAATTTTTTTGCCAAATACACCTAAAACGAGAAAAATTACCACAACCTGCACAATAGCCATATACAGCCAGCCGTAACCTATAATCCAGGCCATTCCGGGGCCGCCTACAAAGGTACTTACGCTGCTGTAAGTTGCTGCAGTAGTCATTGCCAGCACAAAGCCGCCCAAAGTACGTCCGCCGATGAAGTAATCCTTGGCGAAATCTTTTTTTCGGTCATCACGGGAAGATTTCTGGATGTAGATGCTTATTGCCAGCATAAAAATTAAAAATATTAATACGGGGAAGAGATTAAAAATATTGCTCATTTTCTGGTCTCCTCATCATCTAAGTCAAAATTTACAAATACTTTTTTTGTAAGAAAGACAGTGACTAAAATAGCAAAAATCCAGGTGCCTACACAGCCTCCCCATACCCACAGAGGTGTATGTAAAAATTCAATCTTACTGTCAGCAAGTCCAAACCCTGCAAACCACCAGAACAAAATTACTGCTATAGTTGCCCAAACAGTTGCTATAGCTTCTTTGTTAGCCTGACGGAATTTTTCACTCCGTTTCATAAACCCTGATACCTCCCAGCAAATTATTTATTAAAGGGACACTGTTTTCATTTTACCATATTTAAGTGCCGGAATAAATTTTTTATTTATAAGATAAAGTGATGCTTTACATTATAGGGTATGTTATAATATAGATGGTGATTTTATGTACAGTATTTTTACTCAATGGATTACATTGAGTGTTATTTTTTTTCTGATAATATATAATACAGACTGGCTGCAGGTTGTAACTTTGGGCGGATTGATTGCCGGTGTTGGGATTTTATCCTGCTGGAGTGTTTTATGCGCAGAGGTTTTAAAGAAACTGAACAGATGGTTAACTGTTTTATTACTGATGGCTGGTATAGCCGGATTTATAAAGCTGTTAACTGTTATTTTGCCTGGATATGATCTTAACATAGGTACAGGTTTTATATTATGTGTCATTTTATTCAGCGTGGTGACTGTAATGCAGAATAGATATTTGGAATATATGAAGGAGTAGTTATAGTGAAAATTAAACTTATTGCCAGTGATATGGATGATACTTTATTAAACAGAGAGTGTAAGATATCTGAAAGAAATGCGGCTGCCATTAAAAAAGCTGTTTCTGAAGGGATTGTTTTTCTTATTGCTACCGGCAGAATGTATGTTTCTGCAAGGCCTTACGCTTTAAATCTTGGTTTGGATGTGCCTTTGGTAACTTATAATGGTGCTCTGGTAAAAGAAAGCAAAAGCGGCAAAGTGTTTTATGAACATAAAATGAATTTTGAAACTGCTAAAGATGTATTGGCTTACTGTAAGGAAAAAGAGTATTATATACAGGTTTACATTGGCGATCAGATTCTTATTAAGAAAGAAAATGAGTTTTCCAGAATGTATACAAAGATTTCCGGCATTCCTACTACAGAAATGGGTGAAGAAATTTATAATATAAATGAGGCACCATATAAGATTCTTGTAATGACAGAAAGTAATGATTTTGAAAAAGTATGGAAAGAGTTTGCCGAAAGATTTAAAGGCAGACTGGATGTGACAAGCTCCAAGGATAACTTTTTGGAATTAATGGAGCCCGGTGTAAATAAATGGGAAGCTGTCAAAGCTGTTGCCAAAAGCTATGGTATTAATTCCGATGAAATTATGTGTATTGGTGATTCTAATAATGATATTACCATGATAAAAAATTGTGGCTTTGGTGTAGCGGTAGCTAATGCTAAAGATAGTGTAAAAGATCATGCTAAAATCGTGACTGCATCTAACAATGATGATGGTGTAGCTTTGGTTATAGAAAGTATTCTGACAAAACAGGTTGAAGTTGAATTTTAATGATAAAGCAGGTATGAATTCATACCTGCTTTTATAGCGTTATGTAGTTTAATGAGGTTGAGTATGTCAATATTACCAATTTTTATTCCGCACGCAGGATGTCCGCATCAGTGTATATTTTGCAATCAGAAAGCAATAAGCGGGCAAAAAAGTGCGGCTCTTGTAAGTGCCGAAAAACAGATTGAACGATGGTTAGCGTGGCTGAAACCATCTACGCAAAATGAGGCTGCTTTTTATGGAGGTTCTTTTACAGGTCTTGATATACAGCTGCAAAAACAGCTTTTGTCATTAACTGATGAGCTGGTGGCGAAAAAAATTATTGGCAGTGTACGCTTGTCAACAAGACCTGATTATATTGATTCGGAAAAGCTGGAACTTTTAAAGCAGCATCATGTAGAATTAATAGAACTTGGGGTACAATCTCTTGATGATAATGTGTTAAAGACTGCTGAAAGGGGACATACAGCTGAAGCTGTCTATGATGCAGTACAGCTTATTCGCAGGTATGGATTCAAATTAGGGCTGCAGCTCATGGTTGGTATGCCTGGGCAGAACTTTGCCAGTGTAAAAGCTACTGCCGGTAAAGTGGTGGATTTGCGCCCAGATATTTGCAGAATTTATCCGCTGCTGGTTATAAAAGATACCCCGCTGGAAAAAATGTACCGAAACAGTTTATTTGTACCCCTTACTTTGAGTGAGGCAATAGAACAAAGTGCGTATATGTATAAAATTTTGACAGAAAATAATATTAAGGTAATTCGTGTGGGATTACAGCCTGATGATGAGCTTTGCAGGGAAGGTAATATTATTGCAGGACCTTTTCATCCCTCAATGGGAGAATTGGTACAAAGTTTTATTGTAAAAGAAAACATTACTGCCATGATTGAAAATTTACCTGATAAGAAGACGGTAATCATAAATACGCCTCTTAAAATGGAGTCTAAGGTAAGAGGAATGAGAAATCAGAATATTTTGTTTTGGAAACAAAAGTATCCTGAATCAGAAATTATCATCAGAAAATCTTCTGGTGATGAGATTACTGTGACTGACGAAAGTTTTTTGTAAGATGATTGTATGGCTGGCAATACCTATGATAAAATAAAAAGATAATGAATTTGAAAAAGGTGATGTAGGTGCACTTAAAGTCTTTTTCGACTTATGGATTTAAATCTTTTGCTGATAAAACTGAATTGACATTTACAGATGGTATTACTGCTGTTGTTGGTCCTAATGGCTCGGGTAAGAGTAACATTTCTGATGCTATCCGCTGGGTGCTTGGTGAACAGAGCGCAAAATATTTACGCGGCAGCAAAATGGAAGATGTTATTTTTTCCGGAAGCAGTAAAAGAAGAGCTTTAGGTGTAGCTGAGGTTACTTTAAATTTTGATAATACCGACAGAACTTTAAATATTGATTTCGCAGAAGTAAGTCTTACACGACGCTTATACAGAAATGGCGACAGTGAATATTTAATTAATAAAAAATGCTGCAGGCTGAAAGATATTATTGATTTAATGGCTGATACAGGCCTTGGTAAAGGCTCTATGGCTATTATTGGGCAGAACAAAATTGATGAGATTTTAAACAGCAGGCCCGAGGAGCGCAGAGCACTTTTTGAAGAAGCTGCTGGTATTGCCAAATACAGATTACGTAAAAAAGAGGCTGTGCACAGACTTGAAGAAACAGGCGTTAATCTGACGCGTATTAATGACATAAAAACTGAGGTTGAGCGTCAGGTGGAGCCATTGCGTATAGCTGCAGAAAAAACAAGGCAGTTTAATGATATTAATGAACAGTTACGCAACTGCAGGCTTACACTTTTGATACATGAGCTTGATGAGCTCAAAATTATCTGTGAAAAACTGAATCATAAAAAGGCGGAACTGGAATCTGTTTATGCACAGAAGGCCGCAGAAATTGGCTTGAAGGAATCTGCCTGCAGTACTTTACAAAATGAGATTGATGAAATTGGCAGTAAATTTACACAGCTTTTGAATGATATAAAAAATACTGAAACGGAACTGGAGAAAATTAAAGGCAGTAAAGCTGTATTGGATGAGAGAATAGAAAACAGCAGAAACAGCATTGCCAAAGCTGAGGAAAAAAACAGTAAATTGTTTTTGCAGGCGGAAGAGCTGGAGCAAAAAATGGGCGAGTTGGCTGCTGAGTTTGATGTTGTTGATAAAAAAAGAGCACTTGCAGCATACAATGTAGAAAAACTTACTGCCGATATAAAAGAACAGGAAGAACATCTGGAACTGGCAGCAAAGAGCAATGAAAAACTGCAAAGTGATATTTTAGCAGATATGCAAAATCTCTTAAATTTGCGTAATGAATTGCGTGTTTTGGAACAGGAACAGGAACAGCGAGTAAAAAAACGTGAACTTTTAAAAAATGAAATCACTCAGGCAGAGGATTTATCTGTAGAGTTAGAAAACAGATATCGTGCTTTACTGGATAAGGAAGCAGGTTTTGAGAACGAAAAGGCGTTATATGAAAGCGAAACCGAAAAACTGAAACAGGCAACTGAAAAGCTGCATGAAGAAATAAATAAAGTTAAAGCCAGTCAGGATGTATGTCAGAAAAATATGACAGCAGTAGAAGCAAGACTGCAGTTTTTACAGAAAATGCAGTCTGCTTACGAAGGATTTGGCTATGGAATAAAATCTGTTTTAAAATCCAATGAAGACTGGCGCAGCGGAATTATTGGTGTTGTTGCCGAGCTGATTAAAGTTGAGCCGCAGTTTGTGACTGCCATAGAAACTGCTTTAGGTGAAAGCGCGCAGAATATTGTTACTGAGGATGCTGATATTGCCAAAAAAGCTATCGGTTATTTGAAAAGCAAAGCACTGGGAAGGGCAACATTTTTGCCGTTGGATACAGTAAAAAGCAGAAGCGTAAGCAATGATGAAAGAAAGCTTCTCAATTTGCAGGGTATCTGCGGTTTTGCTTATGAACTGATAACATACGATGAAAAAGTTTCCAACATAATAAAATTTCTGCTGGGACGAGTGCTGGTTGCTGAAAATATAGATGCTGCGCTGCATGCTGCAAAAGCATCAGGATTCAGATTACGTGTTGTTACCCTTGATGGTGATGTTGTAAATGCTGGCGGCAGTATGACAGGCGGCAGCAAAAAACAAAAAGAAGGATTTTTGAGCCGCGCTAAAGACGTTGAGTTATTGCAGCGTAAATTCGCCGGATGTAAAAAAGAAATGCTGACCTGGCAGGAAAAACTGGAAGAACTGGAGGCAGAGTTTGGTAAATCTGCCAAGAAGCTTATTCTGCTGAAAGAGAAATTACAGCAGGCAGTACTTGCTGTAAGTAAGAACAGCTACGAAGTCAAAAATATTCAGCAGGAAAAAATGGCTGCAGCCAAGAAGCTGGAAGTACTTTTGGATGAGCGTTCTGCAGTTGTAAATGAATACATGAGCAGCAGGGATCAGGTTAAGCTGTTGCGTGAAAATGTTAAAGAACTGGAAAATAAAGATCTTACTGCCAAACAGCTGCTGGAAGATATGCAAAGAAAGCTGGCTGCTGAGAAAAGTGCTGTAATGGTGCTGCATAATCAGTTACAGGATGCAAAGCTGCTTTTGGAAACATCAACTGCAAAAACTGGATTTATATCAGAACGTATCAGAAGTTTGGATGAAAGTGCACTTAATTTAAGAAACGAAATCAAAAGCAATGAAACTGAAAATATCAGGCTGCAGAAGCTTATTGATGAGTGCATTACTAAAAAATCAGCTTACGATAACAGATCTGAGGAGCTCTTGGGAAGACTTCAGCAGATTGAAGCAGATAAAAACGAATATCAGAAAGATAAGATAGAATTAATCAATAAACAGCAGTTGCTGGAGCAGGAAATTAGTGATTTGAAAAAAAGTACTGCAGAAAATGAAAATAAACTACGGCAGGTAGAGCTTGATCTGGCTAAGCGCAGTAATGACTGCAGCCATATAACAATGCAGCTGCAGGATGATTATGGTATAGCAGATAGTGAATCTGTTAAAGCTTCTTTGATGGAATTGCCTGACAAGGAATTGAAAAGGCTGGAAAGTAAGCTGGCAGTAGAAATAAGTATGCTGGGACCTATCAATCAGGCTGCTATTGAAGAATATGAAGCTATAAATGAACGTTGTGAATTTTTAAATAAACAGTATCTTGATTTATGTACAGCTAAAGATAATCTGGAAGCAGTTATCAGTGAAATTAATACAGGCATGACAAGAAGATTTAAGGAAGCGTTTGTAAAAATCAATGAGTATTTTGCTAAATGCTACGTAAAGCTTTTTGGCGGAGGTACTGCAGTTTTAAAATTTTCCAATCCTGAAGATATTTTAAATTCCGGCATAGATATAGAGGTTCAGCCACCGGGAAAACATCTGCAGAGTTTATATCTGATGTCCGGCGGTGAACGCTCGCTGACAGTTATTGCATTGCTTTTTGCGCTGTTAAGTTATCAGCCTGCACCGTTTTGTATTCTTGATGAAATTGATGCGGCTCTTGATGATGCCAATATTGTGAGATTTTCTAATTTATTGCGTGATTTTGTGCAGGATACGCAGTTTATTGTTATTACACATCGTAAAGGAACTATGGAATGTGCTGATGTTATGTATGGTGTAACCATGGAAGAATCTGGCGTTTCTAAATTGCTTTCTGTAAAGATTAATGAAAAGGAGTAACTAAAGATGGGATTTTTTGATCGCTTAAAAGAAGGTTTAAGCAAAACCAGACGTAATTTTACTGACAGAATAGAAGAACTTGTTGGATTGTCAGCAAAAATTGATGAAGATTTTCTGGAAGAACTGGAAATGATTCTTCTTTCAGCAGACGTTGGTGTAAAAACTACTAATAAGTTAATTGATGCCGTAAGACAGGCTGCCAAAAAGAAAGAAATAAACGGAACAGAAGAGGTTATTCCTTTCCTGAAAAACCATATGGCAGAAATGCTTAAAGATTTCGGTCAGCGTACACGCATCGGTGCCAAACCTACGGTAATTTTAGTAGTTGGCGTAAATGGCGTAGGCAAAACTACAACCATTGGTAAACTTGCCAACTATTTTACTCTGTTTAAATACAAAGTTGTTTTAGCTGCCGGTGATACTTTCAGAGCAGCTGCATCAGAACAGCTGCAAATTTGGGGTGAACGTGCAGGCTGTGATGTAATACGTCATGCTGAAGGTGCTGATCCTGCGGCAGTAGTATTTGATGCTGTTAAGGCTGCTGTGGCAAGAAATGCGGATATTTTGTTTATTGATACTGCAGGCCGCCTGCACAATAAAACAAATCTTATGAATGAGCTTGAGAAAATTCATCGCATTATTAAACGTGAAATTCCTGATGCACCCCATGAGACTTTTCTCGTACTGGATGCTACTACAGGTCAGAACGCAATTAATCAGGCTAAAGTATTTACAGAAACAGCAAATGTTACAGGTGTTGTTTTAACAAAACTTGACGGTACAGCTAAAGGCGGTGTGGTAGTAGCCATAAAAGAAGAACTGGGACTGCCTGTAAAATGGATAGGTGTTGGTGAAGGCATTATGGATTTCAGACCTTTTGAGCCGGAAAAATTTGTAGAAGCATTATTTACCTCTGACAAGTAAAAATACTTGACATACTATATAAGTTACTGTATAATTGCATAGTCAGATATTTTGAGAAGAGGAAGGCAACATTGTTAGAGCAGGATTTTGAACAAAGAATGAGATTAGGAAGACTGTTTGATATATACGGCGGTCTCTTAACTGAAAAACAGCAGGATTGTTTAAATCTTTACTTTAATGACGATTTGTCTTTGACTGAAATTGCCGAAGAACTGGGAGTGTCCAGACAGGCAGTACATGATTTGCTGAAAAGAGTTGAACAGACTCTTGAACGTAATGAAGCGAAGCTTGGCTTGCTTGCTAAAAGCGAAGCCGATAAAAATAGATTGCGCAGTGTAATAAAGTTATTAACTGCGGGTAAAGAAAAGAATCAGGAAGAAGCCATAAGCATATTAAATGAGATGTGTGGCGAAAGTAGGTAAAAGATGGCTTTTGAAAGTTTATCAGAAAGATTACAAAATGCAATAAAGATGTTCCGTGGTGCCGGAAAAATTACAGAAGAAGATTTAAAGGCGCCTATGCGCGAAGTACGTATGGCTCTTTTGGAAGCAGACGTAAACTTTAAGGTAGTTAAAGACTTCGTTGCAAAAGTTAAGGAAAGAGCTTTGGGAGCAGAAGTTAACAGCAGTCTTAATCCGCATCAGCAGATTATCAAGATTGTAAATGAAGAATTAATTCAGCTGCTTGGCGGCACTCAAAGCAAGCTGGCAGTGTCTCCCAAACCGCCTACAGTTATTATGCTGGTTGGTCTGCAGGGTGCAGGTAAAACAACAACTGCCGGTAAACTGGCAACATACCTGAAGCGCAAAAATAAGAAACCTATGCTGGTTGCAGGCGATATTTATCGTCCGGCAGCTATTACCCAATTACAGGTTCTTGGTGAGCAGATTTCCGTTCCCGTATTTACTCTTGGCGATAAAGTTTCTCCGGTTGAAATTGCAAGACAGGCTTTGGATAAGGCTTACTCCTTGGCTTGTGATACAGTAATTATCGATACCGCAGGTCGTCTTCACATCAATGAAGAATTGATGAATGAGCTTAGAGAGATTAAAGGTGCTGTAAATCCTACGGAAATTTTGTTGGTTGTTGATGCAATGACCGGTCAGGACGCAGTTACCGTTGCTGAAAGCTTTAACGGCGAACTTGGCATTGATGGCTTGATTGTTACTAAATTAGATGGTGATGCTCGTGGCGGTGCGGTTTTATCTGTAAAAGCTGTTACAGGCAAACCGGTAAAACTCATTGGTATGGGTGAAAAAATGGATGCTTTGGAGCCGTTTCATCCGGATCGTATGGCTTCTCGCATTCTTGGCATGGGCGATATTCTGACTTTAGTAGAAAAAATTCAGTCTACTACTGACCTTGCAAAAGCTCTGGAAATGGAAAAGAAAATCCGTAAGGATGAGTTTACTCTGGAACAGTTCCTGGAGCAGATGCAGCAGGTTAAAAAGCTTGGTTCTTTAGATACAATTCTCGGACTCATTCCAGGTATGGGGGGCATCAGCCAGAAGCTTAAAGAAGCTAATGTTGATGAAAAAGAGTTTGACAGAATCGAAGCTATTATAAGATCCATGACTCCAAAAGAACGTCGTAATCCTGATATTATTAACGGCAGCAGACGTAAACGTATTGCAGCTGGTTGTGGTATGAGAGTACAGGATGTTAACAAGCTTCTGAAAAACTTTGATGAAAGCAAAAAAATGATGAAGCGTATGCAGGGCATGGCTAAGTTTGCTTCTAAAGGCGGATTTAAATTCCCCTTTATGCATTAATAAATAATTAAGATTTTAGATGATATTAGTTTAAGGAGGTGAATTGAAAATGGCAGTAAAAATCCGTTTGAAACGTATGGGTGCTAAAAAAGCTCCTTTCTATCGCATTGTTGTTGCTGATGCTCGTGCTCCGCGTGATGGCAGATTTATCGAAAGCATTGGTTACTATGATTCTACCGTACAACCGGCTAACGTTAAAATCGATGCTGAAAAAGCTATTGATTGGATGTCCAAAGGTGCACAACCTACTGATACCGTTAAATCTCTGTTCAGCAAAGATGGTATTATGAAAAAATTTGCTGAAATGAAAGCAGCAAAATAATTAGAGAGGCGTGTTTACATGAAAGAATTGGTAGAAGTAATGGCCAAGTCTCTTGTAAGTAATCCGTCTGCAGTAGTAGTGGAGGAGGAAACTACCGGTACAACAACGGTACTCCGCCTCCATGTTGCTCCTGAGGATATGGGTAAAGTTATTGGAAAACAGGGCCGTATCGCTAAAGCAATCAGAACAGTTATGAAAGCAGTTGCAACTCGTGAGAATGTAAAGGTAATAGTTGAAATTATCTGATTTAAGGATGGTATAACAATGGATAAAATGTTTGTTAGGGTTCCTGTTGCAGTTAAGGCTAAAGTAACAGAAGATTTGAAATTGAAAATTATTGGAGATCTCCAAACTACAATAAAGAATATGGAACTTGACATTGAGCAGTTTGAGTTCCAGGCAAAAAAAGCTTTAAATCAAGCAGCAAGCGATTTGAGCATTCTTCCGGCTTTGCGTGAACAAATCGATGCTGAGAGAAATAAACGTTTAGCTGCCAAAGGTGAAGCTGAAGCTAAACTGAAACGCGCAGAAGCTTTGGAAATTGGTGCAGAAATTGGTCATGGTACTTTAGAACGTACCGTGGAAATTACTGTTGGCACTAATTTAGATGCTTTAATGGGCGCAGAAATTCTCACCGAAGACGGAAAAGTTATTGCTTTTCGTGAATAATAATGGATAAAGAAATAGTAATTGGCAAGATAGTCGCTCCGCACGGTGTGCGGGGCGATATTCGTATTATGCCTTTAACTGATAAGCCGGAACAATTTTTAGATTTAGATTATCTTCTGCTGGCAGATGGCAGAAAACTCACTGTAAAGAATGCTCGTTTTCATAAGAGAATGGTTTTGATTACAACTAAAGAAATTACCTCTATGAATGAAGCTGAGCTTTTGCGTGATAAAGAAATTTATATTAAGTCAGAAGATTTGCCGCCTCTGGATGAAGGTCAGTTCTATGTTGCAGATTTAGTTGGTCTGCCTGTTTACGAGGAAGACGGAACACAGATAGGCACGTTTAAGGATGCTATAACAACAGGCAGTAATGATGTTTATATTATTGCCGTACCTGATGGCAAGGATATTTTAATTCCGGCTTTAAAAATCTATGTCAAGGAAATTAATTTACTGCAAAAACGTATTGTTGTAAAAATGCCGGAATGGATTGAAGAAGAATGAGATTTTTATTTATTACATTATTTCCAGAACAAATTGAGCAGGCAGTTTCCCATAGCATTATAAAAAGAGCCATAGATAAAGGTCTTATAAGCGTCAGCTGCATTAACCCGCGTGATTTTACAACTGACAAGCATCGTACTGTTGATGATACCCCCTTTGGTGGCGGTGCAGGTATGGTGCTGAAGCCTGAACCTGTTGTAGCTGCAATACGCGCTGCAAAAGAACAATTACCTAATGGCAGAGTTATTGCCATGTGTCCCGGCGGCAGAACCTTAAAACAGGCTCTTGTAGAAGAGTATGCTTCAAGCGGACAGGATTATATCTTTTTATGCGGACATTATGAAGGCTTTGATGAGAGAATTTTTAACTGGGTTGATGAGAAACTTTCTATTGGCGATTATGTTCTGACTGGCGGCGAAATGCCTGCGTTAATTGTTATGGATGCTATAGCTCGTTTTATTCCCGGTGTTCTTGGAAAATTTGCCAGCGCTGAAGAAGATTCTTTCAGTACAGGTCTTCTGGAATATCCTCAGTATACTCGTCCTGTTGATTTTGAAGGATATGTAGTTCCGGAAGTTTTGCGCAACGGTAATCATGCGCTTATTAATAAATGGCGCAGAAAGCAGTCGCTTAAGGCTACATATCTGCTGCGTCCTGATTTATTGCCCAGGGAATTTAGCAAAGATGATAAAAAACTTATGGCTGAAATAAAAGCTGAAATGCAGGGTGATAATAATGGCTGATTTGTATGTTGGGCTTGTTCACTACCCAATCTATAATAAAAGGATGAATGTTATTGCCAGTGCGGTAACCAATTTTGATTTACACGATATTTCCAGAACATGCAGAACGTATGATATAAAAAAGTATTTTATTATACATCCTTTAGATGTTCAGAGAAAAATTATTGAGAAAATCATAGGCTACTGGCAAAATGGGTATGGCAGAGTTTATAATCCTGACAGAAGTGATGCCTTAGACAGAGTATGCTGGCAGAAAGATATTGAAATGGCTGCAAATACTATAGAGAGTATATCTGGAAAAAAGCCATATATTGTTACTACTGATGCCAGAATATACCCGAACACTGTAAGCTACATGCATATGCGACGCCTGCTGAAAGAAGAAGACAGACCGGTTTTATTGCTTTTTGGTACTGGTTTTGGTATTGAGGCCGAAACCATGAAAAAGTTTGATTTTATTCTGGAACCTGTTTATGGCTGCGGTGAATATAATCATCTGTGTGTACGCAGTGCTGCAGCTATCATTTTAGACCGCCTTGCCGGTGAAGCATGGTGGGAAAAATAGTAATAAAGTATGTAAAAAGATATTGCAATAGGTATTGTAATATGATACAATATCTTTTGTGTAATACGGACGGTCCGCTGTGAGGTCGCACATGAACGTCTATGATTTAGGAGGAAACAATGAACATTATTGAAGTATTAGAACAAGAACAACTTCGTTCTGACATTCCTGACTTCCGTGCAGGTGACACCGTAAAAGTTTATGTAAAAGTAGTAGAAGGCAGCAGAGAACGCGTTCAGTTATTTGAAGGTGTTGTAATTTCTCGCAGCGGTTCCGGCGTACGTGAAAACTTCACCGTTCGTCGTGTATCTTACGGTGTTGGCGTTGAAAGAACTTTCCCGGTGCACAGCCCTCGTCTTGAAAAAATCGAAGTGGCTCGTCGTGGTATTGTTCGTCGTGCTAAACTGTACTATCTGCGTAACCTTACTGGTAAAGCAGCTCGTATCAGAGAACGCCGCTAATCTTAACAATGTTTATGATGGAAGGGACTGCGTTGCAGTCCCTTTTGTTATTTTAGTGATATTTTTATTTTAATGCTGACTATCATGTTTTTTTGTGTTACAATAAAATACGAATTTGCAAAAATGTTTGTACTGGAAAGGAGTATTTATTAAATGAGTACCAGAAAAAGCTCATCCTCCTGGCAGGATACTGCAAGTGACTGGCTGATTTCTATTATAGTTGCCGTTGCTTTGGCTTTTTGTATCAGAACGTTTATTTTTGAGCCGTATATGGTGCAGGGATCTTCCATGTATCCTACACTGGTAAATAATGAAAGACTTATTGTCGATAAGCTCAGCTATTTTATTACTGATCCTAAGAAAGGTGAAATTATTGTTTTCCGTTATCCTAAAGATCAGAGCAGAGATTTTATTAAAAGAGTAATTGCCGTTGGCGGTGATACCATTGAGATGCGTGACGGTAAAGTTTTTGTCAATGGTGTGATGCTGGAAGAAAATTATATTTATAAAGATGATCCCAAAGGTCCTAACATGTCCAACTATAAAAAGACTGTTGTGCCTGAAGATCACATCTTTGTTTTAGGTGATAACCGCAATAATTCTGAGGACAGCCGTTTTGCTGATGTTGATTTTGTTCCTTTAGATTTGGTGAAAGGCAGAGCTTTATTTGCTTTCTGGCCGTTAGACCAGATTAGAATGATTGAAGCAGATACAGGTATTAAACAATGATACAGGATTTTAAAATACAGTGGTTTCCAGGACATATGACCAAGGCTAAACGTATGATGGAAGCCCAAATTAAGCTTGTTGATGTTGTTGTGGAGATGCTTGATGCCAGAATACCGCGTTCAAGCACTAATCCCATGCTGATAAATATTTTGGGCAATAAGCCTAAAGTTATTGCTTTAAACAAAACAGATATGGCTGATACTGCTAAAACTGAGTTATGGATTCAGAAGTTAAAAAACAGTGGTATTCCTGTCTGTAAAGTAGATTGTGCAACCGGTAAAGGTGTTAAACAGCTTATAAGCCTGATACAGACGGCTGCCAAACCGGTTATCGATAAATGGTTAAAAAAGGGTGTACGTAACAGACCTATCAGAGTTATGATTGTTGGTATTCCTAATGTTGGTAAATCTACACTGATTAACAGACTTGTTGGCAAAAACAAAGTGGTGGCAGCTGATAAGCCTGGTGTTACTAAAGGTCAGCAATGGATTACCATTGCAAAGGGGTTGGAACTTCTTGATACGCCCGGTGTGTTATGGCCCAAGTTTGAGGATCCGGAAGTGGGTTTTGCTCTTGCTGTTACAGGTGCCATAAAAGAGGATGTCTTTGACCGTGAGCAGGCTGTTGAATTGCTTGTTGGTATGCTGATGACCAAGTATCCTGATGATTTTAAAACTAAATATGCTGTTGAGTTTGAGCAGGATGCCGATGTGAAAGATGTATTGGCAAAAGTTGCTGTATCTCGTGGTTGTATTAAAGCTGGAGGCTTGTATGATATTGACAAGGTTATTCAGCTGATTTTAAGAGATTTTCGTTCTGGACGGATTGGTCGATTCACTATTGATGAGCCTTAAAAATCAAACCGCCACAAAGGCGGTTTTTTTATGGAGTGATAATTTTGAAAATTCAGGAAATTAAAAAAATTTTAGAGAACAATCCTGATAAGGCATTTTTAGAGATTTTAGCAGGTGATGAACGCGCAGGAGCAAAAAAACTGCTGGATACGTATTATAGAAGGATTGAAAAAGAAAAAGCTGAACAGCAGCGTTTTACAGAAATGATGCAATACGAAAAGAGTTTATATGCTTCAGGATATCAGTTTATTGCCGGTGTTGACGAAGCTGGCAGAGGTCCTTTGGCAGGTCCGTTAGTTGTGGCAGCTGTAATTTTGCCGGAGAATATTTTTATTAAAGGGCTGAATGATTCCAAGCAGTTATCTGCCAAAAAACGTGGTGCATTATATGATGAAATTTTAAGTAAGGCAAAAGCTGTTTCGGTAAATATTGTAAGTATAAGCAACATTGATAAATTAAATATTTATCATGCAACTCAGCAGGCTATGCAGGAAGTACTGCTGGCGCTGGATGTCAGACCGGATGCTGCACTGATAGATGCGATGCCTGTAGAAGCTGAAAATATTAAAATACAGTCCGTTATTCATGGAGATGCTCTGAGTATTTCTATTGCTGCGGCGTCTATAATTGCTAAAGTAACAAGGGACAGAATTATGGATAAGTTAGATCTTTTATATCCGGAATATAAGTTTGCCTCCAATAAGGGTTATGGCAGTAAAGAACATATGCAGGCTGTTAAAGAAAAAGGCGCCACCAGATGGCACAGAAGAAGTTATGAACCTGTAAAAAGTATGCATCTGCCCGATGCTGCCCATGAGGACAATATTATATATTCACCTTTATTGACTCAATACGAATATGAACCCAAAAGATGAATTAGGTAAATCAGGTGAGGACTATGCATGCGCATATTTAAAAAGAAATAAATATATTATTTTAGAACGTAATTTTCGCTGTAAAGTGGGAGAGATAGATATTATTGCTGTAAGGGATAATATATTGTGCTTTATAGAGGTAAAAACAAGACATTCTAAAAAATTTGGCAATCCGGCTGAAGCTGTAACAATTAGAAAACAAAAAAGAATATATCGATGTGCCGAGTATTATATGCAGGTTAAAGGTATAATCCATAGTATACCGATTCTTTCTTTTGATGTTATAGAAATTTTATACGGAGGCAATGCAGTTAAAGAGTTTAATCATTACAGGCATTGCTTCTAGAAAGGATGAGAAAAGTGTTTTCTTATGTTTTAGGAGAAACAACTATCGGTATTGATGGAGTAAAAATTGCAGTAGAGGTGGATATTACTAATGGCCTGCCGACTTTTGATATTGTGGGTCTGGCGGGGACATCTGTCAAAGAATCTAAAGAACGAGTAAAAGCTGCCATACGTAATTCGGATTTTACCTTTCCTATGACCAGAATTACTGTTAATCTGGCACCGGCAGATATCAAAAAAGAAGGTTCAGTATTGGATCTGCCAATAGCTGTAGGTGTGCTGACAAGTTCAAGAATCTTGACGCAGGAATCTGTAAATAATAAAATTTTTATTGGTGAACTTTCTCTGGATGGAAGTATTCGTAAAATTTCCGGAGTGCTGTCTATGATTATGGATGCCAAAGCAAGCGGTATTAAAGAAATATATATACCTGCAAGTAATGCTGCAGAAGGCAAGCTTATTGCAGGTATTGCGGTTTATGCTGTAAAAAGCCTGTCTGAGCTTGTTGAACATCTCTCCGGCAAAAGAAGATTGCAGGCACTTCCTAAAGAAAATATACTGCTCAATATGGAACATGCCTATGCAGAAGATTTTGCTGATGTAAAAGGTCAGCCTGTGGCCAGACGTGCATTAGAAATTGCTGCTGCAGGCGGGCATAGTATTCTGATGGTAGGCTCTCCAGGATGTGGCAAAACCATGCTTGCAAGAAGGCTTGCGACAATTCTGCCGCCTATGACAGAAGATGAAGCACTTGAAGTGACAAAGATTTACAGTATTGTTGGATTATTACCGGAAAGGGAAAATATAATGATGGAAAGACCTTTTCGCAGTCCGCATCACAGCATCTCATCAAGCGCTCTTTTAGGAGGAGGACCGTATCCAAGACCTGGAGAAGTAACTTTGAGTCATAATGGAGTGTTATTTTTAGATGAATTACCTGAATTTAACAGAAGTACCCTGGAAATGCTGCGGCAGCCTTTGGAAGATGGGGTAGTAAATATTTCCAGAGTACGTGCAAATATGACTTTTCCCAGTAAAATGATTTTATGTGCAGCTCAGAATCCATGTCCTTGTGGCTATCTTGGTGACAAAGAACACAGATGTTCATGCAAGCAGAAAGAGATAGACAACTATCGCAGAAAAATTTCCGGACCGTTATTGGATAGAATTGATATGCAGATTAACCTTACTAAAGTGGAATATAGTGACTTCAAAAATAAGCAGTCGGGAGAAAGTTCTGCCCAAATAAGAAAAAGAGTTATGGCGGCAAGGGATATACAGTTAGCGAGATTTAAAAATAAAAATATTTATTGTAATGCTCAGATGGGCAGGCAGGAAGTAGCGGCTTATTGTAAGCTTGATGAAAACGCTGTGCAGGTGATGGAAAAATATTTTTTGCTTTTGCATCTCAGTGCACGCAGTCATGATCGTATTCTTAAAGTTGCCAGAACTATTGCTGATCTTGCAGGATGTGAAAATGTCATGTCCCAGCATATTGCAGAAGCTATTCAGCTGAGAACGAATTTAGGCCAATAAATATCTGAATAAAATAATAAAGACAGCACTCTTTTTCTGTGATAGAATATAAGCATCATTACTGCATGTAGTGTATATTTATAATGAGGTGGGGGCGATTTTATGCGTATTGTTTTGACTATTGTAGGCAAAGATAAAGTAGGTATTATTGCTAAAGTAAGCAGCACTCTGGCTGAATGTAATATTAATATAATTAATATTAATCAAAATATTATGCAGGGCTTTTTTAATATGGTGCTGATTGCGGATATGAAAGAGGCAAATGTTTCTCTTAAACAGGCTCAGGATAAATTTAAAAGCCTTGGTGAAGAAATAGGTGTTGAAATACGTCTGCAAAGTGAAGAAATTTTTACCGCTATGCATCGTATATAGGAGGTACCTATGCTGTTTAATACAAATGATATTTTAGAAACAACGAAAATGATTACTGAAAATAATCTTGATGTTCGTACTATTACCATGGGTATCAGCCTGCGAGACTGCGGGCATCCTGATATTGATGTAACTGCTCAGAAAATATATGATAAGATTTGTCAGAAAGCTGAAAAGCTTGTTAAGACCGGTGAAGATCTGGAAACTGAATTAGGTGTTCCCATTATTAACAAGCGTATATCTGTTACTCCTATATCAATGGTTGGAGAAAGCTGTGACAGCAGTGATTATGTTCGTCTGGCACAGGCTTTGGATAAGGCGGGCAAAAATGTAGGCGTCAATTTTATTGGTGGTTTTTCTGCTTTAGTTGATAAAGGCTATACTAAGGGTGATCACAATCTTATAGCTTCTATTCCGGAAGCTTTGTCTGTAACTGATATTGTATGTTCTTCTGTCAGTGTAGGTTCTACAAAATGCGGTATCAATATGGATGCAGTTGCTCAGATGGGACAGATTGTAAAAGCAGCAGCAGAAAAAACTGCTGATCGTGATGCAATAGGCTGTGCAAAACTTGTTGTATTCTGCAATGCCGTGCCGGATAATCCTTTCATGGCTGGTGCATTTCATGGCGTAACAGAGCCGGAAACAGTTATTAACGTAGGCGTAAGCGGCCCTGGCGTAGTGAAACACGCATTGGAAGCTGTGCGCGATGGTGACATTGGTATGGTTGCAGAAACTATTAAAAAGACAGCATTTAAGATAACCCGTGTTGGCCAGCTTGTTGCTCAGGAAGCAGCTCGCAGACTCAATACACAATTTGGTATTATAGATCTTTCTCTGGCTCCTACTCCGGCTATCGGCGATAGTGTTGCGCATATTTTGGAAGAAATTGGCCTTGAAAGCTGTGGCTGCCCGGGAACAACTGCTACCTTGGCAATGCTTAACGATGCAGTTAAAAAAGGCGGACTTATGGCTTCAAGTTATGTAGGCGGTTTAAGTGGCGCATTTATTCCTGTAAGTGAAGATGCAGGTATGATTGCTGCTGTAGAAAGAGGCTGTCTCACCCTGGAAAAACTGGAAGCAATGACCTGCGTATGCTCGGTAGGCCTTGATATGATTGCTATTCCAGGTGATACTTCTGCAGCTACCATTTCTGCTATTATTGCAGATGAAGCGGCTATTGGTATGATTAATAATAAAACAACTGCTGTACGTGTTATTCCAGTTCCTGGCAAAGGTGTTGGCGACAGAGTGGAGTTTGGCGGCTTGCTTGGCTATGCTCCGATTATTGCTGTAAATCAGTTTAAAGCTGATAAGTTTATTTCCCGTGGTGGCAGAATTCCAGCACCGGTTAGGAGTCTGACCAACTAATGTTGAGAAAAAGTAAACGTGAATCGATTTTAGCTTTACTTGAAGCAACTTATAAAGATACAAAAACTGCCTTGAACTACAACAGTCCTTTTGAGCTTTTAATTGCTGTAATTTTATCAGCACAATGTACTGATGAAAGAGTAAATAAAATAACAGCAAGAATTTTTCCTGAGTATAATACTCCAGAAAAAATGGGAGCTCTTACGCAGGAGGAAATGGAGCATCTGATAAGAGATTGCGGATTATTTCATGCTAAAGCAAAAAATATTCTGGCAACATGTAAAATGCTTGTAGAAGATTTTGCAAGCCAGGTGCCTGATAATATTACTGATCTTATGAAATTGCCGGGTGTTGGCAAAAAGACTGCTAATGTAATTGTCAGTATTATTTTTAATGTTCCGGCTATTGCAGTTGATACCCATGTATTCAGGGTGTCACACAGATTAGGTTTGGCAAAAGGCGCTGATCCTCTGGCAACAGAAAAAGAGCTTCAAAAAGTTATTCCCATGGAAAAATGGAGTGACGCTCATCACTGGTTCATCTGGCACGGAAGAAAAATCTGCAAGGCACGTAAGCCGTTATGCGCTGAGTGTGTTGTCGTTAATGACTGTCCATATAAAGAAAAATGTTTATAATAAAATCGGCTGCTTTAAGTAGCCGATTTTATTTGTTCAGGCGAAGTTTGTAAAGGAAAGGATAAATCTTTTCATGAGTATTAATGATGATAATGAGATTTTAAAAAATAGTCTGCAAAAATACTTTGGGTATGACAGTTTCAGAACAGGCCAGCAGGAGATTATTACAGAAATTATGCATCAGCGTCCTGTTCTGGCAGTGCTGCCTACAGGCGCAGGCAAAAGTATTTGTTTTCAGCTGCCGTCGTTGCTTATGCAGGGAGTAACATTAGTTATTTCACCACTGATTTCGTTAATGAAAGATCAGGCTGAAGCTTTGTGCAAAAGAAATATTCCGGCAGCTTATCTGGACAGCAGTTTAACAGGCAATGCTTATGGAAAAATTCTTTATGATACATTAAACGGCAGATGCAAGTTCTTGTATGTTGCTCCTGAAAGACTTGCCAATACACAATTTATAAGTTTTGCCAAAAGAGCCAATATTACCATGGTTGCAGTAGATGAAGCTCATTGTGTATCTCAGTGGGGTCACAGTTTTCGCAAAGACTATTTTAATATTCCTCAATTTATTGATAATTTGCCAAAGAAACCTCTGATTGCAGCTTTTACTGCTACAGCAACAGAAGAAGTACGCAAGGATATTTTAAGTAAGCTGCATATTGAAAATGCTAAAGTTATTGTTACAGGCTTTGACAGGCCTAACCTTTGTTTTCAGGTAAAACGGTCTTTTGATAAAGACAGGGATTTATTGAGCTTTTTGGAAAAGCATAAGGAAAAAACAGGTATTGTTTACTGTGCAACCAGAAATAAAGTAGAGCAGGTTACGCAGCTATTGGTTAAGAATGGTTATCTTGCCTTGCGTTATCACGCAGGACTTACAAATGAAGAGCGCCAGTTTAATCAGAATTGCTTTGTTAATGAGCAGATAAAAATTATTGTGGCAACAAATGCTTTCGGGATGGGAATAGATAAGGCAAATGTAAGGTATGTTGTTCATTATAATATGCCAAAGGATATTGAAAGTTATTATCAGGAAGCTGGCAGGGCAGGGCGTGATGGACTGCCGTCAGAATGCCTGCTTTTATATGATAAAAGTGATGTTGCGGTTAATACTTATCTGAT
Organism: uncultured Phascolarctobacterium sp.; assembly: GCA_958448515.1. Classification (GTDB taxonomy): domain Bacteria; phylum Bacillota; class Negativicutes; order Acidaminococcales; family Acidaminococcaceae; genus URXU01. The sequence goes on along the minus strand of CAUDEF010000003.1, from coordinate 22,534 downwards.
AGGTCATGATCAGGAAGATTTGCAGTGGAAAGACAGGGAAATGAAGTTGCTGGATAAAATGATTAATTACTGCCATACTTCTGAATGCCTGAGAAAATATTTATTGCGATATTTTGGTGAAAAACTTACTCATGATTGTGGAAACTGCGGTAATTGCACTCAGCTTAAAACAGCATCCTGGCGTAAGTTTTTGGGTTTGTAACAATTATGTAAACAGACTTTTCAGGCAGGTAAATAAGTGTCAAGCAGCGAATATATTATCATATTTTGTGTAGATATTTAATTCTGAAAAGTCTGGGGGTTTTACCATGAAAATAACATTTTTGGGTGCTGCGCGTATGGTTACCGGTTCCTGCTATCTTTTGGAAACAGAAGGAAGCAAAATTTTAGTTGATTGTGGTATGTTCCAGGGATCAAAGCTTATTACTGCTTTTAATGAAAAGGAGTTTGTATTCAATCCGGCAGAGATTGATGCTGTAGTTTTAACTCATGCTCATGTAGATCACAGCGGTTTGCTGCCTAAATTGGTGAAGCAGGGATTTCGCGGCTCTATTCATTGTACTAAGTCGACGCAGGAGCTTTGTTCAATCTTGCTGCCTGACAGTGCGCATATTCAGGAGGGTGATGCTGAATTTGCCAACAGAAAAGGCTTACGTGCCGGCAAAAAGTTTGTAGAACCGCTTTTTACTGTAGATGATGCTTATCAGGCTTTAAAATTATTCAGAATACATGATTTTGATACTTTGGTTAATATAGTACCTAATATTAAAGTTAAATACAGAGTTGCAGGACATATTCTTGGGTCGGCGATTATTGAGATGTATGTCCATGAAAATGGCAAGGATACTAAACTGGTATTTACCGGTGATATCGGACAGCCTGATCAGCCGATTATTGAAGACCCGGAAAATATATCCGGAGCTGATTTTATTGTTACAGAATCTACTTATGGCAATCGTGTTCATAAAGAATACGATAAAGAGGGAGAGCTTGCCGAGATAATTAATGAAACCTGCAAACGCGGCGGAAATGTTATTATTCCTGCTTTTGCAGTAGGCAGAACTCAGGTTTTGCTGTATTATTTCCAGAAGCTGCGCTCAGAAGGTAAAATACCGGATATTCCTATTATTGTAGACAGCCCGATGGCTAATAAGGCAACCCAGATTACGCTTACTAACCCTGAAGAATATGATGAAGAAGCAAGAGCTTTATATGAAATGCAGGGCAGACGGCTGGTAGATATGAAAAACTTACGTTTTACAGCTACAGCAGAAGAATCCAGAAGTATTAATGATATGGATGGAAGCAAAGTTATTATTTCTGCCAGCGGCATGGCTGATGCGGGACGTATACTGCACCATTTAAAACATAATTTGTGGCGCAGTGACAGCAGTATTGTTTTTGCAGGATATCTTGCTGAAGGAACTTTGGGCAGGCGTATTGTTGAAGGTGCAAAACAGGTCAAAATCATGGGCGAAGATATTCGCGTAAATGCCAAAATTTACAATATGAAGGGATTTTCTGCCCATGCTGACAAGGAGCAGCTTATTACCTGGTTTGGCAAAATGAAATGTATGCCGAAAGCTTTTTTTGTAACTCATGGTGAGTTTGATGCTGCAAGTAATTTTGCTGATGAATTGCAGCGCAGACTGGGTACTGCAGCTTATATTCCTCAGTTCGGAGATTGTGTGGAAATTAATGGTACCGAGTGGAAAGTAGAAGCGTCTGCTCTGGTAACTGTTGATACTGCTGCACTGGAAATGAGAGAATATCTGCGCCAGATGGAAAGAGATTATTTGCTGCATAGAACCAAGATTGAGCAGATTATTGCCAGAGATGGAACTAAAGTAAATAATATTCGCAAGAAACTGGATAAATTGCGTAAGTATATGGATGATTTATTAAGTGATATTTAACAATGTCTCTTAAAATATCCGAAAATAATGTAAAATATAGTACAAAATTTAATAATTAATTAATTAACTTAAATAAAGATACAAAAAATATTGACAGTACACCAATAGATTGTTATACTTTGCTTAATTTCGCAAGAAGTTTAGTAAAAGTGTAAATAGTTATTGTGATGAATGGGAATAAAATACAAGCATGTTGCAGAGATTTAGCGGCTGGTGTGAGCTAAAAGATTGGTTGTGTTTTTCTCGCCCATGAGCTCTTTTTCTGAAATTGCAGTAGGAAAAAGCGTGTGCTGCGTTAAAGTATCAGAGTATAATATAGGGTGGTACCGCGTATTACGCCCCTATCGGTTTTGCCGATAGGGGCTTTTTATTTTACAGGGGGAGTTATGAAAAAATGCAAAGTAGCAGGAAAAGACTACGAGAAAGATTAGCTGAAAAAGAAATTTTAGTTCTGCCGGGAGTTTATGATGCACTGACTGCTAAAATTGCTGAAAACACAGGTTTTCAGGGCGTTGTAATGGGTGGATATGGTGTTGCTGCAAGCCGGCTTGGAGAACCTGATGTAGGTTACCTTTCGATGATGGAAATGGCAGATGCTCTGAGATGTATTACAAGAGCAGTAAGTGTTCCGGTTTTTGCAGACGGAGATACAGGGTATGGCAACAGTCTGAGCGTAATGCGTACTATGAGAGAATATGAAAATGCAGGAGCTGCTGCAATCCTGTTTGAAGATCAGTTATGGCCCAAGAGATGCGGACATATGTCCGGAAAGCAGGTTATTGATAAAGTTGAGCACGCAGCAAAAATCAGAGCTGCGGCTGATGCCAGACAGGATAAGGATACCTTGCTGATAGCGCGTACTGATGCTCGTGCCGTACATGGTTTGGACGATGCCATAGAAAGAGGCAAACTTTATCTAGACAGCGGTGCTGATGCTTTGTTTATTGAAGCTCCGCAAAATGAAGCGGAAATGGAAAAAATATGCAAGTCCTTTCCGGATACAATCTTAATTGCCAATATGATTGAAGGAGGAAAAACGCCTTCGCTTACATCTAAAGATTTGGAAAATATGGGCTTTAAAATTGTATTTTGGCCCTGCTCTTCAGTTTATACCGTAGCTAAAGCTTTTGGTGAAGTAATGCATACTTTATACACAACTGGCAGTACCAAAGATGCAGAAAGTAAGATGATGAGCTTTACAGAGTTTAACAGTTTTATTGGCTTGGACAAATATAATGAGCTTGATAAAAAATATAAATAAATAATCTTAATTCAAGGAGTGGTTTATGATGAAATGGACTAAAAAATTTGCGGCGGCAGCATTGATTGCTGCATTTACTCTGGTTGCAGGCTGCGGAGGAAGCGGTGACAGCGATAAAAAAGCTGGCGGAAAAGTAGAACTTAAAATGGCTACTGCCTTGCCTACCAGCCATCCTCTTGTAAAAGCCATGGAAAACCTGAAACAGAAAACTGCTGAAAAAACTAATGGCAGTGTTGCAATTACAATTTATCCTGCTGGCCAGCTTTACAATGACAAAAACATGAATGACGCTGTTATGTCCGGCGGTATTGATATGGGTCTTAATACAGTAGGCAGATGGGCAAGTATTATTCCTGCTATGGATGTTTTTGACGTACCGTTCCTTTTTCCAAGCTATGAAAAAGTAGATCAGGCTATTGATGGCGGTCTTGGCGAAAAACTTGGCGCTGAACTTGAGAAAAAGGGTGTAAAACCTCTTATCTGGGCAGATTATGGCTTCGTTCAGTTTGCCAATAATAAACATGAAGTAAAAACTCCGGAAGATTTTGCCGGACTTAAAATAAGAGGCTACAGCAAATATTCTGCTGAAACAATTAAAGCTTTGGGTGCATCCTCTGTTACTATGGGTTCCAGTGAAGTTTATATGGGCATTCAGCGCGGAACCATTGATGGACAGACTTCCGGCACAACTGCAATGCGTGACAGAAAAATGTATGAAGTACATGAATATCTTACTGTTACCAACCACGCTTCTCCGGAATTTATTTTAGCAATTAACCAGAAATCTTATGATAAACTTGATGCTGCTCAGAAAAAAGCTTTGGATGAAGCTGCTCTGGAAGTAAGAAATGATTTGCGTGCTAATGCTAAAAAAGAAGATTTGCAGGCTTTGGAAGATTTGAAAGCAAAAGGCATGAAAGTATATGTTGTTCCTGAAAATGAAATTGCTTTGTGGCAGGAAGCTACAAAACCGGTATGGGATATCTTCATTAAAGAAAATGGTCAAATTGGTCAGGAACTGATTGATATCTGCACAAAATAATAACTGATGATGTGAGGGAAAACTATGGAAGGCTTTATTAATATTTATGATAAAATTTTAAAAGTGTTAACAAAAGCTACCGGAGTTTTTGCAGGCATCTTGATACTGTTTACAGGGTTTATGATAGTTTATGAGGTTATCAGCCGCAGCATTTTTAATGCTCCTACAGAATGGGTAATGGAAATATCTACCTATTGTGTCATTATAGCTGGATTTTTGGGTATGGGTGTTACCTATGCCGGCAAAAAACATATTCATGTAGATATTTTTGTATCGAGATTTTCTGCAAAAACCAATTGTTATATTGAGCTGATAACATCTTTTGTGGGATTATTTTACAGCTTTATTTTTATGACGGAAGCATGGAAAATGACTATGTTTTCACTGGAAATCAACAACTGCGCACCTACTACTTTGGGGACGCCGCTGTGGATACCGCAGATTGCCATGCCTTTAGGTATGCTGGTTTTACTTTTGCATATTATACGCACTATCATTGTTGATATTGTGAAAATCAAAAATAATGATTTCAGTAAGGAGGAAAAGAAATGATTATCGGATTTACCATCTTACTGTTATTATTGTTGCTTTCAGGATTGCCGGTAGCCTTTTCTTTGGGCATGGCCGGAGTTGCGGGAATGATACTCTTTATGGGCGGAGACGGAGCTTTGGCTCAGCTGCCTATAATTGGTTATAAGTCTCTTGACGATTTTGTTTTGACTGCTGTACCTATGTACATTTTAATGAGTCAGATTCTGCTTACTGGTAAAGTAGGCAATGATTTATTTGAGCTTGCCAATAAATGGCTGAGGCATCTTCCCGGTGGCCTTGGTATTGCTACAGTTATGGCCTGTGCTGTTTTTGCGGCGATTACCGGTTCATCTGTAGCCTGCGCTGTAACAATCGGTGCAATTGCCATTCCGGAAATGCTTTCCCGCGGTTATAACAGATCACTGGTTTTGGGTGCAGTTGCCGCAGGCGGTACTCTCGGAATTTTGATACCTCCGTCTATTCCTATGATTTTGTACGGCGCAATTACTGACCAGTCCATCGGCAAATTGTTTATGTCCGGTGTTTTCCCCGGCGTGATTTTAACAGCAATGTTTATTATGATTGTTGTTTACAGTTCCAGAGATTTACCGCTGGAACAACCTGCTTCCTGGGATGAAAGAATCAGTGCGTTAAAGAAATCATTTTGGGGACTTATGCTGCCTGTTATTGTAGTTGGCGGTATTTATACAGGTATATTTACTCCGACAGAAGCTGCAGGTATTGGTACCGTATACAGTTTGATAATAACATTTTTTATCTACAGAACTCTTTCTGTTAAAGATTTGCCGGAAATTTTAGAAGACACCATTAAAACTACCTGTATGATCTTTGCTATTATGATTGGTGCAAGTCTGTTTGGTTTTGTTTTAACAATTCTGAATGCGCCTCAGGCACTGACCAGTTTTGTTGCAGATATGCAGACCAGCAAGTGGGTAATATTTGCAGCTATCAATATTTTGTTGCTGTTTTTGGGTTGTATTCTGGAGTCTGTATCTATTATTTTTATCACTCTGCCGATTTTGTATCCGTTAATTACAAGCATAGGTTTTGACCCAATCTGGTTTAATGTAGTTATGCTGATTAATCTGGAGCTGGCATTGATTACTCCTCCGGTTGGCATGAACCTGTTTGTACTGCAGGGTATCAGTCCGGACAGTAAAATGACGCAGATTATAAAAGGTGTCATTCCGTTTGGAGCTGTAATGGCGCTGGAAATATTACTGCTGTGTATTTTCCCGGAAATTGCTACCTGGCTGCCGGAGATTGTTAAATAATATTTGATTTTGTTGACAGGCATAAACAAAAAGAATATAATTAGTAAAGATGAGAAGGATGCTCCTTGACTGGCATCCTTCTTCTTTTTAATTCAAGAAGGAGAGACTCATAAGAATGATTAGAAATGATTTACGTAATATAGCTATTATTGCCCACGTTGACCATGGCAAAACAACTCTGGTTGATGCAATGCTGAAACAAAGCGGCGTTTTCCGTGCCAATGAACATGTAGAAGAACGCGTTATGGACTCCAATGATCTGGAACGTGAACGCGGTATTACCATTTTGTCCAAAAACACTGCAGTTATGCATAACGGCACCAAAATCAACATTCTGGATACTCCGGGCCATGCTGACTTTGGCGGCGAAGTAGAACGCGTACTTACCATGGTTGATGGTGTACTGCTCTTGGTTGATGCTTATGAAGGTCCTATGCCTCAGACAAAATACGTACTGCGCAAGGCTCTTGAACAACATTTAAAACCTATTGTTGTAATCAATAAAATTGACCGTCCCGATCAGCGCGTAAATGAAGTAATTGACGAAGTACTGGATCTGTTTATTGAACTTGATGCTGATGAAGATCAGCTGGAATTCCCTGTTGTGCTGGCTTCTGCCCGCAACGGTATTGCAAAGTTGTCCATGGACGAAGAAAGTACTAATTTAGAGCCGTTATTTAAAGTTATTCTGGAGAATATTCCTGCTCCTGACGTAGATACAGAAGCTCCGCTGCAAATGCTGGTTAATACCCTGGACTATGATGAATATGTAGGCCGCATTGTTGTAGGCCGTATTGTTCGTGGTACCATCCATAACGGCGAAAGCATTACTTTGATGAATGAAACTGAAAGCAAAAAAGCAAGAATCGGCCGTCTGTATACCTATCAGGGCTTAAAACGTGTTGAAGTACAGGAAGTTGCAGCAGGCGATATTGTTGCATTAATCGGCTTAAATGATGCCAATATTGGCGACACCATTGCTGACTATGAAAATCCGGAAATGCTTAAAGGCATCAAAATTGATGAACCTACACTTTCCATGATTTTCTCTGTTAATAACAGTCCTTTTGCCGGCAAGGAAGGCGAATATGTAACAAGCCGTCATTTACGCAACCGTTTGTATAAAGAAATCGAAACTAATGTTTCCATGCGTGTTGAAGATACAGAAAGTCCCGATGCATTTAAAGTTTCCGGTCGTGGTGAATTGCATCTGTCCATTTTGATTGAAACCATGCGCCGTGAAGGTTATGAACTTCAGGTTGGTAAACCTAAAGTAATTATGCACAAGGATGAAGATGGTACATTGCTTGAACCTATGGAAGCATTGACTATTGACGTTCCGCAGGATTATATGGGGGCGGTTATGGAAGGTCTTGGACTGCGTAAGGCTGAGCTTACCAACATGACTGAAATGGCTGGCTACCTGCGTATGGAATTTAAAGTCCCTGCTCGCGGTCTGATTGGCTTCCGTAATCAGTTCTTAACCGATACCAAAGGTAATGGTATTATGAACCATGTCTTTGCAGGTTATGAACCGTACAAAGGTGAAATTCCCGGTCGTACCCGCGGCAGTCTGGTTGCATTTGAAGCAGGCGAAACTACTTCCTATGGTATCGGCAATGCTCAGGAACGCGGCACTATGTTTATAGTTCCTGCTGAAAATGTTTATGAAGGTCAGATTATCGGTGAAAACAGCCGTGAAGATGATATGGACGTAAATCCCTGCAAAAAGAAACATGTCAGCAACATGCGTGCTTCCGGCAGTGATGATGCAATTCGTCTGATTCCGCCTAAAACCTTCTCTCTGGAGCAGGCTCTGGAGCATATCAATGATGATGAGCTGGTAGAAGTAACTCCTAAGAGCATCCGTATGCGCAAAAAGATTCTTGACCGTGTGGAACGCGGACGTGCGCGTGGACGTGCTAAAAAATAATCTTGCCTGCCAGCAGGATTTTATCTGTTGCATATAGAATAGTGTCATCTATACAGTTTAAAGTCTGGGGGAAATGATGATGGATTTAAAAAACACTGCGATGAAGTTTTTTACCTCTGATGAAGATAATGAACAAGCTTATGTTGGACCGCGTCTTTTGAGGGCGGAGCATTTGAATATTTTAATTCGTACACCGAGGTCTTTCAGTGATGTTCGTGAGTATGCTGACGCTTTAATGAGTGGCAGTGCTATAATGATAAGTTTTGATGCTGTTGATGGTACTGTTAAGAACCGTATTTTTGATTATTTAAATGGAGTGGCTTATATAATAAGTGCTTCTGTATCAAAAGTAAATGATGATTTGCTTTTGTATGCACCTGCTCAGGTTGATGTAGACAGAGAGGTTGCAGCAAAGAGAAATGGAGTTCGTTCCTGGTTAGGTTAACGGATTAATTAATAAAAGCTGTTTTCTTTTGGAAAGCAGCTTTTATTTTTTTGAGAATTTCTGGTATAATTTATTGCGAATAAAAGAGGTGAATAAAGCAGTGGTTAAAATTTTATTTTGGACGTTATGTATGTGTTTTGCTTTGCATATAACTGCATTTGCCGACAGCGAAAAGTACTATTGTACAGAAAAGGTAAGAGGATACGACAAAGCTGATTTTATTGTTATGGAAAGTGATGATGTTAATATCAGGCAAGCTCCTGAAAATGGAAGAGTGCTGAAAGTTTTGTCACGTCATACTCTGATGAGAGTTCTTGATAAAGAAGGACAGTGGTATCAGGTTAATACTGACGGATTAGAGGGGTATGTTTATGCACCTTTTACAAAGTCCTGCCAGCAGGATATGCTGACAGAAGAAGATTTTGCTTTAGGTTATGCAGTGCTGAACAGTACATTTAATGAAGATGAAGCAGAAAATAAGCTTGGCAAACTGAAAAAGAAAACAAAGATAAAACGCAGATACTATTATGAGTATGACGGTGTAAAAATAGGTGTTGATAAAAAGAAAGATATCATCAGTTATATTGAGGTAAGTACGCCGCAGATTATTACCATGCGTGGTATTTCTACAGGTGATGCAAGTTATCGTGTAACAGGACAATACGGATCTCCGCGTTCTGTTGTTTATACGGATGAGAGCGTTATTTATGAATATTCTTTTGAGGATGAGAAAGATGATTTATATAAATTTTCTGTGTATGTCAACAAAGACAGTGTTGTAACAAAGCTTATTCTGGAAAAAGAAGATTAAAAATACTTTGAAGTTTTCAGCGCAGATATTTATAAATAATACTGCGCTTTTTTTATTTTAAAAATTAATAAAAAATGATACAATAAAATGGTTAGTTAATAATTAAAGGAGATGGTATTTTTATGAAGGCTGTCCAGAAAAAACAGCAGGTCGGAGGCATTCTCGGTTTTATTGAACGAGTTGGCAATAAGATTCCTGATATTACTATTTTGTTCATATCAGCGTTTATTATTGTATGTGTTGTTTCAGCTATTTTATCTCAGGTACATTTTGATTATGTACATCCTACAACCGGTAAAAATATTGCTGTAAACAATATGCTGAGCGGGGAAAATATAGTTAAACTGCTCAGTACCATGGTTACAAATTATTCCGGATTTCCTCCCCTTGGTATGGTAATTGTTGCTACATTAGGTATTGGTATTGCTGATGGTTCCGGCTATATTAATACCGGCCTGAAAAAGATTTTGTCAGTAACTCCTAAATTTTTACTTACACCTATCATTATTCTGGTTGGTATGCTAAGTCATTTGGGTCCTGATACCGGCTATGTAATTATTATTCCTGTTGCTGCGTATATGTTTTATGTAAGCGGCAAGCATCCTCTTGCAGGTATAGCAGCTTCTTTTGCAGGTATTGCGGGCGCTTTTGCTGCCAACTATACTCCTTCTGCAATTGATCCTGTTATTCAGGGCTTTACTCAAAGTGCAGCTCAGATTATTGATCCTGCTTATCAGGTAAATGTATTGTGCAATTATTTTTATTCTTTTGCTTCAACTTTTATCGTAATAGGCAGCTGCTGGTATGTTACAGAAAAAATTACAGAACCATGGCTGTGGAAGGCTTGTCCTTTAGATAAGGATATTGAAGTGGGCGATGATGCCAATACTGAAATTACTCCGGCAGAAAATCGTTCCTTTATGGCTGCTACAGCTGTACTGATTTTGATGATTATAGGTCTTATTGCTGCTTTATTGCCGCAGGATTCTCTGCTTCGTGATGCTGATGGCGTAATTGCCAGCTTTAAAGCACCGATTATGCAGTCTATTGTTTCCTTACTGTTCATTTTTACAGGCGTTGTGGGTCTTGTGTATGGTGTTATGGTTGGCAAATTTAAATCTCCCAAAGATGTAACCAAAGCGATGGAAGATATTACTAAAACACTTGTTCAGCTGATAGTGTTTTATTTCTTTGCTGCACAATTCCTTTATGCTTTTGGTGCTTCCAATATGGGTGCGTTAATTGCTATTGCCGGTGCGGAATTCTTAAAATCTCTTGCTTTGCCGCCGCAGATTACAGTTTTAGGTATTATTCTTTTTGTAGGCTGCTTAAATCTTATTATTACTTCTGCTTCAGCAAAATGGGCTATTCTGGCACCTATTTTCGTACCTATGCTGATGGCTGTAGGCATTGCACCTGAACTTACTCAGGTTGCTTATCGTGTAAGTGACTCTGCCGTGAACGTAGTAACTCCTATGTTTGCTTTTTATCCGTTGATTATTCTCTATTGCCAGAGATATGTAAAGAGTGCAGGTATTGGTACTTTAAGCTCCATGATGCTGCCGTATACTTTTGCTTTATTAATTTCTCTGACAATCATGCTCTATGTTTTCTGGGGCTTGGATATTCCTCTGGGATTCCAGGCTGATTATGTATATCCTAGACGTATGTAGTAGAAAGAGGTGCTTACTTTGAATTTACAGGAAAGATTACTTGCTCGTTTTATGCGCTATGCTGCTGTTTCCAGTCAGAGCAAAGAAGGTGCCGGGGTTGTTCCCAGCAGTGAAGGTCAGAGAGAACTGGCAGAACTTTTGAAAAAGGATCTGGCAGAGCTTGGCGTTGTAGATCTGGAAATCAGTGAATATTCTGTTTTAACAGGCAGACTGCCCGCTAATTTACCTGCTGGATATCATGATGTTCCTAAAGTAGGCTGGGTTGCGCATCTTGATACAGTTGATGTTTGTCTGTCTCCTGATATTCATCCGCAGGTTGTAAAAAATTATCAGGGCGGCGATATTTGCCTGAATGCCGAAAAAGAAATTTATCTTCGCACTGCAGAGCATCCTGAAATTGAGAAATATATCGGTGATGACATTGTAGTAAGTGATGGTACTTCAGTATTGGGTGCAGATAATAAAGCTGCAATCAGCAATCTTATGGTGGCTTTGGAAGTTCTTGCTGCAGATAAAAATATTTATCATGGAGAGATTTATATTGTATTTGTTCCGGATGAAGAAGTAGGTCTTCTGGGAAGCAAGAAAATAGATTTCAGTAAATTCCCTGTCGATTTTGCCTACACTATTGACTGTTGCGAACTGGGCGAAGTTGTTTATCAAACCTTTAATGCTGGCAGTGCCGAAGTATATATTAAAGGTGTAACAGCGCATCCTATGTCTTCCAAAGGTGTACTGGTAAATCCTGCACTTGTTGCTGTAGATCTTGTTAACAGTTTTGACAGAATGCAGACACCTGAGCATACAGAAGGTGTGGAAGGCTTTATCTGGGTTAACGGTATTGATGCCAATGTTTCTGAAGCAAGAGTATCCTTGAAAATCAGAGATCATAACAAGGCTTTATATGAAGCCCGTAAAAAACAGATTGCCGATGCTGTGGAATTTTTAAAATTGCGCCATCCGAAAGCTGTTATTGAACTGACAATGAGTGATACTTACTCCAATATTGAAGATGCGGTTCGTGAAGATAACAAAAAATGTATCGACTTTATTTATCAGGCTATGGAAGAACTGAACATTAAGCCTAAAACAATTGCTATGCGCGGCGGTACTGATGGCTCCTTTATTTCCGGTAAGGGCATTTTGACACCAAACTATTTTACAGGTGCTCATAACTTCCATTCTAATTGCGAATTTATGCCCATGAGTGCAGTAGAAAAATCCTGCCTGATGACTTTAAAACTTATTGAGCTTATAACTAAATAAGATGCAAAAGAAAAATACCATGAAGGCTTATGCTTTCATGGTATTTTTTCTGTATATTTTAAATATAAAAATCAATTATCTTTGGCAGCAAAGATTACATAATCATTGATGCCTTTTCCGGGTGCTACCATGGGCTGTACCATATCGTCAGGATCAACAATAACTTCGATAAGATAGGGTTCAGCTTTTTGCATGGCTCTTTCTACAGCATCTGCAAGTTCCTGTGGTGCAGTAACATGCTCTCCTTTAATGCCAAAGGATGAAGCATATTGAACAAAGTTAATATAACCAGGCAGTTCGCAGGCGGTAAAACGTTTAGCAAACTGTACTGTCTGCAGCTGGCGGATCATGCCCAGCCCGCTGTTGTTTAAAACGATGGCTATAACAGGCAGTTTGTTGGAGGCGATGGTAAACAGCTCTGAGCCGGTCATTTTAAAGCCTCCGTCTCCGCTTAAAGAGATAACTCTGCTATTGGGACGTGCCAGCTGCGCTCCCATGGCTGCAGGCAGACCAAAGCCCATTGTACCCAGGCCGCCGCTGCTGATCCACTGGCGGGCAAACTGTATTTTGATATGCTGAGCAGCCCACATCTGGTGTTGTCCTACGTCAGTTGTAATAATGTAGTCCTTATCTCTGATAACTGGATTGAGTGCACGGAAAAAGGCAGGTGCCTTATCGCTGCCATAGTCATCATCTATACCTTTCCAGGCAGCGATAAGTTCCCACCAATTAGAAAGGTCTTTAGCTTCGCTGCCGCGCTCTAAAAGATTTAAGGTTGTCTTGATATTGCCGGTAATGCCAATGGTCGAGTCGATATTTTTATCCAGTTCAGCAGGGTCTATATCAAGATGGATAATAGTTTTATCTTTGCTGTATTTAGCACGATTTCCTGTTACCCTGTCATTAAAACGGCTGCCTACAGCCAGAATAAGGTCAGCTTCTTTGATAGCATTATTAGCTCGTTTATGGCCATGCAGGCCCGTCATACCAAGGAACAGACTGCGGTAGGCACTGATGGCTCCGAGGCCCATAAGAGTACTTACTACTGGAATATGGAGTTTTTCACATAAGTGCATGGCATCATATTCAGCATCAGCGGTGATAACGCCGCCGCCGATAAGCATTACCGGGCGCTCTGCTTTTGCCAGTGCCAGTATGGCTTCCTCTACACGTTTTTTGTCAGGCTGGGGCTGAGGCAGTTCGTTTAATTTATCGCAGGCATATTCAGTTAAAGCTGTCTGCACGTCGCGAGGTACGTCTATGAGCACCGGACCGGGACGGCCTGTTTTGGCAATCTGAAAAGCCAGACGCATAACCTGAGGCAGGTGAGAGACATGCTTGACCAAAAAATTATGTTTGGTAATTGGCATGGTAATGCTGGTAATATCTACTTCCTGAAAAGCGTCGTGTCCGATAAATTCACAGGCAACCTGTCCGGTAATTGCTACTACAGGTACAGAGTCAAGAAAAGCTGTGGCAAGACCTGTAACAAGATTAGTAGCACCGGGGCCGGAGGTAGCAACGCACACGCCAACTCTGCCGGAAGCACGCGCATAACCGTCAGCAGCATGAGCTGCTCCCTGTTCGTGGGCAGTTAAAATATGTTTGATGTCAGAATTTCTTAACGCATCATAAAAGGGGAGGATAGCACCTCCCGGATATCCAAAAATTGTATCAATGCCTTCTTCTTCCAGGCATTTTACCATTATTTCAGCACCTGTTAATTGCATATTTTCACTTCCTTCTGAGGTTTTTTATAAAGTGCAGGCTGTGGTTACAACCGGAGGCCACTCGTAACGTGATTTATCCACTGCAAGTGAGGTATCGCCGCGTTCAAGGGCAAGCAGGCCGGTTTGAACCATTTCGGTAACTCCGTAGGGACGCATAACATCTACAAAGGCTTTCAGCTTACCTTCATCACCGGTAACAACAAATATCAGTGATTCGCCGGTAACATCTACTGCATGTGCTCTGAAAACATCTGCCAGACGCAAAAGCTCCAGTCTTTTGTCTCCTGCATGCACTTTGACCATTGCCATACTGCGTTTGGCGCTGCTGTCAGGAGGCAGTATTTTAACAGCTTCTACTTCTACCAGTTTGGCAAGCTGTTTGCACACCTGAGTAATTGTTGCTTCGTCTGCTTCCATAGTGACCGTCATTCTGGAAAATTCCGGGTTTTGCGTTGTTCCTACAGCAAGGCTGTCAATATTAAAACCTCGTCTGGAAAACATGCCTGAAACACGCATCAGCACGCCAGGCTGATTTCGTACTACTATTGATAAAATCTGCTCCATAAACATTTCCCTCCCCAAAAATAAAAGCCCTGCCTGCAAATGCAGACAGGGGCGATGATATACCGCGGTACCACCCTTATTTAGATACTCTTTTTGTGCATAACGCCGCTGCAGCGTCGTACCTTACTCAAAGTTCAGGAACGCGGCTCCGGGACTACAACTGTACGCATTCGGAACGGCTTGCACCAACCGCCGCTTCTCTTACCGACTTAACGTAAAGTCCTTCCGTTCTTTGCCTTTAGAATATATGCTGTTATAAACATTTATTTTGTATATTATGTCAAGCAAACAGGCTTATGTCAAGGATAAATCAGTAAAAATATGTAAAAATTAAAACATATGAACTATAAAATATAAAAAAGTGTAAAGTGCATAACAAAAAATTTAGTGATTCAGTAGTATAAAAAAGTATAGATGCCAAAGTATCTGTATGCGTAATATTGTATATAAAAAATGAACCGCTGAGAAAGTAATAATCAGCGGTGCAGTAAAGGTGATATTTAATTTTAGCTGAAGCCTAATAACAAGCCTATATGACGAACGATAAAAGCTGCTAACCAGGCTACAGACAGCTGGTAGATAATAAGTACCAGTGTATGCAAATTGGAGTTCATTTCTCTGCGAATGGTAGCCAGTGCCGCTACACAAGGCGGATACAGCAGGCAGAAGACAAGAAATGTATACGCTGTAAGACCGGTAAACATATCGGTTAAAGCAGGGGCGCCGTTAGTGCCTGCTGCCAGTACGGATAAAGTACTGATAACAACTTCCTTGGCTGTCAGTCCGGTTAATAAGGAAGTGGCTGCCTGCCAGCTGCCAAATCCAAGCGGAGCAAAAACAGGCGCGATTAATTTGCCTATCTGAGCAATCATGCTGTTTTCTGCTTCAACCATGTAGAATCTGGCATCAAAGCTTTGCAGAAACCAGATAACGATGCTTGCAAGAAAAATTACAGTGAAGGCTTTATGCAGAAAATCCTTAGCCTTGCTCCACATATGCAGCAGTATATTGCGGGAAGTTGGCAGTCTGTAAGCAGGTAACTCCATAACAAAGGGTACGGGCTTACCTTTGTAGATAACAGCGTTCAGAAGGACTCCTGATAAAATTGCCGTAATGATTCCTAAAAAATACAGACTCAGCATAACAAGAGCTCCGTCATCCGGAAAGAAAGAAGCAATGAAAATGCCATAAATTGGCAGTTTGGCACTGCAGCTCATAAAAGGCGTAAGAATAATGGTCATTTTTCTATCCCTGTCACTGGCAAGTGTTCTGGTAGCCATAATTGCCGGAACACTGCAGCCAAAACCTATAATCATAGGCACAAAGGAAGAGCCTGATAAACCAATCTTTCGCAGAAGTTTATCCATAACGAAAGCAACACGCGCCATATAACCACTGTCTTCCAGCAATGAAAGAAAGAAAAACAGAGTTATTATTGTAGGCAAAAATGAAAGAACGCTGCCTACACCGGAGAAAATACCGTCTATAATAAGTGAATGCATGGGCTTATTCAAAGCAAGAGCTGACAGGGCAAGATCAGCAGCATCAGTAATGCTGGTTATGGCATCTTCAAGCAGAGAGCTTAAAAAGCTGCCGATAACATCAAATGTCAGCCAGAATGTAAGGCCCATTATAGCTACAAAGATAGGAATTGCCAGATACTTATGGGTAAGATAATAGTCGATTTTTACAGAACGCATTTGAGCTTCTGTATGAACTGGCTTGTGAACAGTTTTACTGCACAGACCTTCGATATATTCATAACGCATATCAGCAAGAGCGGCTTCTTTATCTGTTCCAAGAGCATTTTCCATTTCTTCGGTAAAATGCTGAATAATATCAAGCTCATTGGCACTTAAATTAAGCTCATGAGCAAAAATGGAGTCACCCTCAATCAGCTTGGTTGCAGAAAAACGCAAGGGCATATTTTTACTGCGTACTTTATGTTCTATCAGGTGAGCTATGGCATGAATGGCTGTATGTACAGGACCGCTGCAAAAATCAAGTCTTTGAGGCAATGTCTTTGTCTCTGCAAGTTCCAGCGCTTTTTTTACAAGCTCACTTACTCCTTCGCCGCTGTTAGCAGTAATGGGCACAACCGGTATGGTAAGTGCCTCAGACATTGATTTGATGTCAATACTGCCGCCGCTGGCAGTAAGCTCATCCATCATATTTAAAGCTATTATCATTGGGATATTAAGCTCAATCAGCTGCAATGATAAATAAAGACTGCGCTCAATATTGGTTGCGTCAATAACGTTGATAATAACATCCGGTTTATTGTATAAAAGTAAATCTCGGGTTACGATTTCTTCAGAAGTATATGGTGACAGAGAATAAATACCGGGAAGATCAATAACGCTGGTATTTGGAACATTAAGCAGAGAACCTTCTTTTTTCTGCACAGTGACACCGGGAAAGTTGCCTACATGCTGATTGCTGCCTGTCAAATAATTAAACAGGGTACTTTTGCCGCAGTTCTGGTTGCCTACCAGAGCAAAGTTAATACTCATAAAGCATCACCTTCTGCCATTACGGTAATTTTTGCTGCTTCATCAGCACGCAAAGTGAGCTCGTAGCCTCTTAAAAAAAGTTCCAGAGGATCGCCTAAGGGAGCTTTTTTTCTTATCATAACTTTAGTTTTGGGAGTTAATCCCATATCCAGCAAACGGCGGCGCAAAATGCCTTCTCCGCCAACTGTTTTTATAATACCTGATTTACCAATAGGTAGTTTATCCAGGGTAATAATTAAATTTTCCATACTGCATATACCTTCTCAACATATAATATTGCCATAGATATTATAAGATTTGTTAAAAAAGGTGTCAAATTATAAAGAATATACTTTTTGTAATATAATATTACATACTAAAAATATAAAATAAGAATTATTCAGCTAAATGATAAAAGATACTCAGAAATTACATATTTTAAATGTGATATTTTGACGAAATTAACCGGAAACTGACTTGACTTTTAACAAAATAATTGTATAATACTAATTGAGAATTATTTTTGATAAAGGATGATGAAGATGGCTAAAAGAAATACCATTCAGAGACAATTAGTTATTGCTGCTGTAAGGTTTCTTGCAGATCACCCGACAGCAGAAGAAGTATATGATCGCATTACCATGGAATACCCTGATATCAGTAAGGGAACCGTATATCGTAACTTAAACTCTCTCGTTGAGAGTGGTTTGCTGGGCAAAGTGTCCGTTCCCAGCGGAGCAGATCGTTTTGACCACATTTTAGCGAGACATTATCATATAAAATGCACATGCTGCGGAAAATTTATGAACGTTGATAATTTTGAATACTTCCATGACCTGGATGAAAAAGTTGCAGCTGTTACCGGTTATAAAATGGAAAATCATGATATAGTGTTTAACGGAATTTGTCCTGAATGCCAGAAGGCACAGGAAAACGGAGAAATTGCAAAAGCTTAACTCTGATAGCAGGGAGTTTAGTTTTTGGGATAATATAATATTTCTTAAGGAGGAGTTAACATGGAATTAAAAGGTAGTAAAACTGAACAAAATTTGTGGGCTGCATTTGCCGGTGAATCTCAGGCCAGAAACAAATACACCTATTATGCATCTGCTGCAAAAAAAGAAGGTTATAATCAAATAGCTGCAATTTTTGAAGAAACTGCAGGCAACGAAAAAGAACATGCTAAAATCTGGTTCAAAGAACTGCACGGCGGCAGCATTCCTAAAACTATCGAAAATCTGGAAGATGCAGCTGCAGGCGAAAACTACGAATGGACAGAAATGTATGCAGAGTTCGCTAAAACCGCTAAAGAAGAAGGTTTTGACAGACTTGCTTATCTGTTTGAAGAAGTAGGCAAAATCGAAAAACACCATGAAGAAAGATATCGTGCATTACTGGCAAATATCAAAAATGACTGCGTATTTAAATGCAACGAGAAAAAAGTTTGGATTTGCACCAACTGCGGCGAAATCATCATTGGTGAAGAAGCTCCGGCTGAATGCCCGGTTTGCGCTCATCCTCAGGGATATTTCCAACTGCATGTAATTAATTACTAATACTTGTTTTACCTGCCCCGACTTTAGTCGGGGCTTTTTATTTTCTTTAGTAAGAATGCTGTGGTATAATCTTACTGAGTATTAAGCTAAAAGGAGTGCTGGTTTTGAAAAGGGATATACCTGTAAAAAAAGGCGATAAAATAGAAATAGAAATTACCGGATTGGGCAGCAGTGGTGAAGGCGTAGGAAAATACCAAGGCTTTACAGTATTTGTTAAAGGCGCGCTGCCGCAGGAGATTATAGAAGCAAAAATTACTCTTGTTAAGAAAAATTATGCTGCTGGCGCTATTATATCTGTAATTAAAAGTTCTCCTGACAGGGTAGAACCTGAGTGCCCTGTGTATAAGGAATGTGGCGGCTGTCAGCTGCAGCACTTGTCCTATCATGCACAGCTGGAAATGAAAAGGCAGCAGGTTGCAGATGCGTTAACAAGAATAGGACATCTTGATGTGGAAGTTCTTCCGGTTATTGGCTGCGATAATCCGTGGTACTATCGTAATAAAATGCAGTTTCCGGCAGCGTCTGGCGCAGAAGGTACTGTAAATATCGGATGTTATGCTGCTTCAACACACAGCGTAATTGATGCAGATAAATGCCTTATTCAAAAAGATGCCAATAATCAGGTACTTAGTGCAGTACGCAAATGGATGCAGCAATATGATATTACTGCTTATAATGAAAAAACCGGCAAAGGACTTGTTCGTCATGTTATGAGCCGTGTTGGTGTACACAGCGGCGAAATTATGGCTGTTTTGATTACTTCTGAGTATGATATTCCACATAAAAGAGAGCTTGTCAAAATTTTGCAGGACAATGTAAAAGGCTTGTGCAGCGTTATCCAAAATATTAATAAAAAAGCTACTAATATCATTATGGGTAATAAGACAAGAGTAATTTATGGCAGTGAAACTATAAAAGACAGTTTAGGTGCTTTAAGTTTTAATATATCAGCACAGTCTTTTTTTCAGGTAAACAGCGAACAGGCAGAAAAGCTTTATAATAAAGCCTTGGAATATGCAGCTTTAACCGGCAGCGAAACTGTTGTTGATGTTTACTGCGGAACTGGTACAATTTCTTTATATATGGCAAGACATGCTAAAAAAGTTTATGGAATAGAAATTGTTGCTCCTGCCATTGAAGATGCTAAAAAGAATGCAGTTGAAAATAAATGCAGTAATGCAGAATTTATTTTAGGTGATGCTGCAGAAAAACTGCCGCAGCTTTTGCAGGCTGGTGTTAAACCTGATGTTATCTTGGTTGATCCGCCGCGCGCAGGCTGTGAGGAACGTGTATTGGATGCTGTTACCAGCGTAAAGCCGCAAAGAGTGGTTTATGTTTCCTGCAATCCTGCTTCTCTGGCAAGGGATATGGCTTATTTAGCAGAGCGTGGTTATAAGGCGTTAACTGCTCAGCCGGTGGATATGTTCCCAATGACAAGTCATGTGGAGACGGTAGTATCACTTTCCAAGGGAGATATCGACCATGATAGTGTTAATATAGAGGTATCTTTCGAAGATATAGATTTTTCTGAGTACAGAGGAAAAGCAACATATAAAGAGATTCAGAATTATGTATTAGAAAATTTTAATTTAAAAGTATCAACCTTGAATATATCACAAGTAAAACGTAAATCTGGTATTAGTATGGGAACTAATTATAATAAATCTAAATCTGAGAATGTTAAGATTCCTCAATGTACTCCAGAAAAGGAAGAAGCAATTTTAGATGCTTTAAAACATTTTAATATCATTTAAAATAAAGTAACCGTCAGTATTGCTACTGACGGTTATTTTATTTTTTATATGCCAACTTATGTATATATTCAATTAGTACCTGCTTGGGAATTTTCCATCTTCCTTTAAGCATGAAGCAGTTCATTTCTCCGCTGCGGAAGATTTCATAAGCTGCGTTTTTTCCTATCCCCAGAATCTCTGCAACCTCATCTACCGTCAGCATATCACCGTATTCTTCAAACATAATTATATTACCCCTTTCGTAATTTTTTATAATTATGTTATCTTTAAATTTATTGATAAATTTAGTAAATTCTCATTCATAAGTAAATGTAAAAAGGTTTACTCAGGTTTGTTACAACGGATAGAGTTTTCAATTAATCTGTCAATAGAATCACGTGGTATAAGGTAAGCTTTGCCGCAGTTTGTATAAGTAAGCTTACCGGATTTTATAAAATTATATATGGTTCCGCTACTGCAATTAAGGATGTAGGCTGCTTCCTGCACACGTAAAAATTTTTTATCCATGATATTCACCTCCAATCATAGAAAATTATATTTATGTTAGGTGCAGAAAAAGGTGAAACGAGCAGAATTATACAATATATAATATTAATTGTTAGTAAATGGTTAGTAATAGATTGAAAAGAGTAAAATAATAACCTGCTAGACAATAGTAGTTTGTTAGCTGACGTAATAAAAGACACCGTCTGATCAGTTTGATAGACGGTGTCTTTTTGTTATTTGATATAGAAATTTATTATTTTGAAATAATCAAATTAAATGTACGATTAAAGATTTTTGCTATAGTGGAGTGCTTTTGAAGTCAAAAAAGAGCAAACCAAAAGCTTGTTGTCTTGCGGGGGGGGACAACGATGTTATAATTATTATTAATTAATATTTTTATTGCAAGAATATAGCTATAGTATGGAGGAAGAATGGTGATTAAGAAAAGAACTTTATTAACGGCATTAGTACTTTTGAATATTATTCAAGGAAATGTATATGCTGATTATTTGAAGCCGGCATTAACACAAGGAGACAATTTTGATGGGCTGGTTTGGTGGCATGATGGAGGACTATATGCTAAAGATGAAGATGGGACGGTAAAAAAACTTGATATAGAAACAGATGAAAATGGGCATCGTACTGCAACTGCTAATATTAGAGGTGATGTTAGTGGTATTGCTTTAGATGGATCTTTTGGATGGCAAGATAGTTCGTTATATCCAACAGATGAATTAATACTAGATTTTGATGGTAATATAGATGTTGCTTATACAGATCAGGAAAATTGGGAGGGTATTCAGGGAAATGGATTTATGATTGGAACGGATACCTTTGATATGACAATTAGGTTGAAAGATAATAAAACACTTTTTGTTGGTACTCCAATAGCTGGAAATAACGGAGCCATACAATTAACTGATTATGGAAATGCAAACAAAATTGTTATTGAGGGAGGAAATTTTGTATCTTATTTTAGTAAAGTTCCTAAAGATAGTTCAGGGAATACATTTGATGATGAGATATGTGTATTTGCAACTTATAAGAATTTAAATGGTGGTCATTTGCCTGGTACTATAACTGTCAATAATAATGGGATATTGGCAACAGTAAATAAAGATGTTGTAGGAAATAAAACGTATGGTAGTAAAATATCTTTTAGTAGATTAGATATTACTACTGATTTTTTTCAATTAGGTGAAATAGATAATAAATTTGATTATGGTTTTTATGGAGATACTGGCTCTTCCACAGATATAACAATTAATGAATTTTTAAAGATGAATATTCAAGAAATTGCTGTTTATGTAAAGGAAAAATCTAAGTTTGGATTAAATGGTAATGGTGAAACATTTATTAATTTGAGTGATAAAGGATATGGTATTTGTATATATGATGATTCTTTAGGAGAATTAAATAATAAAGGTATAGAAATAAATAATGGACAATATGGATTGATTGTAAAAGAGTCAGAGTTAAGTGGTGATTTGAATTATTTTTCAATACAGAATAATAAAGAATATGGCATATATACAAATAACGGAGATGTTAGCTTAATATTAGATAGTATAAATATTTCATCAGAAAATTATGGATTATATTTAACTAAAAATTCAGATGTAAATATATCCACAAATATTACTGATATTGAAGGTTCAGTTTATTCTAAAGATTCAAATTTAATTATAAAATCAGATACAACCAATGTTACTGGTCAGGTAAAGGCTCTTGATGGAGCTAGTGTTGATTTTAGTTCTAAAGCTGACAGTACAAGCGGTA
>CAUDEF010000002.1 GCA_958448515.1 uncultured Phascolarctobacterium sp. | reverse complement strand
GGAGGATAGAAAGCTGCCGGTTGGAAAGCACCTACAAGCGTAGGTGCTTTTTTCTTTTATTTCTGCATATCTATATAAATGTAATAATTATTGGAGCAGTCTTATGACTGCTTTTTATTTTGTCTAAAAAGTCAGAATAATCATATAATAAATATTTAAACAAATAATTAGAAATGTTTTTGTAATGGTTTACAAAATGACAATAAAACATCAAAATACTATTGACAACATTACATAAAAATAGTAAAATTTGTGTACTGTATTCAAAAAACTATGGAGAAAAATGTTTATGAGGGGAAGATATGTATGAAGATGAGTAATTTTCGATGGAAGGTAGCCTGGTTGATTTTCGCTATTAGCTTTGTATCCTACATGGACAGAGTTAATTTATCAGTAGCTACACCTGTTATTATGCAGGAGTTTGGTTTTTCTAAAATTGACATGGGTCTTATTCAGTCCTTTTTCTTTGCCGGATATGCGCTTATGCAGGTTCCCGGTGGTATGCTGGCTGAGCGTTTTGGTCATCGTCTTACCGGTTTTGTGGCTGTTACCTGGTGGTCTATTTTTACCGCTCTTACTGCTGTAGCAAGTGGTAAATTTTCTTTTGCTGCCGTACGTTTAATGTTTGGTATCGGCGAAGGCCCCATTTATCCAGCTGCTGCAATTGCAGTACACAAATGGTTCAATAAAGGCGAAAAGGGCAATGCCAGCTCCTTTATTTTAAATGGCTGCTTTTTAGGCCCTGTTGTTGGCCCGGCTGTTACCGTTGGTTTAATGGCTGCTTTAGGCTGGAAAGCTGTTTTCTGGCTCTTTGGTCTTGTTGGTATTATTCTTGCAATTATCTGGTATAAATTTGTTCCGGATGATCCGTCCAAAAGTCCTTATGTTAACGAAAAAGAGCTTGAACATATTAATGAAGGCCGTGCAGAAGCTGCAGGAGAAAAGAAAGTTGCTCCCTGGGGCAGATTACTTAAATCCAGCCAGTTCTGGGCAATTGGTATTCAGTTTTTGATTACTGACTACATCATGTATGTGTTCCTGGCATGGCTGCCTATGTACCTGATGGAAGTTCATGGATTTTCTTTATCTAAAATGGGCATCTGGGCTGCAGCTCCCTGGATTTCTTTAATGATTGTTGTTTTTGGCTGCGGTTATTTGTCTGATAAAGCTATTGCTTCCGGTATGTCTCAAAATGTTGTTAAAACTGCTACCGGCGCTGCAGGTATCCTGCTGTGCGCATGCACTCTCTTTATTGCAACTAATACTACCGATCCTATGATGAATGTGTTCTGGCTTTCTGTTGCTCTTGGTTCCTTAGGCTTGACTATGAGTGCTTCCTGGTCCAGTGTTATTACCATGGGCGGTCAGTTCGCAGGTTCTGTATCCGGCTGGATGAACTTCTGGGGCAACATCGGCGGTGTCCTTGCTCCTACTGTTACAGCTTGGGTGGCAACTGCTTATGGCTGGCAGGCTGCTTTGTTTGTAACTGCTGCTTCCGGTATTGTAGGCGCTATTGCCTGGGCTTTCGTAAAACCTGATAAGGCTATTGTTTAAAATAAGTTTTTACTGGACAAACAGTATAAAATTATTTATAATTTAGTACTGTAAAAGTGACAATTACATAACAGACAGTTCATTTGTACCATCCTGTCTATAAACAAAACTAGGGCTGTAATTATTGATATTGTCATACTCAAAAGGGTACTGAATGCCCTTTTGAGTTTTTTTATTTTGAGAGGAGATTTTATGTATACTTTAATAACAGAGGCAAGCTTTGACAGTGCACATTTTTTAGCCGGTTATAACGGCAAGTGCAGCAACATTCACGGTCATCGCTGGACCGTTAAGGCTGAGGCTGCAGGCAATGCACTGGAAGAGCGCGGGCATTTACGCGGTATGGTCATGGATTTTGGTGATTTAAAAAGTGAACTTAAATTGATTGCCGATTATTTTGACCATGCACTTATCATTGAAAAAAGTTCCTTGCGCAGTTTAACTTTACAGGCTTTAAAGGAAGATGGCTTCAGAATTATTGAAGTAGATTTTCGCCCTACAGCCGAGAATTTTGCCAGATACATTTATAAGGCGCTGCAGGCAAAAAATCTGCAGCTTAAACAGGTAATCGTTTATGAAACACCTAATAACTGCGCTGCCTACAGCGAGGATATGCAGTGATGGAAAAGTATAAAGTTGTAGAAATCTTTGAGAGCATCAACGGCGAGGGACGCAAAGCAGGACAGCTGGCTGTTTTTGTAAGGTTTCAAAAGTGTAATTTAAACTGCAGTTATTGTGATACACGTTGGGCTAATACTGATGCTGCTGCTTATACTGTGATGAATGAAGAAGAAATTTACAGCAGAATAGCTGCCAGCGGTATTAAAAATGTTACTTTAACAGGCGGAGAACCGCTGCTGCAGCCAAAAATTGAGGTGCTGTTGGAAAAGCTTGCAGCTGATGACAGCCTGCATGTGGAAATAGAAACTAACGGCAGTATCAGTCTGGAAAAATTCTGTCAGATAAAAAATCCTCCGTCTTTTACTATGGACTATAAACTTCCTGGCAGTAATATGGAAAGGTATATGGATACGGGAAATTTTGCGTATCTGACAGATAAGGATACGGTAAAATTTGTTGCAGGCAGCAAAAAGGATTTACAGCGTGCCAGAGAGATTATTGACCAGTTTTCTTTGCTGGATAAATGTGCCGTGTATTTAAGTCCTGTTTTTGGTGCCATAGATTTGCCGGAAATTGTTGATTTTATGAAAGAACACAAATTAAACGGAGTGAATATGCAGCTGCAGATGCATAAGATTATCTGGGACCCGGATAAGAGAGGTGTATAAAGTGATAGATAAAGAGGCTATAGAAAAACATATCAGAGGCATTCTGATTGCTTTGGGTGATGATCCGGACAGAGAAGGATTAAGGGAAACTCCTCAGCGAGTTGCCAATATGTATGAAGAAATTTTTGAGGGTATGAATTATACCAATGATGAAATTGCAGCCATGTTTGACAAAAGCTTTGAAATAGTTACCGATGCTGATTCTCAGGATATGGTTATTGTAAAGGAGATTGAAATTTTCAGCTGCTGTGAGCATCACTTGGCTTTGATGTACGATATGAGTGTAACTGTTGCCTATATGCCCAAAAACAGAGTAATAGGCCTGAGCAAAATTGCCAGAATTTGCGATATGGTTGGTAAAAGGCTGCAGCTGCAGGAAAAAATAGGCAGGGATATTGCCTGTATTATGAGTAAAATTACCGGCTCGGAAGATATTGCTGTTTTGATTAAGGGCAAACACAGCTGCATGACTGCCCGTGGTATTGCCAAAGCTAACAGTGTAACAGAAACTTCAACCTTTCTGGGAGAGTTTAAAAATAATTATTTTCTGCAAAACAGACTGTACAGCAGATTATGAAAGGAGAACATATGAAAGCGTTAGTTTTATTAAGCGGCGGTGTAGACAGCTCTACCTGCCTGGCTATGGCGGTTAATAAATATGGTAAAGATAATGTTTGTGCCTTAATGGCGTCTTACGGACAAAAGCATGTTAAAGAGCTTACTGCGGCTAAAAATATTGCTGCCTATTACGGCGTTGAACTGCTGGAAGTGAATCTGAGCAAAATTTTTACTTACAGTAACTGTTCTTTGCTGAATCATTCTACAGACGATATTCCTCACGGTGCTTATAGTCAGCAGCTGCAGGCTAAAGAGGATCATATGATTTCTACTTATGTTCCTTTCAGAAATGGTTTATTTTTGTCAACGGCCGCAAGTATTGCTATTGCCAAAGAATGCAGTGTTATTTTATACGGCGCTCACAGTGATGATGCTGCAGGTGATGCATATCCGGACTGCAGCGCAGAGTTTAATGAGGCCATGAACAGAGCGGTGTATATTGGAAGCGGCAAACAGGTAAAAATTGAGGCTCCCTTTGTTAATCTGCATAAAAGCGATATTGTTAAAAAAGGTCTGGAGCTGAAGCTGCCCTATGAACTGACATGGAGCTGCTATGAAGGCCACGAATATGCCTGCGGCAAATGCGGTACCTGCATTGACAGAGAAAATGCTTTTAAAATTAACGGATGTATTGATCCGCTTGCCAAAATAAGAGAGGAGAATCTGCATGAGTAAAATAGAAGGTTTAAGCCTGCTGGGCAATCAGAATGTAAAATACCCTGACAGCTATGCACCGGAAGTACTGGAAGCTTTTACCAATAAGCATATGGAAAACGACTATTTTGTAAAATTTAACTGTCCGGAGTTTACCAGTTTATGCCCAATGACTGGTCAGCCGGATTTTGCGTCTATTTATATTTCGTATATACCGGATCAGAAAATGGTAGAAAGCAAATCCTTAAAGCTGTATTTATTCAGTTTCAGAAATTTTGGCGAGTTTCATGAAGACTGTGTTAACAGAATTATGAAGGATTTGATTAAGCTTTTAGATCCCAAATATATTGAAGTATGGGGAAAATTTTTGCCGCGCGGAGGTATTTCCATAGACCCGTATGCCAACTACGGCAAACCAGGTACAAAGTGGGAGGCTGTTGCTGAAAACAGATTATTTAACCACGACTTATATCCGGAGCAGATTAATAATCGTTAAAAGAGTGCCTGTGGCACTCTTTTTTTTGTTGCTGCAGTTTAATAATTTATAAATAGAGTACTTTATTTATTAAGTAGTTTATGCTAGAATTAGGAGTAGTGATGAAGTGTTGATTTTATGCTTAGAGTTTGTGGGACGCAAAAAGTACCACGAGGGACAAATGCTATAACTTATGAAGGTTTACAATTATGGACAGCATTATTAATTTACAGAAAAAAATAGTTCCTGAGCTTACTGATTTACTTGTACAAAGATATCAGATTCTGCGCCAGGTAAGCCATGAGTATCCTATCGGCAGGAGAGCGCTGGCAGCCAGACTTGGATTGAGCGAAAGGGTTTTGCGTTCGCAGGTGGATTTTTTAAAGAAAAGCGGACTGCTTAATTTTTCTGCTGCCGGAATGACTGTAACTGATGAGGGCATGGATATTTTAAAGGAGCTTGCAGATTATGTACGCAAGCTGCAGGATATTTCGTTTTTGGAAAATTCTTTAAGTGAGGCTTTAAAAATAGGCCGCGTGGTAATTATACCCGGCGATTCTGACCAGGAAGACGTTGTTAAGCGTGAAATTGGCAGAACTGCGGCCAGAATTCTCAGCAAGATTTTATCTGATGGCAAAAAGCATATTGTTGCCGTAAGCGGTGGTACTACCATGGCTGCTTTGGCGGCTAATATTTCCGGCTCACAGCCCAATACAGTCGTAGTACCTGCAAGGGGCGGACTTGGCGATAATGTGGAGCTGCAGGCCAATACCATTGCAACCGTGCTGGCTCAGAAGATGGGAGCAGCATATCGTCAGCTGTATGTTCCTGACAGTGTAAGTGAGGATATTTTAAACAGCATTTTAAAAGAAGATATCGGCGTACGCTCTGTTGTTGATATTATCAAGCGTGCTGATATTCTGGTTCATGGTGTGGGCAGGGCTCATGTTATGGCTAAGCACAGAAGGCTGCCGGCTGAAATAATTGCCAGACTTGATGCTGACGGTGCGGTGGGTGAAGCCTTTGGACAGTACTGCGCTTTGGATGGCAGACAGGTATATATGACAAATAATGCAGGATTAATGCTGCAGGATTTAAAACATATAGGTATAATTATAGGTATAGCAGGCGGTAAATCAAAGGCAGCTGCTATTTTATCCGTAATCAGAGCTTCCAGACAGGATATTTTGATTACTGATGAGGCTGCGGCCAGAGAGATTATCAGAATGTCTGCTCAGTAAATTTGTTAATCAGCACTTTGGTGCAAATATATTTAGATGTATATCTAAGGAGGAATTACAATGACAAAATTAGGTATTAATGGTTTCGGTCGTATCGGCCGTGAAGTTTTCCGCGTGGCTTTTGCAAATCCTGAAGTAGAAGTTGTAGCTGTTAACGATTTGACTGATGCTGCTACTTTGGCTCATTTGCTGAAATATGACTCTGTTCATGGAACTTTCCCCCATGAAGTAACTGTTGATGGTGACTATATTGTTGTTGATGGTCATAAAGTAAAAGTTCTTGCTCAGACCGATCCGGCTAAATTGCCCTGGGGCGAACTGGGTGTAGAAATCGTTGTTGAATCTACCGGTCGTTTTACCGAAGGTCCTAAAGCTAAAGCTCATCTTGATGCCGGCGCTAAAAAAGTTATTATTTCCGCTCCTGCAAAACAGGAAGATATTACCATTGTAATGGGCGTAAACGAAGATAAATATGATCCTGCTCAGCACAACATTATTTCCAATGCTTCCTGCACTACCAACTGCCTGGCTCCTTTCACCAAAGTATTGCTGGAAAAATTTGGTATTGAAAGCGGTTTAATGACTACCGTTCATTCCTATACTAACGATCAGCGTATCCTTGATCTTCCTCACAAAGATTTACGTCGTGCTCGTGCAGCTGCATGCTCCATTATTCCTACCACTACCGGTGCAGCTAAAGCTGTAGCTCTGGTTCTTCCTGAACTGAAAGGCAAACTGAACGGTTTTGCTATGCGTGTTCCTACTCCTAACGTATCCATTACCGACCTGACTGTATTGCTGAAAACTGATACCACTGCAGAAGAAATCAACGCTGCATTGAAAGAAGCTGCTGAAGGCAAATTAAAAGGCATCATGGGCTACAATGAACTTCCGCTTGTTTCCCGTGACTATAACGGCTGCCCGCTCAGCTCCATTGTTGACGGTCTTTCCACTATGATGGTTGGTCCTCGCATGGCTAAAGTTGTAAGCTGGTATGACAATGAATGGGGCTATTCCAACCGCGTTGTTGATTTAGCTTGCTATATTGCAAAAAAAGGCCTGTAAGATAGGGGTAGTTTTTGATGGATAAAAAAAGTATTCGTGATTTGGATGTTGCCGGTAAAAAAGTACTGGTAAGAGTGGACTTTAACGTTCCTTTTGATGATGCCGGCAATATCTCTGACGATACCAGAATTCGCGCTTCTCTGGACACTATCAGATATCTGCTGGATAATGATGCGGCAGTTATTCTGATGGCACATCTGGGCCGTCCTAAGGGAGAAGTTAATTTAAAATATTCTCTGGCTCCGGTTGCCAAGCATTTAGGCACTTTGCTGAACAAAAAGGTTACTTTTGTTTCTGACTGCATCGGCAAAGAAGCCAAAGCTGCGGCAAAAGCTTTAAAATCCGGCCAGGTACTGCTTTTGGAAAACCTGCGTTTCCATAAGGAAGAAGAAAAAAACAACATGGAGTTTGCTGAAAAACTTGCTTCTTTGGCAGATTTATATGTTAATGATGGTTTTGGTGTTTCTCACAGAGCGCATGCATCTGTTGAAGGCGTTACCCATTTCCTTCCGGCTGCTGCCGGCTTCCTGCTGGAAAAAGAAATCAAATTTGTCGGCCGTGCTGTTACAGAGCCGCTGCATCCTTTTGCGGCGATTATTGGCGGTGCCAAGGTTTCCGATAAAATCGGTGTTATTGAAAACCTTCTTGATAAGGTAGATACCCTTTTAATCGGCGGCGGCATGGCTAATACTTTCCTTGCTGCACAGGGCTATAAAGTTGGCAAATCTCTTGTTGAAGAAGATAAGATGGATCTGGCAAGAGAGCTGCTTGCCAAAGCTAAAGCCAATAAAGTAAATATGCTGCTGCCTACAGATCTTGTAATGGCTGCTGCTTTTGCTCCTGATGCTGAGCATGTTACAGAAAAAATTGACTGCTTGAATCAGGAATATATGGCTCTTGATATTGGCGAAGAAACACGTGCTGCTTATGCAGATGCTTTAAAAGACGCTAAAATGATTGTCTGGAACGGACCTATGGGCGTTTTTGAAATGGATGCTTTCTGCAAAGGTACTGAAGCAGTTGCCAAAGCAGTTGCCAAAAGCCGTGCTGTAAGCATTGTCGGCGGCGGTGATTCTGTTGCTGCAATCGAAAAACTTGGACTTGCTAAAAAAATAAGCCATATTTCTACCGGCGGCGGTGCGTCTTTGGAATACCTTGAAGGTAAAGTTCTTCCGGGCGTAGCTGCTCTTGATGATGTGCGCCGTAAAATGATTGCCGGTAACTGGAAAATGCATAAAACTGTCAGCGAAGCTGTAGAGCTTGCTCAGGATATTGTTATGGAAACCAATGGTACTTTGCATGAAGTAGTTGTTTTCCCGCCGATGACAGCTCTTGAAAGTGTTGCTGATGCCATAGATGGCAAACATGTAGGCTATGGTGCTCAGGATTTGCACTGGGAAGATGCAGGCGCTTATACAGGTGCTGTTTCCGGTGCCATGATTGCTGATATCTGCGCTGAATATGTTATTGTGGGCCACAGTGAAAGACGCACCATGTTTGGCGATAATGAAGTAAATGTAGCGCGCAAAGTAGCTGCTGCATTCAGAAACGGATTAAAACCTGTATTATGTGTGGGTGAAAATCTTGCTGAGCGTGAAGCTGGCAAAACAGCACGCAAAATCAGCATGCAGCTGCAAAGCGCTTTCAAAGTTGTTTCTGCAGAAAACGCAGAAGAACTGGTCATTGCTTATGAACCCATTTGGGCTATAGGCACTGGTAAAGCTGCAACTGCAGAAGATGCTCTGGAAGTTTGCAGAATTATACGTGAAAAAACAGCAAAAATTTTCTCCGAAGAAGTTGCCAGAAAAGTACGTATTTTGTACGGCGGCAGTGTAACTCCTGATAATGCTGCAAGCTTTAATGTAAGCGGTATTGACGGCGTTCTTGTCGGCGGAGCAAGTCTTGATGCTGAAAGCTTTGCTGCTATAGTGCGCAGCTTTTAAGTGAGGCTGAAGATGTCTAAAAAACCAGTAATGTTAATGATTCTTGATGGCTGGGGAATTGCTCCTGAAAGCAGTACCAATGCTGTTTCAGTTGCTAAAACTCCTCATCTTGACAAGCTTTTTGCAGAATATCCTCATACTGTTCTGGAAGCCAGCGGCGGTGCCGTTGGACTTCCTGACGGACAGATGGGAAATTCTGAGGTTGGTCATCTTAATATAGGTGCCGGCCGCATTATTTATCAGGAACTTACCAGAATTACCAAAGCTGCCAAAGATGGCGATTTATTTACTAATCCTGTTCTTTGCGCAGTAATGGATAAAACTAAAGAAAATAAAAAAGCTCTGCATTTTATGGGCCTTTTGTCTGATGGCGGTGTTCACAGCCATATTGAGCACTTGATTGCTTTGCTGAAAATGGCCAAGCAAAAAGGCATTGATAAAGTTTTTGTACATGCTTTTCTTGATGGCCGTGATGTTGGCCCAAAAACTGCTCTTACTTATCTTGAGCAGCTGCAGCAGGCAATGGATGAAATTGGTACAGGAAAGATTGCTACTGTCAGCGGCCGTTATTATGCCATGGACCGTGATAAACGCTGGGAGCGTATCGAAAAAGCTTATGCAGCCCTTGTTTACGGACAGGGTATAAAAGCAGCAGATGCTTTAAATGGTGTAAAATACTCCTATGCCAGAGATATTACTGATGAATTTGTGGAACCGATAGTTATTGATGGTGTGGACGGAAGAATTTGCGCCGGTGATGGCGTAGTGTTCTTTAATTTCCGTCCTGATCGTGCCCGTCAGATTACCAGAGCGCTGAGCGATGCTGAGTTCCCGTATTTTAAGCGCAGCGAGGAAGCTCTGCCTGTTAACTTTGTCTGCATGACTCAGTATGATGCTACCATTGCAGCTCCTGTGGCATTTCCTCCCCAAAGTTACGAAGATACTTTGGGAGAAGTTTTGGCAAAACATGGTTTAAAGCAGCTGCGTATTGCTGAAACCGAAAAATATGCTCATGTAACCTTTTTCTTTAATGGCGGGGTAGAAACACCAAATGTTAATGAAGAGCGTATTTTAATTGCTTCCCCTAAAGTTGCTACTTATGACTTGCAGCCGGAAATGAGTGCCGGTGAGGTTACTGACGCACTCTTGGCAGAACTTGATAAGGATAAATTTGATGTTGTTATTCTTAATTTTGCCAACCCGGATATGATTGGTCATACAGGTGTTATGGAAGCTGCTGTAAAAGCCATGGAAACAGTTGATGCCTGTGTAAGTAAAATTACAGATAAAGTTCTGGCTTTAGGCGGATGTATCTGTATTACTGCTGACCACGGCAATCTGGAAAAAATGGCTGATGAAGTGACCGGGCAGCCTTATACAGCTCACACCACTAATAAAGTTCCGTTTATTTTAGTTGATAATAATAAAAAGCAACTGCATGAAGGCATATTGGCCGATATTGCTCCTACGCTGTTAGATTTACTGAATATTGCAAAGCCTGCAGCAATGACAGGCACCAGTTTAATAGAAAAATAAAATTGAGGTGTTTATTATGGCAATGATTACTGAAGTATATGCACGTGAAATACTCGATTCCCGTGGCAATCCTACCATTGAGGTAGAAGTATGCCTGGAAGATGGTGCTGTAGGCCGTGCTGCTGTTCCTTCCGGTGCATCTACCGGCGTACATGAAGCAGTAGAACTTCGTGACGGAGACAAAACCCGTTATCTTGGCAAAGGTGTTACCAAAGCTGTTGATAATGTAAATGACGTTATTGCCGAGGCAATAATTGGCCTTGAAGCAACCCGTCAGACCGAAATTGATGAACTGCTGGTTCGTCTTGATGGTACTCCTAATAAAGGCAAACTGGGTGCTAACGCTATTTTGGGCGTGTCCATGGCTGTAGCCAAAGCTGCTGCTGCATCTGTTGGTCTGCCCTTATATCTGTATCTTGGCGGCGTAGCTGCTAAAGAACTGCCGGTGCCCATGATGAATATTTTAAACGGTGGTCAGCATGCTGATAACAACGTTGATATTCAGGAATTTATGATTATGCCTGTTGGTGCAAAATCTTTCTCTGAAGCATTGCGCATGAATGCTGAAATTTATCATAATCTGAAAGCATTACTGAAAGAAAAGGGTCTGAGCACTGCTTTGGGTGATGAAGGCGGCTTTGCTCCTGACTTAAAATGCAATGAAGAAGCTATTGAAGTTATTCTTGAAGCAGTAGTAAGAGCTGGTTATAAACCTAAAGAAGACATCGTTATTGCTTTGGACGTTGCTTCCAGCGAAATGTATGCTGACGGTAAATACAACCTGGCTGGCGAAGGCATCGTAAAAACTTCTGCAGAAATGGTTGAATATCTGGCAGAACTGTGTGAAAAATATCCTATCATTTCCATTGAAGACGGTCTGGCTGAAGATGACTGGGATGGCTGGAAAGCACTGACCGATAAACTTGGCGGCAAAGTTCAGCTTGTTGGTGACGATCTGTTTGTTACCAATGAAGAAAGACTTGCAGCAGGTATTGAAAAAGGTGTTGCTAATGCAATTTTGATTAAAGTTAACCAAATCGGTACTTTAACTGAAACCTTTAATGCTATCGAAACTGCTAAACGTGCTGGTTATACCTGTATTATTTCTCACCGCAGCGGTGAAACCGAAGATACTACTCTGGCTGATATCGCTGTAGCAGTTAATGCCGGACAAATTAAAACCGGTGCTCCTGCACGTACCGACCGTGTTGCCAAATACAATCAACTGCTTCGCATTGAAGAAGATCTTGGCAAAGCAGCTAAATACAATGGCATGAAAGTATTTTATAACATTAACAAATAATGTATAATCAAAGGCGAGGGCTGTGCTCTCGCCTTATTTTTATCTGGGGGTGTTGGCATGAAATTAAATAAGAGTGCAATAGCCGTTGCTTTTGGCATACTTGCAGGATGCTTTGCTGTTTCAGCTCAGGCAGCTCATCCCATGTTTGATAAAATAGTTACAAGATATGAGCATAATATTTCCTGGGAGCAGGCCAGAGAAAATGTTTTGGCACCTAAAGAATTTTTTGCAGCAGAAAAAGATGACAAATATTGTCTGCTGGACAGAAATGGGCAAGTTATATTGCCTGCCGAGTATGATAAAATTGTTAAGTTTAATGAAAAAAGTATTTTTCTTAAAAAAGACGGTAAGGACGGACTGGCAGATTTTTATGGCAATATTATTCTTCCGGTAGAGTATGATGAAATCAAGCCTTTCCAGGAGGGATTGATTTTGGTAGAAAAGGGCGGTAAGCGAGGCATCACTGAAAGCGATGGCTCTGTAACTGTTCCTGTAGAGTACGATAAAATTTATCTGCAGAACAATAAATTTTATGTAAAAAAGAATAAACGTCACGGCATTCTGGCACGAGATGGTCATACATTATGGCCGTGCAATTATTTTAAGGCAGCAGATAACGGTAATGGAGGATATATTATCGGCAGTGAAAATGCGTATGCCTATTATAATGAGCAGGGCAGCCAGATTACTGCTGCAGACTTTAGTGAAGCAAAACCTTTCCATGAGGGACTTGCTGCTGTTAAAAAAGATGACCTGTTCGGATATATTAATGAACAGGGAGAAATGGTAATTGAGCCGCAGTTTACTGAGGCATGGAACTTCAGAGAAGGCGCAGCATTCGTTAAGCAGGGCGAAGAGCGTTATTTTATCAATATGGACGGCGAAAAATTATTTGATGCACCTGAAGGAAAGTATATATTTGGCTACCGTGAAGGCAGTGCTGTTTTTAAAGATGACGGCAGTTTTAAATTTATTGACCATCAGGGACAGGAGCTGTTTGCAATTAAGGCTGCTACATATTTTAAGCGTCCGGACGGACTGATTGCCATTACACGCACCAGGCATAATATTTCCCTGGGAGGCTTTTTGCAGTCTGCATTTACAATGCTGGCAGGCATTCCTACTATTCCCGGAGTGGGTAAGGGACTTTATGATACCAATATTAAACTTGGTTATACTGATGCCATGGGAAATGAACTTATCCATACTACTAATGATTTTAACTCGCATATTGTAGATAACAGAGTTATTACCATCATTGATGATAAAGCAGGTATTTTAAATCTGGACGGAAGTTTTTATATTCCTGCAAGATATGATGATCTGAGTGATTTGGACTGGGACGGAAATGAAGTGGCTGTGTTCAGAGAAGATGACAGATTTGGTTTTTATAAAGCCGGAGAAGGCGTTTTGCATGAAGGATATCTGCATGCGGAAAATTTCAGTAATGGCCTTGCTCCTGTACAGCTTACTGAAAGCAGATGGAATTATGTTGATTTAAAGGGACAGTATCTAAGTGATACAAAGTACTGGTCTTATACAACACCGTTTTACGGAAATGCTGCCATTACAAAAAATCTTGACGGACGTTACGAAATTATCAATAGAAAAGGGGAAACTATTGCTTTGTTAAGCAAAAGCATACAGGAAGTCAGCCCTTTATATCCGGATACGGCTATTGTTAAGGCTAATGAAAAGTATGGCGTAATAGATGCTGAGGGTAGGTATTTTATCAGACCGGAGTATGACAGTATCAGGTATTTGCAGCAGTAAATATTTTAATAGGTAGATAATTTTAATATATAAATAAAATTTGGCATAAGTGTAAAATATTTTGCAAAATATCGTTGTAAGCTAATATAAAGTATGATAAAATACTATGGTATTAGTGAGTTGAGGAGGGAAGTTCTGTGCTGGAAACTATCCTGATGGTTCTTGAATTTATCGTTTGCATAGCACTTATTGGTGCGGTATTGCTGCAGTCCGGCAAAGGCGGCGGTGTAGGCGGTACCTTTGGTGGCAGTGATGGTGCTTTTTTCGGTAAAGGCAATGATCTTGATTCCATAATGGCTAAGATTACCATTGGACTTGGCTGTGCCTTTGCTGTTATCACTCTGGCTTTGGCAAAGCTCAATGCTTAATTTGTTAAAAAGAGTGCTCTGCACTCTTAATTTTTAAAAAAATTTTATAAACAAGAAAGGGGTTAAGGTTTTGAGTACTTATTTATTAGTATCCTTAATCGTAGGCGTTATAGCATTAGGTTTTGCTATGATGCTCAGCAGTGCGATTGGCAAAGCAAGTGCCGGTAATGATCGCATGAAAGAAATTGCTGGTTATATTCACGAAGGTGCTATGGCATTTTTGAGCAGAGAATATAAATACCTCGCAATTTTCGTTGTAGTAGTTGCTGCTATTATCGCTATGTTCTTATCCGTTGCTACTGCAGTATGTTTTGTTGGTGGTGCTTTATTCTCTATCTGCGCTGGTTATCTCGGTATGACCGTTGCTACTAAAGCAAATGTTCGTACTGCAGAAGCTGCTCGTCATGGCATGAGCGAAGCATTGAAAATTGCTTTCTCCGGCGGCGCAGTTATGGGTCTTGGTGTAGTTGGTCTTGGTATTGCTGGTGTTACCATTGCATACTTTGTATTTGACCAGAATGTTGATATTGTTACCGGTTTCGGTCTGGGCGCAAGCTCCATTGCACTCTTTGCTCGTGTAGGCGGCGGTATTTATACCAAAGCTGCTGACGTTGGTGCTGACCTTGTAGGTAAAGTTGAAGCTGGTATTCCTGAAGATGATCCGCGTAACCCTGCTACCATCGCTGATAACGTAGGCGATAACGTAGGTGACGTTGCTGGTATGGGTGCTGACTTGTTCGAATCCTATGTTGGTGCAATCATCTCTGCTATTACCCTTGGTGCAGTTGCATATCCTAACGGCGAAGGCGTACAATTTGTATTCCTCCTGTCTGTAAGCGGTATCATCGCTTCCATCATCGGTGTTATGTTTGCTCGTAACAGCAAATCTCAAAATCCGCAGGCTGCTCTTAACAGCGGTACCTATATCGGCGGTGTAATCGTAATTGCTGCTGCTGCATATCTCTCCAGCGAAGTATTTGGCAACCTGAATGCTTTCTACGCAATCGCTGCTGGTTTGATTGTTGGTATGCTGATTGGTAAAATCACTGAAATTTATACCTCTGCTGATTATGGCAGTGTTAAGAAAATTGCTCAACAATCCGAAACCGGTCCTGCTACCACCATTATTTCCGGTTTGGCTGTTGGTATGTATTCTACTTTCTGGCCTATGCTCTTCATCTGCGTTGGTGTTATCATCTCCTTCTTTGTAATGGGTGGTACTGCTAACCCGGCTATGGGCCTGTTTGGTATCGCTCTGGCTGCTGTTGGTATGCTCTCTACCACTGGCCTGACCGTAGCTGTAGACGCTTATGGTCCTATTGCTGATAACGCTGGCGGTATCGCTGAAATGTCCGAACTTCCTCATGAAGTTCGTGAAATTACCGATAAACTTGACTCCGTAGGTAACACTACTGCTGCTATCGGTAAAGGTTTTGCTATCGGTTCTGCTGCACTGACTGCTCTTGCTCTGTTCTCTGCATATGCACAAACCGTTAACCTGAAAGCTATCGATCTTCTGAACCCTGTAACCCTCGTTGGTTTGTTCATTGGTGCAACTCTTCCGTTCGTATTCGGCGCTATGACCATGGAATCCGTTGGTAAAGCTGCTTATGAAATGATTGAAGAAGTTCGTCGTCAATTCCGTGAAATTCCTGGCCTGCTCGATGGTAAAGCAACTGCTGACTATCGTAAATGCGTAGATATTTCTACTGCTGCAGCTCTTCACGAAATGATGCTTCCTGGTATCCTTGCTATCGTTGCTCCTTTAGCTATGGGCTTCCTCTTTGGTACTGAAGCTCTCGGCGGTATGGTAGGCGGTGCTCTTGCTTCCGGCGTACTGGTTGCTATTTTGATGGCAAATGCTGGCGGTGCTTGGGATAACGCTAAAAAATACATCGAATCCGGTGTACATGGCGGCAAAGGCAGCGAAGCTCACAAAGCTGCTGTAACTGGCGATACCGTAGGCGATCCGTTCAAAGATACTTCCGGACCTGCAATGAACATCCTCATCAAATTGATGACCATCGTTGCTCTCGTATTTGCTCCTGTACTGGCTGCAAATGGCGGTGTATTACTGAACATGTTCAAATAATAAATAACAATAAAGCTCACACTCTGGTGTGGGCTTTATTTTTTTGCCTTAAAAGTAAACTTTCATAGAAATAAGAATATATGATATAATTAGTATGTATTTTTGTGTAGGAGGATTAAGGTGAAAATTATCGAAGGTGCGGAAGAATTTTTTCTTTCTGGTGAAAATAATAAAGGTGTGTTGTTAATTCACGGTTATACCGGAACTCCTGCCGAAATGCGTTTATTAGGTGACTATTTACATAAAGAAGGATTTACTGTATTGGGAGTAAGGCTTCCCGGACATGGAACTACTCCTGAAGAGCTTAATGAAACTAACTGGCAAATGTGGTATGCCGAGGCTGAAAAAGGTTATGAACGGCTGACCGAGGTGTGCGGTGAAATTATGGTGGCAGGTCTTTCCATGGGAGGGCTGCTGGCCATGAAAATTGCTGCTGAAAAAAATATTGCAAAAGCTGTGTTTCTTGCTGCTCCTGTAAAGGTGCAGGATAAAAGAGCTCCTTTGCTGCCTTTACTGAGGTATTTTATTAGATATCTCAAAAAAAGAAAGCGAAATTATTTTGTTGCGGATAAGTATAACCTGGCTTACAATGTTATGCCTGTAAAGCCTTTAACCAGTCTGTTTGCTTTGATTAAATTATGTAAAAATGAAATTTTACCAAATATTAAGATACCCTGTCTTGTTATGCAGTCAAAAATTGAGCATACAGTGTGCCCGGAAAGTGCGCAGTATATTTATGACCATGTAGGCAGTACAGATAAAAAGCTCATCTGGTTTGAGCACAGTGGTCATATTTTGACTTTGGATGTTGAACGTGAAGAAGTATATAAAGAAATAAGTGATTTTTTTAAGAAGTGATAGTGAAATGAATGCAGATTTATTAAATAACAGTGAATATACCTGGTGCTTTGCCTGCGGTAAGGATAATCCTCATGGCTTAAAAATGAAATTTAGTATTGATGAGGAGCAATGTATCTCATATTTTACTCCGCAGCAGGAGCATCAGAGTTATAATGGCAGAATGCATGGCGGACTGGTTGCAGTGCTTTTGGATGAAATTACAGGTAATTATCTGTATTGCAAAGAAGGCAAACCGTCTTATACAGCTAAAATTGAAATTCGTTATCGAAAACCTCTGGTAATTGGTGAAGAAGTTATTTGTATAGGCAGAGAAATAAGAAGAAAAGGGCGTCTTGTAGAAATGCAGGGCCTAATAAAAAAGAAAGATGGCACCATTTTGGCTGAATCTGTTTCCAGGATGATGCTTGAGGAATGATATGAAAAATAAGAATATAAAAGAAATGATAATGGAGTTTATGCAGGAACAGGGTTATGCACCCATGACTGCTGAAGATTTGCTTGATAAATTAAGTGAAAAGACAAGCTTTAATCCTACTAAATTCTGGCAGGAATTAATGGCGCTTGAGCAAAATGGAAATATTATTAAAACAAGGTTTGAAACTTATGGTCTGCCGGAGAAAATGGGTTTGGTAACAGGTCGATTTCAGCTGACCAGCAAGGGCTTTGGCTTTGTTATTCCCGATAATAAAGGCGACAGACCTGATGTTTTTATTCCTCCGCGCGCATTAAACAGTGCTATGAATGATGACAGAGTTATGGCAAGAATTAATAATGATATTTACGGCAAAAAGCCTGAAGGCGAGATTATTCGTATTATCACAAGAGCCAATAATAAGGTTGTTGGAACTTTTTGCCGTAACGGAGACTTTGCCTTTGTTGTTCCCGATGATAAGCGCGTAGGCAAGGATGTTTATGTAATGCGCAAGCATTTTAACGGGGCCAGGGAAGGGCAGAAGGTTGTTGTGGAAATTACAGAATGGCCCAGGGAAAATCGCAGTGCTGAAGGAAAGGTTACTGAGATTTTAGGCAATGTTGGTGACGTTGGTCTGGAAATTTTGTCTATTATTAAGCAAAATGACCTTCCTCTGGAATTTCCTCAGGAGGTAATTGAGGCGTCTAAAAAGGTTCCCAAAGCTATCAGAAAAGAGGAACTGAAAGGCCGCAGAGATTTACGCGACAGAGCTGTGGTTACTATTGATGGTGAGGATGCCAAGGATCTTGATGACGCTGTTTATGTTCAGCAGCTGAGCAAAGATGAATTTTTACTGGGTGTATATATTGCAGATGTAAGTTATTACGTTACGGAAAATTCTGTTTTGGATAAAGAAGCAAGGCAGCGCGGTACAAGTGTATATCTTGTAGACAGGGTTCTGCCTATGCTTCCGGAAAGGCTTTCCAACGGAATATGCAGCTTAAATGCCGGCGAAGACAGACTGGCTATGTCCTGCGAAATGAAAATTGACCGTAAAGGAAAAATTTTGGATTATGAAATTTTTCCGTCAGTTATTCATGTAAGACATCGTTTGAGCTATAATATTGTCCGGGAAATACTGGCCGGTGATGAACAGCTGTGTGAAAAATATAATGATATTTTGCCCATGGTAAAACTGATGGATGAACTGCGTGAGATTTTGCATGGCAAACGTGTAAAACGCGGTGCTATTGATTTTGACTTGCCTGAGCAGAAGGTTATTTTAGATGAAAAACTGAAACCTGTAAAAATAGTTAACAGAATACACGGAAACTCAGAGTCCATTATTGAAGAATTTATGCTGGCAGCCAATGAAACAGTTGCGCATCATATGTTTGCACAAAAATGGCCGTTTATATATCGTGTGCATGATATTCCTTCACAGGAAAGAATGCAGGAGCTTGCCAAATTACTTGCTAACTTTAATGTTAAATTTAAAGTCAGTGAAGAAACTAAACCTTTAGAAGTTCAGCATGCTGTTCAGGCCATGAATGGCAGACCGGAAGAAAGACTTGTAAATACAGTTGCCCTGCGTTCCATGAAGCAGGCTGTATATCAGACAGAAAATATCGGTCACTTTGGTCTGGCTGCGCAGTATTACACTCATTTTACTTCTCCTATCAGACGTTATCCGGATTTGATTGTGCACAGGCTTTTGCGTGCATGGATGCATAATCCAAGCATGACTGACGGTGAAAGTGAAAAACTGTCGGATAACCTTGATGTAATTGCCGAGCATTCTTCCCTGCGCGAACGTGCTGCAGCAGAAGCTGAGCGTGCAACTGTAGAGCTTAAAAAGGCTGAATATATGGCTGAACATATTGGTGAGGAATTTGACGGTGTAATATCCGGAGTAACTGCCTTTGGTATGTTTGTTGAGCTGGAAAATGGTGTTGAAGGCTTGGTGCATATTTCCAGCCTGATGGATGATTATTATGAATTTTACGAAGACAGATATGCTCTTGTAGGCACACATACTAAAAATCAGTATCGCCTGGGTGATAAAGTTCGCATAGAGGTACTTAATGTTAATATTCCAGAAGTCAGCATTGACTTTATCATGGCCGGAGAAAATGATGGTGTAAGAGAGCATATTCGCAGTCAGCTGCTGGGTAAAAAAGGTCACTCATCTGCTTACGGTCAGAAACGCAGTACCGCAGTTATAGAAGGCAGTGGACGCAAGAAAAAGGAAAAATCCGGCAAAGGTGCCAAAAATAAACAGGAAGGCAGACGCAGCGGTAAGCACGGCAAAAATAAAGAAGGCAAAAAACGCAGAAAGAAAAGATAGTTATGGCAGAACAGAAGATTAAAATAATATCAGAAAACAGAAAAGCACGTCATGATTTTACTATTCATGAAACCTTTGAGGCCGGCATTGCTTTAACCGGTACAGAAGTAAAATCTTTGCGTGCAGGCAGAGCAAATATGAAGGACAGTTATGCTCAGGTGACAAAAAATGCAGAGGTTTTTGTTTATAATCTGCATATCAGTCCTTACGATCATGGTAATATTTTTAATCATGATCCTCTGCGAAGCAGAAGATTATTGCTGCACAAGGCAGAAATCAGAAAATTAATTGGCAAGGTAAAAGAAAAAGGTTATGCGCTGGTGCCCCTTAAACTGTATTTTACTCACGGACTGGTAAAAATGGAGCTTGCTTTGGCTACAGGTAAAAAACTGTATGATAAACGACAGGATATTGCCAAAAAAGATGCCAAACGAGAAATGGAACGCGCTTTAAAAGAACGCAACAGATAGTCAGTTTGCTATTTTGTTTTGATTATGCTATAATGTAGCATGCAGCAACAGCTGTTGAACTGGGGATGTACTGGTTTCGACGGGGGTAGGTGCTGTATGATAAGCGAGCCGTGGTTCCATCTGCACGATAATCGGTGGACGTTTAAATATAAACGCTAACGAAGATTACGCTTTAGCAGCTTAATTTGCTAACTGCTCTCTGAGCTCCTCCTGCAGGCGAGGATGAGCAGTCAACTTGCGGGATACCTGTTTATCAATTCTCGGAGATAGCGGGGAATTTTATCGAGATAGCGACCAGGCAGCCAGTCGTCAGGCGGTGAGGGAGCGAAATTTAATATGACGTCTGCGCTCGGAGAAGGTTGTATGGCAATATTTTCGGACAGGGGTTCGACTCCCCTCATCTCCACCATTGGGGAATAATTACGAACCTTTTAAATAAGTTTCGTAAAGTAATAAAAGACGGTAACTTTTATAAGTTACCGTCTTTTTGTTATATACATCAGCCAATATACTGTGCCAGAACAGAAGCAAGCTCTCTGATATCCGTTCCTCTGATAAATTCGATTTCGATAAGGCCAATTCCGGATGCCCAGATTTTGCATTCAGAATCAAGGTCAAAGGTACCTGCACTTTCTACAGAGAAGGCAGTACATTTGTTATACGGAATAATAAGCCAGGTTTTCTTTTTTCCTGTAAGGCCCTGTACATCCATAGTAATGATTTTTTTATTGGTAAATACGGCAATATCTCTGAAAGCTTTATATTCCAGGTGTACAACTTCGTCGTCTGTAAGCAAAAAATCATAGTTTGATATATTATCTCCGGGGACAACCCTATCTACGGCTGTAATTTTTTTTAACGCAGATTCTGACATTTTATCATCTCCTGTTTCTTGATATGCTTATTATAACACACTCAGCTGGCTACTGTT
Organism: uncultured Phascolarctobacterium sp.; assembly: GCA_958448515.1. Taxonomy (GTDB): domain Bacteria; phylum Bacillota; class Negativicutes; order Acidaminococcales; family Acidaminococcaceae; genus URXU01. The sequence goes on along the minus strand of CAUDEF010000002.1, from coordinate 138,489 downwards.
ATCTTCATTAATTCTTCACAATGGATATGTTATAATGCTGATATAGAAACTGTTAAGAGGTTTATAATTTATGATAAAAGTGCAACGCAAGCTGATTATATTAATTTGTATACTGGTAGCTGTTACAGGAAGTGTTTATTTTGCCTTATGCAAAATTGCCAGTGACAGAGCCAATGAAATTTTTGCCAGAGAGATGGCAAAGCAAAAAGTTTTGCTGGGAACAGTTTCAGCAGACAGTATTAAAGCTGATATCTGGGGTAATGTAAACTTTACTAATCTTGTCTGGCTTGATAAAAACGGATTGCCGGTTTTACAGGTAAATGATGGTAAGTTTAAGGTTAACCCTCTGGATATAATTACCAAAAGTATGGATCTTGATACCATAGAATATATAGAGCTGAGCAACGCGTCTTTTTTTCTTGATTTTGATGATAATATGCATCTGGATGTTTTATCAGTTAAACAGGGTGCAAAAGGGGAGAGCTTGCCTTTGACAGGAAATAAGAATCTTAATTTGCAGGGCAAGGTTCCTACCGCAGAAATAAAGCTTAATAACTGCATTATTGCTGCTTATCACAAAAACAGAAGTTTTATTTTAAATGATGTGGATGCAGTCATAACAAGCAAAGCCAATGAATATATTAATATCAGTTTATCTACAGAAAAGTTTGGCGGTACGCTGGTTGGTGAAATAATGCAGTTAAATGGCAGGGTAGATTTAAAGAAAGAAGTTCCTGAGCTTAACTGTAATTTAAGTATGTATAATATTATTCCGCGTTATATGGGACTGGGAAATATAGATAATAAAGCTGATGTATTTGTTCAGGTAAGCGGAAATCTTAATCATATTTATGCTGACGGAGCTTTGAAGTTTGCTGAGCTTGATGTTAAGCCGCTGCATTTTTCCAATGTAGAAGGCAATGTACATTATGAAAAAGGTATGGTTTATTTTAAAAATGTAACCGGCAGTGTATTTGGAGGAAGTATTGACGGAGAAGGAGATTATAATATAGATAACAGACATTACAATATCAAAATGAAAGGATATGATTTACTGACTGCAGCGGCTGCCAAAAGTACAAAAATAAGCTGTAAGGTAGATCTGGAGCTGAATATGCATTCTGACGGAGACCCGAAAACGGTGCATACTTATGGTAAGTTTAAAACTGATTCCGGAACTTACAGGCTGATTCCTTTTGAAAGTATCAGCGGCAGTTTCAGTAATCAAAATAAAGTTCTGGAGTTTGATAATGTTGTTATTGAAACTAAAATAGGCAATATTACAACAGAGATGTTTAAAATAGTTGACGGCAAGCTGCATATCAATGATGTATTTTTAAAGGTGCCGGAAACGGGCGAGGTAATTAAGGTTAAATAATAGTGTAAAAAACGGTTAAATATGATATACTAATAGCGGTATTTATATTTCAGGAGGTTTATATGGAAACAAGAGTAGCTGTAATTTCTATAATTGTTTCTGACGAAAGTGCAGTTAATAAGTTAAATCTTATTTTGCATAATTATAATAAATATATTATTGGACGTATGGGTATACCATATCGGACAAAAAATGTTAATATTATTTGTGTTGCTGTAGACGCACCACTGGATATTATTAATGCTATATCCGGCAAATTGGGTAAACTTTCCGGTGTAAGTACCAAGACTGCCTATTCCAATATTGCCGTATCTGATTAATGATTACTGCCGCTTATGCGGATGTAATAAATCTAACAGGAAAGCAAAGCTGACTTGAAAGGAATGAAAACATGTATAATCCAAAATCTATGAAGGCTGAAGAATTTATCAGCCATGAAGAAATTCTCGAAACTTTAGCCTACGCAGAGGCTAATAAGGATAATCTGTCTTTAATTGATGAGATTATTGCCAAAGCAGAACTGCGCAACGGTCTTTCTCACAGGGAAGCGTCTGTATTGCTGGCTTGCGAGAACCAGGAAAAGCTGGAAAAAATTTATGCTCTTGCAGAGCAGATAAAAAAGGATTTTTACGGCAACCGCATAGTTATGTTTGCGCCTTTATATCTTTCCAATTATTGTATCAATGGCTGCACATACTGTCCGTATCATTCAACAAATAAGCATATTGCCCGTAAAAAGCTTACTCAGGAAGAAGTAAAAGCTGAGGTAATTGCTTTGCAGGATATGGGTCATAAGCGTCTTGCTTTAGAGGCTGGCGAAGATCCGGTAAATAATCCTTTAGAGTACATTCTGGAATGTATTAACACTATTTATTCTATTAAACATAAAAATGGTGCCATTCGCCGCGTTAATGTAAATATTGCTGCTACTACCGTAGAAGATTATCGCAAGCTTAAAGAGGCTGGCATCGGAACTTATATTCTCTTCCAGGAAACTTATCATAAGGAAAGCTACGAAGCACTGCATCCTACCGGTCCCAAGCATAATTATGCCTATCATACAGAGGCCATGGACAGAGCCATGGAAGGCGGAATTGATGATGTAGGTCTTGGCGTTCTCTTTGGTCTGGAACGTTATAAATATGAATTTGTCGGACTTTTAATGCATGCAGAACATCTTGAGGCTGTTCATGGTGTTGGCCCGCACACAATAAGTGTGCCGAGAATTAAACATGCAGATGACATTGATCCTAATGCTTTTGCTAATGGCATTGACGATGACGTATTTGCTAAAATTGTAGCCTGCATCAGAATTGCCGTACCGTACACCGGTATGATTGTGTCTACCCGTGAAAGTCAGGCTGTACGTGAAAGAGTGCTGCGCCTTGGCATTTCTCAGATCAGCGGAGGCTCCAGAACATCTGTAGGCGGCTATACTGAAAATGATCGCCCTACTGATACAGAACAGTTTGATGTATCTGACCAGAGAACTTTGGATGAGGTTGTGCATTGGCTGATGGATTTAGGCTATATTCCGTCTTTCTGCACAGCATGCTATCGTGCAGGCCGTACAGGTGACCGTTTTATGGAGCTGTGTAAATCCAAGCAGATTCAGAACTGCTGCCATCCTAATGCTTTGATTACTCTTAAAGAATATCTGGTGGATTATGCGGCAGAGGAAACAAAAGCTATTGGCGAAAAACTGATTGAAGCAGAGCTGCTGAATATTCCCAAAGAAAATGTCAGAGCGGTATGCGCCGATCATTTAAAGAAAATTGAAGAAGGCATGCGTGACTTTAGATTTTAAAATATAAAAAAGGTGTCTGCTTTTGCAGACACCTTTTTTATATGGTATATTATTCATTTAGTAAACCTAGTTTTTCAAAAATCCTGAATACAAGGCTCATAATAATAGCAACTACAGTTGCCAGAACCATACCCTGTACGCTGAAAGCTCCAAATGAAATTTTTGCACCAGATAAGCCGACAATCATAATAACAGAAGTCATAACCAGATTGGAAGATTTACTGTAATCAACTCTGCTTTCCACAAGTACGCGGATACCGGAAGCTGCTATTACGCCAAACAGCAGGATACAGATACCACCCATAACCGGAACTGGGATACTGTGAATCAGTTCGGAAAGCTTGCCGATAAAGGAAAGGCAGATTGCCATGACTGCTGCACCGCCGATAACCCAGACACTGTAAACTCTGGTAATAGCCATTACACCGATATTTTCACCATAGGTTGTATTGGGTGTGGCACCGGCAAAACCGGAAAGTACATTGGAAAGACCGTCCGCGAAAAGAGAACGGGAAAGACCGGGATCTTTGACCAGGTTTCGTTCAACAATGTTGCCTGTTACTACAAGGTGGCCGATATGTTCCGCCAAAACTACAAGAGCAGCCGGAGCAATAACCATAACTGCGTTTAAATCAAAAGTAGGAGTTGAGAAATGAGGCATTTGCAGCCAGGGAGCATCAATAATCGGCTGGAAATTAACCATACCCATAAAAGCTGCCAGAATATAACCGCAGATTACACCAAAGAGAATAGGGATGATGCTCATAAAACCTCTGAAGGCTACTGACCCGATGATACCAACAGCCAGAGTAAACATAGAAACTATAATATTGTTAGTCTGGATATTGTCGCCGGTAAGGCCTGCCATATTAGCAGCAACAGGAGCAAGTTCAAGACCAATTACAGCGATAATTGCGCCCATGGCAGCCGGCGGGAAAATTACATCAATCCATGCTGTTCCGGTATAGTGAATAATGACTGAAAACAGCATGAATAATAAACCAAAAACAATAAAGCCGGACTGAGCATCTGTATAGCTGCCGTTGGATAAAATCAGCAGAACAGGAGAAATGAAAGCAAAGCTTGAACCTAAATATGAGGGGATTTTTCCTTTAGTAAGGAAGATATAGAGCAAAGTTCCTATACCGTTCATAAAAAGACAGATAGTAGGACTTACATTGAACAGAAATGGTACAAGAACTGTAGAGCCAAACATGGCAAACAAATGCTGGATACTTAAGGGAATATTAAGTAATAATGGTGGACGTTCTTCAACTTGAATAACTTTTTTTTCCAAGAAATTAACCTCTTTTCTTAAATTATATTTCACTATATTGTAAAATTTTTATTACTTATTGGCAAGCTTTTCAGAACATAATTTTGAATAAATTAAATTAAGAAATAACTTTAGCAAAAACTGTACTTGCGATATAAATGTATTTATAGTTATAATAAGTTATATTTATGAAGAGATGAGGGAAGTATTATGTTACCTGTAAATAAAGAACGCGTAGAAAATTTGCTGTCAGGTCTGGCTGAGTTTGGTAAAACTGAGCATGGCATAACAAGGCTTGCTTATACACAGCTGGACAGAGATGCTCAAAACTGGATGCTTAAGGAGATTGAAGACTTAGATGTTACCGTGCATGAAGATGCTGTCGGCAATCTTTTTCTGCGCAAGCAGGGAAGCTCTGCTGAGCTTGCGCCTGTTGCCTGCGGTTCACATCTTGATACTGTTATATGCGGCGGAGCTTATGATGGTATGTGCGGTGTTGTAGGCGGAATAGAAGCTTTGTATATGCTGGCTGATGAAAAATTACCCCGCAGCATTGATGTGATTGTTTTCAGAGCCGAAGAATCAAGCAGATTTGGTTTTGCTACAATTGGCAGTAAGCTTTTGACTGGCAGCGGCAGGCCGGAAGATTTCGCAAAAGCATCCAAAAAAGGAGACGTTTCCTTTATGGAGGCACTTAAAGGCTGGGGATGCAGCCCTGAGAAATATCAGGAGGCAGTACTTGGCAAAAATGCATATAAATGCTTTGCAGAAATGCATATTGAGCAGGGTAAAGTGCTGGAGACAGAAAATTATCAGCTGGGTATTGTGCATAATATTGCAGCACCAACAAGATTTAAAGTACATTTTTACGGTTTGGCGGATCATTCCGGAGCTACTCCCATGGGCATGCGCAAGGATGCACTGGTCAGTGGGGCTAAAATGATACTGGCAGTTAACGAAGCAGCCACAGCTGAAAAAGAGTACGGAACAGTAGCTACTGTTGGTGTTGTTGATGTGGAACCGGGATCTATCAATGTTGTTCCCGGAGCTGTCACTTTGTGGGTAGACCTGCGTGGCGTAAATGAAGCAAGTATTTCCAGAACATTTGAGCAGATAAAAAATCAGGCTGAAAAAATTGCGGCAGCAGATAATATTAACTTTGAGATGGAATTTTTAACTGCGGATCAGCCGGTAGCTTTGGATGAGGCTTTGGCAGGCAAGCTGGAAACTATTTGCAGAGAAAAGGATTATACATGTCTGCACATGAACAGCGGCGCGGGACATGATGCAATGCACATGGCAAAAATTACTCCTGCTACCATGCTGTTTATTCCCTGTAAAGATGGCATAAGTCACAATAAAGATGAATATGCAGATATTAATGATATTTGTCGTGGTGTAGAGGTTTTGGCAGAGTTTTTAAAACAGGAAGCGTCAGCATAAATAAAAAAGCAGAAATTGAATTTCTTCAATTTCTGCTTTTGGTTATTATACGCCGGTACCATCAAAGCATGGTATAAAGTCTTTGCAGGCAGATTCTTCTTCCTGAACAAAGCCATCTTCAATATCGCTGTCCATAAGATACTGTTCCAGTTCGGCATATTCTTCATCAGTAACTTTGCGGTTAATTTCAGGGAATTCTGCGGCTCTTCCGCAGGGTACGTATTGCCGCATCAGGCTGAACATTACCTGTCCCGGTTTAAATGTATCTGCTACCCAGTCAATGATTTTTTTGGAATCTTCGATTTGGCCCGGTAAAATCAGATGACGGATAATAACGCCGCTTTGCATAATACCGTTATCGTCAATTTTATAATCACCAACCTGCCTGTACATTTCCATAATAGCCTGTGTGGCAGTTTTAAAATAATAGGGAGCATTACTGTATTTTAAGGCAGACTGATCATCGTAATGTTTTAAATCCGGCAGATAAATCTGTATTTTGTTACGCAGTTTCTGCAGAGTATTGATAGTTTCGTAGCCGCTGGTATTATAAACAACCGGCACACTTAAAGGCTCAGGCAGACTTTTGATAATAGCTTCCACAAAATGAGTAGGTGTTACAAGATTAATGTTGTGGGCTCCTTTGTCAATAAGCTCCTGATATATTTCCTGTAATCTTGTTACTGTAATTTCTTTGCCAAAATTTTCACAGCTGATTTCATAATTCTGGCAGAATACACAGTGCAAATTGCAGCCTGAGAAAAATACAGTGCCGCTTCCTTTAGTTCCGCTGATACAGGGCTCTTCCCACATGTGCAGTCCTGCACGCGCAACAATGGGCTGCATACCGCAGTGGCAGCTGCCAAAAATGCCGTTAGTATCATGCATATTTTCAGGTCTGTCAACACCGCAGCGATGTGGACATACAGCGCAGTAAGTCATATTTATCATCTCCAAGAATAATTTAGCCTGTTTTTATTTTAGCATATCTGTAAAATTATTGACAAAAATATCAGCTGATTTTATAATCTTAGTATAGCAGGTCATATAACTGACGGAAGTGGGTTACCACATGGGAGTATGACCGGTGACGCCGACCGTCTGGGCATGAGATCCAGCTGTGTCGGTTTTTTTATTTATAAGGAGGTAAAAATAATGAATGAATTAGCATTAAAATATGGATGCAACCCCAATCAGGCTAAAGCACGTATTTATATGAAAAATGGCAAAGAACTTCCTATTGAGGTATTAAACGGACGTCCGGGATATATTAACTTTTTAGATGCTTTTAACAGCTGGCAGCTTGTTAAGGAGTTAAAAGAGGCTACCGGTCTTCCTGCTGCTGCTTCCTTCAAACACGTAAGCCCTGCAGGTGCTGCTGTTGGTCTGCCTATGAGCGATACCTTAAAGAAAATATATTATGTAGATGATCTTGAACTTTCTCCTCTGGCTACAGCTTATGCTCGTGCCCGCGGCGCGGATCGTATGAGCTCTTATGGTGATTTTGTCGCTTTATCCGATGTATGCGACAAAGAAACTGCTACCATGCTGGCAAGAGAAGTTTCTGACGGCGTAATTGCTCCCGGTTATACTGATGAAGCACTGGCTATTTTGAAAACCAAACGTAAAGGAACCTATAACGTTATTAAAATAGATCCTGATTATGTTCCGGAACTTACTGAAAGCAAGGATGTTTTTGGTATTACCTTTGAACAGGACCGCAATGAAGCTAAAATAACTGCTGATTTATTCAATAATCGTCCTACCTTTAACAAAGAGTTTTCTGAAGAAGCGGTACGTGATTTGTTAATTGCTTTAATTACCTTAAAATATACCCAGTCCAATTCTGTATGCTATGTAAAAGACGGACAGGCAATTGGTATCGGTGCAGGTCAGCAATCCCGCGTACACTGCACCCGTCTTGCAGGCAATAAAGCTGATATCTGGTGGCTCCGTCAGAATCCGAAAGTTTTGGCACTGCCTTTTAAAGACAGTATTCGCCGTCCGGACAGAGATAATACTATTGACGTATATATTTCTGATGACTATGAAGATGTTCTGGCTGATGGCGTATGGGAAAACTTCTTCACTGAAAAACCTGAACCTCTGACTCGTGAAGAAAAGAAAGCATGGATTGCTGAATTAAAAGATGTTGCTTTAGGCAGCGACGCTTTCTTCCCCTTTGGTGATAATATTGAACGTGCTCACAGAAGCGGTGTACAATATATTGCTCAGGCAGGCGGTTCTATCAGAGATGATAATGTTATCGAAACCTGCGATAAATATGGTATTGCAATGGCATTTACAGGCTTGCGTTTATTCCATCACTAATTCTTGTAATGTAAAAAACCGTTTGAAATTGAACTGCACCCCAAAAGTTGTACTTTTGGAGGTGCATTTCAATTTAATTCAAACGGTTTTTATTTTTGGCTAAACCAATTGTCAGCTCAGTATTAAGACCAACTTCAAATACTCTGTTCCAGGGAAAATACACCAATGGCCTGATATCTTTTATATAATAGGCTCCTGAATCATCAGTATAAAAAGGTGTCTGCCCAAGATTATAATGCAGTAGTTCCTGGATTCGGCGATTAATATATTGAGTGGTTACCAGCTGCGCCAGTTGTTCACCCTGTATGGTAAGATTATAAGAGTCATATTTTTGCAGACTCAGCATATTCTTCAGTTGAGGACAGAATTCTTTCTGGTAAACATAGTCATCTAAAATTCTGTCTATGGTAAAATGTACATTTTGTGTATAAAGTGTCGGCAGTTCTGCAGCAGAAAGATTCCGGCAGCGTCCGGTAAAAATCGCAGCCTGAGCAATAACTGTGCCGGCAGAGTTGCTGAAGGTGTTCCAGCCTGCATAAGCCGTAAGTTTGTTTAAGGGAACATTACCTGCAAGCAAATGCGGCATCAGCAGTTCTTCCAAATCATAGTTTGCCGGAAGATCAAGAAGAGCAACATGTTTATGGCTGTTTAAAAGTTCATTCAGTTTTTCTGTTTCTTTATGAGAGGGTTGAAATTTCTGGCTGCCGCAATTTATATAAAGAATAATATCTGCGTCCTGTTTATCTTCTGTAATTTTTGCTCCGATAAGATTGATTTTATCACGCAAAGTTTCTCCAACACTTGCTGCCATAAAAGGCATGTACATAAATTCTGCTGATGGATGTGTATATTCCAGATAAATTTTGGGAGTAAACTTTATTCTTTTTAAATAATTGCGGGCAATAATTGCAGCAGCTATTTCATCGGCGCCATAGGTAATATGGCAGTTTTGCATATGGCTGGCATACATTTTGGCATGGTTTGTATTTCTGTTGGGCAGGCCAAAGCTTGAACCATCATCTTGTCCGATAACAGTGAAAATATCGCTGTATGTCAGTGAAAGCAGATTTTTATTAAAGTAATCATTATTTTTATAAAGATTATTATACTTGTTTAATATTTCAGGGGGAATTTCTTCCTGTATTTCTAAAAGCTCGGCAGTCAAACAGGGGTCATTAAAAGTTTCGCTCATATCTTTCAGTTTGGCATAGCGCATCAGATGCCACTGATACCAGCGGTCAGGCAAAAGATGGTCACTGACAAGAAGACGCGGAATTATGGAAAAAACGCTTATCTGAGCATTGGGCGCATACAGGGGTATTTGCCTGAGTACATTTAAAAATTTATTTTGGTCTTTTAAAGTTCCGTAAGGAAGACGTGAATTTATAAGTCCTCCATGAATCAGTAAATCGGAGGAGATAATAGTGTAATCACTGCTTTTTATGTTATCATGAAGCCACAAATAAAGTTTTTCTCTGTCGGCAGGCTGCTGATAGTTGTCAAGAAAGCCGATTGGGGGTAAAATTACATCTGTACCTGCCATTTTGCCAAGCTGTTTTGGCATCTGGGTACATACCGGACGGCTGTCTAAAGGCAGCAGTATGGTTGTTGAACTGGTATTTAAAGGCTGAATGTTTATTTTTTCTGAAACAGGCAGCCGCCAGAAGAACAAATAAAATATGGACAGTGAAAAAATCAGCAGAATGAGAAATTTTTTCATGTGGCTATTCCTTTACATAAAATTGTTGCTTTTATTATAACATAGATAGGAGTTTTGTATGAGAATTATTACAGGCCGCGTCAGGGGATTGCAGCTGACCACACCTAAAAATATGGATGTTCGTCCTACAGCAGACAGAGTTAAGGAGTCACTTTTTAATATTATCGGCAGTAAAATTATTGATGCAGAAGTTCTGGATCTGTTTGCCGGTACGGGGAACCTGGGGCTGGAAAGCTGGAGCAGGGGAGCAAAAAAGATAACCTTTATAGATGAAAGCAGAGAATCTTTAAGACTTGTACAAAGTAACATAACAAAATGCCGTGCTGAAAAAGATTGCCATGTAATTAAAGGCAATGCGATAAATGTCATCGAAAGACTCTGCCAGAGAGGAATGCTGTTTGATTTTATATTTTGTGATCCTCCTTATAATAAAGGCTGGATAGAAAAAGTTATTACTGCTGTTTCAAGATATCCGGTAATAAAAGCAGGCGGTTATCTTGTTGTTGAAAGAGCGCAGCATGAAGTAATACAAAATTTGCCTGCGGATTTTGAATTGGTTCGCAGTGAAAAATATGGAGAAACTTATATTGACTTTATATGCTATAATGGTAAAGTAGGTTGATTTTAGTAGAAATTACCTGCTTTCTTAAAGGAATAAAGCAAATGTTGTCGAATTGTCAAAGAATAAAGCTTTTTTATTGAAGCATTTTAGGAGGTCTGGCTATGCGCAGAGCAGTTTGTCCAGGTAGTTTTGATCCTGTAACAAGGGGTCATGTTGATATTTTTGAAAGAGCAAGTGCCATGTTTGATGAAATCATTATCAGTGTATTTCATAATCCTGGAAAAGATAAAGCGATGTTTACAATGGAAGAACGTGTTGAAATGCTTAAATTGGCAACTCAGCATATCCCTAATGTAAGGGTAACTCATTTTTCAGGACTGCTGAATGAGTTCTGTGTACAGGAAAAAGCTCCTTTTATTGTCAGGGGGCTGCGTGCTTTTTCTGATTTTGAATATGAGTTTCAGCGTGCGCTTTTGATAAAGAAAATCGATCAGAAGCTGGAAACAGTATTTATCATGACTAATGCCAAGTATTCTTGTGTGAGTTCTTCCGGTGTGAGAGAGCTGGCAACTTTTGGCGGACAGATTAAAGATTTAATTCCTGAATGTATAGAAGACAAAGTCAGAGCAAAGTTTGCTGCTAAAAAAGAATAACGGAAAGAGGTTGCAGGTATGATTGAACGTAATAATACTAATGTTGCTTTAGACAAAATATTTGAAGAAGCTTTTGAAATGCTGGCTAACGCTCGCCGTGTACCTTTTACTGACAGAGTGATGATTGAAGAAAGTGACTTTGTAAGTATTCTGGATGACTTAAAGGAAGCTATTCCAAGAGAAGTACGCAGTGCAAGTCAGGTTCTGGAAGAACAGAAAACCATAGTAAATAAAGCTTATGAAGAAGCTGACCGTATTGTGCAGCAGGCTAAAAGCGAGGCTGAACGTATCGTTGGTGCTGCTTCAGCTGAAGCTGATCGTAAAGTTCAGCAGGAGGAAATTGTGCAGCAGGCTAATGCCGTTGCCGAAGAAATTAAAGCTAATGCGCTGCGCTATCAGGAAGAAGTAAAGCTGGAAGCAGAAGAATATGCAGAACGCGTGAAGATAGAGTCTTTGCAGTATGCAGATGACATGCTTGCTTATCTTGGCAGCAACCTTCAGTCAGCACTGCAGGGTCTGAGCGAAAACAGAAATAATGTTCTGGAAGAACGCAGTAAGGTTGAAAATCACAGAAAAATAGCTTCTGCAGAAGACATGAATGCAGATGAATAAAGATAAAGCACATATCTTTAAGATATGTGCTTTATCTTTTGTAATATGGTGATGTCGTATAGTCGTTGCCGGTAGTATAGTTGTTTTGAAGCAAGGATAATAAATCAGAAGCTGCTGTATCCAGGCTTAGCTGCTGTATAAAGGATTCACTCTGGTCGGCAAAGGGGTTTTTGCCCAGTTTGGTAATAACGGGCAGATTATTATTGGCTTTGATAAGTTTCAAAAGCTGTCTGCCGGTATTGTTAAATGCCAGTACACGCAGATACTGGGGCTGCTCCTGGTCAAAATAGTGAGCCGGTTTATCAAAAAGCAGCTGCATAAAAAGTCTGCGAACACGTGAGGCCGGATATCTTTTGCCGGAACAGAGCTGCAGTGCTTCCTGCAATGAAGTGCAGGAGGCGGCCCGTTTCAGGAGATTTTCCATACCTTCGCTGCACAAAGACTGTTCTGCTATCTGAGCAGCCGTTAAAATTCGCAGGCGATAGCTGATTAAGTACCATAAAAGATTCTGGTCATAACCAGTATTTTCAGTTTTTTCTATTAACGGCCATACATTTTCCGGAACAGTTTTTCTGATGATGGACATATTTTTATTAAAAAATGCATTGCGTATGGCTGAAGCACTGGCTATGGTATCTTTTATCTGAAGGTCGTTGTACTGGGCAGCGGTTCTTTGTATAAAAACCGGTTTGATATCTGTATGCAAAAGGGCTTTGGAATATTCTAATGCTAAAATATCGTTGGGAGAGTGTAAAGTTTCCTGCAAAATATTATGTTCCTGCAGTGTTTTTTCATAGGCGGCCGCATAGGAAAGACCGCGCATTATATTAGTTTTGAGGCTTTGCTGAAAGGCATCGCTGTTTATAAATTTGGCTATGGCAGGAAAATCTGTATCAGGATTTTCTGCCCCGCATGAAAGGTGGCTGATGCAGCCGCAGGCTTTCATAATACTAACAGCTCCCTGAGCAAAATACTGAGCACTGCGCAGAGAAAATGCACATGGAAGTTCAATAACAAGATCGGCACCATTATCTACTGCAAGTCTGGCCCTTGTCCATTTATCAAAAAAAGCAGGCTCGCCACGCTGCATGATACTGCCGCTCATAATTATTACAGCAGGCATATTGAGCAAAGATTTAGTTTTGTTTAAATGCAGCAAGTGTCCATTGTGCAGCGGATTATATTCAGCTACTATACCTGCAGCGTTAAGCATAATAATACCTCCTTCTGAAAGTGACAGATTTATTATAGCATATAAATTTTGTAAATAAAAAACTTAGTAAATACTGTCAAAAATTAGTAGCAGGTAATAAAATGTACTGTTCAACTATAAAAAAATAGTGTATACTATAAGCATAGCTGATAAAAAACGTAGAGCTTGGATATAAATTTTTTATTGTGGAGGCTTATTGTGATCGTTTTTGTAGTTAACTGTGGAAGTTCATCAATTAAATACCAGCTGATTAATATGGAAGATGAGTCGGTAATGGCTAAAGGCCTTGTTGAGCGTATTGGCATGGAGGGTTCTACCTTAAAGCATACGCCTACAGGTAAATATACAGTGGATTTTACTGAGGAAATACCAGATCATAAGGTCGGAATTCAGATGGTTTTAAAAGCGCTTACCAATAGTGAGTATGGCGTTATTAAAGATATGTCTGAAATTGATGCTGTTGGTCACCGTGTTGTACATGGCGGCGAACGCTTTACTGACAGTGTTCTTATTACTTCTGATGTATTGCAGGGAATTGAGGCCTGCAGTGAAATTGCTCCGCTTCATAACCCTCCTAATCTGCATGGCATTAATGCCTGCATGGAGCTGATGCATGGAACTCCGCAGGTTGCCGTATTCGATACTGCTTTTCATCAGACCATGCCCAAGGTAGCATATCTTTACGGGCTGCCGTATGAGATGTATGTTAAATATGGTGTCCGCAGATACGGATTTCATGGTACTTCTCATAAATATGTGGCACAAAGGGCTGCAGAAATGATGGGCGAGCATATGAATGATTTGCGCATTATTACCTGTCATCTTGGCAATGGTGCCAGCCTGACAGCTATTAAATATGGTAAATCCATTGATACAAGTATGGGCTATACTCCTCTTGAAGGCTTAATAATGGGTACACGCAGCGGCGAGATTGATCCGGCCATAATTCCATTTTTGATGGAAAAAGAGAATATGGACGCACAGCAGATAGATGATTATCTTAACAGACGCAGCGGAATACTCGGAATTTCCGGTTTGTCCAGTGACTTCCGTGATTTGGAAAGTGCTGCAAATCATGGTGATGAAAGAAGTCAGCTGGCAATAGATGTTTTTGCGTATAAAGTAAAAAAATATATTGGCGGTTATGTTGCTGCCATGGGCGGTGTAGACGCCATTGTATTTACTGCGGGACTTGGAGAAAATTCCCCTTTTATGCGTGATAAAATCTGCAACGGACTGGAATATCTTGGCACACGCATTGACAGCGATTTGAATAAAGTTCGCGGACAGGCCAGAGAAATAAGCGTAAAACGTGCAAGAGTTAAGATTTTTGTTATTCCAACCAATGAAGAACTTGTGATTGCACGAGATACATATAATATTTGCAAAAGAATAATCAAACTGTAATTTATAGAGAGCAAGATGTTTTACTTGACAAAGTGGCTCTGCATAGATATAATTGTAACGATTGGTGAAATATGATTAAGATAAATGTCGCAGAAATCAAAAAAAGACTTGTCGGAAAAAAGAGATTTGCTTACGATTTGAGTCCTGAAGAACTGGAGATTTCCGGTGAAGAAATGCTTCTTCTGGGAGATGTTCATGCGGAAGGATTTATCAGTAATGCAGGCGATGTGCTTCTTTTGGAAGCAGAACTTACTGCAAGGGTGCACAGGACTTGTGGCAGATGCCTGAAAGAGTTTGATGCAGATACCAGAGCAGAAGTTATTGAAAAATTCTATCCGGCTGGTACTGAAAATATTGAAAAAGATGCTTTTGTCTACGATTCGGATGTTATTGATATAACAGAACCGCTTCGTGAAAGTCTGCTGCTTGCGGAGCCTATTCAGGCTCTTTGTAAAGATGACTGCAAGGGACTTTGTCCTGTCTGCGGAGCTGATTTAAATAGTGGTGACTGCGGATGTGACAGGTTCTCTGTTGATCCTAGGCTAGCGGCATTAAAGCAATTCATCAAAAATTAAATTCTTATACTTAATTGCACTGAGGAGGTGTATTGAGAAATGGCAGTACCTAAGAGAAAAATGTCCAAAGCTCGTCGTGATTCCCGTCGTGCTAACTGGAAACTGACTGTACCTGGCATGGTTGAATGCCCGCAATGTCATGAAATGAAAATGCCGCACCGCGTTTGCACTGCATGCGGTTGCTATGACGGCAAACAAGTCATTGCTAAAGCTGAATAATTCAGATTTTAAGCCCTTGAAGCCAAATGGCTTCAAGGGTCTTTTGCTTTTTTTTTAGGTGAAAAATGTGAAAATAGAAAACTATTTGTAAAATTAATCAGAAGTTTAAAAAATAAACTTGCCAAATTTAAATGCGGCTTTTATAATAGACACAGATATTAAGAGCAGGTACTAAAAGTAGGTGAGATGATGAACTCTTCCAAAAAGTTAATAAGGCATGAAAAGCTGAAAAAGCTTTTGCTGGATAATCCGTTCCGTACAGATGAACAGCTGGCAAAAACTTTGCAGGTAAGCGTTCAGACCATTCGCCTTGACAGAGTGGCTTTAGGCATACCGGAGCTGCGTGAAAGAACACGACACATGGCTGAAGACGCTCAGACTAAAGTGCGTGCAATTGATAAAAAAGATATTGTTGGTGAATTAATAGACCTTGAGCTGAACAAAGTAGGTATTTCTACTTTGAAGATTACTCCGGAAATGGTTCTGGAGAAAACTGGTGTGGCGAGAGGTTATTATATGTTTGCGATGGCTGATACTCTGGCACTGGCTGTTGTTGATGCGCAGGCTGCATTAACAGGCGTGGGCAATGTAAAGTATAAAGTTCCGGTATATGCCGGGGCTACACTGGTGGCTAAAGCAGAGGTTATAAGGCGTCGTAACGATAAATTTTTTATCTGGGTCAAGATAAAAAATAATAATGAAGAAGTATTCAGAGCTAAATTTATTATAGTGTCACTCGATGATAACGAAAGGAAGCAGACAATATGAAAATTGCATTAGATGTCATGGGGACTGACTATGGTCCTCAGGAGCTTGTTTTAGGAGCAGTTAATGCGGTTAAAGCTTATGGCTGTGAGGTTGTTCTGGTTGGTGATGAAACAATAATCAGAGAGCTGCTTGGAAAGTATCATGCTGATAATGATCCTAAGATTACTGTTCGTCATGCGGGTGAGGTTATTGCCATGGATGAGCATCCGGCAATAGCGGTAAAGTCTAAAAAAGACGCGTCCATAGTTGTTGCCTCCAGAATGCTGAGAAATAAGGAATGTGACGCTCTTGTTTCATCCGGAAGCACAGGAGCTGCCGTAGCTGCTGCCCTGTTTTGCCTGGGTCGCATAAAAGGTATAGACAGACCTTCCATTGCGACTCCAATTCCAAGTCTTACAGGCACTACCGTTGTACTTGACAGCGGCGCTAAGGTTGATGCAAAGCCTGAGCATATGGTTCAGAGTGCTATTATGGGCAGTGTTTATGCTGAAAAAATGCTGAAAATTAATAATCCACGTGTTGGTCTCTTGAATATTGGCGAAGAAGAAACCAAGGGAAATGAACAGGCTCTGGCTACTTATCCATTGCTTAAGAAAGTCAGACAGATTAATTTTATCGGTAATGTAGAAGGCAGAGACATTAATAAAGGCACCGTTGATGTTGTTGTTTGTGACGGTTTTGTAGGAAATGTTGTTTTGAAGTTTGCGGAAGGTCTGGCAAGTGCTATAATGAAATTGATTAAAGATGCAATTTTAAATGGCGGATTGCTTGCCAAGATTGGTGGTCTGCTGATAAAGCCGGCTATGAAGCAACTGAAGAAAAGACTTGATCCTGCTGAATATGGCGGGGCTTTGCTTTTAGGTGTAAGAGCACCTTTCATTATTTGCCATGGAAGTTCCAAGGCTAAGGCTATTACCAGTGCTATTGGTGTGGCTATGGAATTTGTTGAGAAAGATGTTGTACATATAATCGCTGAAAAAATTGCTGAATCTCACGAAAGAAATGAGGAAATTAATAAATGATGAGATCTGTTGGTATTTTGGGAATTGGGCATTATGTTCCTGAAAAGATTTTGACAAATTTTGATTTAGAAAAAATGGTTGATACCAGTGATGAGTGGATTACCGAGCGTACCGGTATTAAACAGCGCCACATTGCTGCTGCTGAAGAGGCAACATCTGATCTGGCATTAAATGCTGGCAGAAAAGCTCTTGCTGATGCAGGTGTTAAAGCGGAAGAGCTTGATCTGATTATTGTAGCTACTGCTTCTCCGGATCATGCATTTCCTTCTACAGCATGCCTTGTTCAGGACAGAATTGGCGCCGTAAATGCTGCTGCATTTGATTTATCTGCAGGCTGCAGTGGATTTGTTTACAGCCTTGGTGTAGCAAGTCAGATGATAAAAACCGGTTTGTATAAAAAAGCCCTGATCATTGGTGCAGAGACTCTTTCCCGTATAATGAACTGGAAAGACCGCAATACATGCGTGCTTTTTGGTGACGGTGCAGGTGCTGCTGTAATTGGTGAAGTTGAAGACGGTTACGGCGTACTTGGTATTGATTTAGGTGCTGACGGCAGCGGCGGAAAATACCTTTATCAGCCTGCCGGCGGAAGCCGTAAGCCTGCAAGTCAGGAAACTATTGATGGTTATGAACACACCATTCATATGAATGGTCCTGAAGTATTTAAATTTGCTATCCAGATTATGGGTAAAACTGCTAAAACTGCGTTGAAGAATGCGGGTATGAAGCCGGAAGAGCTGGATATGTTATTCCCGCATCAGGCTAATTTGCGCATTATCAGTTCTGCTGCCAAGCGCTTGAAAATGCCTATGGAGAAAGTATGGGTAAACGTTGACAAATACGCAAACACCTCTGCTGCTTCTATTCCCATTGCGCTTTGCGAAGCTCAGGAAGCAGGAGTACTCAAAAAAGGCGATAATATCCTTTTGGTAGGCTTTGGCGCAGGTCTTACCTGGTCTGCTATTGTTCTTAAATGGAGTAAATAATTTTTTGATAGACAGTAAGTATAATGGAGGCGATTTTTAGTGAGTAAAGTTGCATTTGTATTTCCCGGTCAGGGATCTCAGACAGTAGGCATGTGTAAAGCATTCTATGATCAGTATCCCGTGGCTAAACGTGTATTTGAAGAAGCTGACGAAGCTCTGGGTTTTTCCATTACTAAAATGTGTTTTGAAGGTCCTGAAGATCAGCTGCGTCTGACCTATAATACTCAGCCGGCAATTTTGACTGCCAGCACTGCATGTGCAGCAGTATTAAAAGAACACGGCATCAAATGTGATGTTGCTGCAGGCCACAGCCTTGGTGAATATTCTGCTTTGGTTAATGCAGGTGCTATGACATTTGCTGACGCTGTACGCACTGTTCGCAAACGTGGTCAGTTCATGCAGGAAGCAGTTCCTGTCGGCGAAGGCAGTATGGCTGCTGTATTAGGTCTTGAAAGTGATAAAATTGTTGAAATCTGTCAGAATGTTGAAGCTGACTGCGGTGAAGCTGTTCAGGCAGTAAACTTTAACTGCCCTGGTCAGGTTGTAATTGCAGGTGCTGTTAATGCTGTTAATAAAGCTATTGATGCTTTAAAAGAAGCTGGTGCTAAACGTGCAGTTTTACTTCCTGTAAGTGCTCCCTTCCACAGCACATTGATGCAGCCTGCTTCTGAAAGATTGGCTGAAGTTTTGGCTCCTATCGTTATCAGTGATGCACAGATTCCTGTAGTAGCAAATGTTACTGCAAAAGAAGTTATCAGCGGCGCAGAAATTAAAGAACTGCTTGTAAAACAAGCTGCTATGCCTGTTCTTTGGGAAACTTCTGTTCGCAATATGGTTGCTGATGGTGTTGATACTTTTGTTGAAGTTGGTCCTGGCAAAGTATTAACCGGTTTCACTAAGAAAATTGCTAAAGGATTGCCTGCACTGAATGTAGAAGATCCTGAAAGTCTGGAAAAAACTATTGCACATTTTCAGGAGGTAAAATAATATGAAACTTGAAGGAAAAAAAGCTCTTGTAACTGGTGCTTCCCGTGGTATTGGCCGTGCTATTGCACTGGCTCTGGCTGCTGAAGGTGCAGACGTTGCTGTAAACTATGCCGGCAGTGAAGCTGCTGCTAAAGAAGTTGCAGCTGAAATTGAAGCTATGGGCCGCAAGGCTATTGTGATTCAGGCTGATATATCTTCTCACGAAAAAAGTGCAGAAATGATTGATCAGGTTGTAAAAGAATTCGGTCGTATTGACATATTGGTTAATAATGCCGGTATTACCCGCGACGGTTTATTAATGCGCATGAAAGAAGAAGATTGGGATGCAGTTTTGACAACCAACCTTAAAGGGGTTTTCAACTGCACTAAATCTGCTGTAAAATATATGATGAAACAAAAATCCGGCAAAATTGTGAGTATCAGTTCTGTAGTTGGTTTGATGGGTAATGCCGGACAGGCTAACTATGCTGCTGCTAAAGCTGGTGTAATTGGTTTTACCAAAGCTGTTGCCAAAGAAGTTGCAGCACGCGGTATTAATGTTAATGCAGTTGCTCCCGGCTTTATTAAGACTGATATGACCAACGTACTTTCTGAAAAAGTTGTAGAAAATTTAGTTGCCGGAATTCCCTTAAGCCGCCTTGGCGAAAGCGAAGATATTGCCAAAGCAGTCGTTTTCCTTGTGAGCGATGATGCTAATTATATAACCGGACAGACTTTACATGTTGACGGTGGTATGGTAATGTAATAATGCAGCATGCAATTTTGATTATTGGAAGGAGGTGAATCGTAATGAGCACTTTCGACAAAGTAAGAGATATTACTGTTGAACAATTGAGCGTTGACGCTGACGAAGTAAAGATGGAATCTGCTTTCATCGACGACCTCGGCGCTGACTCCCTTGACATCGTTGAACTGATTATGGCTTTTGAAGAAGAATTTGGTGTTGAAATTCCTGATGAAAAAGCTGAAAAAATCCGTACTGTTGCTGACGCAGTTAAATTGTTGGACGAAGAAAAATAAGCTTTACATGCTTAGCAGGAGAGCCCTTCGGGGCTCTCTTACTAAAACTGCTGTATTGTCCTGAAATGGGGGATATTTGTTGAATTTACCAGTGCTGAAAATCGGTAAACTTGTTGCACAGGTTCCGATAGTACAAGGAGGTATGGCTATTAGGCTGTCTACTGCACGGCTTGCTGCTGCCGTTGCAAATGAAGGAGGCATAGGATTAATTGCTGCTTCCGGAATGGAATTTGATGAGTTGCGTAAAGAAATCCGTATGGCCAGAGAACTGACTGGCGGAAAGGGTATCATTGGTATTAATGCCATGGTCGCAGCCAGAGAATTTTTAGGTCTGATAACTACTGCTGCTCAAGAAAAAATAGATTTAATAGTTGCCGGCGCCGGATTTTCAAGAGATATTTTCGCTGTCGGACGTGAATATGGCGTAGAAGTTGTGCCTATTGTATCTTCTGTAAAATTAGCTAAGATCTCTGAAAAATTGGGTGCTTCTGCAATTGTTGTAGAAGGAACTGAGGCTGGTGGGCATTTAGGTACTCAGCAGTCTATTAAAGAAATACTGCCTGAAATAGTTAAAGCAGTTAATATTCCGGTTATCGCAGCCGGTGGTGCTATAGATGGAAATGATGTTGCTGAATTGATAAAATTGGGTGCCAGCGGTGTTCAAATGGGAAGCCGTTTTGCAGCAAGTGAAGAATCTAATGGTGCACCTGCACTGAAAGAATTTTATTTGAAAATGACAAAAGAAGATGTTGTGCAGATTGACAGCCCGGTTGGCTATAAAGGCCGTGCTATAAGAAATCCTTTTGCGCAGTTGTCTTTGGAAAATAGAGCTCCGAAACCGACAGTTTGTGATGCTTGTCTCAAGCATTGTACACATAGCTTCTGCATCATTCGTGCGTTAACACGTGCTCAGCAGGGAGATGTTGAAACCGGTCTGGTATTTACCGGGGCAAATATGTGGAAAATAAAGGAAATTTTACCTGTAAAGGAAATTTTCAGACGCATAAAAGCAGATGTTGAAAAAATTTAATTGAGGTGAACAGTTTTGAGTAAAAGAAGAGTTGTAGTAACAGGCGTTGGTCCTATTACTCCTATTGGAAGCGGTAAAGAAACTTTCTGGAATAATTTAACTGCCGGAAAATCCGGTATCGGTATGATTTCTCAGTTTGATACTACTGATTTTACCGTAAAAATTGCCGGTGAAGTTAAAGATTTTGACTTTGCTGCATATGGCGATAAAAAAGAAGGCAAACGCATGGACCGCGTTACCCAGTTTGCTGTAGCGGCTGCTAAACTTGCATTGGAAGATTCCAAGCTTGATCTGGAAAAAATTGAGCCGCTGCGCTGCGGTGTATGTGTAGGTACCGGTATCGGCGGTATTCATACATTTCTCGAACAGTCTTTAAAATATGGTGATAAAGGACCTTCCAAAATCAGCCCGTTCTTTATTCCTATGGAAATTCCTAATATGCCGGCTGGTCAGATCGGTATTGCATATGGCTTCAAAGGCCCTAACACTGCTATTGTAACCGCATGTGCAACCGGTACTAACTGTATTGGTGATGCATTCCGTACTATTCAGTATGGTGATGCAGATGTAATGCTTGCTGGTGGTACTGAAGCTGCAATTTCTCCTATTGCAATTGCAGGCTTTGCTAATATGAAAGCACTGTCTACCAATAACGAAAATCCTGAAGGCGCTTCCTGCCCGTTTGATAAAAAACGTGACGGCTTTGTTATGGGCGAAGGTGCGGGCATTCTGGTTCTGGAAGAGCTTGAACACGCAAAAGCTCGCGGCGCGCATATCTATGCTGAATTAGTTGGTTATGGCATGAACTGTGATGCATATCATATTACTGCTCCTGATCCGACTGGTGAAACTCCTGCTATGTGCCTGGAAACTGCTATTAAAGATGCTGGCATGAAACCTGAAGATATTGATTATATCAATGCACATGGTACTTCTACTCATCGTAATGACCTTGGTGAAACACTGGCAATTAAAAAAGTATTTGGTGAACATGCTTATAAACTGGCAATCAGCTCCAACAAGTCCATGATTGGTCATTTGCTTGGTGCTGCCGGCGGCGTAGAAGCTATTGCTACCGTACTTACCATCGAAAACGGAGTAATTCCTCCTACTATCAACTATCAGGATCCTGATCTTGAAGAAGGTCTTGACCTGGATTATGTGCCGAACGTTGCCCGTAAGGCAGAAGTTAATGCTGCATTGACTAATAACCTGGGCTTCGGCGGACATAACGTAAGCCTTATTTTCAAAAAATATGAAGCGTAAGCGGGTATAATAAAATGCAAAGTAAACGTACACAGCAGCTGCAGGCTTTCTGCAGCTGGCTGGGTATTGAAATTAAAGATTTATCCTTGCTGGATATGGCATTAACGCATACATCTTATGCGCATGAGGCAAAAGTTAATCCTAAGCCGCAGCATAACGAACGAATTGAGTTTTTGGGGGATTCTGTTTTAAGTGTTATAGTAAGCACTTATATGTATACAAATTTTCCTGATCTCAATGAAGGTCAGCTGACTAAGCTGCGTGCCCATCTGGTTTGCGAAGCTTCTTTATTTGAGTACGCAAAAAAGATTCGTTTGGGAGATTTTCTGCAGCTGGGTAAAGGTGAAGAGCTGAGTGGTGGCAGAGAGCGTCCGTCTCTTTTGGCAGATGCTTTTGAGTCAGTTTTAGGTGCGTATTATCTGGATCAGGGTTTTGCAAAGACTCAGGAGTTTTTGCTTGGTTTAATGCAGAGAGAGATTGATTTTATCTGCACTCATGGAATATGCAGCGATTATAAAACAAGATTACAGGAATATTTACAGCGTGATGGAGATGTAGATATTGCTTATAAGCTTGTGGGCAGCAGTGGTCCTGAGCACAGTAAAGTTTTTTCATCCGAAGTTTTGCTGCAGGGTGAAGTTATTGGCAAAGGTGAAGGCAGAAGCAAGAAAGATGCCGAGCAGCATGCCGCAAAAAATGCATTAGAAAAAAGGAATATACCTTTGTGTTAAAAAAAGACACTCACGTTCGTGAGTGTCTTTTTTGCTTGTTTTAAATTATTTGTTTTTTATCTTTACATCTATTTCAAAAAGTCTGTTCCAGGGGAAACTAAGCTCAAATTTTGTATTTCTGGTAAAATCATATCTGCTGCATAAAGCAAGAGTATCATTATAAACAGTATTTAAAACAGGTTTTTCTGCAGGGCCGAGTTTATATTTTAAATCTTCTCTGCTGTGCTGATCCAGCAGATCAGAAACTTTGCGGCGTGCATTGCTTTGGTAGTACCAGTCATCAATAATTCTTTGCTTTATAAGTTTATTTAGTTTTTGGGGCGGAGTGTCTAAGGCCAGAATTCCCTGCGAAACAGCATAGCCAACAGTATTATCAGCGGTATTCCAGCCGTTATAAGCTGAAAGCTTTTCTGCAAGACCTTCGTTTGCCAGAGCATTCATAAAACCATTATCTGCACCATTTGAATAACTGACGTCTGCCAGAGAGATTTTCTTTCCGTTATTGGCAATATTTTTAATACTTTTTATAAAGTTTTTGTTGTGTACAGAAGCAAAAAACTGATTGGAATCAGCTGTGGAATCCTGCATAACACCGTTATAGGGAGTGTTTAAGGCAAGTACAAGATCAGCTTCTTTAATGTTTGTAACAGGAACTGCACCGGCAGCTATAATCTGCTGCGGAACAGAGTCGTAGAAAATAGTGTCGCTGTATTGAGGAAGCGTGCCTGCGCCTACGCCTTCGCTGTATACAGGCATAATTTTAGGGGTTTTGGACAATGTTTCATTATAGGCTCGTGTTAAGAGCAGAAGTCCTAACTGGTCAACACCTGGAAGAATCTGAAATGTGCTGTCAGGCATATTGAAAGTTTCCCAGCTAATAAGACGCGCCTCCATATGAGTTGCGGAAAGAGGAGCATTATCATCTTTACCTATGGCCAGGTAATGAAAATTTTTGCGGCTGGTCATTTTTGCCAGTTCAAGATTTACTGTGAGATTTTTCTGTCTTCTATCAAGCCAGTCGCCAAGGTCCTCTTTATGCATATTTCTTTCAAGGGCCTGCTGCGTAAGCTGCTCTGCGAGGTTTAATTTGCCGCTGTTGGCTTTATCAATAAGCTGGCTGTATTTAAAGATTGCCGGACCTACAACAGAGTAATATTCCGGTTCTACATTTCCGTAACTGGCACGCGGAGTACGCATAATAGTCGAAAAAGCGTATATTTTAATTGGCAGTGTCTTTTGCAGAGAAGTAAGCTTATTTACACGTTCTTCCAGAGTGCTCTGAGAATAGTTATGTGTCCTTGAAGCGACAAGACCACCATAAATAAGCGTATCAGTGCTTATAACTGCGGCATCTGCTTTGGGCGCTTTATTTTCAAGCCATTCCCATATTTTTTCCGGATCACCGCTTTTGATGTTGTCGGCTATATATTTTTCCGGAGGCATAATAACAGTGCAGCCGGCTGCTTCCAGAGTGTCTTTGGGGATTGATGCGCACACAGGTCTGTTATCCAGAGGGATAAAGATAATGGTTGGCTTGCTGTCTTTGGCATATGCAAAATTTGTATATAAACACAATGCAGCAAGGAAGGGTGCTGCAAATTTAAAATTAAACAATATGGAATCCTCTTTTCTTACTGTACAAATAAATTCATTATGCTAATATATTATACTTGAAATAATTTTATTTTTCCAGTTTACACGGTAGTATTGACAAGCGGACTTGATATGTTATAATGAGGAAAGCAATAGAAAATCTTTACAGGTAATGCGAAGGAAGCTCTGTCGTTGAAACCATTACAGAAAAACTGCGTTGGCTGAGAGCAGTGTGGCAGATGATGGATGTACCGCCTTCAAACTGACTGCGGAAAACTTTGGTGAGTATGCAGCTCCGTAAAACCGGCGTTAACGGTACTAAGTGGGCTCTTGAGCCAATTAGGGTGGAACCGCGGAAGAACTCCGTCCCTTTCAGGGATTGGGGTTTATTTTATTTTTAGGAGGAAATTAAATGTCTAATATTAATGTTACTTTAAAAGACGGCAGCGTTAAAGAATTTGCTGCCGGTGTAAGTTTATTGGAAATTGCTAAAAGCTTGTCTCAAAAGCTTGGCAAACAGGCTTTGCTTGCTGTAGTTGATGGAGTTAATAAAGATTTGAGCGATACTTTGGATAAAGACGCTGTTGTGGAATTTGTTGTTCCCGAAAGTGAAGAAGGTCTGCATGCAATCCGCCATACTGCAGCGCATGTTATGGCACAGGCTATTCAGCATTTATTCCCGGATGTAAAATTTGCCATCGGACCTGCTATTGCTAATGGTTTTTACTATGATTTAGACAGCGAACATACCTTTACTCCGGAAGATTTGGCTGCTATTGAAAAAGAAATGGCTAAAATCATTAAACAAAATATTCCTCTCGTAAGAGCAGAAATTCCTCGTAGTGAAGCTTTAGCTATGTTTGAAGCTAAAAATGAAAAATATAAAGTAGAACTTATTAACGACCTGCCGGAAGATGCTGTTATCAGCACCTATACTCAAGGAGATTTCACTGATTTGTGCGCCGGTCCTCATTGCCCGTCTACCGGCAGAGTAAAAGCTTTTAAACTGCAAAGCATTGCCGGTGCTTACTGGCGCGGCAACGAAAAAAATAAAATGCTGCAGCGTATTTACGGTACTGCATTTGCTTCTAAAGAAGAACTTGACAACTACCTGCATATGCTGGAAGAAGCAGCAAAACGTGACCATCGCAAACTTGGCAAAGAACTGGATATTTTCAGCATCATGGAAGAAGGCCCTGGCTTCCCGTTCTTCCTGCCTAATGGCATGGTAATTCGCAATGAACTGATTAACTACTGGCGTCAGGTTCATCGTCGTTATGGTTATCAGGAAATTAAAACTCCGATGATTCTGTCCCGTAAACTGTGGGAAACCTCCGGTCACTGGGATCACTATCGTGAAAACATGTATTTTACCCAGATTGACGAAGCTGATTATGCAGTAAAACCCATGAACTGCCCCGGCGGTATGCTGGTATACAAACTGCATCCGCACAGCTATAAAGAACTGCCTATCCGCGCAGGCGAGCTTGGTCTTGTACATCGTCACGAGTTGAGCGGCGCATTGCACGGCCTGTTCCGCGTACGCTGCTTTACTCAGGATGACGCGCATATCTTTATGATGCCTTCTCAGATTAAAGATGAAATTCAAAACGTTATTCGTCTGTTTGACGAAGTATATGCTACCTTCGGTCTGAAATATCATGCTGAGCTTTCTACTCGTCCGGAAGACTCCATGGGTGATGCAGAAACCTGGGAAAAAACTACTAATGCACTTAAAGCTGCTTTGGAAGATTTGGGCCTGCCGTATGTAATTAATGAAGGCGACGGTGCATTCTATGGTCCTAAAATTGACTTCCATCTGACTGACTCTATCGGACGTACCTGGCAGTGTGGTACTATCCAGCTTGATATGCTGCTGCCGGAAAAATTTGATTTAACCTATACCGGTGAAGATGGACTTAAACATCGTCCTGTTATGATTCACCGTGTTGTATATGGTTCCATTGAACGCTTTATCGGTATTCTGATTGAACATTATGCAGGTGCATTCCCGGCATGGCTTGCTCCGCAGCAGGTTCGTATTCTGCCTATTACTGATAAGCAGGCTGCAGCTGCCAAAGAACTGGCTGATAAAATGTTTGATCTTGGACTGCGTGTACATCTTGATGACCGCAATGAAAAACTTGGTTACAAAATCCGCGAAGCTCAAATGCAAAAGGTTCCCTATACTCTCGTTATTGGTGATAAAGAAATTGCAGAAGGCACTGTAAATGTACGCCGTCGTGGTGAAGGCGATATTGGTGCTATGGGTCAGGATGAATTTATTGCCATGCTGCAAAAAGAAATTGCTGAGAAAAAATAATATTGTTATATGCTTAGCCCTCGTTTGAAAACGAGGGCTTTTTTACGTAATTGGTTAATATCAGAACATTGCCGCAGTTGAGAAAATTGCAGTAAAGAAATAAGAAAAACAAAAAGTAAAGTCTTGCTAGGGGGGGCAAATATGCTATAATGGTGACAGATAAAGAGCAGGAAAAGGCCTTTTCAATGCCTCTCCTCAGGGTTGTGTTAATGCGAGTAATACAGTCCGGCCTGCTTTTTATCCTGTAAAGCTTATAAGATGTTTGGCGTGAAATACCAGGAGTAAGCAGAGGAAACAAGGCAACTCTTGCATATGGCGGGTAGATAGCTCCGGACATTTTATAAAATATAAAATGTTTTCCCGAGGAGGAGACGAAAATGAAAAAATCTTTAGTACTTGCAATGGCAATGGCTTTGGGCGTAACTGCATCCGCATATGCAGCAAACCCGTTCTCTGATGTACCGGCTGGCCACTGGGCATATGACAGCGTAAACAAACTGGCAGCAGCTGGCGTTGTTGACGGATTCCCTGACGGAACCTATGGCGGAGACAAACTGATGACCCGCTATGAAATGGCACAAATCGTAGCAAAAGCAATGGCAAAAGGAGCTAACGTAGACAAACTGGCAGCAGAATTTGCTGAAGAACTGGATACTCTCGGCGTTCGCGTAGCTAACCTGGAACAAAAAGCTGACAACGTAAAAATTACTGGTGAAGTTCGTTATCACTACACTGATAGCAATGATGACTTTGATGGTTATGCAACTGTACTCCGTTCCCGTATTTGGGTAAATGGTCAGGTTAATGATGACTGGACCTATACTGGTATGATTGAAAACCAACAAAACCTTAAAAATGATGAAGGCGATGAAACCACCAAATTCCAACGCGCATATGTAAATGGTAAAATTGGTGGCGTAAAAGTACAAGCTGGTCGTTACAACCTGCAATTAGCAGATAAAAACGTATATGATGAACGTTTTGACGGCGTGCAGCTTTCTTATGGCAAAGATGTTAAATTGACTGCTGGCTATGGTAAAGCTACTCCTTCTAGCTTAAATGGTCCTATTGAAAAAGTTGCAGATAACGATTGGTCTAGACTGAATCGTGAATCTGATGAGACTTACTATGCAGAAGTAAGCGGTAAGGTCGAAAAATTAGGTTTGATGGCTGGTTACTATAACTTCAAAGATGTTAATGGTGCTGATTCTGTTGATGAAGGCGAAGAATGGACTGATTGGTCTGGTGTTGACGCATTAGATGAAGATATGGAAATTTGGGCAGTAGGCGCTAATTATGCATTTGATAAAAATGTAAAACTTGGTGCTTTGTATCTTAAGGGTGATGACTGGGGTACCGATATGGACGATGATGGTTACGTAGTAACAGCTTCTTACAAAGGTGCTAAAGCTTCTCAACCTGGCAGCTGGGGTTTAGTTGCTACATATTATGATCAAGGTGCAACCACTTATATGAACCATACTATGAACGGTAAAGCTGATGATATGTTTGGTTTCAAAGGTTACAGCGTAGCTGCTAATTATACCTTTGCTAAAAACATCGTTGGTCAGGTTGAATGGTATGACTTGGAAGAAAAAGAAGGCAACAGAGAATCTCAAACTATCTGGAGCCAAGTAGTATTCACTTTCTAATTGGAAAATTAGTAAAAAATTTAAAATATGTAAAAAAGAGACAGCTTTGCTGTCTCTTTTTTTATTACTTGTGTAGCATTTTGCAAAAAAAGTAAATAAAAAAAACAAACTTTAAGTCTTGCAGGGGGGGACGGATGTGTTATAATAATTTCAAATAAGGCAGAATTGAGCTATGCTCACCCCCTAAGGTTTCGTATATTTGCAGTATTACGAATTTTCTGCCTTATATTGTTAAGTTTATATAACACTTTATAAGGTTTGTGGAAATACTGGCAGAGGAAACAAGGCAACTCTTGCGCAATAGTATGGAAGTAATCCTTTGGGTGTTTTATAAAAATATAAAATGCTTTCCTAAAGGAGGAAACAAAAATGAAAAAATCTTTAGTACTTGCAATGGCAATGGCTTTGGGTGTAACTGCATCTGCATATGCAGCAAACCCGTTCTCTGACGTACCGGTTGGCCACTGGGCATATGACAGCGTAAACAAACTGGCAGCAGCTGGCGTTGTTGACGGATTCCCTGACGGAACCTATGGCGGAGACAAACTGATGACCCGCTATGAAATGGCACAAATCGTAGCAAAAGCAATGGCAAAAGGAGCTAACGTAGACAAACTGGCAGCAGAATTTGCTGAAGAACTCGACACCCTCGGCGTTCGCGTAGCTAACCTCGAAGAAAAAGCTGACAATGTAAAAATCACCGGTGAAGTACGTTATCGTTATCAAGAAAGTGACTTGAATGGTTACACCAATGACTTCCGTACTCGTTTGTGGGTAACTGGTCAGATAAATGATGATTGGTCTTACACTGGTATGGTTGAAAATACTCAAGATTTTGGTAATGACAATGGTGACGAATCTGATGTTGCATTCCAACGTGCATACGTTGAAGGTAAACTTGGTGGTTTAGACGTAACTGCTGGTCGTTATAATGCTGTATTCGGTAATGGTTATATATATGATACTCGTGCTGACGGCGTAGAAGTTGCTTATGGTGAAAAACTTCAAGTTAAAGCTTTCGCAGGTAAAGCAACTGCTTCTGGCGGTGTAACTGTGTTACCCGAAGTTCCTGGTTATGTAACAGAAGGTGATGCTATCTCCGTAGATAATGGTGGTGACTATGCTGGTGCAGAACTTTCCTATGACATGGGAAAATTAAATTTGAATGCAGGCTATATTAACTTCAAAGATATGGGCGGAGATAAATACGCTGATTTAGGTGTTGAGAATGCTATTTGGCATGTAGGTGCTGCTTACAGCTGGGATAATGTTACTTTAGAAGGTACTTATCTCAAAGGAGATATGAGTGCTAATGGTGTTTCTAACACAGAATTAAGTGACGTTTTAGAAGATGATGGCTATGTAGTAGGAGTTTCCTATAAAGGTGCTGCAGCTGACGAAGTTGGCAGCTGGGGTATGTGGGCTAAATATTTTGACCAAGGTGCTCAAACTTATGTAGCACATACCACTGATGCTAATACTTTCGGTATGACTGGCTTTGAAGGTTATGGTGTTGCAGCTAACTATACTTTTGCTAAAAATGTAGTAGGTACTGTTGCTTGGTATGATACCGAGTCTAAACTTGCTGATAAATTAGGCGAAAAAATTGATGACCAGATCCTTTGGGCTGACCTTACTTTCACTTTTTAATTAAATAATTACTGAACAAAAAGCGTACTGCTAAGCAGTACGCTTTTTTATATTCATAAAACAATAAAAAATAATAAAAAGAAATAAATAATTATTATTGATTATTCTTAAAATATCTGCTATAATAAAGCCATCAAAAGAGTGTATTTATTAATATAATTAAGGAGGCGTTATTTATGAACGAAAAGATGTATAAATTATTTAATGAACAGGTACAGGCTGAATTTTATTCTGCATATATGTATTTGC
Organism: uncultured Phascolarctobacterium sp.; assembly: GCA_958448515.1. Lineage (GTDB taxonomy): Bacteria > Bacillota > Negativicutes > Acidaminococcales > Acidaminococcaceae > URXU01. The sequence goes on along the minus strand of CAUDEF010000002.1, from coordinate 108,016 downwards.
AGATGAGCCTGGATATGGAAGCTAAAAATTTCAAAGGCATGGCAAACTGGCTGTATCTGCAATATGAAGAAGAACGTGAACATGCTTTAAAATTAGTTAAATTTATGCAGGACAGAGGCGAAAAACCTGAAATGCTTGCTATTGATGCACCTGCTGCAGAATACGGTTCTCCGCTGGAACTTTTTGAAAAAGTTCTGGCTCATGAAAAATATGTAACCTCCCGCATCAACAATATGTATGCGGCAGCAATTGAAGAAAATGACTATACGGCACAAAACTGCCTGCGCTGGTTTATTGATGAACAGGTTGAGGAAGAAGCAAGTGCTGATGAAATCGTAGCAAAACTGAAAATGGTTGGCGATCAGATTGCAGGTTTGTTTGCAATTGATGCTCAACTGGGTGCAAGAAAATAATTGTTGACACATAGTGCTCTATGTGGTATCATATCTTAGTGAATAAAGCAGAAGCCGCTCGCTTCTCACCTTGCAGCACAGGCTCGACAGGGTTGGATATGATTTTATGCGGGTGGATTTTATCTGCCCGCTTTTTTATATTCCTTGGAGGTGAATGGTCATAAGCAAAGAAAACTTGCGTATCAATGAAGAAATTCGTGCTCGAGAAGTGCGCGTTATTGCAGATGGGGGCGAACAGCTTGGTATTATGTCCGGCAGAGATGCTCTTAAACTTGCTATAGAAAGACATCTGGATTTGGTTGAAATTGCTCCGACAGCGAAGCCGCCTGTGTGCCGAATTATGGATTATGGCAAGTATCGTTACGAGCAGCAAAAACGTGAAAAAGAAGCCCGTAAAAAGCAAAAGACCTTTGATATTAAAGAGGTTAAGTTACGCCCAGGCATTGAAGAACATGACTTTAATGTTAAGTTTAAAAATGCGGTTCGTTTCCTGGAAGATGGAGATAAGGTTAAAGTTACTATTATGTTCCGTGGTCGCGAACTTTCCCATCCGGAACTTGGCGAAGTATTATTAAACAAAATGGCACAACAACTCAAAGAAGTTGCTGTTGTTGAAAGAGTGCCAAAATTAGAAGGCAAGAACATGATTATGATTGTTGCCCCTAAACCCAGCAAATAGAGGAGGATTTTACAATGCCTAAAATGAAAACCCGCAGAAGTGCTGCTAAACGCTTCAAAAAAACCGCCAGTGGTGAATTTAAACGTGCTAAAGCTTTCAGAAGCCATATTCTCGAACATAAATCTCCTGCACGTAAAAGAAACCTGCGCAAAGCTGCTATGGTTCACAAAACCGATCATGAACGCGTAGCAAAAATGTTACCGTACGCATAAGCAAGAGATTAGAGGAGGAAATTAATAATGGCAAGAGTTAAAGTTGGCGTTACCGCTCATCGTCGTCATAAACACATTCTTAAATTAGCTAAAGGCTATCGTGGAGCTAAGAGCAAACAATTCAAAAAAGCTAACGAAACAGTTATGAAAGCATTGTACTATGCTCGTCGTGACCGTCGTGCTAAAAAACGTGAATTCCGTCGTTTGTGGATTGCTCGTATCAATGCTGCAACCCGTGCAAATGGTTTAAGCTACAGCCGTTTCATCTGCGGTCTGAGCAAAGCTGGCATCCAAATGGATCGCAAAGTTTTAGCTGATCTGGCTATTTATGATGCTGCTGCATTTGCTAAATTAGTAGAAGCTGCAAAAGCTGCTCTGTAATTTTAACATTAAGTCTGTCTCGCAAGAGACAGGCTTATATTTTTTTATCTGTGTTTATTTGGAGGGATCATAATGCTGGATGTGATCACTAAAGCATTATCTTTTGTACTTATAATTATTATTGGCTATAGATTGAAAAAATCCGGCTTTTTTGCAAAAGACGATTATAAATTAATAAGCAAAATTGTAATGAACGTAACTTTGCCGGGAGCTATTATCAGCAGTTTTGCTCACTTTACTATGGATACTTCCTTATATACCGTAGTGGCAATTGGTTTACTGGCTAACCTGGTGGTAGTGGGCATGGCTTTGCTGATGACAAGACGTGAAACTGCTGCGGCAAAAATTTTCTATATGTTCAGTATGTCAGGATACAATATAGGTAATTTTACTTTGCCTTTTGTACAAAGTTTTTTGGGACCTTTTGGCGTTATTGTACTGTGCATGTTTGATCTGGGTAATTCCATTATGTGTACTGGTCTTACTTATGCCATTGCTTCATCTGTTGTTGGCAATGTAAATGGCTGCAAGGAGCCTGTAAGCATCAGCAGTATTATAAAGAAATTGTCACATTCTGCTCCTTTTGTTGTATATATAACTCTTATAATTTTGATTTCCCTGGAAATAACCATACCAAAACCTGTGTATGATTTTGCTGGCATTTTAGGCAGTGCCAATACTTTTTTGAGTATGCTGATGATAGGCATGATGTTTGAGCTTACGTTCAACAAACGCAGCATTGGTTATATTAAGGAAATTGTTTTGACTCGTTATACCTTGGGTCTTATTGCAGCACTTGTTTTATTGTATTTTGAACCTTTCAGACACGAAATAAATGTTGTTGCAGCAGTAGCTCTTATGGCGCCTTCAACGGCAATAGGACCAATTTTTATAGAAAGAATGGGCGGCAATGCACCACTTGCAGGAGTAGTTAATTCGCTTACTATTATGATAAGTGTTGTTATTTTTGTCTGTTTTTTTACCATTTTGCATATTTGATTTCTTAATTATTGTTTAATTGACGCTGTAAATGGCCTTTAGTATAATGAAACAACAGGAGATTTTATTATGAACAGGTTATTGCGTTTTATATACAGTTTAAACAGAAGTATGGTTGTGGCAATGACTTTTGCCGCACTTATTATGACCGGAACATTTTTGCTGATGCTTCCGGTTTCAAATACTGCAGGCGAGTGGATGCCTTTTATTGATGCTTTATTTACGGCAACATCGGCAACTTGTGTAACCGGGCTTGCAGTAGTAGATACCGGCAATTATTTTACTTTGTTTGGCAAAACAGTGCTTATCCTTCTGATTCAGATTGGTGGTCTTGGCATTATGACCTTAACCACACTTTTAAGTATAGGTTTGGGTAAGCGCATAAATATTCGTCAGCGTCTGCTGATTCAGGAGTCTTTAAATCAAAATGGACCGGCTGGCGTGTTAAAAATGACGCTTGCCATAGTTAAGTATACTTTAATTATTGAGTTTATTTTCGGCAGTATTTTAGCCTGGTATTTTTATGATCAGTTAGGGGCAAAATCCTTTTACTGGGGTTACTGGCACGCTGTATCAGCCTTTTGTAATGCAGGGTTTGATTTATTTGGCAGCTACAAAAGCCTTATGGATTATCAGACTGACATAGTCATAAACGTTATTTTTATGCTGCTGATTATTCTTGGCGGTATAGGTTTTACTGTTATTGGTGATATTGTTACACAAAAAAGATGGCAGAAGTTTTCTCTGCATACTAAAATGGTACTTTTGATTAACGGTATTTTGCTCTTTGGGGGAGCATTTGTTATATGGCTCTTGGAAAAAGGAAAAAATGCATTTGGTAATTTAACAGATTCAGAGCAGATTTTAGCTGCTGTTTTTCAGTCTGTAAGCGCAAGAACTGCAGGGTTTAATACAGTTGATATAGCCTTGCTGACAGATGCAACTCTTGTATTTTTAATGTTCTTAATGTTTGTTGGCGCTTCGCCTACGTCTACTGGCGGCGGTATAAAAACTGCAACTTTCGGCATTCTGGTGGTTTCCACATTATCGCTGCTGAGAGGCAAAAAAGAAACAGTTTTATTCAAGCGCCGTATAGATTCTTCTTTAATTGCCAAAAGCTACAGCATTTTTATTTTGTCTGTGTTATGGCTTGTTCTGGCAATATTTCTGCTATTGGCCTTTGATACGGGCAATCATAGTTTTCAGAAGGTGTTGTTTGAAGCGTTTTCTGCCTTCGGTACAGTTGGCTTGGGTATAGGTATTACTACAGAGTGGAACAGCTGGTGCAAGATGATACTTATTGCGACTATGTACATAGGCAGAATTGGTATTTTAACTTTTGGAATGTCTTTTTTCAGTAGGGAATATGAGAAAGTACGTTATCCGTCAGAAAATATAATTGTGGGGTAAGAAGACTGCTATGAAAGATTCAAAGAGAAAACAGTTTTTAGTGGCTGGCTTAGGACTATTTGGCGAAAGTGTTGCCTATACATTAAATGAAATGGGCTATGATGTACTTGGTATAGATAATGATGAAAGTGTAGTTCAGGACGCAAGTTCTTATTTGTCATACGTTGTTTGTGCAGATGCTTCTGATGAAAAGGTTCTGCGCTCTTTACCCATTGATGATATTGATGTGGCAGTAGTTTCTATAGGTGTACTGGAAAGTAATATGATGTGTACGCTACTGCTTAAAGAAATGGGCGTACCTGTAGTAGTTGCCAAGGCTTTAAATGACCTGCATGGTACCATGCTCAATAAAATTGGTGCAGATAAAATTGTGTATGCAGAAAAGGATATGGGCAAACGTGTCGCGCATAACCTTGTGTCCAGCAGTATTGTGGATTATATTGAGCTTTCCAGTGAAATAAGCGTAATGAGTCTGCAGCTTCCTGCTGATCTCGTTGGCAAGAATCTGATTCAGGCAGATTTGCGCAGAAAATATAATATTAACGTTGTCGCCATAAAAAGAGCCGGTAATACGATTGTCAACCCCTGTGCCCATGAGGTTTTTCAGTCGGAGGATGAAATTATTATTATCGGAACGCATGAAGGCGTAAAAATGATGGGAGCTAATTTTTAATGGAATTAACAGGATTACAGAATCCTCTTGTAAAAGAGACTGCAGAACTGAAACAGAAAAAATATCGTCAGCTCAGGCAGCAGTTTTTGGCAGAGGGATTAAGAACATGTGAAGACGCGGTTGCCTGTGGTTTTGCAGAGATGTTATTTTATCAGCAGACTGAAGATAAAAGGACTCTCAAACTTTTGGAAGCTGCTGCAGCTAAAAATATTAAACTGGTGTGTGTATCTGAGCAGGTTATGAAGAAAATTGCTGATACTGAAACGCCGCAGGGCATTATAGCTGTATGTAAGATGCAAAGCACCAGTATGGAAGATTTGCTGGCATCAGGAAAAATGCTGCTGGTTTTAGACCGTGTTGGAGATCCGGGCAATATTGGAACCATGCTGAGAACTGCCGATGCTGCAGGTATTGGCGGGCTTATTTTGCTGAAAGGATGCGCCGATATTTACAGTCCTAAAACGGTGCGTTCCTCCATGGGTTCTTTATTCCATTTACCAGTGCTTGCAGGAGTAGAAGAAAGTAATTTTGTTTCTTCAACTAAAAAAGCCGGCTATCAGCTGCTGGTAACAGCTCTGGACAGCACTGCAGAAAGCTTGTATAAGGCTGATTTAAAAGGCAGAATTGCTTTTATTATGGGTAATGAAGCTAATGGTGCTTCTGATACTTTGCTCCGTGAGGCTGATAAAAAGATTTATATTCCCATGCAGGGCAGAGCAGAATCTTTAAATGTAGCCATGGCTGCAGGAGTAGTAATGTTTGAAGCTATGAGAAGAAATTTATAGGCTCAGGAATTGGATTTGAGATTTTATTTTCTTTGTGATATAATAGGTCTTAAATTGAATAGCCCCTGAATGCACAATGATCAGGAGAGTACGTCAGAGGAGATGTTTCAGAGAGCAAAGCCAATGGCTGTAAGCTTTGCACATGATAATCTGCCGGAAGTTCGTCTGTGAGTGCCTGGACTGAAGGGTTACTGTGTAGGTCCGGCGTAAGCCGCGTTAAGGCGAGAATGAAGTATATAAATAAGGGTGGTACCGCGATTATTCGCCCCTGTAATTTTTTACAGGGGCGATTTTTTATTGCTATTTTAGCTTTAACTAGGAGGGTAACATGAAAGAAGAATTATTGTCTTTAAAAGAACAGGCTTTGGCTGAACTTGCTGAAGTTAATTCTTTGGATGCGTTAAAAGAAATACGCATTAAATATTTAGGTAAAAAAGGCCCTATGACTGAAATTTTAAGAGGCATGGGTAAATTACCTGCTGAAGAAAGACCGAAAATTGGTCAGATTGTTAATGAAATCAAAAGTATTTTAGAAACTGAAATTAATGCTAAAACAGAAGTTTTAGAGCAGAAAGCACTGGCTGATAAGCTGGCTAATGAAAAAGTAGATATTACTTTGCCCGGTCGTCAGCCTAAAGAAGGTCATCTGCATCCCATTACTCTTACCATGCGTGAAATTAAAAAGATTTTTATGCGTATGGGCTTTGATGTTATGGAAGGCCCGGAAATTGAAAAAGATTACTTCAATTTTGAAGCTCTCAATCTTCCGAAAGATCATCCGGCACGTGATATGCAGGATACCTTCTATATTACAGATGAATATCTGCTGCGCACTCATACTTCTCCGGTGCAGGCTCGTACAATGCAGGCACAGGAGCCTAATACTCCTGTCAGAGTAATCGTACCGGGTACTGTATACCGCTGTGACTATGACGCAACTCACTCCCCGATGTTCCATCAGGTAGAAGGTCTTGTTGTAGATAAAAATATCAGCCTTGCTGATTTAAAAGGAACTTTGGAACTCTTCCTTAAGGAAATGTTTGGCAGCAGTGTAAAAGTACGCTTGCGTCCCAGCTATTTCCCCTTTACCGAGCCTTCTGCGGAAGTTGATATCTCCTGCGTAATCTGCGGCGGTCATGGCTGCCGTGTGTGCAAAAACTCCGGCTGGCTGGAAATTTTGGGCAGTGGTATGGTTCATCCCAATGTACTTACCATGAGCGGCTATGATCCTGAAAAAATGACTGGTTTTGCTTTCGGCATGGGTGTAGAACGTATTGCAATGTTAAAATATGGTATTGATGATTTACGCTTATTCTTTGAAAATGATCTGCGTTTCATTCGTCAATTCAAATAAGGAGGATTATTATGTTAGCGTCTTTAGAGTGGCTTAAACAGTATGTTGATATAAATATTCCTACCGATGTTCTGGTTGATAAAATTACCCGTGTCGGTTTGGAAGTAGAAACAGTTACCAATTTAGGTGAAGGCTTGGAAGGTGTACTGACCGGTAAAGTTACCCATATTGAGCGTCATCCTAACTCTGACCATTTGTGGATTTGTCAGATGGATTACGGTCAGGGCATTGTACAGATTTTGACAGGTGCGCAGAATGTACATCAGGACGATATGGTGCCGGTAGCTGTTGTTGGCAGCCGTCTGCCTAATGGCATGAAGCTTAAAAAAGCAAAAATGCGTGGACTTGATTCTTTTGGCATGCTCTGCAGTGCAGAAGAACTTGGCATTGACAGTAAATTATTGCTGCCGGAACAAAGAAACGGTATCTTTATTCTTCCGCCGGATACTCCTATTGGTGTAGATATTAAAGAAGTACTTGGTCTTAATGATACAGTTATTGATATTGACCTGACTGCGAACCGTGCAGACTGCTTCAGCATTATTGGCTTGGCTCGCGAAATTGCTGCTATTACTGGCTGCACGCTGAAAATGCCTGCTATGGACGTAAAAGAAGCTGCAGGCGGCAATGCAGCTGAAATGGCTTCCATTAAAATTGAAGCTGCTGATTTGTGCAAACGCTTTGCTGTACGCGTACTGAAAAATATCAAAATCGGTCCTTCTCCGGAATGGATGCAGAAACGCCTGCGTGCATGCGGTGTTCGTCCTATCAGTAATGTTGTTGACGTAACTAACTATGTAATGCTGGAACTTGGCCAGCCTATGCATGCTTATGACTACGATAAAGTTGCTGAGCATACTTTGATTGTACGCAGAGCAGAAAACGGAGAAAAACTTGTTACCCTTGATGATCAGGAAAGAACTCTTGATGAATCCATGATTACTATTGCTGATCCTAACCATGCAGTAGGCCTTGGCGGTGTAATGGGCGGCCTTGAAACAGAAGTAACTGATGCTACCGTTAATGTAATGCTGGAAGCAGCAACCTTTAACGGACCCAGCATTCGCCGCACTTCCCGTGCTCTTGGTCTGCGCAGTGAAGCATCCGGACGTTTTGAACGCGGTGTAGATACTGTGCTTACACAAAATGCATTAAATCGCGCTGCTAATCTTTTGGAAGCAATGGGAGCCTGCGAAACTGTTGCCGGTATTGTAGAAGCTTATCCGGAACCGGTAGCTCCTACTGTAATCACAGTTGCTCCGGAAGTTATTAATGCCCGTATCGGTATTGAAATTGCAGCTGAAGAAATGGTTAATACCTTAACTTCTCTGGAATTTAAAGTAGAAGAAGCTGATGGCAAAATGGTAATTACCGTGCCCAGCTGGCGCAATGATGTTACCTGTGATGCAGATATCAGTGAGGAAATTGCCCGCATTCATGGCATAGATCATATTCAGTCTCATTTACCGGTTTTGGGAGTTGCTCAGGGCCGTCAGCCGGTAATTGAAGATGTAAAAGACAGTGTACAGGATTATATGGCTGCTGTAGGCATGAGCGAAGTAATGACTTACAGCTTCATTAATCCCAGTGCTTTTGATAAATTGCAGCTGCCTGCTGATGACAGCAGACGCAATATTATTGAGCTGCTGAATCCGATTACAGATGAATTTAAAGTTATGCGTACTACAATGGCAGCAAGTCTTTTAAATGCTGCAGCATATAACCTTGCACGTCAGCATGCCAAAGTAGCTGTTTTTGAAGTTGGCAGAGTATACCTGCCCAAAGAACTTCCGTTAACAGATTTCCCGGAAGAAAGACCAATGCTGTGCGCTGTAATCAGTGGCAAGTGCAATGACTTAAGCTGGTGCACCTGCCGCGATAATGTTGATTTTTATGATATGAAGGGCGTTGTAGAAGGCCTGCTGAATAAATTGCAGCTTACTGATTACAAGCTTGTTCATTATGCTGTGCCTTATCTGCATCCGGGCAAAAGCTGCGCTATTGAAGCAGAAGGTAAAATTATCGGCTGGTTTGGTGAAGTTCACCCTGTAACTCAGGATGCATTTGGTTTGGCTCAGGAAGCATACTTGCTGGAGCTTGAAATTGAGCCTTTGGTAAAAGCAGCAACTACTGTACCGCAATATAAACATTTGCCTAAATATCCCAGCATGAGCCGTGATATTGCTGTAGTAGTTCCTGCGGAAGTAACCAATGCAGAGCTGGAAGAAGTAATTCGCAAGCATGCAGGCGAATTACTCATCGATGTAAAAGTATTTGATATTTATACCGGCAAACAGGTTGCAGAAGGCTGCAAATCCATGGCCTTTAACTTAACTTATCAGGCTGCTGACCGCACCTTAACTGATGCAGAAGTTGATGCAAGCATGAAGAAAGTTATTGCCGAAGTTGCCGAAGCATATAAAGCTAAATTGAGAGATTAAAAATAAAAAATACTCAGGTTTTTAAACCTGAGTATTTTTTTATTTTGCGGTATCAGTTTTTTTCTTGCACGGACAGTCACTTTCACCGCAGAAATGATGAAATCCGTCACAAATAAGGCAGCTGCCGCCATTAATTGAAAGATGTTTTCCGTTTACCAAAACATCTGCCAGTTTTTTGCGGGCACTTTCATAAATGGCCTGTACAGAAGTGCGGGCTATGCCCATGCGTATCGAGCATTCCTGCTGAGTAAGCCCTTCACCATCCAGCAGTCTTATAGTTTCGTATTCATCAATATTTAAGATAACTGTTTCTTTGGTTATATCTTTATCGGGCATAAAATTTATTGCTGCCGGAAGCTTTTGTCGGCAAATCTGTCGCTTTTTTGTGGGTCTGGCCATAGGAGTACCTTCTTCTGTATAAAATATTTCATTAAAATTTTATTACAGATACCTGTAAAAGTCAAAAAAAGCAGTACTTATAAGTACTGCTTTTTTTGGTGTAATTAGTATAAGCCTAACGGTTTTTCGCTGAGGTTAATCATAATATTTTTTTGCTGAGTGTAATGGTCAAGCATCACTTTATGTGTTTCTCTGCCTATGCCGGATTGTTTGTAACCGCCAAAAGGTGCACCTGCCGGAATTGCATTATAGCAGTTTACCCACATACGTCCTGTATGAATTTTTTGGGCAACACGCAGAGCACGGTTAATATCTTTTGTCCATACAGCTCCGCCAAGGCCATAAACACTGTCGTTTGCCATTTTTATAACTTCGTCTTCTGTTTTGAATTTAATGATTACCGCAACAGGTCCGAAGATTTCTTCCTGAGCAACACGCATATCATTAGTAACATTAGTGATAAGTGTAGGCGCTACAAAATTACCTTTATCAAGTCCGTTTTCTGTTAATTTGTAGCCGCCGCAGGCAATGGTTGCACCTTCATTTTTAGCGATTTCTACATATTCAAGTACTTTATTTACCTGTGCCGCATAAATTTGAGAACCCATTTGCGTATCTGCATCTAAAGGATTGCCAACTTTAACTGCATTGAATTTTTCAACAGCTTCTGCTACAAATTTATCATAAATATCTTCGTGTACAAAAACTCTGGAACCTGCGCAGCATACCTGACCCTGGTTAAAGAGTATGCCCATCTGCAGACCTTCCATAGCTAAATTCCAGTCAGCGTCCGGGAAGAAGATATTAGCAGATTTGCCGCCTAATTCTAATGTGGAGGGAATAAGTTTATCTGCAGCTGCCTGTGCTACATTGCGACCTACTTCGGTAGAACCGGTAAATGCAAGTTTGGAAAGACCATGATGCTCTAAAATATACTGACCGGATCTGGAACCTTTACCGGTGATAACATTAAATACACCGGGAGGGAGGATACCGTCAATTAAACGTGCCAGTTCCAGCGCACTGAGAGAAGTATAGCTGGAAGGTTTTAAAACAGTGCAGCAGCCTGCAGCAAGAACAGGAGCAAGCTTCCATGCCGCCATTAAAAAGGGGAAATTCCAGGGAACAATCTGTCCTACAACGCCAATTGGTTCTTTTAAAACAATACTCATGGTATTTTTATCCAGCATGGTTGCAGAGCCTTCCTCAGCACGGATAACACCTGCAAAATAACGGAAATGATCCGCAGCCATGGGAATATCAACGTTTAAGGTTTCACGGATAGGTTTGCCGTTATCCATAGTTTCAATTCTTGCCAGGTGTTCTTTGTTGGCATCAATGACATCAGCAATTTTGAGCAGAATCTCTGCTCTTTCAGCAAGAGTGGTATCTTTCCAGGTTTCAAAAGCATCCCAGGCTGCTTTAACCGCACTGTCTACATCTTCTTTAGTTGCTTCTGCACATACTGCCAAGTGTTCCCCTGTAGCGGGATTAGCAGAAGAGAAGGTTGCTCCATCAGAAGCAGGAACCCATTTACCTCCAATGTATAAATCATATTTTTCCTGTAATAAATTAGACATATAAACACTCCTAACATAATAATTTAGAATCTGATTATATGTATGCTAGTTTTGCATAAAGTTCAGATATTATGATGCAAGTATAATTAAATAAGCGACATATGTCAAATATTTGGTTTGTAATTTGCAAAAACTTCACAATATATAGTATGTCTTGTAAAGAATGATACATGATATAAGAAAAATACACCTGCTGTCTGGCAGGTGTATTTTTGATTCAATTATTTATGATGTTTTAATTAAAATAATGCCAAAAATCATTAATATAATACCAATTATTCCAACACTGGTAATTTTCAGCTTAAAGAAAGTTTTATCAATAAATGTTGTTAAGATAATTCCCAGCGCGCCAAAGGAAGCATAAGCTACGCTTAAATCCATGTACAAAATTGCTTTGGACAGGAAGAAAAACGCTAATCCAACAAGAGTAAGTGCAAGTGCAGCATATAATTTTTGGCTGAAACCGTTAGATTTTTTTACATAAATATTGGCAATAACATCAGAAACAACTGCTGCTAAAATAAGCAGTGTACCAGTCATTCTTAAGTCCATATTAATCCTCTCCTAAAATTGTGCCTTTCTTTATCATAAAAAGGCCTGTCAGAATAATGCAAATTGATAAAAGCTTTTGAATGTTCATGCTTTCGTTAAAAACAAGCCATGCAAGGAATGCTGTTCCGGCCAGACCAATTCCTTCCCAGACTGCATAAGCAAGACTGATGGGAATAGTGCGTACAGCTTTACTCAGGAAAAAGTAAGAAAAAGATATAAATATCAGCATGTATAAATACGCATTAGCATGATTATTGTCTACCAGATACTTCATTAACGCTGTTCCGGATATTTCTAAAGCAATCGCAAGCAAAAGCATAAGCTTTGCTTTCATAATATTCACCTTCCAATTTGCAATTACCGGTAATTGTTTCTATAATAAGTATAAAGTATAGTGTTACACCATAGTCAAGGGGGACTTTATGGCTCAGAAACTATTTAAAACAGGCGAGTTTGCAAAATTATGTAATACTACCAAAGATACATTATTCCATTATGATGATATGGGTTTATTAAAGCCTGCGTATGTTGCTGATAACGGCTACAGATTTTACTCTGCTAATCAGATTTATACTTTTGACTTAATTGCTACCTTAAAAGAAGTGGGGCTGAGTTTACAGGAAATAAAATCATATATGAAAATACGCGATACAGAAAATTTTCTGCTTATGCTGAAGGAAAAAGATTTGATGCTGAAAAAAGAGCAGGAGCAGCTGCGCAGGCAGCGAAAACTGCTGGCAAATACTATCAAGATCACAGAGGCTTCATATATTGTGGAAGAAAATAAAATTGAAGTGGTTATGCGTGATGATGAATATTTCATTATCAGTGATCCGGTTACAAGTATAAATGAAAAGGCGCTGGCAGAAGTTTTGGGTAATCATCTGAAATATTGTGTAAAATATAATTATTATGATGATTTTGCTACCGGAGAAATTATTTCGCAGAAAAATATAGAAAATAACAGTTTTTATACTTCATTTTTCTTTTCACGGGTAGACAGGATTGTCAGAAGTAAATACTTTAGGGTAAAACCTGCCGGAAAATATGCTGTAAAATATATCAGAGGCTCTTATGCAGATTTACCGGAAGAGTATAAGATTTTTTATCAGGAGCTGTGTGAGCGCAAATTTAGTATTGACGGCGATATTTATCAGGAGGATATTACAAATTATTTTTCTGAGCGTGATGCTGAAGATTACCTGATGAAGCTGGAAGTAAGGATAAAATAAAAAAGCTCTGCTGCAAATAACAGCAGAGCTTTTTGTTTATTGAAATTATTTAAAGAATAATGCGTAGTAGCCGTTAAAGAAAATCACCAGAACTACTAAAGGCAGAATATAAGTTGCATAGAAGCGAACCCATTTAGGGAAGGCAACACCTTTTCCTGTATCAGCCTCTTTAATGAAATTATCCCAGCCCCAGCCGTAACGATGGGTGCAGAATGCAAGATATACAAGGCTGCCCAAAGGAAGTAAATTGTTGCTTACGAGGAAATCTTCCAGATCAAGTATGCAGCTTCCGGGGCCTAAAGGCTGAATATTGCTCCATACGTTGAAACCTAAGATACAGGGCATGGATAAGAGAATAATAGCTACAATGTTGATACGGATTGTTTTCTTACGTTCCCAGCCTGTTAAATCACAAATGCAGGAAGTAATATTTTCAAATACTGCAATAACGGTGGACATTGCTGCAAAGAGCATGAAAAGGAAGAACAGTGCGCCCCAGAAACTGCCGCCGGACATTTCATTAAATACGTTGGGCAGAGTAATGAATAAAAGGTTAGGGCCGCTGCCGGGGTTAATGCCAAAGTTAAAGCAGGCAGGGAAAATAATCAGACCGGAAGTAATAGCTACAAATGTATCAAGGCACATAATCCAGATTGCTTCACCAGTCAGACGCTGTTCCTTACCGATATAGCTGCCAAAAATAGCCAAAGCGCCAATGCCAAGGCTCAGAGTAAAGAATGCCTGACCCATAGCAGCAAAAATAACTTCGGAGATGCCGTGTTCAACTACTTTGCTGAAATCTGGATACAGATAGTATTTTAAGCCTTCTGCACTGTTGGGAAGCATAATGGAATTAGCAGCCAGAGCCAGCATTAAAAGGAGCAGACATGCCATCATTGCTTTTGTTATACGTTCTACACCGTCTTTTACGCCAAGATAGCATACACCAAATGAAAGGAGAACAATAGCAATCATATTGCCGGTCATAGTTACAGGATCAGAAAGGAGAGAAACAAACACGTTAGTAACTCCGTCTGCATCAAGTCCGGCAAAATCGCCGACAGCCATCTTGTAAAAATAGTAAAGCATCCAACCTGCTACAGTTGTATAAAACATCATTAAGATTACATTACCGGCGATAGCACCATATTTATAAAGATGCCATTTGCTGCCTTTAGGTTCAAGTACGTCAAACGACTTCGCCGCACTTCTTACACTGGCACGTCCTACAGCAAACTCAGCAACCATAATAGGCAAACCGAGAAGAAGCAAAAAGCATAAATAAATGAGTACAAAAGATGCGCCGCCGTATAATCCGGTAATATAAGGAAAACGCCATACATTACCTAATCCTATGGCACAGCCTGCTGAGATCAGGATGAAACCTAATCTTGATGAAAAATTCTCTCTTTCCAAAACAAACATCCTCTCCTAAAGTACTTTTGATTACTAAAGTGTAAAAAAAGTAATAACTTTCATAATATTATAAATTATTTGAGGATAATTTGCAATACAAAAATCCATTAGCAGTGTGACATAAAAAAGGAAGAAAACATCTGAGCTGTTTTCTTCCTTTTGCTTATAATGCTTTATTTAAAAATTTTTCCAGAGTCTGCTCATCCATAGCTCCGATATAGGAGGCAATTACATTTCCCTGAGCATCAATAATGTATGATGTAGGAATTCCCTGAATTTCATATTTTGCAGCGATTTCCTGATTATTTGCAAAGCCTACCGGAAAGGTAAAAGCTTTTTGCTGGATAAAAGCATCAGCATCTGCTTTGCTGTCGTCAAGACTTATGGCAACGAAGTTTATTTTATCTTTATATTTAGGATAAAGTTTTTCAAAATGGGGCATTTCGCCAACGCAGGGCGGGCACCAGGTTGCCCAGAAGTTTAAGAAAACTGGCTTACCCTGTAATTGGGCAAGGCTGGTTTTTGTGCCATCAAGAAGCGTAAATTTAAAATCAGGTGCTTTGTGGCTGACAGTTTGAGCGGAAGCTGTTGTTACAGCAGATGAAGAGTTATCGCTGAAACTGCAGCCGCTTAAAATAAACATACACGCCATAGTAAAGAAGATGATAAATTTTTTCATAGATTATAGTCCTTTCTGTATTAAAATTTTTTTCCGATAGAAATTGCCTGCGTAGGACATACTTTTTGACATTCACCACAGGCTATACATTCAGTATCATTTATTTTTTTGCAGTCCAGCAGACAATGCTGAATACATTTCTGGCAGTGGATACATTTTTGCTGGTCTATTTTAACTCCAAAAAGAGCTATTTTATTGCATAATCCATAAATAGCCCCAAGCGGGCAGATAAATCTGCAAAAAGGGCGATAGATAAAAACTGCGGCTGACAAAATAATCAGCATAAGAAATAATTTCCAGCTAAAGAGAGTGCCAAGAGAAGATCTGATATTGTCGCTGACTGCTGCAAGAGGCAGAGCAGCCTCCAGCGTGCCTGCCGGGCAGATAAATTTACAGAACGCAGGAACTCCTACGCCGCTGATAAAATAGTAAGCAATGGGCATTAAAAGGACAAAAAATATCAAAATAAAATACTTTAATTTAGCCAGATTATACGTAAATTTATTTTTACTGAATTTGGGAGAAGGTATTTTGTAAAGTAATTCTTGTATCAGGCCAAAGGGACAAGCCCATCCGCATATAAGCCTGCCGAAAAGCAGCCCGATAAGCATTAAAAATCCCAGAACATAAAAGGGAATGCGCAAAAAAGCACCGCTTAAGGAGCTCTGCAGTGCTCCTATTGGACAGGCACCAAGGGCACCAGGGCAGGAATAACAGTTCAGTCCGGGAACGCAGATACTTTTGCTTTGACCCTGCCATATTTTTCCGTTTAAAAATCCTTCAAAATTTCCGTTGTATATGACTGCAGTCAGAAACTGAACAAGCTTGCGTCTAACCAATGCCTATACACTCCAGACAAATTGTTGCAGCTTTGCGCATAACTGCAAGATATTCTTTTTTATATATGCCATAAGTAATAAAACCAAGAGAAATAATAAATAATATCTTACGCATGGAACCCTCTCTAAAGTACATTTTGTTCATTATATCAGATAAATGAAAATAGCTTAATAATAAAATATGGTTTTTTTGTGTTTTTTTATTAAGATTAAGCTTTGTATGTTATACTGAAGGTGCATGGAGGTGGCATTATGTATAAACTGAAAAATATTATTGTTGTGCTTGTAATTATTTTTGGCAGTTGTTTTGGTACTTCCCTAGTTAATGCATATGAAGGAAATCTGGAAGATGTTACCGTACGTGGAACTGTCAGCAAAGAAATTGCTCCTAATATGGCTCTTGTAAATTTTTATGTTACCGGAACAGGACGTACTGCGGATGAGGCGACAGATAATGCTGCTAAGAGCTTTGACAGAATAAAATCTTCTTTACTGGGATTAGCCATGACGGGGGATGACATAAAAAGCAGAAGCTATAATTTATATCCTGAATATGATAAAGATGGAGATATTACAGGTTATACAGCAAAAAGCTTTTTAAAAATAACAGTTGATGATTTAAATAAGCTGGGCAATGTAATTGATAAACTTGCTGCAGCAGGTGTGCATGGGATAAATGGAATTGATTTTTCTATTAAAAATAAGGAACTTATGCAAAAACAGCTTTTGACAGAGGCTGTGCAGAATGCGCGTACTCAGGCAGATATTCTTGCTGCTGCGGATGGTCGTAGAGCCGGGAGAATTCTCTGTATAAGGTCTGTAAACTACAGTGATGCAGGCAGAGCCTATAATTATGCAGAAAGATTAATGAAGGCAGACAGTACTCCAACAGTTATCAATCCGGATATGATTACTGTAAGTGCCAGCGTTGAAGCGGTATTTGCTTTAGAATAATAAATAAAAGCCGATAACTTTAAAAGTTATCGGCTTTTGTGTTATTAAATTGTTACATTGTCGTTCCGTTTTGCAGATAAATTACTTCCTGCGCAGCTTCTTTTTCTCTATCCATATCAATAAAGCCATGTTTTCTCATGGTCTGCAAAACAAGCAGCTGCCTTTTTTTGCATGCTGCAGGATTTTCTAACGGATTAAGTGCTGATGGAGCATAAGGCAAAGAGGCGATTACTGCAGACTCAGCAAGTGTAAGCGCCTGTGGTGATTTACCGAAATAAGTATTGGCAGCCTGAGTTATGCCTGTGCTTCCTGCACCAAGATATGTGGTATTCAGATAGAGTTCAAGAATTTCATCTTTGGTGTAGTTTTCTTCGAGCATCAAAGATAGTATAGCTTCTGAAATTTTTCGTTCAATACTTTGTTCATGAGTCAGAAAAACATTTTTTACAAATTGCTGGGTAAGAGTACTGCCGCCCTGAACAATTTCTCCTGCGGAAATATTAACAAGCGCAGCTCTCAGGATTCCTTCTATGGCTATGGCGCCATGATTATAAAAATTATGATCTTCTATGGCAATAACAGCCTGCTGAACATCTTTGGGAATAGCAGCTAAAGGGGTCCAGTCAGGACGTTCTCTGACAGGGTCAATTACTTCATCCATATTAAATGCCAGATAAAATTTTTGAATTGGCGCGGGCCATTCTTTTTTATCTGGTAACAGGGAGAAAAACAGACCTGCTGCAGCTTCTTTTTGATGCTGTTCTATTTTTTTGTCAGCAGTAGCAGGCTCCTTATCAGGCGTCTGACTATCGTAGAATGTAAATCCTACAGAGATGATAATTACGAGTATTATTGTCTTTAACATATATTTTACCTCACAATCTCTACATATTAATTTTATCAGGAACAGAGAGCTTAGGCAAAATTAAAATAAAATTTTACGTAGCTGATATGTCATAAAAAAACTATGAAAATCTACTGTAAAGTAGTAAAATATAGTATATAAAATGGGTAAGTGTTTTTCATGAATAAAATAATTGAAAAAGGTGTTGTAAAATTATACACATAAGGTGTATAATTACAAAAGTTAAAAATTTAAGGAGGTATACATGAAAGTTAGCGTTATTGGTGCAACCGGTTATGCCGGTGTAGAACTTTTGAGACTGCTTGATGGACATCCGGAAGCAGAAATTGCTTATATTACGTCTGAAAGCAGTACTGGAGAAATAATCAGCTCCATGTATCCGCATTTATCTGGAAGAGTGGAAAAAGCGCTTGATTCCATGCAGAATATTGAAGATATTGCTGCTGGCAGCGATGTTATATTTATTGCTTTGCCTCATGGACATGCCATGAAAATTGGTAAGGCACTGAAAGGCTCCTCAACAAGAATTATTGATTTGGGCGGAGACTACAGATTCAAAGACAGTAAGGTTTTTGAGCAATGGTATAAAGTTAAGCATGAAGATCCTGACAACAATGCAGTTTATGGTCTTACTGAACTGTATCGCGACAAGGTAAAGGACGCAATGCTGGTTGCTAATCCCGGATGCTATACAACATGCAGTATACTTGCTCTGGTTCCGCTTTTGAAAGCAGGTCTTATAGAGACAAAGGGAATTGTAGTTGATGCCAAATCTGGTACAACCGGAGCAGGAAGAAGCCTAAAAGTAGGCAGTTTATACTGCAGCGTAAATGAAAACTTCCATGCCTATGGTGTTGCAAGTCACAGACATACTCCGGAAATAGAGCAGGCTTACAGTGATTTTGCCGGAGAACAGGTTGTTATTCAGTTTACACCGCATCTTTTGCCTGTAGACAGAGGCATTTTGTCTACCTGCTATGCTCAGCTCAAAGAAGGCGTAACTGATGGGCAGGTTGCAGAAGCGTTCAAAGATATGTATAAAAATGAGTTCTTTATTCGTTTAAGAGGACAGGGGGCTTGTCCGGAGATAAAAAATGTGCGTGCCTCCAATTATGTTGACATAGGCTGGCAGACTGATAAACGTACCGGCAGAGTTATTGTTATGAGCTGCATAGATAATCTGGTAAAAGGTGCAGCAGGACAGGCTGTGCAAAATATGAATGTAATGTTTGGATTAGATGAAACTGTCGGTTTGCGTCAGCTTCCTATCTATCCTTGATTGAAAGAGGGATTGTAATATGAAAAAAATTGAAGGCTGGCTTACTGCTCCGCAGGGCTTTTTGGCTGCAGGTGTAAAAGCTGGTATTAAAGTAAGCGGCAATCACGATGTTGCTGTTGTTTACAGTACTGTTCCGGCAGCATGCGGTGCTGTTTTTACTCAAAACAAAATGTGTGCTGCTCCTGTGCATGTAAGCAGAGAAGTAAATAAGGGTTCATATGCTCAGGCTATTGTTGTCAACAGCGGCTGTGCCAATGCGTGTACCGGTGAACAGGGCTATACTGATGCTAAGAAAATGCAAAGCCATGCTGCAGAGCTTCTGGGCATTAAACCGGAAGAAGTTTTTGTTTGCTCTACCGGCGTTATCGGTCAGTTTTTACCCATGGATAAGCTGCTGACAGGTATTGCCGATGCTGTTGATGCTATGGATGAAAATGAAGGTGAAAGCTGTGCTCTGGCAATTCAGACAACAGATACCTTTATTAAAAAATCTGCTTATGAAGTAGAAATTGATGGCAAAAAAATAACCATCGCAGGTATTGCCAAAGGTGCCGGCATGATTCATCCTAATATGGCAACCATGCTGACCTTTATTACTACTGATGCAGCTATTGCTCCTGATGTTTTAAAAAGAGCGGTAAAAGCTGCAGCTGATAAATCCTTTAATATGGTAGTCGTTGATGGTGATACCAGTACCAATGACAGTATGATTGTTCTGGCAAATGGTCTTGCTGAAAATGAAATTATTCTGTCTGAGGAACATCCTGATTATCCTGTTTTCTTTGAAGCGCTTAAAGCTTGTGCTACTGATCTGGCAAAACTTATTGCCCGTGACGGTGAAGGCGCAACCAAATTTTTGGAAGTAAATGTTTGTGGTGCTGCAAGCTGGGAGGATGCGAAAATCTGTGCAATGGCTATTGCCAAATCTCCTCTTGTAAAAACAGCTTTCTTTGGTGAAGATCCTAACTGGGGAAGAATTGTCTGTGCAGCAGGATACAGCGGAGCTGCCATGAACGCAGAAAAAGTTAATCTGGACATTGGTGGCATCAGACTTGTAGAAAACGGTATGAACTGTAATGTTCCGGCTGAAAAGCTGGCACCGATTATGTCAGAACATGACATTCAGATGAATATAGATCTGGCTGCAGGTAATGAAACAGCTACTGTATGGACCTGTGATTTCAGTTATGAATATGTGAAAATTAACGGAGAATATCATACCTGATATATCTGGTAAATTATATGTTACTAAGGAGGAATAACCTATGTTAATGAATGATGCTCAAGTAAAAACTTTGATGGAAGCTTTGCCTTATCTGAGAGATTTTAAAGATAAAACTATTGTAGTAAAATATGGCGGCAACGCTATGCTGAATGACGAAATTAAAAATAAAGTGCTGCAGGATGTTGTTTTCCTCCAATGCGCAGGTATGCGTCCTGTTGTTGTTCATGGCGGCGGCCCTGAAATTACTACCATGCTGCAGCAGGCTGGCAAAAAAAGCGAATTTGTAAGCGGATTGCGCGTAACCGATGCTGAATCTGTTGGCATTGCAGAAATGGCTCTTGTAGGTAAAATTAACACCGATCTTGTTGCTCGTCTTAATATGCTGGGTGGCAAAGCTGTTGGCTTAAACGGCAAAGATGCAAACCTGGTTATTGCTAAAAAACATCTGGCAGACGTTTATGAAAATGGTGAAGTAAATCTGGTTGATATCGGTTATGTTGGTAATGTTGAACATGTAAACACTGAACTTATCGAAGTATTGCTGGAAAATGGTTTTATTCCTGTAATTGCTCCGACTGGTGTTGGCAAATCCGGTGAAACTTACAATATCAATGCAGACAGTGTTGCTGGTGAGATCGCAGGCGCATTGAAAGCTGAAAAATTACTGGTACTTACTGATGTTAAAGGTATTTACTCTGATTATCGCGATGAAAACAGCTTCATTTCTACTCTTACTTTTGAAAAAGCTCAGGAACTTATCATTCGCGGCAACATTGACGGCGGCATGATTCCGAAAGTTCGTGCATGCATTACTGCTCTGTCCGGCGGTGCTAAGAAAACTCATATTATTGACGGCCGTGCAGAACATACTATCTTAATGGAAATCTTCAGTGACAAAGGCGTTGGTACTGAAGTTGTTAAAGAATTATAAGATTGCATAAATAAATTGTTTTGAAGGGGCTGTTTTTAGTGGATTACAAGAATGTTATTGACGAAACAGAAAAATATTACCTGCCGGTATTTGGCAGATATCCTTTGGTTTTAGATCATGGCAAAGGCTGCTATCTTTACGATACCGAGGGCAACAAATATGTAGATTTTCTGGCAGGTATTGCTGTTAATGCTTTGGGACATGCACATCCTGTGCTTGTAAAAGCTATTGCTGATCAGGCTGCCAAGATTATGCACTGCTCAAACCTTTACTATACTGAAATTCAGGCAAAAGCTGTAAAGGTTATTGCTGAAGTAAGCGGTTTTGACAGAGTATTTCTGGCAAACAGCGGTGCTGAAGCTAATGAAGGTGCTTTGAAGCTGGCTAGAAAATATGGCAAACAAAAGGCTGACGGCAAATTCCGTATTATCACAGCTGTACATTCCTTCCATGGACGTACAATGATGACTCTTACTGCAACAGGTCAGAAAAAATATCAGCAGGGTTATGAACCGCTTCCGGCTGGTTATGAATATGTAGAGTATGGCGATATTAAAGCGTTGGAAGCTGTAATGGGTGATGACGTATGTGCTGTACTGCTTGAGCCTGTACAGGGTGAAGGCGGTGTGCATGTACCTACTGATGAGTATCTGCAGCAGGTACGCAGCTTGTGCGATAAGCATGATGCACTGCTTATTTTTGACGAAATTCAGACTGGCGTTGGCCGTACCGGTAAATGGTTTGCATATATGCACAGCGGTGTAAAACCTGATATCCTTACTTTTGCCAAAGGTATTGGCGGCGGTTTCCCCATGGGTGGATTTGCTGTTGAAGAAAGATTGGCTCATGTATTTAAAGCAGGTGATCATGGCAGCACATTTGGCGGTAATCCGTTAGCGTGTGCAGCTGCTTATGCGTGTCTTACTGCTATCCGTTCTGAAAACCTGGTAGATAAAGCTGCCGTACAGGGGGATTATTTTAAAGCTGAGCTTGAAAAGCTGCAGGCTAAATATCCTGAAAAGGTCAAAGAAGTTCGCGGACGTGGTCTTATTTTAGGCATGGAACTTGTTAAAGAGGGCAAACCTGTAGTTGAAAGATGCCTGGCAAACCATGTTATCGTAAACTGCACTGCCGGCAATGTTATCAGACTTGTTCCGCCGCTTATCGTTACTAAAGAAGAAATAGATATTGTAGTGAAAGCTTTAGATGATGCTTTGGCTGAGTTTTAAGTTGTTTTGAGGGAGAGTTACAAATGGGTTTAAGAAATAAAGACTTGATTTCTATTCACGATTTGACTGTTGGTGAAGTTGCTACCATTTTAGATGTAGCTAAAAAGCTGAAACGTAAACAAAAAAATGGTGAAGAACATCAATATTTAAAAGGAAAAACTTTAGCGATGCTTTTTTCCAAGGCATCTACAAGAACAAGAACCTCTTTTGAGGTAGGTTTCTGGCAATTAGGCGGTCATCCTATTTATCTGAGTGATGCGTCTTCTCAGATTGGTCGCGGCGAACCTGTAAGAGATACAGCAAGAGTTTTATCCCGTTTTGTAGACGGCATTATGATCAGAACATTTTCTCATGATTCTGTTATTGAGCTGGCACAGTATGCCAGCGTTCCGGTAATTAACGGACTTACCGATCTGCTGCATCCCTGCCAGGCTTTAACTGACATTTTTACCATCCAGGAAAAAATGGAAGTTTTAAAAGGGCGTAAGCTTGTTTATGTTGGTGACGGCAATAATATGGCTCATTCCTTAATGTTTGCCTGCGCTAAAGTTGGTATGAATATGGTTTGTGCAAGCCCGAAGGGCTATCAGCCTGATCCGGAAATTGTAAAAATGGCACAGGAAGATGCTGTTCAGACAGGCTGCTCTGTTACTGTAGAAGAAGATTTGTTTAAAGCTGCCAAAGGTGCAGATGTACTTTATACAGATGCATGGGCAAGCATGGGTCAGGAAGAAGAGCATAACATACGCAAAGAAGCATTAGGCCAGTATCAGATTAATAAAGAACTTCTGGCAGTGGCAAGACCGGAAGCTATTGTTATGCATTGTCTGCCGGCTTATCGTGGTGAAGAAATTACCGAAGAAGTACTGGAAGGTCCTCAGTCCGTAGTATTTGATCAGGCTGAAAATCGTCTGCATGTACAAAAAGCTATTATGGCACTCTTAATGAGCGATGAAGTTTTATAATAATTAGATAATTTTGTATACAATTGCAAAAAGACTGGACATTTATTGAAAAGGTGCTATAATATACAATATCAATGCAAAAATATTCAGTAAAATTGAATAAAAAAACTGGGAGGCTATTTAGTAATGAAAAAAGAAGATATTAAAAAAGTCGTACTTGCATATTCTGGTGGTCTTGACACCTCTATAATTATTCCTTGGTTAAAAGAAAACTACAATAACTGCGAAGTTATTGCTGTTACTGCTGACCTTGGCCAGGGTGATGAGCTTAATCCGGTACATGATAAAGCTATCAATTCTGGTGCAAGCAAATGCTATATTCTCGATTTGAAAGAAGAATTCATTTCTGATTATGTATGGCCTGTAGTAAAAGCTGGCGCAGTATATGAAAAGAAATATCTGCTCGGTACTTCTTTTGCTCGTCCTTTGATTGCTAAAAGATTAGTTGAAATTGCTGAAGCTGAAGGTGCTGACGCTATTGCTCATGGTGCAACCGGTAAAGGTAATGACCAGGTTCGTTTTGAACTTTCCGTAAAAGCACTGGCTCCGCAGCTGGCTATTATTGCTCCGTGGCGTGAATGGTCCATCAGATCCCGTGACGAAGCTATTGACTTTGCAGCAGCACACAATATTCCGGTACCTGTAACCCATGACCATGACTATTCCATGGACCGCAACATGTGGCATCTGAGCCATGAAGGCAGTGATCTGGAAGATCCCTGGAATGCTCCGAAAGATGAACTCTTCATTGTTACCAACACTCCGGAAACTGCTCCTGACAAAGATGAATATGTTGAACTCGAATTTGAACAAGGTTTGCCTGTTGCTGTAAATGGTGAAAAACTCAGCCCTGCAAAAATTGTTGAAACCTTAAATGAAATTGGTATCCGCAACGGTGTTGGTATCTGCGATATCGTTGAAAACCGTCTTGTTGGCATGAAATCCCGCGGCGTTTATGAAAACCCTGCTGGCTCTATTATTTACTATGCACACAATGAACTTGAAAACCTCTGTCTTGACCGTGCTACCGCAAGCTTCAAACAAATGGTTGGCATTCGCTATGCAGAACTGGTATATGATGGAATGTGGTTCTCTCCGCTTCGTGAAGCACTTGCTGCTTTCGTTGACGAAACCCAAAAAACTGTTACCGGTACCGTTCGTTTGAAACTGTACAAAGGCAATATCATCAGTGCAGGTGCAAAATCCCCGTACTCCCTGTACAGCCAGGAATATGTAACTTTTGGCGAAGATGAAGTATACAACCAAGCTGATGCAACCGGCTTCATTAACCTCTTTGGTCTGCCGCTTAAAGTTCGTGCTTTAATGCAAAAAGGAATGTTAAAATAATGGCCAAATTGTGGGGCGGAAGATTTAGTAAAAATACTAATGAATTAGTGGACGCATTTAATGCGTCCATTGATTTTGATAAACGCTTATATCATGAAGATATTCGCGGCAGTATTGCTCATGCAACGATGTTGGCTAACTGCGGAATTATTCCAAAGGAAGACGGGGAAAAGATCGTTGCAGGTTTGAAAGATATTTTAAAAGATATAGAAGCAGGTAACTTTAAGTTTGAAGTAGCTTTGGAAGACATTCATATGAATGTTGAAGCTCGTCTTACAGAGCGTATCGGACAGGCAGGTGCAAGACTGCATACTGCACGCAGCCGTAATGATCAGGTTGCTCTTGATATGCATATGTATATGAAGAGAGAAGTTGCTGAAATTGCTGAACTTCTGATTAAATTTGAAGAAGCACTGCTTACTGTTGCCAAGAAACATAACAAAACACTGATGCCGGGTTATACTCATCTGCAAAGAGCGCAGCCTATTACTTTTGCTCATCATCTGCTGGCATATTTTAATATGTTCCAGAGAGATTTCAGAAGACTGCAGGGTGTTTGGGACGGTGCAGATATGATGCCTCTTGGTGCTGGTGCCATCGCCGGAACAACCTTCCCGATCGATCGCTTTGATGTTGCAAAACAGCTGAACTTTTCTAAAGTGTACAGCAACAGCATGGATGCAGTAAGCGACAGGGATTATGTAATTGAATTTTTGTCTTTTGCATCTATTTTAATGATGCATCTGAGCCGCTTAAGCGAAGAATTCTGCCTGTGGAGCAGTACAGAGTTTGGCTTTATTGAACTTGATGATGCTTTTGCTACCGGTTCTTCCATGATGCCGCAAAAGAAAAATCCGGATATTGCTGAACTTGTTCGCGGCAAAACCGGCAGAGTATACGGTCATTTGCAGGCTATGCTGGTAACTGCCAAAGGTTTGCCTTTAACTTATAATAAAGATTTGCAGGAAGACAAAGAAGGCTTCTTTGATGCTGTAGATACTATTAAATTTGCGCTGGCAGTTTATCGTGATATGATTCTGACTATGACTGTTAATGTAGATAAAATGCAGCAGGCTGTAAGCAAAGATTTCTCCAATGCAACCGATTTGGCTGATTATCTTGTAAGAAAAGGGCTTCCTTTCAGACAGGCTCATGAAGTTGTTGGCAAATGCGTTGCTTATGCAATACACAACGATAAATTCTTACCTGAAATTTCTCTTGACGAATATCAGAAATTCTCTGATTTATTTGCCGAAGATTTGCTTGAGGCATTAAAACCTGAAAATTGTGTCGCTTCCAGAAAGTCTTATGGAGGACCTGCCTTTACTGAAAATGAAAAACAATTTGCTGAAGGTGATAAAGTTTTAGCAGCTCAGCAAGAGATTTTGGCAGATTTAAACACCAGGTTATAAAATTTTACTTAAAAGCTACATTTCTCCTTTATGGAGAAGTGTAGCTTTCTTTTTTGTGTGTTATAATATAAATGGAATTTTGTGTATGTAAGCAGGTGAAATTGGTGCTGATTCAATTGCAGGGTTTGCTGACTACTGTCAGTATTTTAGATATTATTGACATTGCAGTAGTAGCTTATTTTTTATATCGTATTTATTTAATGCTTAAAAATACCAGGGCGGCAACTTTGGTTAAAGGTTTGCTGGTTTTGGTATTGATTATGATTATCAGCAGATGGCTGAATTTACATGTTATAAGTTGGCTTCTGGAAAAAAGCATGACCATGATTATGGTTGCGCTTCCTGTAGTTTTCCAGCCGGAGCTGCGCAGAGCGTTGGAACAGATCGGACGAGGCAGTTTATTCCGCAAAGGCAGTGAGCTGGATGAGCAGGAAATGGAAGAAATGCTGAGTGCTGTTGCTAATGCTACAGTGATTATGAGCAGACGTAAAGAAGGGGCTTTAATGGTCTTTGAACGTGATACCGGTTTGGAAGAACGTATTGAAACCGGTGTTGCGCTTGATGCGTTGGTAAGTGACAGCCTGCTGCTTAATATTTTTGAGAAGGATACTCCTTTGCATGATGGTGCTGTTGTTATTCGCGGCAAAAGAATTGTGGCGGCCAGCTGCCTACTTCCCTTAACGGAAAACAGAAATTTAAGCCAGGAGCTGGGTACAAGACACAGAGCGGCAATTGGTATTTCTGAACAGTCCGATGCCATGGTTTTGGTTGTAAGTGAGGAAACAGGTGCTATCTCGATTGCCAGAAATGGCGATTTAATGCGTTATCTGACTGCTGATGATGTAAAGGGGATTTTGCGTTCTTCCTTAATCAGACCTACAGTGAATGTTCGTGAAAGCATTTTTGAAAAAATAAAAAAATTACGCGGTGATAAGAAATGAAATTTCTGTACAGGTTAATGGAAAAAGAAAATATTATGGCACGCATCATTTCTATCTTAATCGCGTGCAGTTTGTGGATTTATGTAATGACGGACCAAAATCCTATTGTTGAACGTAATGTGGAAGTGAAGCTGGAACATGTTAATTTAGCTGATTCCATGGTCGTATTTAATGCGCCTGAAAGGGTAACAGTAAAAATAAGAGCTGCAAGAGCATTAGTAAGTGATGATACAGATAAGTTAGTAACTGCAGCCATTGATTTAAAAGATGTTGGTGAAGGACAGCAGGAACTGCCTGTTGCTGTAAAATTTCCCAAGGGTGATATAATTTCTGTGACACCTGCTAAAGTTTCGGTATATGTAGATACTATAAGTGAGAAAACTGTGCCGGTAAAAACAAGAGTAATCGGTACTTCTGTTGATGATCTGGTTGTTGGCAGCAGCCGTATTGAACCGGCTGAGGTTGTTATTCAGGGGGCAACCCATAAACTGGCTAATGTTAATAAGGTTATGGCACCTATTGATATAACTAACCAGAAAGGTGATTTTAAGGCTGTATGCGAGCTTGTTGCTGTCAGTGATGATGGATATGATATTCCTAATATCAAAATTACCCCGGAAAAAGCTAATGTAGATGCCAAAATGGTTAAACAGATGATAAGTGTGGATTTACCTGTAAAGGTAGTGATGGCAGGAACCTTGCCTGACGGTGTTGTTGTTAATAAAACAGATGTTATACCGGCCAGAGTAAGAATAACTGCGCCTCCGTCTTTACTGAAAACCTTGAAGGAAGTAAAAACAAAACCTGTGGATGTATCAAATATTTCAGGAAGTACTTCAATTGCAGTGGAGCTTGATTTGCCTGAAAAGGTGATACCTGATAACAGTACGGTACAGATACAGTTTTCTGTAGGAAAGGCAAATTAATGAAGTTAAAAATAAATAATGTACGTATATCACTCTTAAATGAGATTAGTATGGAAGATGCTGTAAGCAAAAAATTAAACTTAGGTAAGGATTGCATAGCTAATTTAAAAATAGTGCGTAAAGCTGTTGATGCACGCAAGAAAAATAATGTTTGCCTTAATTTTCACGTAGTAGCAGATGTAGATATTACTGCAAAACAGCTAAAAAGATATACTCGTGATAAAGATATTGCTGTGTATGAAGAAGTGCAGTCTGAAAGTTTAGTGCTTGGCAGTGCTTTGTTAAGTGACAGGCCTGTGGTCATTGGTGCCGGCCCGGCAGGCCTTACGGCAGCTTTGGAGCTGGCAAAATATGGATATAAGCCGCTGCTTTTAGAGCGGGGAAAATCTGTAAAAGAACGCGTAGAAGACATTGAAAAATTCTGGCATGCGGGAATATTTAATCCGGAGTCTAATGTACAGTTTGGCGAAGGAGGTGCAGGAACTTTTTCTGATGGTAAGCTTACAACCAGAGTAAATGATCCTGTAATGAAAAATATCCTTGAAGAATTTGTTAAGGCCGGTGCTCCGGAGGCGATTTTATGGGAACATAAGCCTCATGTGGGAACTGATAAACTGCGCGATATGGTTACCGGGTTAAGTAATGAAATTCGCAGGCTTGGCGGAGAAATAAGATATAAAGCCCATGTGTGTGATTTTATTATTAAAGAAAATAAAATTACAGGTGTTGTTTTAAGTAACGGCGAAATTATTGCTGCCGGAGCTGTTATTTTGGCGTGCGGACATAGTGCGCGTGATACCTATAAAATGGTCTATGAAAAAGGTATTGGAATTATTAATAAACCATTTGCCATAGGCGTACGTATCGAACATCCGCAGGAGCTTATTGATAAGGCGCAGTATGGTGATTTTGCAGGGCACAGGCTGCTTGGTGCAGCTGATTATGCTTTAGTTTATCATACTGAAGATAAAAAACGCACAGCGTATTCTTTTTGCATGTGCCCGGGAGGAACTGTAGTTGCTGCGGCTTCTGAAGCTAATGGGGTTGTTGTAAATGGCATGAGTATGTTTAAACGTGACAGCGGAGTTGCCAACAGTGCGCTGGTTGTAAATGTAAGCAGCAGTGATTTTGGTGATAATCCTTTAGATGGCGTTGAATTTCAGCGTAAGTATGAGCAGCTGGCTTTTATTTATGGAGGCAAAAATTATCATGCTCCGGCACAGAATTTCAGCAGCTTTTTGAAAAATTCTGCTCCTGAAATCGGCAGCTTGGCTGCATCTACATACAGGCCGGCGATTACTCCCTGTTCGTTGGATAAGGTACTGCCTGATTATGTTACTGCAACTTTGCGGGAAGGCATTTGTGCATTTGGCAGAAAAATAAGTGGTTATGACGATGGCGGTGCTTTGCTGACAGGTGTTGAAACAAGAACATCTGCGCCTGTGCGTATTGTGCGTGATAAAGAAAGTTATGTTTCTGTTACTCATGATTTACTTTATCCATGCGGTGAAGGTGCCGGATATGCAGGCGGCATTATGAGTGCGGCTTTAGATGGTTATCATGTTGCTCATGCAATAATGACTAGATTTGCACCCTTAAAGTAGGTACAATATATTAGTAAATATAATTTGGAGGTTTTTTCATGGCTCGTTTATTTGGTACTGATGGTGTTCGTGGTGTTGCGAATGTTGAACTTACTCCGGAGCTGGCTTTTAAATTAGGCTATGCTGCGGCTAAATATTTTGGCAGAGAGGTTGCTAATCCTAAAATTATTATCGGCAGGGATACCCGTTTAAGCGGTCCCATGTTAGAGAGTGCTTTGGCTGCAGGTATTTGTTCAGCCGGTGGTACTGCTCATTTACTTGGCGTAATGCCTACACCTGCTGTATCTTTTCTTACTTCTGAAGTAAAGGCTAATGCTGGTGTTGTTATATCTGCCTCTCATAATCCTTTTGAAGATAATGGCATAAAATTCTTCTCTAAAACAGGTCATAAACTTCCTGATGCAGTAGAAGATGAGATTGCTGCTATTGTTGAAGCTCCTATTGATTACAGTAAAGCCGTAAGCGGTTCCAGTGTTGGTAATATCATACGTGAGTCCGGTCTTGCGGAAAAATATGTTAAACATATTGTTAATACTGCTTATACCAAATTAGACGGTATTAAAGTAGTAATGGACTGCTCCAATGGTGCTAACAGTGAGATTGCTCCTATTATTTTACGTAGTCTTGGTGCTGAAGTTGTAACAATTTTTAATCAGCCCAATGGTATTAATATTAATAATGGCTGTGGTTCTACCCATCTGGAAGCTTTGCAGGCTAAAGTTGTAGAAGTTGGTGCGCATATTGGTATTGCCAATGATGGCGACGCTGACAGATGCCTTGCCGTTGATGAAAACGGTGAAGCTTTAGATGGAGATCAGATTATGCTTATTTGTGCTGCAGAGCTGATGAAACGTGGTAAGCTTAATGACAACATGCTTGTAACTACCGTTATGAGTAATGTTGGTCTGCATAAAGCCATGAAAGATTTGGGCGGTAAAACTGCAAAAACAGCAGTTGGCGACAGATATGTTCTTGAAGAAATGTTGAAAAATAACTATTCTTTAGGCGGCGAGCAATCCGGTCATATCATTTTCTCCGAATATGCTAAAACAGGTGACGGTATTTTAACTGCCGTGCAGTTGCTGTGCGCAATGGTAAAAAATAATAAATCCCTGTCTGAGCTTGGTGCCATGATGGTAAAATATCCTCAGATTTTGTTAAATGTAAGAGTAAAAGATAAAAATGGCTGGGAAAGCAATCAGGCTATTGCAGACATTATCAAAAAATATCAGGATGAGCTTGGCGATAACGGTCAGATTCTTGTGCGTGCTTCCGGTACCGAGCCTTTAATCAGAATTATGGCGGAGGGTCCGGATCAGGACAGACTGGAAAAAATTGCCAGTGCGATTGCCGATGTTGTGGCTAAGGAACTGGCATGATTTGAATGTGTCTAATCTGTAATAAATGATATATTTAATTGACCAAAGTTAAAGAGTATAGTAAAATATTGTAAACACAAAGGTGTGCCGCGGGGGCTGGTCAGCCTGCGCGGCATGTTGTGTACTTAAGTTAAAATAAGCACGTAAGTGGATAGCGCATGTGCCGTTTATACGGTGGACGAGGAAAGAGGTTGTCGATTAGTCAGCGGATGCCTCTCGGTATGCTGCAGACCGTTAAGCTGAATACAAAGCCTGCTGGTAACAGCAGAGTTAAAATTTCAGCTGCAGAAAGGCTAATACATTTTAAGGAGGATACTATATCAATGTGTGGTATCGTTGGTTACATTGGTTCTAAACAGGCTGCACCGTTTTTGCTGGACGGTATGAGCAAGCTGGAATATCGCGGATATGATTCTGCCGGTATTGCAGTTATGGAAAAAGGAAAGATTCGTGTTGAGAAATGTGTAGGTCGTCTGGATGCACTGCGTCAGAAATTAGAGGGCAATATGCCTGATGGATGTATGGGTATAGGTCATACTCGCTGGGCTACTCATGGACGTCCGTCTGACAGAAACTCTCATCCTCATACTGATCCCAGTGGTAAATTTGTTGTCGTTCATAATGGCATTATCGAAAATTACCTGAAATTAAAAGAAGAGCTGATTGCAAAAGGTCATACCTTTGTTTCTGAAACAGATACAGAAGTAGTTGCTCATCTGATGGCTGATAAATTTGACGGTGATTTTGAAAGCACTGTCAAAAAAGTTCTGCGTGTTATCAAAGGTTCCTATTCTTTGGTTTTCATGTGCGAAGCAGAACAGGATAAAGTTATCTGCACTAAGAAAGATAACCCGCTGGTTATTGGTCTTGGTGATGGAGAAAACTTTATTGCGTCCGATATTCCTGCTATTATCAATCACACTCGCCGTACTTTTATTATGAGTGATGGCGAAATTGCCACAGTAACAAAAGACGGCGTTTGGGTACAGGATATAAATGGTACACCTATTAATAAAAAAGTATTTGAAGTAAACTGGAATGCAGAAGCAGCAGAAAAAGGCGGCTTTGAGCATTTTATGCTGAAAGAAATTTATGAACAGCCCAAAGCAATGCGCGATACCATGACCGGACGCGTTAATGTTGAGGCTGAAACTGTAGAGTTCCCGGAACTTAACTGGACCAGTGAAGAACTGCAGGGAATTAATAAAATCTTTATTGTAGCCTGCGGCACTGCATATCATGCAGGTATTGTAGGTAAATACTACCTGGAACAGTTGGCACGTGTTCCTGTCGAAGTTGACATTGCCAGTGAATTCCGTTACCGCAGTCCTTTAATTGATAATAGCTGTCTTACTATCGTTATCAGTCAGTCCGGTGAAACCAGTGATACTTTGGCTGCTTTGCGTGAAGCTAAAAGACTTGGTTCCAGAACTCTTGCTGTAACTAATGTAGTTGGTTCTTCTATCGCCAGAGAGGCTGATCAGGTTGTTTATACCTATGCCGGTCCTGAAATTGCAGTTGCTTCTACCAAAGCTTATACTACCCAGCTTCTGGCAATGCTGATGCTGGCTGTTTATGTTGGCTGCCTGCGTGGAAGTCTTGACAGTGCAAAAGCTGCTGAGCTTGTAAAAGGTATCGGTCAGATTCCTGAGCAGATTCATAAAATGCTGGAAAATGTTGATCAGATTAAAGTTTTTGCCCGTGAATATGGAAGCTGTGAAGATGCTTTCTTCCTGGGACGCAGCCTTGATTATGCTGTAGCTCTGGAAGGCGCTTTGAAGCTGAAGGAAATTTCCTATATTCATGCAGAAGCTTATGCAGCAGGCGAATTAAAGCATGGTACTTTGGCTTTGATTGTTTCCGGTGTTCCCGTAATTGTTCTTGCTACTCAGGAAGATGTTTATGACAAAACTGTAAGCAATTTACAGGAAGTAAAAGCTCGTGAAGCTGTAGTAATTGCTATAGGTTTTGAAGGTGATACATCTCTGGCTAAGTATGCAGATCATGTTATCTATATTCCCAAAACTGATAAGTACCTGGCTCCGCTTCTTGCGGTACTGCCCTTACAGTTGTTGTCCTATTATGCAGCTCTGACTCGTGGCTGTGATGTTGATAAGCCAAGAAATCTGGCTAAATCTGTAACTGTTGAATAATTAAGAAAAGCCTGCTGATTTTCGGCAGGCTTTCATTATTTTCTGGAAGGTGATTATATGCTGAATAAAGAAAGATTGATTAAAGAATTTACCGAGTTAGTAAGTGTTCCGTGCCCCAGTAAAGATGAACTGCAGGAAGCTAAGCTGATAATGAAAAAATTACAGGAGCTGGGTATTGAAGCTGAAATGGACAATGCAGGAGAAAAAGTTGGCGGCACTTGCGGGAATGTATGGGCATATATTAAAGGCAATGCAGAGCATGCTCCGGTATTGTTTTTTGAGGCACATATGGATTCTGTGGCACCTACAACAGGAACAAAAGTTGTGCGCAAAGATGGTGTTTTATATTCAGATGGAACAACAACTTTAGGCGGTGATGATAAAGTAGGCATTGCTGCTGCTCTGGAGGCAGTGCGAGCACTGAAAGAAGATAATATTCCGCACGGAGATATTCAGCTTTGCTTTACGATATGTGAAGAAATTGGCTGCCTTGGTGTTGTAAATATGGATAAAAACCGTATTAAAGCTGACTATGGTTACTGCCTTGATATTGGCGGCGATATAGGCGAGATTACTTATGCGGCACCTAAACTTTATGAGTTATATGTAACTGTAAAGGGAAAAGCTGCTCATGCCGGAATCGCTCCTGAGCTGGGTGTTAATGCGATAATGCTGGCAGCTGATGCTTTAAGCAAATTACCTGCTTATGGAAGAATTGACAGTGAAACTACTTTAAATGTTGGTGTATTTAATGCAGGTGTAGGCAATAATGTAGTGGCGCCGGAAGCAAAATTTGTTATTGATATGCGTTCATTGGATGTTGAAAAGCTGGAAAAACTGAAAGATGATGTAATAAGCATAATAACAGAAACAGTTGAAAGCCAGAATGGTAAGGTAGATATTAATGTTGAAGAAGGCTGTCCTGCTGTATCAGTTGCTAAGGATCATGCCTGCATAAAGCTGGCACAGGCTGCAGCTCAGAATATTGGCCGTAAAACCGAACTGAAAACTACCGGTGGATGCAGTGACGGCAACTATTTATGCGGTTATGGTTTGCCCTGCGCACTTTTGGCTACTGGCATGAGTAATGTTCATACAACTGAAGAGTATTTAAAGGAAGATGATCTTTTTGGTACAGCTCAATGGATGTATGAGATTATAAAAATTGCTGCTCAAAAATAAATAAAAATCCTGGCAGATTAACTGTCAGGATTTTTACTTTCTGAAATGCTTTGCAAAATTTAGGTGAAACTGCTTTAAAAAAATATATGATAATGATAGAATAATTAATAGATAATTCTTTTTAATTAGAGGCGATTTTGAAAGGTGGTTGCTGTAATGAAACTTATTTCTTGGAATGTTAATGGCTTAAGAGCGTGCATGAATAAAGGTTTTAAAGATTTTATGGATAATGTTGATGCTGATATTTTTTGTGTACAGGAAACAAAAATGCAGCGGGAGCAGGCTGATTTTGTTTTTCCGGGATATGAAGAATACTGGAACAGTGCGGAAAAAAAGGGTTATTCAGGTACTGCAGTTTTCAGTAAAAATAAACCTTTAAGTGTTACCTATGGATTGGGTATTGCTGAGCATGATAAAGAGGGCAGAGTGATAACCGCAGAGTATGATGATTTTTATCTGGTTAATGTTTATACTCCCAATGCTCAAAGAGGACTGGAAAGACTGGCTTATCGCATGGAGTGGGAAGATGCTTTCAGAAAATATGTTACGGAGCTTGATCAGCAAAAACCAGTCATTATTTGCGGAGATTTGAACGTTGCTCATAATGAAATTGATTTGAAAAATTTCAAAACTAATGTGGGTAATGCCGGCTTTACCTATGAAGAAAGAGGTAAAATGACAGAACTTTTACAGGCTGGCTTTGTTGATTCTTTCCGCTTTTTATATCCGGATAAAGAGGGTGCTTACAGCTGGTGGAGCTATATGTTTAAAGCACGTGAAAAAAATGCAGGATGGAGAATTGACTATTTTGTTGTATCTGAAAAACTTGCAGACAGAATCGAAGATGCAGTTATTTATCCGGAAATTATGGGCAGTGACCATTGCCCTGTAGGTTTGATATTAAAATAGGTGATATTATGGATTTTAAAATACAGGCACCATTTGAGCCGGCGGGAGATCAGCCGCAGGCTATTAAAGAGCTGTCTGAGGGAATAGAAAAAGGGCTGAAAACACAGGTGCTTTTGGGTGCTACAGGAACTGGCAAAACTTATACAATTGCCCAGGTAATAAATAAGGTAAAAAAGCCAACTCTTGTTATTGCTCATAATAAAACTTTGGCAGCTCAGCTTGCCAGCGAGCTGAAAGCGTTTTTTCCGGAAAATGCAGTGGAGTATTTTGTGTCATATTATGATTATTATCAGCCGGAAGCATATATTCCTCAGTCTGATACGTATATAGAAAAGGATGCTTCTATTAATGATGAAATTGATAAATTGCGTCACTCGGCTACAAGTGCCTTATTTGAACGCAGAGATGTAATCATTGTAGCAAGTGTTTCCTGCATATATGGACTTGGCGCACCTCAGGAATATTATGATATGGTGTTATCTTTGCGTCTTGGACAGGTTATTGACAGGCAAAAAATACTGCATAAACTTGTTGAGATACAGTATGACAGAAATGATATAGATTTTAAACGCGGTACATTCAGAGTACGCGGTGATGTCATTGAAGTTATTCCGGCAGCCTATGGAGAAAAAGCTGTTCGTATCGAAATGTTTGATGACGAGATTGAACGTATTATGGAATTTGACGTGCTGACTGGCGAGATTTTGTCTCATCGCAGTCATGTTGCGATTTTCCCTGCATCCCACTATGTTACCAGCAGGGAAAATTTGCTGCGTGCAATGGAAGATATCAAAGTGGAACTGGCTGACAAACTGGAATATTTAAACAGTCATGGTAAATTACTGGAGGCTCAGCGTCTGGAGCAGAGGACTAACTATGATCTGGAAATGATGAATGAGATGGGCTACTGCTCCGGTATTGAAAATTACTCGCGGCATTTGGCAGGCCGCAAAGCAGGTGAAGCTCCTTTCACTTTGGTAAACTATTTTCCAAAAGATTTTCTCCTTGTTATAGACGAATCCCATGTTACCTTGCCGCAGATAAGGGCTATGTATGCCGGTGACCGTTCCCGCAAAGAAATGCTTGTAGAGCATGGATTCAGGCTGCCGTCTGCATATGACAACAGGCCGCTGACTTTTGCTGAGTTTGAAGAGCAGATTAATCAGGTGATTTATGTTTCTGCAACGCCGGCTAAGTATGAGCTGGAGCAGACTGAAAAAATTGTAGAACAAATTATACGTCCTACAGGACTTTTAGATCCGGAAATTGAAATTCGTCCCATTAAAGGACAGATAGATGATTTACTGGGAGAAATACACAAGGTAACAGATGCCGGAGAAAGAACCTTAGTTACAACTTTAACTAAAAGAATGGCTGAGGATCTGACAGAATATCTTAAGCAGGCTGGCGTCAGAGTACGTTACTTGCATTCGGAGATTGCTACCATTGAAAGAGCAGAAATAATTGATGCTTTGCGTGCCGGTAAATTTGATGTTCTTGTAGGTATAAATTTGCTGCGCGAAGGACTTGATTTGCCAGAAGTATCTTTGATAGCGATTCTTGACGCGGATAAGGAAGGCTTTTTGCGCAGTGATACGGCAATGATTCAGACTATAGGACGTGCGGCAAGAAATGCTCATGGGCGCGTAATTATGTATGCAGATAGAATTACAGATTCCATGCAGAGGGCTATAGATGAAACGGACAGACGCCGCGCAAAACAGAAAAAATATAACGAGGAACATGGTATTGTTCCTAAAACAGTATATAAAGAGCAACGACAGCTGATTAAGCTTACTAAAGTTGCGGAAAGTGATGAAACTGCAATCTATACTGATAAAGCTTTGAATAAAAAATCTACTAAAGAATTAAATCGTATGGCTAAAGAGTTGGAAAAATTAATGCAGGAGGCAGCCAAAGCACTTGATTTTGAGGCTGCAGCAGAATTGCGTGACAGGCTGATAGTTATTAAGGGGCAGTTAGGCCAAAAACTGGAGCCAAAACGTAAGAAGTAGTAGGAGTAGTACAAAATGCAGGAAAAAATAATTGTAAAGGGTGCGAAACAGCATAATTTAAAAAATATTTCTGTGGAAATACCGCGTAATAAAATGGTGGTAATAACTGGTTTATCAGGCAGTGGCAAATCTTCCCTGGCTTTTGATACCATTTATGCTGAGGGACAGCGCAGATACGTAGAGTCTTTATCTGCTTATGCGCGTCAGTTTTTGGGTCAGATGGATAAGCCTGAAGTGGATTATATTGAAGGCTTAAGCCCTGCCATATCAATTGACCAGAAAACCACCAGCAGAAATCCACGTT
This sequence comes from uncultured Phascolarctobacterium sp., assembly GCA_958448515.1. GTDB lineage: Bacteria > Bacillota > Negativicutes > Acidaminococcales > Acidaminococcaceae > URXU01. The sequence continues at coordinate 70,352 of CAUDEF010000002.1, read as the reverse complement.
CTACTGTGGGTACAGTAACAGAAATATATGATTATCTACGTCTGCTTTTTGCAAGAGCCGGTGAACCGCATTGTCCTAAATGCGGTAAGCTTATTGAGCAGCAGTCTGTACAGCAGATTGTTGACAGGGTGCTGGAAATGGAAGCCGGCACTAAATTTATGATTATGGCACCGCTGGTGCGGCAGAGAAAAGGCGAGCATATTAAGATTTTAGATGATATGCGTAAAGCCGGTTATGTAAGAGTATTTGTTGATAATGAAGTAAGAACACTGGACGAAGAGATAAAACTGGAGAAAAACAAAAAGCACAGTATTTCCGTTGTTATTGACAGACTGGCTGTTCGTGAAGGTATTCATCAGCGTCTGGCAGATTCTGTGGAAACAGCTTTGAAACTTGCTGATGGTTTTGTGGAAGTTGGCATTATTGGCGGAGAGATTATGCTGTTTAGTGAACATTTTGCCTGCAATGATTGCGGCATCAGTTTGCCAGCCATAGAGCCAAGATTATTTTCCTTTAATAATCCCTATGGTGCCTGCCCTGCTTGTACCGGACTGGGAATGAATATGGAATTTGATAAATCACTGATTATTCCTGACGGAAACAAGAGTTTCAGTGATGGTGTAATTCAGTCTTTCAGCAGTAATCTTAATTCATACAGAATGAAGCAGCTGGAAGCAGTTTTACAGGCTTTTGGTTACGGCCTTGATACAGTATGGAATGAGCTGCCCAAAGAAGTACAGGATACATTATGGAATGGAACTGGTGAAAGAAAATATCAGTTCTGGTATGAAAACCTGCAGGGAGAAACAAAGCTTCATGAAACAGTTTTTGACGGCATTTTGCCTATTATGAAAAAACGCTATCGAGAAGCTTTTTCTGATACTATGAGACAGGAGCTGGAAGAATTTATGACCAGTAATCCCTGTCCGGTATGTCATGGTTCCAGACTTAAACCGGAAGTGTTGTCTGTTCTTATTGGCGGAAAAAATATTTGTCAGGTTACAGCAATGACTGTAAGAGATTGCATGTGCTTTTTTGAAAAGCTGGTATTAATGCCAAGGCAGCAGCTGATTGCCAGACAGGTGCTGAAAGAAATAATGGCACGTTTAAAGTTCTTAAACGATGTAGGTCTGGAATATCTTACTTTGGACAGGAGTGCGGGTACTTTAAGCGGCGGTGAAGCACAAAGAATAAGACTGGCAACACAGATTGGCAGCGGCCTGACAGGGGTATTATATATTCTTGACGAACCAAGTATTGGTCTGCATCAGAGAGATAACGGCAAACTTCTGGAAACATTAAAGCATTTACGTGATTTGGGAAATACTTTGCTTGTTGTAGAACATGATGAAGAAACAATGTATGCTGCTGATGAAATTATAGATATTGGCCCAGGTGCCGGAGAACATGGCGGTGAAGTTGTTGCGCAGGGAACTGCTGAAGAAATAAAAACGGTAGAAAATTCTGTTACAGGACAATATTTAAGCGGCAGAAAATTTATAGGTGTTCCTAAGAAAAGGCGATCCTGTGATGGGCGCTTTATAACAATCAAAGGAGCAAAAGAAAATAATCTGAAGAATATTGATGTAAGTATTCCTTTGGGGATATTCACCGTTGTGACAGGTGTTTCCGGCAGCGGCAAATCTACATTGATTAATGATATTTTGTATAACTCTCTGGCTGTAAAGTTAAACGGTGCTAGAGTGCGTCCGGGTGAATTTGACAGTGTTGAAGGACTGGAGTTTACTGATAAGGTTATTAATATAGACCAGTCTCCAATTGGCAGAACTCCAAGATCAAATCCGGCAACATATACAGGGGTTTTTGATTTTATCAGAGAGTTGTTCAGTCAGACTAATGAAGCTAAAATGCGTGGATACAAACCGGGCAGATTCAGCTTTAATGTTAAAGGCGGCCGCTGTGAAGCATGCCGCGGCGATGGAATGAATAAAATAGAAATGAATTTTTTGCCTGATGTGTATGTTCCCTGCGAAGTTTGTCATGGAGCAAGATATAATCGTGATACGCTGGAAGTAAAGTATAAAGGTAAATCTATTGCGGAAGTTTTGGATATGACAGTAACTGAGGCCTGTGAATTTTTCAAAAATCTGCCGCGTATACACAGAAAGCTGGAAGTACTGGAAGACGTAGGCTTAGGTTATATTCATCTTGGACAGGCGGCAACGACACTGTCCGGCGGTGAGGCGCAGCGCATTAAACTTGCTGCTGAGCTTTCCAGAAGAAGTACCGGCAAAACCATTTATATTCTTGATGAGCCTACTACAGGCCTGCATATAGCTGATGTGCATAAATTGCTTGATGTACTGCAGAGACTTGTTGAAGCAGGAGACAGTGTAATTGTCATTGAGCATAATCTTGATGTTATCAAAACAGCTGATTACATTATTGATTTGGGACCGGAAGGCGGTGACAAAGGCGGTGATGTTGTTGCCTGCGGCAGTCCGGAGGAAGTAGCCAAAAATAAAAAGTCCTATACAGGTAAATATATTAAGCAGGTTCTTGAGCAGGCTAAACAAAATGGGTGGTATGTATGATTGTTGAAGAACTTAATGAAAATATACAAAATGCCCTGGCTGTACTGCCTGATAAGCCCGGTGTGTATCTTATGCATGATAAGGAAGGCAAGGTAATTTATGTAGGCAAAGCTGTTGTACTGAAAAACAGAGTGCGCAGCTATTTCAGAAACCTTGCTTCACACACACCAAAGGTTAAGGCAATGGTCAGCAAAATTGCCGATATTGAAACGATAGTAACCAGCAGTGAAGTTGAAGCATTAATTCTTGAATGTAATTTAATAAAAAAATATCGTCCACGTTATAATATTATGTTAAAGGACGATAAAACATACCCATATTTAAAGGTAACAGTAAATGAAGACTACCCAAGGCTTTATGTTACAAGAAAACAAATGCGTGATGGAGCACGATATTACGGCCCTTATGCTGATGCAGGAGCCATGCATGCTACATTAAAGCTGCTGCGAAATATGTTTCCCTTGCGTACCTGCAGAAATATGAATGCAGAAAGACCGTGTCTTAATTATCATATAAAACGTTGTCTTGCTCCATGTGCCGGGCTGGTAGGCAAAGCAGAGTACAATAGCATGATTAAGTCTGTATGTATGGTTTTGGACGGACGCACGGCAGATCTGGAAAAAGATTTGAAAAGACGTATGTATGAAGCTTCTGAAAACTACGCTTTTGAAGAAGCTGCACGTCTGCGGGATCAGCTTCAGGCTGTAAACAGGCTTAATGAACAGCAAAAAGCCGTAACCAATAATGGCGGAGACATGGATATTATTGGCTTTGCCAGAGATTTTACAGGCGTATGTATTCAGATTTTTTTTGTCAGAAAAGGCAAGCTTATCGGACGTGATAATTTCTTTTTGCAGGATGATGAAGAAAATCAGCAGGCAGTACTTACAGCCTTTGTTAAACAATATTATAATGAAGCAACTTTTGTACCTAAGGAAATAGTTTTACCGTTTTTACCGGATGAGGATGAAAAGACAGTTATTGAACAATGGCTGTCAGAAAAGGCTGGCAAAAAGATTGAACTGTATGTTCCGCACAGAGGAACAAAAAAAGAATTACTGAAACTTGCCGATACTAATGCTGAGAAACTTCTGGAAGAAAGACTGCGTAAAGGACAGTTATCGTTAAAAACTGATCAGCAGGCTGCAGAGGAGCTGCAGAAAGCACTTGGACTGGAGCATTCTTTGGAAAGAATGGATTGCTTTGATATTTCGCATACTCAGGGCAGTGAAACTGTTGCATCCATGGTTGTGTTTCGTAATGGCAGTATCAGTAAAAAAGACTATCGCAGATACAAAATTGTTTCTGCAGAAGGCAAACCGGATGATTTTAAATCAATGCAGGAAGTAGTTTACAGAAGGTACAAGGACTATGAAGATTTACCAAGTCTGGTAGTCATTGACGGGGGCAAAGGCCAGCTCAGTTCTGCACTGGAAGTTATAAGAGGCCTTGGCCTTCATGATTTGCCGGTTATCGGTTTGGCAAAAAGGGAAGAAGAGATTTTTAAAGAAGGTCAAAGTCAGAGTATTTTGCTGGACAGAGATTCTTCTGCCCTGCATTTAATACAAAGAATTCGTGATGAGGCTCATCGATTTGCAATTACATATCACAGAAAATTACGCGGTAAACGTAATCTTGTTTCTGTTTTGGATCATGTTGAGGGTATTGGCCCCAAGCGCAGACAGGAATTATGGAAAGCATTTAAAACAATTGATGATATGAAAAAGGCAAGTGTTGAGGAGCTGGCATCCGTAGAAAGCATGAATTATGCTGCAGCACAGAAGTTATATGATTTTTTCAGATTAGATTTAGCTGAAAAGAAGGAAGTGCTGAAATAAATATTTAGCATAAAATAATCTGATGTGTTATAATGGTGCCATCAGAAAATGTAAAGGAGTTGTTAATTATGTCCAAATGGGTTTGCAATGTTTGCGGTTATATTTATGATCCTGAAGTTGGTGATCCGGATAACGGCGTTGCTGCTGGTACTGCGTGGGAAGATGTTCCTGCTGATTGGGTATGCCCGTTATGTGGTGTTGGTAAAGAAGACTTTACTGAAGAAGCTTAATAAGAAGCTCTGCTGTATTTTATGCAGCAGAGCTTTTTTTATAAATTTTTTTACCTAGATTTAACATACAAAACAGGAGATTTTGTGTATTATGTAAAATAAGCTTAAAGTAAAGTAAATTTTAATGAGGTTAATAAAAATGATTATTTGTGTTGAAGACGAACAGAATATTTGCGAACTGGAAGTTTATACCCTGCAGTCTGTAGGATTTACTGCCAAGGGCTGCAGCAGCGGCAAGGAATTATTTGCAGAACTGGAAAATAATATTCCGGAACTGATTTTGTTGGATATAATGTTACCTGATGAAGACGGGTTATCAATTTTGCGCAAATTGCGCAGCAATAAGCGTTATGAAAATATTCCTGTCATTATGGCCACAGCTAAAGGAACAGAATTTGATAAAGTAAAAGGCCTTGATGGAGGTGCAGATGATTATATAGCAAAACCATTTGGCATGATGGAAATGGTTTCCAGAATTAAGGCTGTTTTACGCAGGTGCAATAATGAAAGAGTTAACAGCAGTTTGATTTCTGTTGGCAATCTTACTGTAAATACCTCTGAACATACTGTTACCGTGGATGATGAAAATGTTATTCTGACTCTTAAAGAGTATGAAATGCTTAAAAAGTTTCTTACCAATCCGGGTATTGTTTTTACACGTGACAAATTATTAAATGATATCTGGGGATATGAGTTCAGTGGTGAAACAAGGACTGTAGACGTACATATCAGAACATTGCGTCAAAAACTTGGTACAGCCGGAGAATTAATCGAAACCATTCGTGGTGTGGGTTATAGAATGGCAGGAAAAAATGAGAAATAGAATATTTAAAAGTCTGTTTCTTTTGGCTTTTACAGCTCTTTTTTTGGCAGCTGCTGTTTTTGTATGGATAAGCTATAAATATGTTTCTCAGGAAATTTTCGATAATCTTAAAAACCAGGCTCAGATAATTTTGGCTCTGCATGAGGAAGGACAGCTGGATTATAAAAATCTGCAGAATGGAAATATTAAGGAACGCATAACAGTATTATCTCCTGCCGGTGATGTGATTTTTGATAATTATGTTGATGCTTCAACTTTGGAAAATCATTTAAGTAGGGACGAAGTACAGCAGGCGTTATTGTATGGCGAGGGCTATTCTGTAAGAATGTCAGATACCCTGGATGAGGAAGTAACCTATTATGCTGTAAAAATGCCTGAGGGCAACATCTTAAGATTTGCCGAAACTAATGACAGTATACTGTTCCGCTTTGCTTCGACAATACATTATTTGATAGGCGTCTGGCTGTTGTTGATTGTGCTGGCTTTTTTTGCTGCCAGATCAATTACGGCTCATGTTGTGCGGCCTTTGCAGAAGATTAATCTTGAACAGCCCTTAAGTGAACCTGTTGTTTATCCGGAATTGCATCCTTTGCTTGAAAGAATTGCCTTGCAGCAGAAAAAATTAGAAAAAGAAATGCGCCGTTATAAAAACAAAAAACAGGAAATGAAGGCAGTAACAAATAACATGGATGAAGGCCTTCTTGTTCTGGATAACAGCGGAGAAATTGTTTCCATTAACAAGAGCGGTGTGAAGTTTTTTGCCAGAGAAAAGCAGGAGCTTTTGGGCAGAAATATTTTAACTTTAGGAAGTTCTGCGGAAGTGCAGAAGCTTTTGGAGCTTATTGATACGGCAGGTAAAGGTTCCGTTCTTATTGAAAAGGGAGACAGCTACTATCAGCTTAACGGCAGCAGAGCAGGCGATAAAGGCGTAGTTCTTATCATAATGGACGTAACTGAAAAAACGGCGTCAGAAAAACTCAGAAGAGAGTTTTCCGCTAATGTATCTCACGAATTAAAAACGCCACTGCAGTCTATTTTAGGCTATACAGAGATTATGATAAACGGACTGGTGCGGGATGATGACAGGCCGAGATTTTTGCAGAAGATTTATGATGAGGCCAAAAATCTTCTTCACCTGATTGATGATATTATTAAGCTGTCAAAGCTTGAAGAACAGAATAAGGATGCTTTGGAAGAGGTAGACCTTAAAGTTATCGTTCAGAGCGTTATTAACAGACTGATGCATAAAGCCGCTAAAAATAATATTACTTTGAACCTTGTCTGCAGACAGGATAAATGTCTGATGATAGGTATTCCTTCCATGATTGAGGAAATATTTGTTAATCTTATTGATAACGGTATTAAATATAATAATCCTGGCGGAAGTGTAACAGTAGATATCAGTGAAAAAGAAAATAAATGGAACGTGTCTGTTGCCGATACGGGAATGGGCATTTCCATAGAAGAGAAAGATCGTATCTTTGAAAGATTTTATCGTATTGATAAAAGCAGACATAAGGCTGTAGAAGGTACTGGTCTGGGTCTTTCTATTGTCAAGCACAGCATAATGTACCATAAAGGTAGCATCAAGGTTAACAGTGCTGTTGGCAGAGGTACAAACTTTATTATAAAATTACCTAAAAATTTGCTGGAAATAAAATAAAAAAATACCTGCTTCACTAAATTTTCAGTGAAGCAGGTATTTTTATTTTAACAAATCTTCTATATAGCTTGCGCAGGTATCTGCAGTGGGTAAATTGATGGTTTCAATTTCTCCTTTATCACAGGCAGCAGCTATTGCGGGATCAATCGGCAGTTTTGCCAGTACTTTCAAGCCGTAGGCAGCAGCAGATTCTTCCAGATGGCTTTCGCCGAATATTTTGTAATCAATGCCGTTATCAGGGCAATGAAAATAAGAGTAGTTTTCCACAAGACCCAGTATTGGGATGTTCATCATCTGAGCCATTTTGACAGCTTTTGAAACAATCATTGAAACGAGTTCCTGGGGTGAAGTAACAATAATAATTCCATCTACAGGCAAAGATTGAAAAACGGTTAAAGGTACATCGCCTGTTCCAGGAGGCATATCAATGAACATATAATCTATATCAGTCCAGATAACATCACTCCAAAACTGTTTAACCATATTGGCAATCATAGGACCACGCCATACAACCGGGTCAGATTCATTCTGCAAAAACATATTGGCAGAAATTACTTCTATGCCGGAGTTTGTTGTAAGGGGCATTAATCCAATTTCATTGCCGCTTGCTCTTCCAGTTAATCCAAAAGCTTTGGGTATGGAAGGACCTGTTATATCAGCATCTAAAACAGCGGTACGGTAGCCTTTTTTCTTCATGGAAGAAGCCATTAATGCCGTAACAAGAGATTTGCCTACACCGCCTTTGCCGCTGACAATACCAATTACTTTTTTTACTTTGCTCATCGGATTTAAATGGGCAGTAAAATCCGGTGTTTCATGTTGCTGACCTGCACTTGGACAACCTTCGCAGCTGCTGCGGTCGCAGGTACTGCTGCATTTTTTTTCATTATCAGTCATATTTATATCTCCTCCAAATAATAGACATAATAAATACTAGTATAGTATATACCTTTAAGACAAAAAATAAAAGACCTGCCAAAAGGCAGGTCTTTTGCAGTTAATTTTTACTGAAAGCTTTCCAGAAAAATCCTGCGATAATTCCTAAAAGACAGGGAGATATCCAGCCAAAACCGATATCATAAAGGGGAAGAGTGGACTGTAAAAAGGTATTTACAAAGCCGGTATCAATGCCTGCCGCTTTTAATCCGTCAAGAACAGCAAAAACTGTAGTGAAAAACAGGCACGGACGGAAAATTTTAGGGTCGCGTTTAAAAATTTTATTGCCAACGTTTAAGATAACAAGCGCTATCACAATAGGGTAAAGCATACACAAAACAGGGATGGAGAGTTTGATTATATTGTTCAAACCTACATTTGATACGGCAAAACTAAAAACTGTAATTGCCAGTACATAGCGCTGGTACTGAATTTTTTCTTTGAATAAAACATTAAAATAACCGGAGATAGAAGATGTTAAACCTATACTGGTTGTGATGCAGGCAAAGAAAATTATAAGTGCCAAAATTATTTTTCCAAATTCACCCATGTAATGAACGGAAATCAAGTTTAAAAGCTGTCCGCCATTAGACATAATACCGAAAGCCTGTACACTGGTTGCACCTGTATAAGCAAGGGAGGAATAAATAATCGCCAAAAATGCTGCAGCAATTAATCCGGCATATATACAAAGTCTGGTAAGCAGTTTATGATCAAGAATTCCCTTGCTTTCTATGGCGTTTACTGTAGCTGCACCGAAAAGCATTGCTGCCAAAAGGTCCATAGTATTGTAGCCTTCCTGGAAACCTTTAAAGAAAGGAACAGATACGTAATCTCCCTGCGCTGCCTGAGTGGAGCCAAGAGGAGAAACAAAAACACATATAATCAATATTGCAAGGCAGACCAGCAATAACGGTGTAAGGATTTTGCCTATATTATCTATGATTTTGGAAGGATTAACTGCCAAGTAATATGTAAGCAGGAAAAACAGGAATGAATAAACAGCAAGTCCAAGCTCATGATAACCGGCAGGAACAAAAGCAAGAATACCGGTATCAAATGAAACTGCAGCTGTACGCGGAATAGCGAAAAATGGTCCTATGGTAAGAGCACATATTATAACAAGCGCTTTAGCGAACAAAGGATGAACAGGTAAAGCAAGGTTATCCGGGTTATCACTGCGGTTAATTGCCATAGCTATAACACCCATTAACGGAAGTCCTACACCGCTTATGCAAAATCCAAGAGTGGCCAGTGCTATATTTTCACCTGCCTGCTGACCTAAAACTGGAGGGAAAATAAAATTACCGGCACCAAAGAAAAAAGAAAACAGCATTAAGCCGATAGGTATTATAAGGGACATATTAATTTTTTGATTCATGTACTACTCTCCTAAAAAAAGAAATAAAAAAACTTCTCCAAAATGCACGGAGAAGCATTTGACTGTAACTATTATAATAAAATTTATGAATATTTGCAATATTATGTCAAATCATATATTTATACAGTGTTAAAAGATAAATATGAGTAAAAAATCTAAAAATATCTTGATACACCATTTTATTGTTATATTTATACATAAAATAGTAAAAACAACCGCTGTAAAGCGGTTGTTTTTTTCTGTTATTTTACAATTAAACGGAAATATTTCTTTTTGCCCTTGCGGATTAAAAGACTTTTGTCCTCGTCAAACATACTGTCACTGAAAGTTGCTTCAGGATCGCTTACTGCTTCATCTTTAACATATAATCCGCCCTGTGCGATCATCTGACGAGCTTCACGTTTGCTGGAGAATACTTTGCCGGCAGTGAGTACATCAATCATTTTGGCATTCATATCAGCTGCTGTAATTTCTACGGCAGGTACGTTTTCAAGATTGGTTCCGCCGCCGAATAAAGCTTCCGCTGCCTGCTGAGCTTTATTAGCTTCTTCTTCACCATGAACAAGTTTGGTTACTTCATATGCAAGAACTTTTTTGGCAATATTGATTTCTGCGTCTTTAAGAGCACCTAAACGGCGAACTTCATCCATGGGAAGGAATGTTAATAAGCTCAGGCAGTTTTCAACATCACTGTCATCAACATTTCTCCAGTATTGATAAAAATCGTATGGAGAAGTTTTTTCCGGATCAAGCCATAACGCACCTTTTTCGGTTTTGCCCATTTTGCGTCCGTCACTTGTTGTTAAAAGCTTGCAGGTCATGCAGTAAGCAGGTTTTTGTTCTTTACGGCGAATAAGTTCTACACCTGCCAGCATGTTGGACCATTGGTCATCACCGCCAAGCTGCATGATGCAGCCATATTCTGTATTCAAGCGCCAGAAATCATAGCTTTGCATAATCATATAGTTAAATTCAAAGAAAGATAAACCGCGTTCAAGACGTTTTTTGAAGCATTCAGCTGTCAGCATGCGATTTACAGAAAAATGAACACCTACTTCACGAAGCAGCTGAATATAATTTAAATCAAGAAGCCAGTCCGCATTATTCGCCAAAATAGCTTTGTTATCAGAGAAGTCAATGAAACGGCCCATTTGTTTTTTAAAGCAGGCAATATTGTGATTAATAAATTCGGTGGTGAGCATTTTGCGCATCTCGTCTTTACCGCTTGGATCACCAACCATGCCTGTACCGCCGCCTAAAAGGCAAATAGGTCTGTGACCGGCTTTTTGCATATGGCTCATCATCATTAATGCAATAAAATGACCTACATGCAGACTGTCTGCTGTCGGATCAAAGCCTATATAAAAAGTAATTTTTTCCTTTTCCAAAAGTTCTTTAATTTCATTTTCGTGGGACATTTGCTTTATAAACCCACGTTCTTGCAACACGTCAAATACTGACATAAAGAAACCTCCCAAAGTTTACTTTCATTACAGAAAATATAACATTTATTTGTGATACATAATTAAATATTATAACTTAAAGAGAATATTTTAGCAATAAACTACAGCGTATTTTACAGTTCAGATGTACAGTAAGGACATCTGGTAGCCTCATTATCAATCTGTGATTTGCAAAATGGACATTTTCTGACAGGCTTAGGAGGCGTTTGCGGCAGAATACGATTTAACTGTTTAATCATACAGAAAATTACCAGTGCTATGATTAAAAAATCGAGTACTGAATTAAGAAAAATTCCGTAGGATATAATAGGGGCTTTGGCTTCCTGAGCAGCTTTTAAGGAGTCATATGTTTTACCGTCAAGACTTATAAAGAGATTGGAAAAATCTACACGACCAATTAAAAGAGAGAGGGGAGGCATGATGACATTGGTAACTGCTGAAGATACAATTTTACTGAAAGCTCCGCCAATAATAACGCCTATAGCCATATCCAATACATTACCACGCATGGCAAATTTCTTAAAATCTTCAAAAAAAGACATTTTAAACACCTCGGATTGCAAATATTACGAAAGTATAGTTCGGGCAGGATAAAGAAAATCCCTCTTTATTATAAACTTGACTGAAAAATAATGCTGGAATATAATTGTAAATATAGTATTTTAGTTTTTTATCGTTATGGAGGAATAAATTATGAGAGAAGATTTAGTAGTACCTGGTGAGGGTGAGGAAAAGTTTGTCCTGGCCAGAGACACACGTGTTGTGACTGTTCCTTTTACTCCGTTGGAAAAGAGAATGGCTGTTGAGAAACCTCTGGTTATGGAAAAATTACAAAAGCTTAAAGAAATTTTGGGCGAAGAAACTTTCCATCGCTTAATCAGTAAAGTTCATAATATTAACTATGCTGATACCAGAGTTATGATTGTTGCCGACAATGAGCTGCATCGCACCAATATCGAACGTGAGTGCCTGCCTGCTATTGCCGAAGCATTTGGTGTTACAAGTATCAGAGTAGTAACACAAGGTTAATAAAAAAGTATTGACATATTAAAGATTATGATTTATAATCTTTTATGTTGCTGATATGAAGCAATGAAGTCGGGGCGTGGCGCAGTTTGGTAGCGCGCTTGTTTCGGGTACAAGAGGCCGTGAGTTCGAATCTCGCCGCCCCGACCAACTTAAAAAAGTCTTGAAAACCGCTTGAATAGGCGGTTTTTTGTTTTATGGCATTTAATCTGCATGAATAAATTATTGATGAATTGTTATAAATGTCCGAAAAAATGTCCAAATGGAAATTATGAAATACAAATAAGAAGTTAAGATTTCCAGTAGAAATAAAAAATACAGGTACTTAAAGTACCTGTATTTTTTAGTATTTTACATTTGTTTTAGCAGCAGTGCCAAATTCCGTATAAGTCAGATTGGCAAGCCGTAGATCAGCATTATCTATTACGGCTGAATCAAAGTTAACTTTAGTAAGGTTAGCTTTATAAAAGGATGTTTTGCCAGCTTTGGCATTTTCCATATTGGCATCCTCCAGATCTGCGCTGTCAAATTTTGAACAGTACAAATTAGTACCCTGCCACAATGAATTACGGAGTTTTGCATCATTAAACCAGCAATAGGGCATGTTAGCATATCTAAAGTCAGCAAAATCAGCATTGACGGAAATAAAGTTTGCTTCCTGCGCAGAGATATTAAGTAATTTTGCGTTTAAAAAAGATGCGCCTTTAATTTGTGCCCGATAGAAAGAAGAATTTTGTAAATCAGCATTTGTGAAATCAGCCATTGAGGCTACAACGTAGTCGAACTTTGCCTGTTTAGCCTGAACATTACGCAAGTTTGTTCTTATCATCTGAGCATGACTGAAATTACTTTGATTGAGAACAGTATTTTCCAGATTAGTTTCAACCAGTCTGGCTTCAGAAAAATCTGTTCCGGAAAAATCAAGTCCTGACAGATTAAGTCCGGATAAATCAGCACCGGAAAGATCACCGTTAATGCAGCTGCTGCGATTTTGTACAGATTTTAAATCATCATTATTATAGGCAAAAACTGCAAAACTCTGCAATATTAATAAAAAGGTAAGAAACAGTGTTTTCATAATTTATTTTCATTCCTCTTCATCAAAAATCTTTTGCAGCTCTGCAGGGTCTGCAGGCAGAGTTTCAAGTATTTTCAATGGATTTACAGCAGAGAAATCTTCTTTGGTGTAGTGAGAGCCTTCCAAAACTATTACAGAACGGGCATCAATTGCTTTTGCGCAGCTCACGTCATTGGGGGTATCACCAACAAATATAAAGTCACGTGTACTTATATCAGGATTCTCTGCGTATAATCTTTGCCAGGCTACTCTGGCGAGTTCCTCTCTGTTTTCGCTGATTTCTCCAAAAACACTTTTATCAAAATTAAAGTAATGATCTAAATTATAATGAGCCAGTTTCAGTTTTGCTGCAGTTTTAGTATTTCCTGTCAACAGGCAGTTAATATAATTTGGATTAGCCAGAAAATATTCAAGGTTAGTTTGTACGTTAGTCATTACAGATCCCTGAAATTTATTTAAATACTGAGGAAGTCTCATGTGATATTTAATGAGAAGACTTGCTGCATCAGATGGACGAAATTTGCCTTTTACCTGCAAAACAGCTTCTTTAATGATTTCAGAGTCTGTTCTGCCGGCAAGTGAATGGGTAAATTGAAAATCCTTAAGAAAAAAATGATCTTTAATAACATCAGCCATTGCTGCAATACCTGCGCCGCCAGTTAATAACAGTGTACCGTCAATATCCCAAAAAATATATTTCATAGAAAATCCTCCTAGTTTAAGATATGAGAAAAGCTGCCGAAAGGCAGCTTTTGTTCAGTTTAGATGGAACGGGGTTTCATCATAATTTTTTTCAGTTTGCCGCCAAGGTTTTGAGTGCGGCGAATAAATTTAACATTGGAGCGACGATGCGGTTTCATATCGCTTTCAGAGCCGAAATCGCCTCTGTCCAAAAGAGTTATTTTTGACTTGTCAGCGTCAAGATAATTGCGGATGAACTGAGCAAGTCCTGCCGGATCAGCGTCAGCAAAACAGCTGAATACGTCAGCAGTAGCAAAGCCAACTTCCGGATAAATGTGCAGAGTAACGTGTCCCTGTCTGCAAATGGCAAAAAGAGAATACTCGCTTTTATTTTCTTCACAGCTGCAGATAACCTGGCACGGATTCATAGAGAAGTCTTTACAAGCCTGTTCAAGAATTTTTTCTGCTGCAGATACATCATTAAGAATTTCGTCACTGCAGTTATACATGTCAACTGCGATAAGTTTACCAGTAAATTTTTTAGTTTTCACTATTACACTCCCAAATATAAAAAGTATTTTTATTATAGCCAATTTATTTATTTTTGTCAAAATACAGAGGTTTTATTTTGACAGAAAATCATGTTATAATAAAAAAATAGAACGTTTGTTTAATTTTATGGCGGTGAATATATGGAAAAGCTGGAAGGCATTGTTGAAGATATAGTTTTTCAAAGTGATGACGGAATGTTTTGTGTTTTACGTATCAGCAGTAAAACAGATGGCAGAGTAACAGCTGTTTATCATGGCGCAGCTCCTTTTATGGGTGAGCAGGTATCCTTGTCCGGCAAATGGATTGAGCATGTACGCTTTGGCAGACAGTTTGATGCTGTGGTGTGTACAGTTCTGCAGCCTACTTCCGTCGCTGCAATAGAGCGGTTTTTAGCTTCGGGAGCAATAAAAGGCGTAGGTAAAGTTACTGCTAAAAACATAGTTGATCATTTTGGCGAAGATACTCTTGATATAATGAGTAACTATCCTGAAAAGCTTGCTGAGATAAAAGGAATAAGCGCCAGAAAGGCTGCAGATATTGGAGAAACTTATGCAGAGCTTTCAGAAATGCGCGAGTTAATGCTGTTTTTGGAATCAAATGGCGTAAGCAGTGGCTATGCAGCTAAATTACAGGCTGTTTATGGCAAATCAGCGATAACGAGAATAAAAGAAAATCCGTACAGTCTTGCCAATGATGTAAATGGCATTGGCTTTAAAACGGCGGACAGAATAGCTTTGGCAATGGGATTTCCTTATGACAGTGAAGAGAGAGTAAAGGCTGGATTGGGTTATGCTATTATGCAGGCTGCTGCAGCCGGTCATACATGTGTGCCGGAAGAAATTTTGCTCAAAGAGACCATGAGGTTTTTATCAGTTGAAGGTGATATTGTAAAAAATACTTTCGATTATCTGCTGGAGCATGATTTGCTGCGAACAGAGGAAATTAGCGGCATGCGTCTTATTTATCCTGAGTATTTGTACAGGGCTGAAACTAATGCGGCCAAAAAATTGCTTTTATTACGCGACAGTGTAAATCCAGTAAGACATGTTAATGTGGAGAAAGTAATTTCACAGTGGGAGCAGGAAGCAGGAATTGCACTGGCAGATGCACAAAAGGAAGCCATTTATGCTTCTTTAGAGCATGGGGTATTTGTTTTGACAGGCGGACCGGGAACAGGTAAAACGACTGTTGTCAAAGGCATACTTAATGTGCTGGAAAAAGCAGGATGCAGAATTTTGCTTGCAGCACCAACGGGTCGTGCAGCCAGAAGACTTGCGGAATCATCCGGTCATCCGGCAATGACTGTGCACAGACTGCTGGAATACCAGCCTAACAGCAGCGGATTTAATTTTGGAAAAGATGATGATGAACCTCTTGATGCTGAGGCTATAATTGTTGATGAAGCGTCAATGCTTGATATAAATTTAACGTATCATTTGCTGAAGGCTGTTCCTTTAGGCTGCAGGCTGATTTTTGTAGGTGACGTGGATCAGCTTCCGTCCGTGGGAGCTGGTTCTGTGCTCAAAGATATTATTCGCTCACAGAAAATGCCTGTTGTACGATTGGAGAATGTTTTTCGTCAGGCTGAGGTAAGTCCTATTGTTTTGAATGCTCATAAAATAAATCACGGACAAATGCCGGAATTGAATGCTGGTGATGATTTTTCATTAATAGAATTTACTAATGAAAATGATGCTGCCGACTATGTTGCTAAAGTATACGGCAGAATAACCTCTGAAAGTGGCTGGCGCAGTGTTCAGGTACTGTCGCCTATGCATAAAAATCCCTGTGGTGTACAAAATTTAAATAAAATCTTACAACAGTATATAAATCCTCCTGCTGCATCTAAGCCTGAGGTGAATGTCCTGGGAAATATATTTCGTGTTGGTGATAAGGTTATGCAGATACGAAATAATTACGAAAAAGATGTTTTTAACGGAGATATCGGGAAGATTATCAGAATAGAGGGTAAAAATATAACAGTTAAGTATCCTGAACGTCTTGAAGGAGATTTTGTTACTTATGCGCAGGGAGAGGCAGAAGAATTGCAGCTTGCTTATGCTATGAGCGTGCATAAATCTCAGGGAAGCGAATATCCCTGTGTGATATTGTTAATGGTTCCAAGCCATTACATAATGCTTCAGCGAAATTTATTATATACAGCAATAACAAGAGCCAAAGAAAAAGTTATCTTAATCGGCAGTAAGGCTGCCATACGAACCGCAGTGGAAAATGATAAAACGCGGCGCAGATATTCTCTGCTGGCAGAAAGATTACAGGAAGATTGTGAGTTTTTCGGTTAAAAAATGAAATGGAAATCAATAAAATATAAATTAAGTTTATTGCAGGAGATAATTTCTCCCAGAAAATGCGCAGTATGTACTTGTGTTATTGATGATGGATATTTTTGCCAAAGATGCAGAGACAGCTTTAGATTGCAAAAAGTACTTTATGGTAAGGACCATTTACAAAAGGTTATTTTACTGTATAAGTACGAGAAACAGATGCAAAAGGCCATACAGCAGATTAAGTTTAACAAAAATTCAAAATTGCTGCCGCAGTTAAGTGAGGAAGCAAGAAATGCTTTGCCTGTAAATATGGAGTATTTTTTCGGCTGCTATGATATAATAAGCAGTATTCCTACATCAAGGGAACGTCTGGCTGCAAGAGGTTTTGATGTGCCGGAAGAGATATTTGCTTTTGTGGACAGAAAAAAATGGAGAGAAAATCTTTTAACCAGAACAAGAAAAACATTGCCTTTATTTGATTTGGAACCGGCTTTGCGTAAGGAAGAGCTGCAGGGGTGCTTTAAAGTTAACAGCGAAGTAGCCGGAAAAAATATTTTATTGTGTGATGATATTTTCACTACAGGCAGTACAATGGAGGAAGCTGCCAGGACATTGTTATTGGCAGGTGCCAGGAGTGTTTCGGCACTTGCGCTTTGTGCAAGTAAAGATAATTGGTAAAGAGTGTATATTATGGAGAGAAATAATTTTTTGAAAAACTTTAAAGAATTTATTAAACAGGAATCCGTATTGAGTATAGCTGTTTTTCTGGCGGTTATTTCATCATTTTATAATACTCCTAAACTTGAGTATATTGACTGGGAAGTTTTGTGCATTTTATTTGCCTTAATGTTAGTAGTTACGGGGCTTAAAAGCATCAGATTTCTTGACTGGATTGCTGTCGAGCTGCTGGAAAAATGCAGCAGCTTCAGGCAGGTGGTGCTGGTTCTTGTTGGTGTTACTTTTGTTTCATCAATGTTTGTAACTAATGATGTAGCTTTGATAACTTTTGTGCCGTTGACCATTATCATAGGGCGGGCAATTAAAATAGATATGCCTCATGTTATTATTTTACAGACCTTAGCCGCTAATCTTGGCAGTATGGTTACTCCCATGGGAAATCCGCAGAATTTATTTTTATATGCTCATTATAATTTTACTGCTGCGGAGTTTTTTAAAGTAATGCTTTTTCCTGCTGTGCTTTCTGTTCTCTATATTATGCTGATAATAGGCAGCAGAAGAAATGCCGTTTTAAATTTTGATTTGCGGCATATCCCAGTTCCAGATACCAAAAAGACCGTATTATTCTTGCTTTTGCTTGGTTTTAATATTTTAGCGGTATTACATTTTGTGGACAAATTGGCAGCTCTTGCTGTAACCTTGATAGCTGTTATTTTTGTTAACAGAAAACTGATCAGGGAAGTTGATTACTCCTTAATAGTAACATTTGTAGGATTTTTTGTTTTTATTGGCAATATCAGCCATACAGAGATAGTTTTATATTTACAGAACCATGTTCTTGACAGTGCAGTTGGAACATATCTGGCGGCTATCTGCAGCAGTCAGTTTATAAGCAATGTGCCGGCAGCCATGCTGCTTGCTGCTCTTACTTCCGAGGCTGAGGCATTACTGCTGGGGGTAAATATTGGCGGATTAGGGACTTTAATTGCTTCAATGGCAAGCGTAATATCATATAAGTTATTCGTTGCGGAACACCCATATCAGGCTGTAACATATTTGAAAATGTTTTTGTTTTATAATTTTGCCGGATTGCTGTTTATTGGCACTGCAGTGTATTTTTATTTATATTTTTAGGTGGTGCTTGATTTGTTGAGATGGATTATGCATGTCGATATGGATGCTTTTTTTGCTTCTGTAGAGCAGCTTGATTATCCTGAACTTGCTGGCAAACCTGTTATCGTCGGAGGATCTTCAGAAAGAAGTGTAGTATCTACATGCTCCTATGAGGCACGTAAATTTGGTGTTCATTCAGCCATGTCTATTGTAGAAGCCAGAAGACTGTGCCCTCATGGAATATTTGTTCCCGTACGGATTAAAAGATATCAGGAAATATCTGCTGAAATAATGAATATATTCAGTACAGTTTCTCCTGTAGTAGAGAAACTTTCTATTGACGAAGCTTTTCTTGATATCAGTGGCATGGAAAATATTTATGGTGATGTGCGGCAGGCTGCGCTTTTAACAAAAAGCAAAATCTTAAAGCAGACTGGTTTAACTGCTTCTGTGGGAGTTGCACCGAATAAGTTTTTGGCAAAAATGGCTTCTGATATGCAAAAACCGGATGGTTTGACGATTATCAGACATGAAGATGTTCAAAGGACTATTAAAAATCTTCCTGTTACCAAGATTTTTGGTATCGGGGGAGTTGCGTGCAGCTCGTTAAAAAATTTTAATATTAATACTATAGGCGAATTATCAGGTGCCAAAGAAAGTATTTTGCAGAAAATTTTTGGCAGAAATTGGTATACGGTAAAAAAGCTGGCAGAAGGAATTGACGGCAGACCTGTTCTGCCGCATGAGCAGCCTAAATCTGTTGGACGGGAAATTACTCTGACAGAAGATATTTATGATATTGATAAATGTTATCGGGTAATACTTAAGCTTAGCGAACAGGTTGGTTTCAGACTGCGCAAACGAGGTTTATCCGGACATACGGTGACAGTTAAAGTAAAATACAGAAATTTTAAAGTGCATACACGCAGTATCACCTGTGAAAATGAACTGTGTTTTGATGAAGACATTTATAAGAGGGCTGTGCAGTTATTGCAGAGTATTGACGTAAGTTATGGAGTACGTCTTTTGGGAGTAACAGTTTCAAATCTTGTTTTTGAACAGGCATGTTCTCTTGGATTTGAAGAAGATGAAAAATTATCTAAGCGCAACAAAGCCATAGATGTTCTGAAAATGCGTTTTGGAGAAGAAATTATAAAAAGAGGCAGTGTTTAAAGTTAACTTAAATGTATCATAAGGTTGACTGTAAACACTGCTTTGTTTTATAATATGGACTGTGAAAGGATGAATGGAATGTTAAAATTAGCACGTAAGCTGGCTGATTGTGACCAGAGTTTATTTGATGGTTGGGTTATTGCCGGTGTTAATGTTTGGATAAAAGAAGATGCAGTTGTTTATGAAAACAACATAGTTTTGCGTACAGCTCGTAAGAGTATTATAGAAGTATGCGGGTATAATGAGTCGAAGCAAATTGTTAAATCTTTACGTGTAATTTTATTAAATCCATCCGGTGACGCTGCTGCCAGAAAGAATGTTCCTTGCAGCGGACAGCTGTTGTTTAAACATTTTTTTACGAAAAGTGAAGTTTGCAGCTATGTTAATGAGGTTGGCGATTATAATAGCATCCATCAGCAGGAGGTGCCAATTGTACCCGGAATGCTGATGCTGGCAAAGCTGCAGCAGCTGTTAAGATTGTCAGAACTTAACTGGAAAGTTAAGTTTTTATGTCCGGTGTATGCTGAGCAGCAGGTAGAATTTTGGTTATGCAACGATTATATAAATGCCTATGTAGATGGAATATTGGTATTTAAAATAAAAAAGTGAAGCAGGTGTGTGTATGAATTCTTCTATTAAAAAAACTTCAGAAATGACAAAAATGGCACTGCTGATTGCCATGAATTGTGTATCGGCGTATATTATAATTCCTTTGCCGTTTTCTATGTCGCCTATTGCACTGCAGACGATGTTTGTAAATTTACTGGCTTTTCTTCTTACTCCCAGACAGACTTTTCTTGCAATGGTAGCATATCTTTTAATTGGCTTGGCTGGAATTCCTGTTTTTACAGGCGGTACGGCTGGTCCGGGAAAATTATTTGGCCCCACAGGCGGATATATTTTTGGATTTGCAGTAGCTGCTGTAATCATTTCCTGGCTGCGCGGGCAGGAATACAGCTTTAAGAAATATGCCTTGATTTCCATTGGTATAGGCATTCCTGTAATTTATTTGTTTGGCGCAGTTCAGCTGAAATTTATAACAGGTATGGACTGGGCTGCTGCAATTATGACCGGTGTTCTGCCGTTTATTCCCCTTGATATTGTAAAATGTCTTGGCGCAGTATTTTTGGCAGGTCCTATTCAAAAAGTTTTCAAAAGGTGATAGTTATGGGTGAAGCTTATATTTTAGGTGGCTTACGCAGTTATATTGGTGTTTGCAATGGTATGTACAGACATGTTCCGGCAGAAATTTTAGGAGGAACGGTTTTACGTAGAGTAATAGAAAAATTTAATATCAGCTTTCCTGATTACGTAATTGCAGGTAATGGTGTTGGCGCCGGAGGAAATATCACTCGTTTGATGATGCTGGAGGCAGGTGTGGATAATTCCGTGCCTGCTTTTACTATTGACGTGCAGTGTGGCAGTGGTCTGGAAAGTATTGCAGTGGCTGCATCTAAAATAAAGTCTGGCGAAGCTGATATTATTATTGCAGGTGGCTTTGAAAGCAGTTCGACTCAGCCAAGAAGAGGGTATAACAGTAATCATCCTGATTATTCCGGAGAGCAGTGGTACAGTGTTGCCAAATTTATGCCTGGTGTACACAGAGAGACAGTAATGCTTGAGGGTGCAGAACTTGCTGCCAAACAGGAAGGCATTACTAAAGAAGAATTGGACAGCTGGGCTTTGAAAAGTCATTCGCTGGCTGTAAATGCTCAGCAAAACAGGCTTTTGAAGAATATTATTACTGAAGTTTGTAATGGTACGAAAGATGAAGGTATTCGTCCTAAAATGAGTCAGCGATTGCTGGACAGAATGCCTAAAGTTTTGCCGGGAGGTCAGTTTATTACTGCTGCAAATTCCTGCTTAATTAATGACGGAGCAGCCTTTATTGTTTTGTGTTCAGAAAGATATTTGACTGAACATAATTTGCAGGCGCAGGCAAAAGTAATTGGCAGTACTGCCTGCGGGGGAGATCCTTTGGTTAGTCCCAAAACCGCTGTACTGGCGTTGGAAAAGCTTCTGCAAAGATATAACATTCAGGAAAGTGATATAGACGGATTTGAGCTGAATGAAGCTTTTGCTGTAATTGATGTTATGTTTGCCAGAAAGTTTAAAAACAGTCTGGATAAATATAATGTTTTTGGAGGCGCTCTGGCTTACGGACATCCTTATGGCGCGTCCGGTTGTATTATAATGCTGCATTTGCTGGAATCCCTGCGGCAGCGTAATGGCAAATATGGCTGCTGCAGTGTTGCGGCTGCCGGTGGTGTTGGTACGGCTATGATGATTGAGAGGGTTTAAAATGGATTATTTATCTTTGCTCAAAAAGCAGTCCGGCAATAAGGTTGCTTTAATTACAGATGCTGGCAGTTATACATATTCTGATCTGACAGAAAAAGCTGAAACAATCAGAAAAAATATTGATGAGCAGAAGCAGTTTATTTTTATTCATGAAAAAACTATAGCTGAGCAGCTGTTAAAATTTATAGCTTACAGCGGAACAAATGTCAGACCTGTTATTGCCACAGAGATAAGTAAAACTCAGCAGTTTTGCGTAGAAAAAATTCCTTCTGAAGCTTGTATGGGTGTTATGACTTCCGGCTCTACAGGAAAAAGTAAGCTTTTATGGAGAAGTTATGCAAGCTGGGCAGATTTTTTCCCTGCTCAGAATAAAGTTTTTGGCGTTGATGAGAACACGATAATATTCTGTCAGGGAAGCCTTGCGTTTACAGGAAATTTGAACATTTACATGAGTGTTTTTTATGTTGGCGGCACTGTAGTTGCAACAGAAAAATTCAGACCAAAACACTGGCTGAAAATGATAGCTGACTATAATGTTAACAGCATCTATTTAATTCCTTCCAAATTGATGTTATTGCCTAAATTTACCTATTTGCAGAATATGCAAATAGGTTCTATTATAAGTGGTTCCCAGAGTATGGGCAAAAAGGAAGCTGAGTTTATAAAAACTATATATCCGAATGCGGAGATAACTTTGTATTATGGGGCCAGTGAGCTGAATTATATAACCTATATCAAAGACAGGCAGATGGATGACTGCAAAGATAATATAGGACGCCCGTTTGATGGTGTAGAAGTGTTCGTAGAAAATGAAGAAATCTTTGTAAATACCAGGTATGGTATTGAAAACATAACGCTGCCATATTCTCTTAAAGACAGGGGCAGATTTGATGAGTTTGGAAATCTTCATTTTTTAGGGCGAACAGATGATATATGCAATGTCAACGGGATGAAAGTTTCTTCTCAGAAAGTTGAGCAGGCTATTATGCAGCTGGAGGGAGTTGACGAAGTAGCTGTTGCAGTTATGCATAATGATACGGATAGTTTAGTAGCCTTTGTAGGCGCAGAAAATGTTATAACCAAGTCAAAAATTATTCAGTTATTGCGAAATAATCTGTCTGATTATGAAATTCCTAAGCATTTTTATTTTTTGAAAGAGCTTCCAAAAAATGAGAGCGGCAAAATAGATAAAATGAAATTATTGGCAGAATATAAATAAAAAGATGATATGAACTATGTTCATATCATCTTTTTTGTTTATTAGGTTTACCAATTAAAAGCTTTGCTGCTGTATCATTATAAGCCAGTAACTTTGTTAACGCTATACTTGCAAGAAGTGATAAAATAACAAGAAGTGCGTATGAAAAGATTACTTTTTTTACAGTCATTACAATACCATATCTGCTGTAGAAGCTGGTCATAATATCTAAAATCAGTGGATGCAGTAAGTAGATAAGCAGAGAGTTGGCTGAGAGAAGATCAAGAACTTTAAAATAAAAGCTGGTAGTCTTGATTCTTAAAAGTACAGCACTGAAAAAAAGAATGGATGTTACTGTATAGATTAATCCTTCTGGACTCAGCTGATGATAAGTATTGGCAAGATCAAGAAGTGAATAACCCTTGTTATAAAAGGAGTCATAGCAATTATAAAGAAGGATGATAATAGAAGTAATGTATATGGCAGTAATAGCTTTAATGCTGCCAAGCAGCTTTTTAAAATCGTCATAATAAATTGCTGCCAGTCCGCCTAAAATAAAAATAAGAAGATAGTGCAGGGGCAGATAATTTAATCTGTGAATAAAAAAACTTTTGACCACAACGTTCAGTTCGTCAGCATTGATTCCGGGGTGAGTAGTCCAGTAATTGAAGGCAAGCTGAAATATAAAAAGAGCTGTTAATGAAATGATAATATTTTGTCTGGTAATTTTACTTATCATGTATTTCCATATGGGAAAAGTAAAATAAAACCAAAGTAAAATAACCATAAAATAAAGATGATAGCATCCAAGTCCAAAAAACAGTGTATAAGCTATATTCAGCGGATTCCAGTTGATGTAGTCAGGCGGCAGAATAAGCCAAAAATAAAAAAGATAGAGTAATGACCAGCTTATGTAAGGGATGCCGGAGCTTTTAAAACGTTTTTTTATAAATTGAAAGTAGTCATATTTTTGTTTATTCAAATTACAGAAAAGACCATAACCTGAAATAAAGAAAAAGGAAGGTACACTGTATCTGGATAAAACTTCCAGAATAACGTAAAGCGGAAAGTTATTGGGCGCTAAAGCAAGTGAACCTATATGAATAGCGATAACTCCCAGCATGCATATTCCGCGAAGGTTGTCTATTGTGTGATTACGCATAGATATTCTCCTGAGTATTTTATATCTAGTTAATTATACTATATTAAATTTACTTTTGCATTTTGATTTGATGAAAAGTTAGAAGATTAAAAATTTATAAATAATCAGGTAAAGGTTTGACGATTTTCGGTGATTGGTGTACAATATAAATATCAAATTTGTACCTTTAAATTGGTCCCGTGAGACTTCAAGGTAGACTTTTAGTTTTGATCTAAGGCCTTCTTGTACCCTCATGGGGAAGAGAAGGCTTTTTTTATTATATAAAATTACAGGAGGTTAAGCTAATGGCTAAAGCAAATGTATCTCTCGGCGGCAGAGATATACTCGACCTGGAAAGTTTAAGTGTTGAAGAGATTGAACTGGTTTTAAAAACAGCTGAAGAAATGAAAAAAATTATGAAAAGGGACATTAAAAAAGTTCCTTCTCTGAGAGGCAAATCCATAATTAATCTGTTTTATGAACCAAGTACAAGAACAAGAACTTCTTTTGAGCTGGCAGGCAAATACCTTGGAGCCGATGTTGTAAATATTACCACATCCTCTTCCAGTGTTGTAAAAGGTGAGTGTCTGCGTGATACTATCTTAACTGTTCAGTCTATGGCTTGTGACGCAATTGTTATGCGCCATCCTATTGAAGGTGCAGCTGCGTTTGCGGCAAATGTTGCTGATCCTGTTATTATTAATGCCGGTGACGGTGCCCATGCTCATCCGTCTCAGGGTTTGTTAGATTTGTTTACCATTCGTGAGAAAGGTAAAAATATAAAAGGTCTGAAAATGGCTATTATCGGCGATGTACTTTACAGCCGTGTTGCCCGTACCAATATTGCAGCCTGGACCAAGCTTGGTGCTGATGTTCATGTTGCCGGACCTATGACTTTACTTCCGCACGATATTGAAGCACTTGGTGTAACAGTACATAAACGCGTTGAAGAAGCTCTTGAAGGTGCTGATGTTGTAGATATCCTGCGTATTCAGCTGGAACGTCAGAAAAAAGGTCTTTTCCCGTCACCGCGTGAATATGCACGTATTTTTGGTGTAAATGAAAAACGCCTGCAGCTGGCTAAACCGGATGTAACAGTTCTGCATCCTGGTCCGATGAACAGAGGCCTCGAAATTTCCTGGGAAGTTGGTTACTGTGATAATGCAGCTATCCGTGATGAGGTTCAAAATGGTGTTGCAGTACGTATGGCACTTTTATTCTTGACTTTGACAGGAGGAAAAAACATTGAAAACATTGATTAAAAACGGCAGGGTTGTTGACCCGAGCCAGAATCTCGATGCTGTAATGGATGTTCTTGTTGAGGACGGCAAAATTGTAAGCCTGGGCAGCAATATTGATGCTGCTGCAGATGAAATATATGATGCTACTGGTCTTGTTGTAACTCCTGGCCTGATTGACTTGCATACCCATATGCGTGAACCGGGCGTAGAAGCTAAAGAAGATATTGTCAGCGGTACTAAAGCAGCTGCTGCTGGCGGTGTTACAACTGTTGCCTGCATGCCTAACACCAAACCGGTTATTGATAACTCAATTATTATTTCCGGTATTAAACAACGTGCGGCAGAAGAAAGCTATGCAAATGTTGAAGTTATTGGTGCTATAAGCAAAGGCGAAAAAGGCGAAGAGCTTGCTGAGCTTGGAGATATGGCAGAAAAAGGCGCTATGGCATTTTCTGATGACGGACATTATGTGAAAAGCTCCAGATTGTTTATGCTGGCAGCTAAATATGTAACTGCTTTTGATAAAACTTTGATTTGCCATGCTATTGACCCTGAGCTTAACGCTGAAGGTTATATGCATGAAGGCGTTGTATCAGCACGAATTGGCGTACCTGGCATACCGGCTATTGCAGAAGATATTGCTGTTGCCAGAGACTGCCTGATTGCTGAATATACAGGCGCTCACGTACATATTGCCCATGTTGCAAGTAAGGGCGCAATTGATATTATTCGTCAGGCTAAGAAAAAAGGTGTAAACGTTACCAGTGAAGTAACTGTTCACCATCTTACCTTAACTGATGACGCATGCGCTGGTTACAGCTCTGCAACCAGAGTTTCTCCTCCGCTGCGCAGCTGGGACCATGTAGAAGCAATGCGTGCGGCAGTTTTGGATGGAACTGTTGATGCCATTGTAACTGACCATGCTCCTCATGCTCCTGAAGAAAAAGATGTTGAATTCAGATATGCACCATGCGGTTTCTGCGGTCTGGAAACATCCCTGGGTGTTGTGCTTACAGATTTGTATCATACAAACATTTTTGACTTGAAAACAATTATCAGTAAAATGAGCTGTGAACCTGCAAAACTTTTCAAATTGAAAGGCGGTACTTTAAAAGAAGGTTCTGTAGCTGATATAACAATTATGGATTTAAATAAAGAATGGACTGTGGACAGTTCTAAATTCTATACCCGCGGTAAAGCTACTCCTTATGAAGGTAAAGCTTGTAAGGGCAAAGCTGTTGCTACCATGTTAGCAGGCAAATTTGTGATGAGAGATGGTGTAGTATGCACAAAATAGTAAGAAAAGGTAAATTAATATTAAAAGATGGCAGCGTTTATGAAGGCGATTTTTACGGTAAACGCAACGCTGTTGGCGAAGTTGTATTTACTACAGGTATGAGTGGTTATCAGGAAACCCTGACTGATCCTTCTTTCTGTGGACAGATTGTAGTAATGACATATCCTATGGTAGGCAATTACGGTATCAATGATATGTTTAATCAGGGCAGAAAATCCTATTTTGAAGGCTACGTAATTGGTGAGCTTTGTGAACATCCAAGTAACTGGCGCTGTGAAAAAACTTTGGAACAGTTCCTTGATGAACAGGACGTGCCTGTGCTTGTTGGTGTTGATACTCGTGCTATTACCAGAAAATTGCGTAACTACGGCGTTTTAAAAGGTATTATTGTTCCTGCTGAAACTTCTCAGGAAGAAATTGACGCTCTGCTGGCAACTCCTGATGTTCATGATCAGATTGCACAGGTAACAACTCCTGAAAAATATACCCTTGGCGATGGTAAATACCATGTTGCTGTAATGGACTTTGGTATTAAACAAAATATCTTAAATTATCTGCAATGCTTTGACTGCCGCTTGACAGTATTCCCTGCGTATACACCGGCAGAAGAAGTTCTGGCTGTAAAACCTGACGGTATTTTCCTTTCTAACGGACCTGGGGATCCGAAAGATGTACCGGAAATTATCGAAAATGTAAAAAATATGTTAGGAAAAAAACCTATCTTCGGTATCTGCATGGGTCACCAGATTTTGGCTTTAGCTAATGGTGCAGACACCTACAAAATGAAATTTGGCCATCGTGGTATTAACCAACCGGTAAAAGAGTTAAGCACTGGAAAAATTACCATTTCTTCCCAGAATCATGGTTATGCAGTTAAAGAAGAGTCTCTGGAAGGCAAGAATATCAGAGTATCTCATATTTCCATGAATGACGGTACTATTGAAGGCTTAGAATATGGCGATCATCCTTCTTTTGCTGTACAGTATCATCCGGAAGCTTGCCCGGGACCTGGTGGTCACGAAGCTTTGTTTGAACGTTTTATTGATTTGATGGAGGGTCGTTAAGAATGCCTAAACTGAGTAATATAAAGAAAGTTCTTGTTATAGGTTCTGGTCCTATTATTATCGGCCAGGCTGCAGAATTTGACTATGCCGGAACTCAGGCTTGCCGTGCGTTAAAAGAAGAAGGCCTGGAGGTTGTACTGGTAAACAGCAACCCTGCTACAATTATGACTGACGTTAATGTGGCTGATCGTGTTTACATTGAACCTACCAACGTAGAGTTTTTGGAAAGCATCATTAAACGTGAACGTCCTGACTCCTTGCTGGCTACTTTAGGCGGTCAGGTTGGTCTTAACCTGGCAATGGCTTTGGAAGCTAAAGGAATTTTGAGCGAATACAACGTAAAACTTCTTGGTACTCAAATTCCCAGTATCAAACGCGGCGAAGACCGTGAATTGTTTAAAGAAACAATGGAAAAAATTAATCAGCCGATTCCTGAAAGTACTATCGTAGAAACTGTTATGGCTGCCTGCGAATTTGGTAAGAAAATCGGTTATCCGCTGATTGTTCGTCCTGCATATACTCTTGGCGGTACCGGCGGCGGTATTGCAAATGACGAAGAAGAATTAATTGACATTGTTCAGAAAGGTTTGGGTTACAGCCCGATTAACCAATGTCTTATTGAACGCAGTATTGCCGGCTGGAAAGAAATTGAATTTGAAGTAATTCGCGATGCTGCTGATAACTGCATTACTGTATGCTCCATGGAAAACTTTGACCCCGTTGGCGTACATACAGGTGACTCTATTGTAGTTGCACCTGCGCAGACTTTAAATGACAGAGAAGTTCAGATGCTGCGTCAGGCTTCCATTGATATTGTTCGTGAACTTGGTGTTTGCGGCGGCTGCAACGTACAGCTGGCTCTTGATCCGTTCTCTGAAAACTATTATGTTATCGAAGTTAATCCTCGTGTAAGCCGCAGTTCTGCACTGGCATCTAAAGCAACCGGTTATCCTATTGCAAAAGTTACCAGTAAAATTGCTGTAGGTTATACCCTTGATGAAATAGAAAACGCGGTAACCAAGAAAACAAAAGCTTGCTTTGAACCAAGCATTGACTATATTGTATTGAAATTCCCACGCTGGCCTTTTGATAAATTTGTTACTGCTGACCGTACTTTGGGTACACAAATGAAAGCTACCGGTGAAGTTATGGCAATTGAACGTAACTTTGAAGCATCCATGCTTAAAGCTATTCGTTCTTTGGAAATCGGTTTAACTCATCTGGAAATGCCTGAACTGAAAAAATTAAGCGACGAAGAAATTAAAGATCGCATCAAACTTATTGACGATGAAAGAATCTTTGTTATCGCTGAAGCTATGCGTCGTGGTGTAACTGTAGATTATATCTATGACATTACCAAAATTGATAAATGGTTCCTTAATAAACTTACCAATATCATCAAAATGGAAAAAGCTCTCCAAACTCATGAGCTGACTCCAAGCCTGCTTTTAAAAGCTAAAAAACTTGGCTTTGCAGACAGCGTAATTGGTGGTTTTGTAGGTAAATCCATGATGGAAATCCGTGAAATGCGTAAAGCAAACGGTATTATTCCTACTTACAAAATGGTTGATACCTGTGCTGCAGAGTTTGAAGCAGAAACTCCATACTACTATTCTACTTATGCAACTGAAGATGAAGTTGTTGTAAGCGATAAGAAAAAAGTCGTTGTTTTAGGTTCCGGTCCTATACGTATCGGTCAGGGCGTAGAATTTGACTACTGCTCTGTACATTCTGTATGGGCTTTAAAAGAACTGGGCTATGAAACAATTATTATCAATAACAACCCTGAAACTGTATCTACTGACTTTGATATCTCCGATAAACTGTATTTTGAACCTTTAACAGTAGAAGATGTTCTTAATGTTATCGACAAAGAACAGCCGGAAGGCGTAATTGTACAGTTTGGCGGACAGACTGCAATCAACTTGGCTGGCCCGCTTTCCAAAGCTGGCGTTAAAATTATCGGCAGCAGCGTAGACAGCATTGACCGCGCTGAAGACCGTGAACGTTTTGAACAGCTGTTAACTGACTGTGATATTCCTCGTCCGAAAGGACACACAGTATTTGATACTGAAGGTGCACTGCAGGCAGCTGCTGATGTAGGCTATCCTGTAATGGTTCGTCCTTCCTATGTATTGGGTGGCCGTGCAATGGAAATTGTTTATAACGATGAAGAACTGAAACATTATATGGCCAATGCTGTTAAAGCTTCTAAAGAGCATCCTGTACTGGTTGACCATTATCTGCAGGGAACTGAAGTTGAAGTTGATGCTATCTGTGACGGCAAGGAAGTATTGATTCCTGGTATTATGGAACACGTTGAAAGAGCAGGCGTTCACTCCGGTGACTCCATCGCTGTTTATCCTCCGCGCAGTCTTTCTGAATCTGTAATCAGAACTATTATCAAATACACTAACAAAATGGCCTTGGGACTGGAAGTAAAAGGCATGATTAACATTCAGTACATTGTTCGTGATGACAAAGTATTTGTTATTGAAGTTAACCCGCGTTCTTCCAGAACAGTTCCGTTCCTGAGCAAAGTAACCGGCGTTCCTATGGTAAATGTTGCAACTAAAGCAGCAGCTGGTGTAAGCTTAAAAGAACAGGGATACAGAGCTGGTTTGAGATTGTTCCCTGACTACTATGCAGTAAAAGCTCCGGTATTCTCCTTCAACAAAATGAGCAATGTTGATATTACTCTTGGACCAGAAATGAAATCTACCGGTGAAGTTATGGCTGTTGATTATCAGTACAGCAGAGCTTTGTATAAAGCATGTATTGCTTCTGGTATCAATGTTCCGCACGAAGGTTCTATTTTGATAACTGTTGCTGATATGGATAAAGCTGAAGCTGCTGAAATTGCTAAAGGTTTTGGAGATCTTGGCTATAAAATTATTGCAACTGGCGGCACTGCAGATTATCTCCTTGAAAAAGGAATTGATGTATGCAGAGCAACAAAAGTAAGTGAAGGCAGTCCTAACATTCTCGATAACATCAAAGAAGGCAAAATTAACATGGTTATCAATACAACCAACCATGGACGCGATGCTGAACGTGATGGCTTCAAAATCAGACGTTCTACTGTTGAACATGCAATTGCCTGCCTGACCTCTATGGATACTGCGCGTGAACTGCAGCATGTAATGAATGCTATGCGCCGCAGACGTGTAATCAGCACTGTTGCATTACAAGATTTAGTTTGGGAGGACTAAACTATGCCAAAAACAATTGCACAGGCAAAAGTGATTGGACAAAAAGTACTTAACAGTACTATTAAGTTGATTGAAGTGTATGCACCTGAAATTGCGTCTCAGGCTGTGCCGGGACAGTTTGTCAATGTTCAGGTGTGCAAAAATACTGCTCCGCTGCTGCGCCGTCCTTTCGGCGTGGCCGGTGTAGATAAAGCTAAGGGAACTTTCACCATGATTTACAGAATTATTGGTGAAGGAACTCATATTCTTGCTGATACCTGCAGTGGGGATATGCTCAGCATTGTTGGTCCGCTGGGACATGGATTTGACATGTCCGCTAAAAAACCTTTGCTGGTTGGCGGCGGTTTAGGTCTTGCACCGCTGTACTTTTTGGCAGAGGGATTTGGCAGAAACAATACTGATATTTTAATTGGCGGACGTAACAGCGAAGAAGTTTTCTGGACAGAAATGTATGAAAAAGTTTGCCAGAATACTTATGTTACTACTGATGACGGAAGCAAAGGCGTAAAGGGTACTGTAATGGCTCTGTTGCCGCAGCTTTTAAAAGAACAGGGCTATGACTGCGTTTATGTATGCGGACCTGTACCAATGATGAAAGCTGTTGCCGAAGCATGCCTTGCTGCCGGTGTGAAATGTCAGGTATCTTTAGAAAAATATATGGCTTGCGGTTTGGGCGCATGCCTGTCCTGCAGCTGCGGCGGTATTGGCAAACGCATGAAAGTATGTACTGACGGTCCTGTTTTTTGGGCAGGGGAGGTAACAGAATGGTAAAAGCATTGTATGAAGGAAGACTGGCTGTAGATATTGCCGGTTTAAAAATGCAGACTCCTGTTACTACCGGTTCAGGTACTTTTGGTTTTGGTCTTGAATTCTGTGATTTTCTTGATTTGGAAAAAGTAGGTGCTGTTACTGTTAAGGGCACTTCTCTTAATCCTGCTTTAGGCAATAAAGGTCAGAGAGCCGTTGAAACTCCGTCCGGCATGTTAAACTGTATCGGTCTTGAAAATCCAGGCAGTGATTATTTTCTGGAGCATACTCTTCCTGAATTAAGAAAATATGATGTTCCGGTAATTGTAAATATTTATGGCCATTCTCCGGAAGAATATGGCCAGCTTGCCAAAAAGCTTGATGTTGATGGTGTAGACGCTCTGGAAATTAACATATCCTGCCCCAATGTTAAAGAAGGCGGTATAGTTTTTGGCACCTGCCCTGAAGCGGCTGCTGAAGTTGTACAGCAGGTAAAGAGCAATACTTCCAAGATGGTTATTACTAAACTGTCTCCTAATGTTACTGATATTGTTGCTATGGCTAAAGCGGCTGAAGCAGCAGGAACTGATGCGATTTCATTAATTAATACCTTAATTGGTACTAAAATTGATATTGAAAGACAGCGTCCGGTTTTGGGCAATATTATTGGCGGTTTAAGCGGTCCTGCTGTAAAACCTGTAGCCGTTCGCATGTGTTATCAGGTTGCGCAGGCTGTTAATGTTCCGATTATTGGCATGGGCGGTATCATGAATGCAGAAGATGCTATTGAGTTTATGCTGGCCGGCGCCAGTGCAGTAGCTGTGGGCACAGCTAATTTTGTGCATCCGGATATTGCTGAAACTATTGCTCATGGTATGCTTGCATATCTTGATCGCCATAATGTTAAAAATATAACTGATATAATTGGTCTGGCTTTACCTTCCGGTAAAGAAAGCATGCCGTTATTCAGAAAATAATCTGATTAGGAGTGATTTGTGTGCAACATGATGATCGTTTAATCGTAGCACTTGATTTTCCTACTTTGGAACAGGCTAAAAGCTGTGTTCTGGAATTAGGCGATGCTGTTAGCTATTATAAAGTTGGTATGGAGTTATACTATGCTGTTGGCAGTGAGATTATCCGTTTTCTGAAAAGTCAGGGCAAGCACGTTTTCCTTGACCTGAAACTTCAGGATATTCCCAATACTGTAGCTCATGCTTTGAATGTTCTGAGTGACCTTGGAGCAGACATGATGAATGTGCATGCAGTTGGTGGTAAAAAGATGATGAGTGAAGCTGTAAAAGCTGTTCGTGAAGCTGCAGCAGCTGCTGGCAAACCAGCGCCTAAACTTATTGCTGTTACCATTTTGACCAGCATGGATGATGAACAGTTTGGTGATTTAAATTATAAAAATACCATTGCTGAACAGGTAATTGCTTTAGCAAAACTGGCTAAAGAAGCGGGTATGGATGGTGTAGTTGCTTCTCCTAAAGAAGCAGCAGCAATCAGAGAAGCTTGCGGTAAGGATTTTCTTATTGTAACTCCTGGTGTACGTCCTGCCGGAGCATCTTTGGATGACCAGAGCCGTGTTGCTACTCCTGCTGGTGCATTCACAAATGGTTCCAGCCATATTGTTGTTGGCCGCCCTATTACCAAAGCAGAAGACAGAAAAGCTGCGGCACTTGCTATTGTAGAAGAAATTAAAGGAGTGTAGGCAAATGTTAGAAGAAAAAGATGTAATGAAAATGCTGGAAGAAACTGAAGCTGTACTTCACGGTCACTTTTTGTTAACCAGTGGATTGCATAGCCCCATGTATGTTGAAAAATTTAATGTATTGCAGCATCCTAAATATACAGAAAGACTTTGCCAGGAAATAGCTCGTCGTTATGAAAATGACAACGTAGAATTGGTAGTTGGTCCTGTAACCGGTGGTATTCTGCTGGCTCATGAAGTTGGCAAAGCTCTTGGAACCCGTGCAATTTTCACTGAACGTGATAATGGCAAAATGACTTTAAAACGTGGTTTCCATATTGAACCCGGTACTCGTGTACTTGTTGTTGAAGACATTGTAACTACTGGCGGCAGCGTACGTGAAGTTATGGAAGTTGTTAAAGAACAAGGCGGCGAACTGGTTGGTGTTGGTCTTTTGGTAGACCGCAGCGGCGGCAAAGTTGATTTTGGCATTCGTACCGAAGCATTACTGCACTTAAGTGTAGAAACTTTCGATCCTAATAATTGCCCGCTGTGCGCTGAAGGCAAACCTTTCACCAAACGCGGCAGAACTGGTAAATAATATTTGCTGATAAAAAAATAATCCGTTTGACTAAGTCAAACGGATTATTTTTTTATAAGTAGTTTCTTTCTTTTAAATGATCTGAATGGAGTAATTCTTCAGATTTTTCGCTGAGAGGATTAATCAGGAACTTAGTGTAAACTTCCTGAACATCAGGGTTTTTGTGGGACTGGCGTAAAGTTCTGTTGGAATCAAGGTTATACAGTTTTTCACCGCGAGCCTCTGCCATTTCACAGCCATCGTGAATAGGCTGACCGCCGCCGCCAACACAACCGCCTGGGCAAGCCATTACTTCAACAAAATCATAATGAACTTTGCCGGCTTTGATATCTTCCAGAAGTTTTTCCGCATTGCCAAGACCGCTTACAGTGCAGGTTCTTAATTGTTTGCCTGCTATGGTGAATTCTTTTACTTTGCGATCCTGATGACCACGGACATCTACAAAAGCGTCCATAGGAGATTCATGGCCTTCTAAAATTGCATAGGCTGTACGCAGAGCAGCTTCCATAACACCGCCGGTTACACCAAAGATAACAGCTGCACCTGTACTTTTGCCTAATGGGTTATCAAAAGGCATTTCTTCCAGAGTGTTGAGGTCAATGTGTTCAGCGCGAATCATACGGGCAAATTCACGGGTAGTAAGAACAATATCAACGTCCTGAGCACCGCTGCTGTTCATGGAAGCAAGAGCAGCTTCGCGTTTTTTAGATACGCAGGGCATAACAGAGATTGAAACTATATCTTCCGGAGCAAGTCCTTTTTGTTCAGCAAAGTATGTTTTTAAAATTGCACCAAATATTTGCTGAGGAGATTTGGTAGTAGAAAGATGACCTACAAATTCAGGATATTTTTTTGTAAGATAGCTTACCCAGCCCGGGCAGCAGGAGGTGAACATAGGCCATTGATGGTGTTCAGGATTCTGCAGATGTTCTAAAAGTTCGCTGCCTTCTTCCATAATAGTAACGTCGGCAGAGAAGCTGGTGTCAAACACATAATCAAAGCCAATACGTTTTAAAGCAGCTACCATAAGTCCCTCGGTTGCCTTTTCAGGAGGAAGACCGAGTGCTTCTGCCCAGGCAGTTCTTACCGCAGGCGCTACCTGTACTGCTGTTACTTTAGAAGAATCTGCAAGCGCAGCAAATACTTTGGGCACATCATCACGTTCACGCAGAGCACCTGTCGGGCAGTGGGTAATGCACTGTCCGCAGAGACTGCAGTCAGCTTTAGCTATATCAAGATTATTTGTCACACCAATAGTTGTTCTGGAACCTGTATTTTGTACTTCCCAGATATTAAGATGCTGTATTTTATCGCAGATTTGCACGCAGCGCATGCATTTGATGCATTTTTTTGCATCGCGAATTAATGGGAAATCCATATCCCAGGGTTCTTCTGCTACATCTTTAACAAAGGCAGAGTCTAAAATCGCAAGATCGTTGGAGAGTTTCTGAAGATTGCAGTTGCCGCTGCGGACACACATAGCACAGGTGCAATCGTGCTGAGACAAAATAAGTTCAACGTTATTGCGTCTGGTTGCTCTTGCTTTGGGAGAATTTGTGTAAACAACAAGTCCTTCTTCAACCTGAGTGTTGCAGGAAGTAACTAATTTATTTTTTCCCTGAATCTCTACAACACAAACTTTACAAGCACCGATTTCGTTTATTTTTTCCAAAAAACATAAACGGGGGATATTAATACCTACTGAGGCAGCTGCCTTCATAATAGTAGTACCTTCAGGTACAGAAACTTTTTTTCCGTCAATAGTTAAATTTACCATTTGAAGGATCTACCTCCTTTTAATGAACCCATACCGAATTTGTCGCAACGCAGGCATCTGCCGGCTTCCTGGCATGCTTCCTGTTTTGTCATTTCACATTCAAAAGGCTCAAAGTTATTTTTACGAAGATTTGGTTCTTTTTCATTCATCTGAATTCTTCCGCAAGGTTCTTTATCATAAATAGATGGTTCAGGAATTTCTACATCGCATTCAATGAGATGGTTATAACCGAAATATTCATCTATGTTGGCTGCAGCAACTTTACCGGCAGCAATAGCTTTAATAACGGTAGCAGGGCCTGTTACACAGTCTCCGCCTGAGAAAATATTGCTTTGATCTGCCAGCTGGCAAGTATCCAAAGCCGCGATATTACCGCGTTTTACAGCTATACCTGCTTCTGCAAAAGGCTTGCTTTCGATACCTTGTCCTATAGCTACAATGACAATGTCACACGGAATTCTCATAAGAGGGAGATCAGCTTTAATCGGACGGGCACGGCCCCAATCATCAATTGGACCGATAATCTGCGGTTCAACCCATAATGCAGCAACATTTCCATCAGCATCAGCTTCAATTTTATGGGGCGCTTTAAGACTGTAAAGCTGAGCTCCTTCAGCAATAGCACCCTCTATTTCTTCGGGCAGTGCGGTCATGTCTTCCTGGCGTCTTCTGTAAGCAATGCCTACTTCTTTGGCACCAAGACGAATAGAACTGCGTACACAGTCCATGGCAACATTGCCGCCGCCTACAACAACAACTTTTTTACCGCTGAAATCCTGATAGTTATCGTCGCCGATATTTCCGAGAAGTTCAACAGCAGAAATTACACCATTGGAGTCTTCACCTTCAATACCGATTTTTTTATCAGTATGAGCGCCAATTGCAATATACACAGCATCATAGTTCTGCTGTAAATCACTCAGCTGAATTTCTCCAGGTTGATTGCCTATTTTGCTGTTTAATTTTACTTCAATGCCGGTAGATAAAATAGCATCAAGGTCATTTTGCAGTCGCTCGCGCGGGAATCTGTAACTTGGGATACCATAGCGCATCATGCCGCCTAATTTGCTTTTGGCTTCAAAAACGGTTACGGAGTGACCCATAAGCTGCAGATAATAAGCTGCAGTAAGACCGCTTGGGCCGCCGCCGATAACAGCAACTGTTTTTCCGGTTGCTTCGGCTTTTGGTGGATTGGAAACAGTATTGCTGGGAGCGTTATCTACAGCCATACGTTTTAAACCGCGTATATTAATTGCTGTATCTAAAATGTTTCTTCTGCAATGTTCTTCACATGGATGTTCGCAGATAAGACCGCAGGCAGTCGGAAATGGATTATCTTTGCGGATAAGCTTAACTGCATCAGCGTAGCGCTCTGCGCCAACAAGAGAAATATATCCCGGAATATCTACATGGGCAGGGCAGAAAGCACTGCAGGGGATGGATTGTTTGATACCACAGGAGCATCTGCCTGTTTCGATGTGATGAAGATAGTCATCACGGAAGCCTTCAACGCTTTTAAGTACCATATTTGCTGACTCGTAACCGATAGCACAATCTGCTGAGTCACGAATATTTTCAGCGGTTTTTTTGATATTTTCAAGTGTCTGCAGATTTGCTTTGCCATTGAGTATATCAGCCAGCATATTTTGCAGCTGACCAAGGCCTATACGGCACGGAGAACATTTTCCGCATGTTTGAGCATGGCAAACCTTTAAAAAGGAAAGCTGCAGATCAACCGGACATTGTCCGGGAGCACTGGCGATAATATGGCGGCTAAAGTCTTTGTACATGTTTTCTACAGTTTCCTGTATGTGACTTTTAGCTTCAATTTTTAAACGGCTCATATTTTTCCTCCAAAAAATAAAGTTTTCAAAAATTGTTTTTATAAAAAGTATATACTATTACGCTTTAGATTTTGATAATAGTATGACGCAATTATAAATGATAATTTGTTTTTTTGCAAATGAAAATTATTTTTTTTATTGTATTGGCTATGATTGTATAAATTTTGATAAAAATGTTATACTAATAGCACAAGATATTATTGGTTATATAAAATCACAATTTCTTATAACAATAGAGGTATATATGAAGAAAAAATTTACACATTTACATGTTCATACTCAGTACAGTCTTTTAGATGGTGCTGCAAAAATAACTGAACTTATAGCCTACGCCAAAGAACTTGGTATGGACAGCATAGCTGTTACAGATCATGGTGCTATGTATGGTGCAATAGATTTTTATCAGGAAGCTCGTAAAAATGGCATAAAGCCCATAATAGGCTGCGAGGTATATACTGTTGCAGACTATTTAGAGAAAAATAACCGTGATATGTGTCATTTGATTTTGCTGGCTGAAACAAATGAAGGATATCACAACCTTATGAAAATAGTTTCCTGCGGTCAGACAGAAGGCTTTTATTATAAACCCAGAGTTGATAAAAATGTTCTGCGCAAATATGCTAAAGGCATCATCTGCTTAAGTGCCTGCGTAGCAGGAGAAGTGCCCAGGTTTATTCTGGCAGATAATATGGACGGGGCGAGAAGATCAGTAGAAGAATTTATTGATATTTTCGGTCGTGATAATTATTTCCTGGAAATCCAAAATCATGATTTGCCGGAAGAAGCGAAAGTAAATCGTGGATTGAAGGCTCTGGCAGATGAATATTCTGTTAAACTGGTTGCTACAAATGACTTGCACTATGTAAGACAAAAGGATGCCGAAGCGCAGGATGTGCTGCTTTGTATCCAGACTAACAGTACAGTAGACGCTCCCGGAAGAATGAAATTTAATAATGATCAGTATTATCTGAAAAGCTATGATGAGATGGCAGAAATTTTTGCCGATTGTCCTGAGTCTCTGGCAAATACGCAGATAATAGCTGAACGCTGCAATGTGACTATAGAATTTGGCAAACTGCTTTTGCCGGAGTTTCCTATTCCGGAAAATTTTTCGGATGCTAATGAATATCTTATGCATTTATGCATGCAGGCAGTACCCAAAAAATATGGTACACTTTCGGAAGAAATTAAAAAAAGGTTAGATTTTGAAATTGATATTATCAAAACAATGGGTTATTCCTGTTATTTTCTCATTGTATGGGATTTTATCGATTATTGCAGAAAACATGATATTTTAGTAGGGCCCGGACGTGGCAGCGCGGCTGGAAGTATAGTTGCTTACCTTTTAGGAATAACTAATATTGATCCTTTAAAATATAATTTGCTTTTTGAAAGATTTTTAAATCCGGAACGTGTCAGCATGCCTGATATTGATACTGATTTTTGCTATGTAAAGAGAGATCTGGTTCTTGATTATGTAGTTGAGCGTTACGGTCAGGAGCGAGTGGCGCAGATTATAACTTTTGGTACGCTTCAGGCCAGAGCTGCTGTACGTGACGTTGGCCGCGCATTGGGAATGACTTATGGTGTTGTTGATAATGTAGCTAAAATGATTCCCAGAGAACTTGGGATAACTTTAGATAAAGCACTGGCTGGAAGCAATGATTTACGCGACTTGTATGAAAAAGATGCCAATGTAAAAAGATTAATTGATTTGGCTAAAAGTGTGGAAGGGTTACCGAGAAATCCCGGTACACATGCGGCTGGCGTAATCATTGCGCCGGAAAATTTAGGTAATTATGTACCACTGCAGCTGAGTAATGAAGGCAGTGTTATTACTCAGTATGATAAAGATAAGGTTGAAAGCATCGGCCTTCTGAAAATGGATTTTCTTGGACTGCGTACATTAACTGTTATAGGTGATGCAATTGATTTCATCAAAGAAACAACAGGCTATGAAGTAGACATTGACAATATACCGTTAAATGATGCTAAAACCTGTCAGATGCTTTGCAAGGGTGATACTTATGGCGTATTTCAGCTTGAATCAGCAGGCATAACAAAACTGGTAATGGATCTTGCTCCGGAAAGCTTTGAAGACCTGATACCTCTGGTGGCTTTATACAGACCGGGACCACTGGGAACGGGTATGGCTGAAGATTTTGTTGCCGGAAGACACGGAAGAAGGACAGCTGAAATATTACATCCTCTCATGGAGTCTGTATTGGCTGATACATACGGTGTAATTTTATATCAGGAACAGGTTATGCAGATAACATCAGCTTTGGCTGGATTCAGCCTTGGACAGGCAGATATTTTGCGCCGTGCCATGGGTAAGAAAAAAGCTAAAGAGCTGGATTCCATGCGTGAAGATTTCATAGAGGGAGCATTAAAACTGCACGATATTCCCCGTGAACTGAGCGATAAAATATTCTCTTTGCTGCAGCATTTTGCAGGATATGGATTTAATAAATCACATTCCGTAGCTTATGCTCTTGTTGCATATCAGACAGCTTATCTGAAAGCCAACTGGCCTGCTCAGTACATGGCTGCCTTCTTAAACAGTGTAATAACCGATGGGGATAAAATAGCCTGGTATATATCCGTCTGCAAAAATTCCGGCTTAAAAATATTGCCTCCTGACGTAAACGAAAGTGGTTATCATTTTACCGTAAATAAAGATAATACAATTCGTTTTGGGCTGGCGGGCATCAAGGGAGCCGGAGAAAACGCCGTAAAAGCGATTATTGAGTCCAGAGAAACAGAACCATTTAAAGATTTACTTGATTTTTGCAAAAGAGTAAACTTGCGTAATGTCAATAAAAGAGTAATTGAAAACTTAATAAAATGCGGTGCTATGGATTCCTTTGGATATAATCGTTCTCAGCTTTTAACTGTTTTGGATCAGGCGATAGAGATGGGTGCAAGTTATCAGAAAGATTTTGCGTCAGGACAGCTTGGGCTATTTGGAGAAGAAAACGGTTTTGCCGAAGTAAATGAGATAAAATATCCTGTTATGGAAGAATTTTCCAAGGCAGTAATTTTACAAAATGAAAAAGAACTGATTGGATTTTATGTGACGGGACATCCTTTGGATGAATATAAATCGGTTTTAGACAAGTATACCCCTTTATATTGGCTGCAGGATGAAAATGAGATAAGTGATGGCCAGTTTATAAGTATTGCCGGAATAATTTCTGAATGCAAAATCAAAACTACCAAAAAAGGCGATACAATGGCAGTAATGATTTTAGAAGATTATACGAGTAAGGTAGAAGTTCTTGTATTTCCGTCAGTATATAAAAATTCTGTAAGAGAAATTTATCAGGAAAATATAGTTGTTGTTGATGGACGTATTAATCTTGATGAGCGGGGACAAGTTATTAATGCAGTAAAGGTTTCCAAGTTAAACAAACAGGGAAGTGATGTAAGAATAAAAATTGCTCCTCATCTTGAAAATGCACTGGTGCAAAGAGAGCTGGCAAAAGTATTCAGACAGTATCGCGGCAGCAGTGTAGTTTATCTGCATCTTATGGGAAGCAAAAAGATCATAAAGACAACTGCAGATTTTTGGGTCAATGGAGAAAATCCGCAATTTAAAGAAGCAATAGAAAAAATTTTAGGGAAAGATTGTTTTATTTCGCAATAAAAAGCAGGGCATACTTGCATGTAGAAGTGTAAAAATGTTACAATAAAGAGAAAATATTTTGTCAATGAGTCGCAAGGAGGTTGCACATGAATATTATAGTTTGTCTTAAACAGGTACCGGACACAGAAGCGGTAAAATTAAATCCAGAAACTAATACATTAGTGCGCGATGGCGTAGAAAATATTATGAATCCTTTTGACAGACAGGCTTTGGAAGCTGCTTTAATGCTGAAAGATAAAGAGGGCGCTAAAGTTACTGTTCTGACAATGGGTCTTCCTCAGGCTGCTGATATTTTAAAAGAAGCCATTGCCATGGGTGCTGATGAAGGATATTTATTAAGTGACAGAGCACTGGCTG
Organism: uncultured Phascolarctobacterium sp.; assembly: GCA_958448515.1. Taxonomy (GTDB): domain Bacteria; phylum Bacillota; class Negativicutes; order Acidaminococcales; family Acidaminococcaceae; genus URXU01. The sequence goes on along the minus strand of CAUDEF010000002.1, from coordinate 28,752 downwards.
GTTCTGATACACTGGCTACAAGCATTGCTTTGGCTGCTGCTGTAAAACATATCGGCGGTTATGATCTTGTTATGTGCGGTAAACAGGCTGTGGATGGTGATACTGCGCAGGTTGGTCCGGAAATGGCTGAGCATTTATCCATTCCTCAGATTACAGGTGCGTTAAAGGTTGATTTTGCTGATGGCAAATTTGTTGTTGTACGTGAAAATGAAACAAGCGTGCAGACTCTGACTTGTGCAGGACCTTTGCTGGTAACTGTAACCAGAGCTGAAAAAGAACCGCGTTTTGCAAGTATTAAAGGCAAAATGAAAGCTCGCAAAGCACAGATTCCTACATTAACTGTTGCTGATCTTAACATTGATACAAACCTGGTTGGTTTATCAGGTTCTCCTACTAAAGTAAAAAAAGTGTTTACTCCTGAAGTTCCCGTTGTTGAAAGTGAAATTATCAACGAGGAAGATATTGATAAAGCAGTTGATATGTTATTTGACAAGCTTGTGCAAGCTAAAATTATTACTCGTTGAGGTGAATTGATATGGCAGTAAGTGTAGATAGAGAAAAATGTATTGGTTGCGAATCCTGTGTGGCTGTATGCCCGGTTGGTGCGTTAAATATGGAAGACGGTAAAGCACAAGTTGATGCTGATACCTGCATTTCCTGCGGTGCATGCATTAATGAATGCCCGGTTGAAGCTATTTCCAGAGAAGCAGTTGTGCGCGAAGTAAAAAATAATGCAGGTCAGGACCTTTGGGTAATGGCAGAGCTGGAAAATGGCGAACCCATGGGAGTTACCTATGAATTGCTTGGTGTAACTGCTGAGCTGGCTGCTAAGGCAGGCGAAAAATGCTGTGCAGTACTTATTACTGACGCAGTAAAAGATATTCCTGAAAAGCTGATTGCTGCAGGTGCTGATAAAGTATATGTTGTAGCTGATGCTAAATACGCTGAATATAATACTGATTTATTTACTGATGCTTTTTGTCAGTTAGCTGATAAATATAAACCTAATGCAGTATTGTTTGGTGCTACTGCTGACGGACGTGATTTTGCTCCTCGCGTAGCAGCACGTTTGCATACTGGTTTGTGTGCTGACTGCACTGCTCTTGATATTGATACTGAGAATAATATTGTTGAATGGACTCGTCCGGCACTTGGCGGCAATATTCTGGCAACTATTTTGTGCGATGAGCATCGTCCGCAAATGGGTACTGTTCGTCCTAAAGTATTTAAAGCTAATGAAGCAGACGCAGCAAGAACAGGCGAAGTTATCAACTTTACTGTAGAAGGAAGCCTTACCAGCCATGTAAGCTTGATAAGCAAAGAGGCAGTTGAAGTTGGCGGTTCCATTAAAATTGAGGACGCAGAAGTCATCTGCTCCGGCGGCAGAGGTATGGGCTGCCTTGATAACTTTAAAATGCTGGAAGAATTGGCTTCATTATTTGAGAATGGTGCTGTTGCCGGCTCTCGCGCAGTAGTTGATGAAGGCTGGATTGGACATGCACAGCAGGTAGGTCAGTCCGGTAAAACCGTTACACCTAAGATTTATTTTGCCTGCGGTATTTCCGGTGCTATTCAGCATATTTCTGGTATGAATGCTTCTGATATTGTTATTGCAATTAACAAAGATGCCAATGCGCCGATTTTCAAAATTGCTCAGTATGGTATTGTTGGTGATGCAAAAGAAGTATTGCCTAAATTAATTGCAAAAATTAAAGCATTTAAAGAAGCCTAAACTTTGCCGGAGGAGCTTTCATGTGGAAAGTTGTTTATATAGTGCAAAGTGAGGACAATGCTTTAAGGTTGAAAGAGATGCTTACAACAAACGGCTTTCTGGTGCAGGTTAAAGCATCAGGAAGTAAACATAATAAGGCTTTTGAAATATGTGTTCCATATTCGGAGGCAGAAGATGCTTATGAAGTTTTATGTGAGCATAAATTTCAGGGATAACGAGGTTACGTTATGAAAAAAACAAAAATTATTTGTACTGTGGGACCTAGTACTGATAATGTTGAGTTACTGACAAAAATGATGCTTTCGGGCATGGATCTGGCTCGTTTTAACTTTTCCCACGGCTCTCATGAAGATCATGCTAATCGTTTGAATCTTGTCAGAGAAGCAGCTGAAAAGGCCGGCAAAGTTATTGCCTGCATTGCGGATACAAAAGGTCCGGAAATGCGTCTTGGAATCTTTGCAGATGATAAAGTTTATCTGCATGAAGGTGACGAATTTTGTCTGACAACAGAGAAAATCTTGGGCAATGAAAAGATTGCCTCCGTGAATTATGTTAATCTTCCGCAGGAAGTTTATCCAGGATGCAAAATACTGCTTGCTGATGGTCTTTTGTCTCTGGAAGTCACAAAGATTGAAAACGAAATTATATATACAAAGGTTGTACACGGCGGCGAAATCAGTTCTCGCAAACGTGTTGCCTGTCCCGGTATTGAACTGAATCTTCCGTTTATATCCAATCAGGATAAAGCTGATATTTATTTTGCAGCACAAAACAGTATGGATTATATTGCTGCATCTTTTGTACAAAAGGCTGATGATGTACTTGCTATCAGAAAAGTACTGGAAGAAATAGGTTCTGATATCAAGATAATTTCAAAGATAGAAAATGAAGCCGGCGTGGAACATATTGATGAAATAATCAATGTTTCTGACGCAATAATGGTTGCCAGAGGCGACCTTGGTGTAGAGATACCCTATGAGGTAGTTCCTTTGGTGCAGAAAGATATTATTGCCCGCTGCAATAAAGCTGGCAAGCCTGTTGTAACTGCTACTCAGATGCTGGAAAGCATGATAAGCAGCTACAGAGCTACACGAGCTGAAGCCAGTGATGTTGCAAATTCTATCATTGATGGTACTGATGTTATCATGTTAAGCGGTGAAACTGCGTCTGGCAAATATCCTTTGGAAGCAGTTCAGACTATGGCAAAAATTGCTGAGAGAACAGAAGCTTCTTTAGATTATGTTAATATCTTCTGCAAAAAAGGCATTAATGAGAAAATTCATGCAACAGATGCTATAAGTCATGCTACTGTACAGATAGCTCATGAGATACATGCAGATAATATTCTTACAATTACTGAATCTGGTTTTACTGCAAGAATGATTGCTAAATATAAACCGGAATCAAACGTTGTAGCTGTTTCCAGATTGCCGAAGACAGTGCGTGCCATGCAGTTATATTGGGGCGTTCTGCCTTTATTGGGACCTGGCTCTGATAATACAGATAAAATTATTGACCTGTCTTTAAAATGTGCACTTGAAAAAGATGTCATTAAAGAAGGTGCTTCCGTTGTTATTACTGCTGGTGTTCCTGTAGGACTTACAGGAAGTACTAACTTGATTAAGGTGGTTAATGTGGGAACGAAAATTATCACTGGTGTTGGTATTGGCAAAGCTTCTGTTTGCGGCAGAGTATGTAAGGCTGTTACATATGATGATTTTGAAGACAAGCTGCAGAAGGGTGACATTCTGGTTGTTGATATGCTGAATGATGAATTTGTAGCTATGGCGTCTTCTAAGTCAGCAGCTATAATTGCTGAAGAAGGCGGACTTACTTCAACAACTGCTATTGTAGGAGTGACCTGCGGAATACCAGTTATCGTAGGAGCTGCAAAGGCAGTGTCAATTCTGAATGATGGTCAGAATATTACAGTTGATCCTGTTTCCGGTGTTGTTTACGATGGAATAATTAATTTATAATGATTTTGGTAGGTGGCGAACATGGAAAAGGCTGATTTAAACGTTGCTGCATTTGATACGGATAAATGGCAGTATATTTTAGAGCAGTCTTTTTCTGCGTTCAAAACTGCCGAAGATATTACAGCTGCCAACATTATTGTTGATGAAATATGTACATTAGGGTGCACAGCTGTAAAAAGTTCTTTGAACGACTATGCAAAGCAGTGTTACGATATATTACTGCATATCGATATTTTTAAGGCATCTGCCGATGTTCATTTGAATGCATTAAAAAATATGCTGATCATGGCTGCGAGGATGCGGCAAAAAGAGCTGTTTTCACATTGGCTGATTTCAGCAGAAGCAGTTATTAATCAATATATCGAAACAAGAGTATATGCAAAGAATGTTTCAGAATTTTTAAAATCAATAATATTTATTGTTTGTGACAGGCGTTATACAAATGCGTTTGCTGTTGTGCAAAGATTATTGCTGACATTTAGTGTAAAAAGTGATGATAAAGAGTGTATAAATAAATTTATAACTGAATGGACGAGTCTTATTGCTCAGATTGTAAGAAGAAACTGGCAGGATGTTACTGATTTTTTGTGCAATACTCTCTTTATTGTTCTGATAAGAAAAAATGATTTTGCTTTGATAAAATCAGTGCTTTTGCAGATGAATCTTAATTATCAGATGCTTTGCAGATGGGATGGATTTGAAAAAACATTTGCAGCATACAGCAGTTTGCATAGATTTGTATTGATTTTATTTTGCAGAGCTAAAAAAAGTAAAATTGATTATGCGGTACGCAAGCAGTACTTATTATTGGCTTTAAGAAGTACAAGAGATCTTATTACCAATATTTCCAGAGTGGAAATGCAGGATGAACTGCAGATTATAAAAAGCCTGTTCACATTATTGTGTAATAGTTTATGTTCTAAACGTAAGAGATGTGTTACAGAGTTTTTCCAGCTGGAAATAAACTACTGGAATCTGACTAAGCCTAAAACAAGCAGAAAGCAGATGAGTTATTTATCGGATTTGCTGGAGCCAAATTTGATTAGTGACGATTTGAATGTTATGCTGAAATCTGTTAGTTGAATAAATAAAGTATTAATGTATTCTGAGAGGTTATAAAATGGCTAAGATAGTTGTTATTGGAAGTTGTAATATAGATGTCACTGTTGAGTGTAACAGATGGGCAAAGCCTGGTGAAACTATTTTCGGAAACAGACTGATTGTTTCTCCGGGTGGTAAAGGCGCTAATCAGGCAGTGGCTGCTGCTCGTTTAGGGGCAGAAGTTACCATGGTTGGCTGCGTTGGTGATGATGTATATGGTGAGATGATTGTAAAAAATCTGCAGTCTAATAATGTCAATACTGATTTTGTTAAAGTCCTTCCGGGAGAGAACAGCGGAACTGCTCATATTACCGTAGCTGAGGATGACAATACTATCATTGTTATTAAAGCAGCTAATGATCTTGTGGATAATATTTTGATAGATGAGGCAGAAGAGGCTATAAAAAAGGCAGATTTGGTTTTGCTGCAGCATGAAATACCTTTTGCTGCCATCAGATATGCCGTAGAAAAATGTTATAGTCTGGGTGTACCAGTGCTGTTAAATCCTGCTCCTGTAGCTCCGGTGGATGCAGGCATCATAGAAAAAATTACTTATCTGACTCCTAATGAACATGAGGCAGCTATTTTGTTTAAAGGTATGAGTACTGAAGAAATTCTGGCACAATATTCCGGTAAAGTTCTTATGACGTTAGGCAGCAGAGGCGTTGCTTACTACGAAGATAATGAAATGAGAATTGTGCCGGCTTTTAAAGTTACACCTGTTGATACAACTGGTGCCGGTGATACATTTAACGGTGCGTTTGCAGTGGCGCGTTCTGACGGTAAGACTATGGAAGAAAGTGTACGTTTTGCCAATGCTGCAGCAGCGGTTTCTGTTCAGAAAATCGGTGCTCAGGGAGGAATGCCGTATTTAAAAGAAGTAGAGGAGATGTTTTAAATGCAGAAGGTTGGTATTTTAAATAGTTCTATTGCTAAAGTATTGGCTGATTTAGGACATACTGATACTATTGTTATAGGTGATTGTGGATTGCCGGTTCCGGATGGAGTTGCAAAGATTGATTTGGCATTAAAATTAGGCAGTCCATCATTTATGGAAGTGCTGACAGAAGTAGCAAAATACATGGAAATAGAAAAAGTTGAAGTTGCTGCAGAAATTAAGGAGAAAAATCCGGCTGTTTACGCTGAGATGAAAGAGCTTTTTACTAAGGAAGAATGGATTATTGATGACAACCATGAGCTTTTTAAAGCTGCTACAAAAAATGCTAAGGTTGTTATCCGTACCGGAGAAATAACTCCTTACGCTAATGTTATTCTTCATAGTAATGTAATTTTTTGATAAGGCAGGATAGATAATGGAGATTGAATTACGAAATATCCATAAGGCTTTTGGCAGCAATGAAGTTTTAAAAGGTGTTAATCTTAAGTTAGCCGGCGGAGAAGTTCACGCATTGATGGGTGAAAATGGTGCGGGTAAATCTACATTGATGAATATATTGACCGGCATTCACAGACAGGACCAGGGCAGTGTATTTGTTGATGGCAAAGAAGTGCATTTTAAAAACCCTGTAGAAGCAGAAAAATATGGAATTGCTTTTATTCATCAGGAATTGAATATTTGGCCTAATCTTACCATACTGGAAAATTTATTTCTCATGCGCAGTATAACTAACAGATTTGGCGTACTTGATTTTAAAAAGATGCGTCAGATTGCAGAAGAAAAATGTCAGGAAATGAACATTGAACTGCCTCTGGATGCTGAGGCTGGCGAGTGTTCAGTAGGTCAGCAGCAAATGACAGAAATTATGCGCAATTTGCTGTTAGATGCTAAGGTGGTTATTATGGATGAGCCTACTGCGGCTTTGACTGACAGAGAAACTGAAAAACTTTTTGAGGTTATGAAATCTCTTAAACAACGTGGCGTAGCTATGGTATATATTTCTCACCGTATGGAAGAAGTATTCAACAACTGCGACATGATTACTGTTATGCGCGATGGTGTTTCTGTTGATACCAGACCAGTTGATAAATACAGTCTTGATGATATTGTAAGGGATATGGTTGGCAGATCTATTACCGAGTTCTATCCGGAAAGAAGAAACGTTCCCGGTGACGTAATTCTGGAAATAAAGAATTTCAATCAGCCCGGTATCTTTAAAGATGTTAATTTTAATCTGCGTAAAGGCGAAATTTTAGGCATTGCAGGTCTTATGGGCAGTGGTAGAACTGAGATTATGCGTGCTATTTTTGGCGTTGATAAATGCGAAAGCGGCGAAGTAATCTTTAAAAATGAAAAATTGAAGATTACTAAACCGGAAGACGCTATTAAAGCAGGATTTGGCTTTATTACAGAGAATAGAAAAACTGAAGGTCTGATTCTGGATTTCTCAATAATGCGCAACATAGCTTTGCCAAGTATAGATGAGTTTGCCAAAAAGAATGTTATTAACTATAAAAAAGTTAATAAATTCTCTCATGATCTGGCAAGCAAGCTTGGAGTAAAGGCTCATACTCTTGATTTGGAAGCTGGTGCATTATCTGGCGGTAATCAGCAAAAAGTTGTAATAGCAAAATGGGTAGGTATGAATCCGGAAGTAATTATAATGGATGAACCAACACGCGGCATAGACGTAGGTGCAAAGCGTGATATTTATGAGCTGATGAATGAGCTTACAGAAAATGGTGTGTCTATTATCATGGTTTCTTCTGAATTGCCGGAAGTGTTGGGGATGAGCGACAGAATTCTTGTTATTCATGAAGGACGTATTGCCGGAGAGCTGTTGCATGATGAAGCTACTCAGGAAAGAATTATGTCATTTGCTACGGGAGGTTATAAACAATAATGGATATAAAAGCAATTTTGAAAAAATCAGGGGCTTTGATAGGTCTGATTGTATTATTTTTTGTAATATCTTGTTTAAACAGCAGTTTTATTGATCCGGGAAACTTAAAGAATCTGCTTAGACAAGTGTCTATTAATGCTTTAATTTCCTTTGGTATGACATTTGTTATATTAACCGGCGGTATTGATTTGTCCGTAGGCAGTATTTTGGCTTTATCAAGTGCTTTGATGGGCAGCTTTATTGTAAGTGGCATGGATCCTATTCTGGGTATTGTTGTTGCCTGCTTAATTGGTGCTGCTTTAGGTTCTGTAAACGGTCTTATTATTACCTATGGCAAGGTTGCTCCTTTTATTGCAACCCTGGCTACCATGACAATTTTCAGAGGCTTAACTCTTGTTTATACTAACGGTAATCCTATCAGTGGCTTAACTGAAGATGAAAATTTCCTTAATTTTGGTCAGGGCTATTTCTTTGATATTCCTGTTCCGGCAATTATGATGCTTCTGATGTTCGGTATTTTGTACTTTATTTTACACAAAACACCGCTGGGAAGAAAAACTTACGCTGTAGGCGGCAACGAAAAAGTTTCTTTTATTGCCGGTATCAAAATTAACAGAATTAAAATTTTTGCGTATACTGTAACAGGTATGCTGTGCGGTATGGCTGGTGCAATTTTGACCAGCCGTTTAAACAGTGCTCAGCCTACAGCAGGTACAGGCTATGAGCTTGATGCCATTGCTGCAGTTGTTTTGGGCGGAACAAGCCTTTCCGGTGGTAAAGGCCGTATTGTTGGTACCCTTATTGGTGCACTTATCATAGGCACTTTAAATAATGGCTTAAATATTTTGAATGTTTCAAGCTTCTATCAACAAGTTGTCAAAGGTATAGTTATTTTACTGGCTGTTCTTATGGACCGTAAAAAATCTTAAGTAAGAGAGGAATTTCATCATTATGAAAAAACTTTTTTTAGTTATGACCTGCATTATAGCAATGGCTATGATGATTGTTGGTTGCAGTAGCGGAGAGAAAAAAGATGCTAAAGCAGCTACTGACGGCAAAATTACTATCGGTTTCTCCGTATCTACTCAAAACAATCCGTTCTTTGTAACTTTACGTGATGGCGTTGAAGCTAAAGCAAAAGAACTGGGTGTTAATGTAAAAATCGTTGATGCTCAAAACGACCCTGCTAAACAGGCTAATGATATTGCTGATCTTCTGCAGCAAAATATCAGCGTTTTGCTGGTAAATCCGGTTGACTCTGCTGCTATTTCTACTTCTGTAAAAGCTGCTAATAAAGCTAATATTCCTGTTGTTTGCCTCGACCGCAGTGCAGATGAAGGTACTGTAACTTCTTTTGTTGCATCCGATAACGTAAAAGGCGGCGAAATGGCTGCTGAATACATTGTTCAAAAACTTGGTGAAAAAGTAAAAGTTGCTGAACTCGAAGGTATTCCTGGTGCAAGTGCTTCCCGTGAACGCGGCGAAGGTTTCCATAAAGTTGCTGATCAAAAACTTACTGTTGTAGCAAAACAATCTGCTGATTTTGACAGAAGTAAAGGTTTAACTGTTGCTGAAAATATGCTGCAGGCAAATCCTGACATTCAGGCAATCTTCGCTCAAAATGATGAAATGGCTTTAGGCGCAATTCAGGCTGCAAAAAGTGCTAACAAAGACATTTTTATTGTTGGCTTTGACGGTACTGACGATGGCGTAAAAGCTGTACAAGATGGCGCTATGGCTGCTACTATTGCACAACAACCTGATATTATGGGTCAACAAGGCGTTGAAGTTGCTGTAAAAGCAGCTAAAGGCGAAAAAGTTGATGCTAAGGTTTCTGCTCCGTTAAAACTTGTTGAAAAAAAATAAGATAAACATTCGTATACTTTGACAACTTGTAAAAAAACCTGCCTTTAAAGGGCAGGTTTTTTATTGTTGTATTAAGTTTTTATTGATTTGTATTGCCTTTAAATTTAAGAATTACAGCAATTATAAGGCTGACAACAAAGAATGCAGAGAATAAATATAATGTTGCAGAGTAGCTGTTTGTCGTTTCTTTCATCCAGGAGAGAAGTACAGGACCAACGATACCTGCAAGACCCCAGGCAGTGAGAATACGTCCGTGTATAGCACTTAACTGCTTGGTACCAAATAAATCGCTTAAATAAGCAGGCATGCAGGAGAATCCGCCGCCATAGCAGGTAATAATAATAAAGATTAATGCCTGGAAAAGGAAGCTGTCAGTTACGCCGGCAAGCATATAAAATGCGACAATTTGAATGGCGAAGAAAAGAATATAGGTATTTTTGCGTCCGATATAGTCAGAAATTGTTGACCATACTATACGGCCGGAGCCGTTTAAAAGTCCTATGATGCCTACCATTGAAGCAGCTGCTAAAGGAGACATTTTAATGATTTCCTGAGCCATAGGAGAAGCTACAGCCAAAAGACCTATACCGCAGGTTATATTTGTGAAGAAAACCCACCACAGAGCGTAAAATTGCCAAGTCTTCATAGCTTCCTGAACAGTAAACTGTTTTTGCTGTTCAGGCTGGTTAACGGTGAATTTTGCTGCAGTAGCAGTTTCTGCCAAAGGATTGGCTTTGGGAGGTTCAAGATAAAGAGATGAAGCCGTCATAATTATCATATAAACGAAGCCTAAGATAATAAAGTTTTCGATTAAGCCAAATTTAGCAATCAAAATCTGCATAACAGGTCCTGCAATTAAGCTGGCAAAACCAAATCCCATTATGGCAAGTCCGGTAGCAAGTCCGCGGTTATTGGGAAACCATTTTACAAGAGTAGATACGGGAGTAATATAACCTGTACCAAGACCAATTCCGCCTATCATGCCATAAAACAAATACATAAGCAGTAAGCTGTGCTGGTATAAAGCAAAAGCTGTACCGAACATTCCTAAACAGAAGAACGTAGTTGAAACAAGGCCGCTGCGTCTGGGACCATATTTTTCTACAAAGCTGCCCAAAAATCCGGCAGAAAGACCAAGAAAAAGAATTGCAATTGAGAATGTCCATGTTGTGTCCTGCAATGAAAAACCCATTTCCTGCATGATTGGTTTGGTTAAAACGCTCCAGGCGTAAACACTGCCTATGCAGATATGAATACCGATTGCAGAGAGAACAATAAGCCATTTGTTTTTTTTCATAATAAAAAACCTCTTTTCTTGTCATATTGCTTGCTTTGCACAAATAAAAAAGTCTGGGCAAAGCAATTGCCCAGACGGTCGGCTTTTACATAACACAGGACACGTGGTTAATTCCACTAAATCCGTCAGCCCTGTGTTATAAAATTTTATTGTATGTAGATATGTTATACTGTTTCTGTGCATATGTCAAGAAAAAATCACAATATTTTGTACTGAACTATATAAAAATACAATATGTAGAAGTATTGACATTTTGATAAAATTAATAGTATACTATAAAAAACTTAATAATAATTTTAGAGTGAACATAGTTCATGAAGGGGTACACCACCACGGGTGTAGCTTTTTCATGGACTTTTTTGTTTTTCAGGAGGTAATAATGCAGGTAAATGGAGAGTTTGTAACAGAGAGAAATATTAGTTTAGCAGATTTCTTACAAAAGTATGGCTATCAGCAAAATAAAGTTATTGTGGAACTCAATGGAGAGATCATAAGCAGAAAAAATTACGGGAATATTATGCTGACAGATGAAGATGAACTGGAAATAGTATGTTTTGTTGGGGGAGGCTGATTGTTAATGAATTTATTTCAGCAGGCACTGGCCGCAAGACATGGAGCTGATTATATAAATAAAATGTCTGCAGCGCATGTTGCGATAGCCGGATTGGGGGGGTTGGGTAGCAATATTGCCGTGTTTTTATGCAGAATGGGTATAGGTAATCTGCATCTGATTGATTTTGATAAGGTTGATGTCAGCAATTTGAACAGGCAGTGTTATATGCCGGAAGATATAGGGAAATATAAAACTGATGCTTTAAAAAATATACTCTACAGAATAAATCCTGCGATAAATGTGAAAACAAGCAGAAAGCTTGTTACAGAGGATAATATTGCAGAGATTTTTGCGGAGGATAAGCTGATTTGTGAAGCTTTTGATGTACCTGATACAAAGGCTATGCTGGTAAATTATGTTCTTACTGAAAGTAAGGATAAAGTTATCATTAGTGCTTCAGGAATGGCAGGTTTTGGTGACTGTAATTTAATTAAAACAAGAAAAATTACTGACAGATTTTTTGTTTGCGGCGACAGTATATCTGACTGTAATGATTTTGCTTTATCAGCAGCAAGAGTGGCAGTGTGTGCTGCTCATCAGGCTAATGTGGTAGCAAGAATAATTTTAGGGATGGAGATATGAAGATGGAAAAAGATTATTTGCAATTGGGTAATAAAAAATTTAATTCCAGATTTATTTTGGGGTCTGGAAAGTATTCACTGGAATTGATACAGGCAGCTGTTGCCAACGCAGGGGCAGAAATAATTACACTTGCCCTGCGCAGAGCAAACTGCGGTAATATGGCTAATATACTTGATTATATACCTGAAAATATTACGTTATTGCCTAATACATCCGGTGCAAGAAATGCTGATGAAACTGTGAGAATTGCGCGGATGGCAAGAGAATTATGTGGAACAGAATTTGTAAAAATAGAGATTATTAAGGACAGCAAATATTTGCTTCCTGATAATTACGAAACAGTAAAGGCAACAGAGATACTGGCTAAAGAGGGCTTTATTGTTATGCCGTATATGTACCCGGATTTGCAGTCTGCAAGAGATATGGTAAATGCAGGTGCTGCCTGTGTAATGCCTTTAGGTGCTCCTATTGGCAGCAATCAGGGATTATGTACGAAAAATTTTATCCAGATTTTAATAGATGAAATTGATCTTCCTGTAATAGTTGATGCCGGAATTGGTAAACCTTCACAGGCGTGTGAAGCTATGGAAATGGGTGCTGCAGCAGTAATGGTCAATACTGCTATTGCCAGTGCAGATAATATTGTTATGATGGCTGCTGCATTTAAGAGTGCTGTAGAAGCGGGAAGAAAAGCGTATCTTGCTGGTATTGGTGAAAGCAGAAGCTTTGCCAGTGCGTCATCTCCTCTTACAGGATTTATACGTAAATAGGAGGCTTTGCTGTGGAAAATAAAGATTTATTTGGGTTAAGTGAAAGTGCCTATAACAGTATAGAAAAAACTGATCATATGCAGTATCTGCCAGATATGGAAATTATCGATTCTGATATGCTGCAGCGTGTTTTAGAGCTTGTTGATAAGTACTGCAGCAAAAAGTACACGAAAGCTGATGTAGAAAAAGCTCTGGCAAAGCGTAACAGAACTGTTGAAGATTTTGCAGCACTTTTATCTGGTGCTGCAGCTGATATGCTTGAAGATATGGCATTTCATGCAAAACAGGAACGCAGACGTTATTTTGGCAATTCAGTAAATATTTTTACGCCTATATATTTGGCCAATTACTGTGAAAATTATTGTGTTTATTGCGGTTTTAACAGCCATAATAAGATAAAACGCGCTAAGCTTTCTATGGAGCAAATGGAAGAGGAAATGAAAAGTATTGCTGACAGCGGTATTCAGGAAGTGCTTTTATTAACCGGAGAAAGCAGGGCTATGTCCGATGTTGAGTATATAGGCAAAGCATGTCAGATGGCGCAGAAATATTTTAAGGTTGTGGGCATTGAAATTTACCCTGTCAATACAGATGAATATCGTTATCTGCATAATTGTGGTGCTGATTATGTTACTGTTTTTCAGGAAACATATAACAGTGACCGCTATGAGCATTTGCATCTTGAAGGGTATAAAAGGATTTTTCCTTACAGATTTTACTCTCAGGAAAGGGCTGTATTAGGCGGTATGCGCGGGGTAGGCTTTGCTGCTTTGCTTGGTTTGGATGATTTTCGTAAAGACGCTCTTGCTACAGGACTTCATGCCTATCTTTTGCAGCGGAAATATCCGCATGCAGAAATAAGCTTATCATGCCCCAGACTACGTCCTATCATTAATAATGATAAGCTTAATGCTGTTGATGTCCATGAAAAAGAACTGGTACAAATAGTTTTGGCTTATCGTTTGTTTTTACCTTTTGCTTCTATTGTAGTATCCAGCAGAGAATGCGCTGAAATGCGTGATAATCTGATGGTACTGGCGGCTAATAAAATTTCTGCAGGTGTAAGCACTGGTGTTGGCTGTCATACTACACAAAAAGATGCAGGTGACGATCAGTTTGAAATTGCTGACAGCAGATCTTTAACTGAAATTTATCATGCTCTGGAAGAAAATAATCTGCAGCCTGTGATGGCGGAGTATGTTTATGTTTAAAATTATTGCTGTTACCAATCGTAAATTATGTGATAATTTATTTGAACAAATAGAGCAAGTTGCTAAACTTAAAAATAAGCCTGACATGCTTATTTTGAGGGAAAAAGATTTGTCTGCTGAAGAATATTTCAAAATGGGTGCAGAAATTAAGCAGTTATGCGAAAGTAATGATATTGAGTTTGTAGCACATTACTTTTGGAAGAATGTTGCTGAGCGGCATTTTTCAGCAATGCATCTTCCTTTTAATATATTTATGTCTGCTGAATTTCAAAAAATTAAAAACCAGTTTGTAAAAACAGGCGTATCTGTACATAGCAAAGAAGAAGCTGTTTTAGCTGAGCAGCATGGTGCTGATTATCTGGTTTTTGGTAATGTTTTTGAAACTGACTGCAAAGCTGGATTAAAAGGAAAAGGTATCGCCAGTTTGAATACCGTGTGTCAGAGTGTATCTGTTCCGGTATATGCTATAGGTGGAATTGACTTTGCCAGTGTTAACCTGATAAAAGAAAGCTTGGCTGATGGCGCCTGTATGATGTCAGCTTTTATGAAGCTGTAACAAAAATGCTTGGTAAAAACAAAAAGTCGCAATTCTAATGAATTGCGACTTTTTAATTTAAAATATTATAATCTGTTAGAGCTGTTTAAAACGTTGCGCATTTTGTGAGCAACCATGTCCTGAATTGCCTGGCGGGCAGGTTTCAAGTATTGACGAGGATCAAAATCAGCAGGATGCTCTGCGAGATGTTTACGAACGGATGCAGTCATTGCCAGACGTAAATCTGTATCAATATTAATTTTGCATACGCCAAATTTACCAGCTTGTAAAAGCATGTCTTCAGGTACACCTTGCGCACCGTCAAGCTTACCGCCATATTTGTTGCATTCTTCAACAAAAGCAGGAATTACAGTAGATGCTCCGTGAAGAACAAGAGGGAAATTAGGAAGCATATTGGAAATTTTTTCAAGGCGAGCAAAATCAAGCTCGGGTTTACCTTTAAATTTGTATGCACCATGGCTGGTACCAATTGCGATTGCCAGAGAATCTACACCGGTACGTTCTACAAATTCCACAGCCTGATCAGGATCTGTGTAGGTTGCGTCTTTGGCATTAACTTTTACTGCATCTTCAACGCCTGCAAGACGGCCAAGTTCAGCTTCAACGACAACACCTTTGCTGTGAGCATATTCTACAACTCTGCGTGTAAGTTCGATGTTTTCTTCAAAAGGATGTTTGCTGCCATCAATCATAACAGATGTAAAGCCGCCGTCAACGCATGCTTTGCAGATTTCAAAATCTTCGCCGTGATCAAGATGCAGGCAGATAGGAAGACCGCTTTCTTCTACAGCTGCTTCAACAAGTTTCATAAGGTAAATATGATTTGCATATTTGCGTGCACCGGCAGAAACCTGCAGTATAATAGGAGATTGTTCCTGTTTTGCTGCTTCAACAATACCCTGAATAATTTCCATATTATTTACATTGAAGGCACCAACCGCATATTTACCTTCGTAAGCTTTTTTGAACATTTCGGTAGATGTAACTAAAGGCATCTAAGATTCCTCCTTAAAATTTAACATTTATTGAGTAAATTATAGCATACTATATAACTTTTTAGTATATAATTTTTCTTAAATCTTCCGGTAAAGCGCGAGTTATTTCTAATGGAAGATCACTGACAGGATGAACAAAGGATAATTTCCAGGCGTGCAAAGCATGTCTGCTCTGAGGACCGGGTGTGCCATAGAGGTTATCATTAAAAAGCGGATGTCTTATATAGGCCAGATGTACTCGTATCTGATGAGTACGCCCCGTGAAAAGTCTTATTTGAAGTAAGGTTTTGCCGTTTATTCTTTTCAGAACTTTATAAGCAGTTTTGGCATATTTTCCATCAGGACTAACGCAGCGCTCGATAATACTGCCTTCTTTTCTGGCAATAGGGGCTTCGATAATTCCTTCATCTGCAGTTATGTTACCACAGACAATTGCCAGATATTCTTTTTGCATTTCCTGCTGCGAAAGCCAGTGCTGGACAACAGGCTCTTTGGCAAAAGTTACAAGTCCGGAAGTATTGCGGTCAAGCCTTGAAACAGGATGAATGCCAAAAGGCAATTCTTTTTGTTTATAATATGCCGCAACATAGTCATATAAAGTATTGCCGTTTTCATTTACTGTAGGATGAACAAGCATTCCTGCTGGTTTATCAATAATAAGCAGATAATCATCTTCAAAGGCTATATATTGCTGAAGTATATTGGTGTTAATCATCAATGTTTTGCAGGTTCTTCATCAACAATTTCAATATTATCAAGCTGTGCTTTCAGCTGACTGCGAATGTTACCAAGATAAATCTGATAAAGTTCTTTTTGTTCTATCTGCTCTTCGAGAGAAAGACCGGTAGTTTTTTTCTTTTTAGCCAGTTCATTAATACGTTTTATAAGTTCGTTTATTTCCATAGTAAAACACTCCTTTATATGCAATTATAACAAAGCGCCAAAGCAGGGACAAGTGCATTTACGTTGACTGACATTAAAGATTGTGCTATTATGTTTTAAATACTAATGATACTTATTACTAGTCTGTTATTGATTTTATTAATGAAGCATATTGTATTTTGCAATACAAAGGAGTTTAGCTTATGAAGAAAGTTATATATTTATTATTTTTAGTGCTGAGTTTTCTTATTTTGGGATGCAGCAGTGAAAATACTGCAGCAAAACCTGCAGGAGAAAGTTTTGCCAATATTACTGATGCGGCGGGAAGAAATGTTATATTGGATAAAAAACCTGAACGTGTTGTAGCCCTTAATCCGTCATTTTTAAATATGATTGCAGCAGTGGACGGGAGCGTTATAGGACGGGCAACCTCTAAAATTGTTGATGTTCCCGAAAAAATGCAGTCAGTTCCTGAAGTTGGATTTGTCTATAACATCAATATGGAAGCTTTGGTTGGGTTAAATCCTGATCTTGTTTTGGCAGGCAAAAACCAGCATGAAAAATTTGTACCTTTATTGGAGTCCAATAATATAAAAGTTATTGAGTTGAATGTCAAAACATATGATGATGTAAAAAATACGGTAACTTTGCTGGGAAAAGTTTATGGAACTGAAGATAGGGCTCTTGCTGAATGCAAG
Source organism: uncultured Phascolarctobacterium sp. (assembly GCA_958448515.1). GTDB lineage: Bacteria > Bacillota > Negativicutes > Acidaminococcales > Acidaminococcaceae > URXU01. Next base: position 11,669 of record CAUDEF010000002.1, on the reverse strand, counting down.
CTGCTTGATGATGAAATAAAGCAGGTTGTTGATGCCATACCTAAAGAAAAGAAACGTATCGTAATTATGCATGCTACGGCAAGCAGTGTAACAGTTGAAGGAAGTCAAAGTATTGCCGGTTGTGTAAGTGATATTCTGGGCTTGGAAAACGTTGCCGCTGCTAATTTACATAATGGTGATAAAACGCCCTACAGTATGGAAGCTTTAGTAGAGCAGAATCCGGAAATAATTTTTATAACATCTATGGGCAAAGCTGAAGAGATTGAAAACAGGTTAAGAAATGATTTTAAAAATAATCCTGCCTGGGCTTCTTTGGATGCTGTAAAAAATGGCAGAGTGTATGCTTTGCCGGAAAAATTGTTTTTGCTTAATCCGGGACTGGAATATCCTGAGGCTGTAAAATATATGGCACAACAAATTTATCCAGAGGTTTTAAATAATGGAAAATAAAAACAGCATTGCTGACAGTGTCGGTTATTTTGGTTTATCAAGGAATATCTGGCGAGCAGGTGTTCTGATACTTTTTGCCATATTAGCTGTCAGCGGAATTTTTTTAAGCCTTACCAAAGGGGCAAGTAATATTCAGATATCACAGATTGTCAGCATTTTGCTGCATCCCGGAACTGACCCGCAAAGTCAGATTATCTGGAATATTCGTATGCCGCGAACTATTGTGGCAGCACTTGTAGGCATTAATTTATCTTTGTCCGGTGCTATATTGCAGGCAGTGATGCGAAATCCTCTTGCTGATCCACATATTATAGGAATTTCTTCCGGAGCAGGTCTTGCTGGTGTCGTTATTATGATACTTTTTCCTGCCTTGGAGTATCTTATTACACCTGTAGCGTTTATAGGAGCTATGCTGGCTGCTGTAGCGATTTATATTCTTGCCTGGAAGAACGGTATAAAGCCTGTAAGAATTATTCTGGCAGGTGTTGCTGTTTCTGCATTTTTAAGTGCAGGTATCAGTGGACTTATGATTTTTTATAGTGACAGAGTTCATGGCGCACTGATGTGGATGATTGGTGGTCTTTCTGCAAGAAGCTGGCCCCATGTTGATATTATTCTTCCTTATGCTTTAATCGGATTAATACTTGCTTTGGCTGGTTCTGTATATCTTAATATTTTGCAGCTGGGTGATGAAATGGCACGTGGCCTTGGGGTAAATGTTGAGGTAACACGTATCTGCATGACTGCCGTAGCTGCTCTTTTGGCTGCCAGTGCAGTCAGTGTTGTAGGGCTTTTAGGATTTGTTGGATTGGTTGTGCCTCATGCGGCAAGACTTCTTATTGGCAGTGATTACAGATTTTTACTGCCGGCAGCCTCCTTGCTTGGTATAGCTACTGTTACGCTCAGTGATACCTTTGCACGAGTTATTTTTGCACCGGTAGAACTTCCGGTTGGTATTATCATGGCCTTTTTAGGTGCTCCTTTCTTCTTATTTTTGTTAAGGAGGGAGATCTGATGAGTACAATAATCACTTTGGACAAAATTAATGTCAGTATTGCAGAGAAAAAGATTGTCAGAGATTTTTCTTTAAAGATTCCTGAAGGTAGAATTACTGCGATTATTGGTCCCAATGGATGCGGTAAAAGTACAACTCTGAAAGCTTTATCAAGGATTTTACCGTATGATGGCAAAATTTTTTTTGCCGATAATGATATAAAGAATTTTTCTCATCGTGAATTTGCAAGATGCCTGGCGATTTTAACCCAGTCGCCGCAGGCTCCGTCTGATTTGACTGTAAAGGATTTAGTGGAGATGGGACGTTTTCCTCACCGCAGTTTTTGGGGAAGAGGAAGCGCCGATGATGCAGAGCATGTAAATTGGGCATTAACCCAGACTGGTATGCTGAAAATGTCAGGAAGGCTTATTAATACGCTTTCCGGCGGTGAAAGACAAAGAGCATGGATTGCTATGGCTCTGGCGCAAAGACCAAAGGTTCTGGTGCTTGATGAGCCTACAACTTATCTTGATATCTGCCATCAGCTGGAAATTATGCAGCTGCTTGTTAAATTAAATAAAAGTCTGGGACTTACCGTGGTTATGGTTGTTCATGAACTCAATCACGCCATTCAATATGCCGATTATACTGCAGTTATAAAAAAAGGAGAGCTTGTGGCAGAAGGTGATCCTAAAAAGATAATTACTAAAAATCTTTTGGCAGAAGTATTTCAGGTTCAGGCAGATGAGTTTATGTGCAGCAACGGCAGCAGAGCGGTTTTACCCGTTGATTTGATATGATGTAATAAATACACCTGTAAAAGTTTGCGGGTGTATTTATTTTTTGTAAAAATTTTTCATGATAAATTAAAAAATATTTAGTACATACTATAGTAAAAAAAAGATAAGTAGTGTATACTAATTGTGTAAGGTAGTTTAGAAAGGGTGTGAACATCATATCTTTAAGTAATAGACAAAAACGTATTGCAGAGATTGTGCGTTTGGAAGGTCCGATTACAGGTGAACATATTGCAGAACGTTTAAATGTTACCAGAGCTGCCCTCAGAAGTGATTTGGCAATTTTAGTTATGGGCGGCATTTTGGATGCTCGGCCAAAAGTGGGCTATTTTTATACTGGCAAGAACACATTGGGCATGCTGATGGAAGAGATTTCCGGTATCAGAGTTAAAGATCTGCAGTCTGTTCCTGTTGCTATTAGTCAGGATAAAAGCGCATATGAAGCAGTTGTAACAATGTTTTTAGAAGATGTAGGTACAGTTTTTGTAGTGGACGAAAAAGGGCTTTTAGCCGGAGTTGTTTCTAGAAAGGATCTTTTAAAAGCTGCTATTAATAATGCAGACTTGCATGATATTCCTGTTGTGATGGTTATGACGCCGCTGGCAAAAATTATTGTTGTACAGGAAGATGAATCTGTTGCTGCAGCAGCCAGAAAAATTATTGATAATGAAATTGACTGCCTGCCGGTAGTAAGAACTGTGGATGATGGAAAGCGCAGTTATGAAATTGCAGGCCGTATTACAAAAACTAATTTTACTCGTCTGCTGGTAGATTTGGCAGAAGGTAAGGGAGGTAATTATCATAAGTAAGGAAAATCCTGTTATTTATGCAGTGTCTGACTCCATTGGAGAAACAGCTGAATCAGTTGTAAAAGCAACTACCAGCCAGTTTGTTGAAGAAAAATTTGATGTTATAAGAGTGCCGTACGTTAAGGATAAAGAGCAGATTGATAAAATTTTAGACGAAGCAGCAGCCGCTAATGCTGTAGTTTGCTACACCATCGTTTCTCCGGAGCTGCGCGAGCATATGGGCGAGCGTGCGCTGGAAATGGATTTGCAGGTTGTTGACGTTTTGGGACCCATGTTAAAATCAATTGAACATACAACAGGTTTATTGCCTAAAAACCAGGCTGGCTTGATTCATTCTCTGGATCATGAATATTTTAAACGTGTTGAAGCTGTTGAGTTTGCCGTAAAATATGATGACGGCAAAAATCCTATGGGACTTTTAAAAGCGGATATAGTTATTATAGGCGTGTCCCGTACATCAAAAACTCCGCTTAGTATGTATCTTGCTCATAAAAAAGTTAAGGTTGCCAATGTACCTCTGGTTCCGGAGCTGCAGCCGCCTGACGAGTTATTTAAAGTTCCGCCGTATAAAATTGTTGGTTTGCTCATTGATCCGTTTAAGCTCAATGAAATTCGCAGTGAACGTTTAAAGACCATGGGATTATCTGACACTGCAGTTTATGCAGATATGAAACGCATTAATGACGAGCTGGAATATGCAAAAGGAATTATGCGCAGAGTACACTGTCCTATTATCAATGTTTCCAACCGTGCTATTGAGGAAACAGCAGGACTTATCTTAGAGTATGTGCGTAAAAATAAAGAACGCCATGGAATAAAAGATTAACGATTAAATATTAACAAAGAAAAAACCTGTATTATCAGTACTTAAAAAAACTGATAATACAGGTTTTATTTTATTTATATAAATTTTTTCTGCAATACATCGTATACAACATCACCGGACTGTTTGGTACCGTTGACGGTAACATTACCATGGAAAGAAGCCAATTTTGTTTTCCAGGAAAAAGAGCCGCTGTCTGCAGTTATAAGCAGATGATCATGAGTAAATTTTAAATTGCCGGTTACATATGCTGTACGCTGGTTGTGATAAACATCTACCTTATCACAAAAAAAGGTTAAATCATCATGGCTGAGAGAAATATTTCCCTGCCCGTGAACTTCAAGCTGATAAATATTTACCTGAGTTTCATCACCTGTTATTGTGAGAGTTTTGTCGTGTGCTGGAAACTGTACAAAAACATTACCCTGTAAACTGTAAACTCCAGTTAAAGGATTAAAAGTACTGCTGTCACTTCTTATAGTAGGATCTGCTGCGTAGCTCATTACAGGAATCATAACAAGCATTATAACTAACAAAAGGAGTTTTTTCATAATATCACCTCTCATAAAGAATTATTATAGACTTTTTTTATCATTTTAGCAATTGAAAAATAGTTAAAATATAATAAATTTTTAATATTTTACAAGAAAAAAAGAGGATTTTAGCATGTTACATTGAATATAGATTGTGTAGTTATTCAAAGGAGTGTTTTTATGAGTGAAGAATTCAGCAATTTCAAAGAACAAGTCAGAGACAGTGCTGATATTGTTGAAGTTATTGCCGGTTATGTTTCACTCAAAAAACGCGGTCATAATCACTGGGGCTGCTGCCCGTTTCATGGTGAGAAAACACCTTCGTTTTGTGTCAATGCAGAAAAAAATATGTTTTATTGTTTTGGCTGTCATGAAGGAGGAGATGTTTTCAAATTTATCATGAAAATTGAAAACTGCAGTTTTGTGGATGCTGTAAAAATGCTGGCGTCAAGATATGGTATTGCTGTGCCGGAGAAAGAAAAAACTGCCAAGGAAATCAGACAGGAAAAGTACAGAGCTGTATTGTTGCAGGCTAATGAGCTGGCAGAAAGGTTTTTTCACGCGTGTTTGTTGAATACGCATTACGGAGAGCAGGCATTGCAGTATCTGCGTAAAAGAGGCATTACAAAGCAAACTATAGAGAAATTCTCTATAGGGTTTGCCATTAATAATTATTCTGCTTTATCTGTTTCTTTGATGAAGAGAGGCTGCAGTCAGGAGGCTTTAGTAAAAGCTGGGCTATGTCTTGATGGCAGAAATAATAATATTTATGACAAATTCAGAAATCGTGTAATGATACCGATTAAGGACGCTAAAGGGAGAACTGTAGGTTTTGGCGGCAGAGTTATTGATGACAGTATGCCCAAGTATATGAATACAGGAGAAACGGAGCTTTTTAATAAAAGACATCTGTTATTTGGTTTTAATACTGCTTTGTCTGATATCAAAAAAGAGCGCAAGGCAGTTGTTGTTGAAGGTTATATGGATGCTATAAGTCTGCATGCTTATGGAATTAATAATGTTGTTGCCTCTATGGGAACCGCGTTTTCTGAGCAGCAGGCAAAGCTTATAAAACGTGCTGCAGATACTGTTGTTTTTTGTTATGACAGTGATGATGCAGGAAGGCGGGCCTCTGTAAGAGCGGTTAGCATTGCTAAATCTGCAGGGCTTGCCGTGAAAGTTGCGGTAGTTCCGAATGGAAAAGATCCTGATGAGTTTGTAAGAAATTTTGGGAAAGATGCATTTATAAAAGTAATTAATGAAGCCGCAGAGGGTTTGGATTTTCAGATAGATGAGACTATTTCTCAAAATAATGTTACAAATTTAGCAGGAAAAGTTGATGTGGTGTCGAATATACTACCATTCCTGTCAGAATGTAAAAGTGAGATAGAAGTTTCAGCATATATACGAAGGCTTGCTCAGAAACTTACTATTGATGAAGGGCTGATTAGTGATGAATACCGCAAATTTTCTAAAAAGAGGGATGTTCATAATGGCATCCATTCAGTGCAGCCCGTTATAAATAAAATAAATTCTGATGACAGTCCGGCTGAAAGATTGTTATTGGCTATTTTGTTGGAACATCCAGACATGGCAGATGATTGTGTAGACGTAGTTAAAGAAGTGGGATTTGTTCGAACAGAATATCAGGTAATTTTTGATGCTGTGCTGTCTGCAGGCAAAGAAGATAATTTTCTCGAAAGATTGAGTTCTATTTTGGATTCAGGATCACTTTCTGTTTTGGCTGGTATTTTGGCTGTTAAAATGCCGTTGGGGAATAGCAGTGCAATTTTATATGATTGTCTGAAACAGATGAAAAGGATTTATTTGCAGAAGTTGTATGAAAAACACCGTCTTTTGGCTGATGAATATGAACGATCAGGAGATGCGCGGTTTAAAGATGAGTTAATGGAAAGTCAAAGGATACAGTATGAAATCAAAAAACTCTATGAAAGCTAAGAATAAAATTGAAGGGGGGAACATCATGGATATCAATACCAAGTTTACTAATGAACAGATTGAAGAACTTATTCAAAAGGGTAAGAGCAACAATGGTGTTCTCACTTATAAAGATATTATGACTCTGGTACAAACTGTTGAGTCTATTACTCCTGAAGATATTGAAGGATTATATGAGATTATAACAAGAAAAGGGCTGGAAATTGTCGATACTCATAATGATGATGACGATGATGACAGTATACCTCCTGTTGTTGATGATGACGACAATGAGGAGATTAATGAAGAAGAACTTGCCAATTTGTCTGTACCTGAGGGAATCAGTATAGATGACCCTGTGCGCATGTATCTTAAAGAGATTGGCAGAGTACCTCTGTTAGTTGGCGAAGATGAAATCAAGCTTGCCAAGAGAATGGACAAGGGCAGACAGGCTGAACGAATTTTAAGCGGCAGAGTTATTGAACTTGATGTTCCTGTATTCAGTGCCGATGATTCTACAGCGGTATTATTGGACCGAGTTAATGAAGAACTGGCAAAAGAATGGAGCATTACGGATCTTCGCTCTGTATTCAGAGTTGTAAAGATGATTGCAAGCAGGCAGGCTGCAGGCAATCCGTATCAGATTGAGGAATATCAGGATCTTATTTTTGAATTTACGAAGGATGAGAGACTGCATCTTCAGCGTCTTATGGCAGAGCAGCGTTGTTTCATTCCGGAATGCGATAAACTGGTAGTTGACAAACCTACCAGTGATACTGAGATTCATTCTCTGTATCAGATTAACGCTATGTTAAACGAGATTAAAGAACGTTTGACGGATGGACGCGAAAGCAATGCCGAACTTTACGATAAATATATGACTGCTGCTGACAGCTATAATAAGTTATTGAAGGATGTAAGAAGACAGGGTGACGATTCTAAAAAATGTCTTTCTGAAGCAAATCTGCGTTTGGTTGTTAGTATTGCGAAACGTTATGTTGGCCGTGGAATGTTATTTCTTGATCTTATTCAGGAAGGCAATCTTGGTCTTATCAAAGCTGTTGAAAAATTTGACTATAATAAAGGATTTAAATTCAGTACTTATGCAACATGGTGGATTCGTCAGGCGATAACTCGTGCTATTGCTGACCAGGCAAGAACTATCAGAATACCTGTGCATATGGTGGAAACAATTAATAAGCTGATTAGAGTTTCCAGACAGTTGCTGCAGGAGCTTGGAAGAGAGCCTCAGCCTGAAGAGATTGCCAAAGAGATGGATACCACAGTTGACAGAGTAAGAGAAATCATGAAGATTGCTCAGGAGCCTGTTTCACTCGAAACACCAATAGGTGAAGAAGAAGATTCTCATTTAGGTGACTTTATTGAAGATCATGATGCTCCGGCTCCGGCTGATGCTGCTTCTTTCACTTTATTGCGTGAGCAGCTGGAAGAAGTTTTAGAAACGCTGACATTGCGTGAAAAGAAAGTACTGGAATTGCGCTTTGGTTTGGAAGATGGCCGTTCCAGAACATTGGAAGAGGTTGGACAGCATTTTGGTGTTACTCGTGAACGTATTCGTCAAATAGAGGCAAAGGCTTTGCGTAAGCTGCGTCATCCCAGTCGCAGCAAGCGTCTGAAGGATTTTCTTGAATAATTCTTGACAAAGTTGTTGTAATAATGTAGAATACTATTTGTTAGTTAGTTGTGTATGGGCCTATAGCTCAGTGGTAGAGCCACCGGCTCATAACCGGTTGGTCGTAGGTTCGAACCCTACTGGGCCCACCATTACAATTACTAATCTGGGGGCGTAGCTCAGCTGGGAGAGCACCTGCCTTGCAAGCAGGGGGTCAGGAGTTCGATTCTCCTCGTCTCCACCAATTAAAAAAGTAACGCAGACCTTTGGGTCTGCGTTTTTTTATGCATTCTTTAGAGTATACTATTATAAATTGAAATGTGTATAATGTATACTGTTTAAAATACAGAAAAAAGAGGGCAAACAAATACGAGTAACAAAAATATACGTGTATACAATTTGATATTGTATTGAGCATGGTTTTACATTATGTTACAATATAACGCATGAGGTATTAATATACAGCGTATGTATAATTTATTAGTGTTGGAGGGGTTTTAATGTTAGAAATTTTATCGACTATTAACGGTTTTGTATGGGGTCCGCCCCTAATGATTTTGTTAATAGGAACTGGTATTTTGCTTACAGTAAGGTTGGGTCTTTTGCAGGTATTTAAGCTTCCGAAAGCGTTGAAATTGATTTTTGCGGCACGTAATTCCGGCAGTGGTGATATCAACAGCTTTCAGGCATTGTGTACTGCTCTTGCAGCAACAGTTGGTACAGGCAATATCGTAGGTGTAGCAACTGCTATTAAAGCAGGTGGTCCGGGTGCGTTGTTCTGGATGTGGCTGGCTGCATTCTTTGGTATGGCTACTAAGTATGCAGAAGGTGTTTTGGCTGTTAAATATCGTACCATTGATGAAAATGGCAATGCTTCCGGCGGACCTATGTATTATATAGAAAAAGGTTTGGGCAAAAAGTTTAAACCATTGGCTGTTTTATTTGCTATTTTTGGCATTATGACTGCCTGCCTTGGCTCCGGTACTTTTACTCAGGTAAATGCTATTACTTCTATCACTAATGTTTCTTTAGGCATTCCTGTTTTGTATACTGCTGCAGTTTTAACAATTTTAGTTGCGGCTGTAACTATTGGTGGCTTAAGTTCCATTTCTAAAGTAGCAAGTAAAATAGTTCCTCTTATGGCTGTAATTTATGCCATTACAACAGTATCTGTATTGATTTATTATATTGATCAGGTTCCTGCAGCATTCCAGATGGTTATTGACAGTGCGTTTAATACCACTGCTGCAACAGGTGGATTTTTGGGCGCTACTGTTATGGTTGCAATGAGAAACGGTGTTGCACGCGGTATCTTCTCCAATGAAGCTGGTTTAGGCAGTGCGCCGATTGTTGCTGCAGCGGCTAAGACAAAATGGCCGGCAGAACAAGGTCTTGTATCTATGACTGGTACCTTTATTGATACCATTATCATCTGTTCTTTGACCGGTTTGAGCCTTATCGTCAGTGGAGTATGGTGCGGCGATTTAAATGGTGCTGCTATGACTGAAGCTGCTTTTTCCTCTGCCTTTCCTTCTACAGCTAAGTATTTGCTGACTGTAGGTTTAGTATTGTTTGCCTTTACTACAATTATTGGCTGGAACTACTATGGTGAACGCTGCGTTGAATATTTATTCGGTGTAAAAGGTATTAAACCTTATCGTTATGTTTTCATTTGCCTGGTTGCAGCAGGTGCATTTCTTAAACTTGATGTTATTTGGGTTCTGGCAGATATAGTTAATGGCTTAATGGCCTTTCCAAACCTTATAGCGTTGGTTGGATTAAGTGGTGTTGTAGTTGCTGAAACAAAGCTTTATTTTGAGTATTGGGATAAAGTACGCACAAGAAAGAAACAGATCAATAATATTGCAAAATGATAAATTGTTAACAAAATTATACCAGTTTCATAATTTATGAAAAAAATGAAAAAAATACTTGCACAATAAGTGAAATGTGCTATAATAACACACATAAGTAAATATCGAGTGGATGAAGTATATGGGAGAAGGTTATTACCTACCGAAGGAGCAAAACTCTCAGGTGCTTGCAAGAGCAGAACCGTATATGGACACAACTCTGGAGAGTCCCTTAAATGGGCGCCGAAGGTGCACGGATAATCATTAGTGATTGTCTTTATCTCTCAGGCCAGTGGACAGAGAAGAAACTGTATTTATGATAATTGTTTTTGTCATATCTTCATTGACTTCGGGACCAGAGTATCTTTGTGTACTCTGGTTTTTTATTTACTTAAAGTAAATTTTGGAGGGAAGAAAGAAATGTTGGAATTGTTGAATGAAATTGATTCGTTTGTATGGGGACCACCTTTGTTAGCATTGCTGGTGGGTACAGGTATTTGGCTGACTATAAGATTACGTTTATTGCAGGTGTTTAAATTAGGATCTGCGCTTAAGCTTATCTTTAGTGCTAAAAATGATGGCAGCGGCGATGTTAATAGCTTTGGTGCATTATGTACGGCTCTTGCTGCAACAGTTGGTACAGGTAATATTGTTGGTGTTGCGACTGCTGTAAAAGCAGGTGGTCCTGGTGCTATTTTTTGGATGTGGGTTGCCGCGTTTTTTGGTATGGCAACAAAGTATGCTGAATGTCTTTTAGCTGTAAAGTATCGTACTGTTGATGATAATGGCAATATTTCCGGTGGTCCGATGTACTATATTGAAAAAGGGCTTGGCAAAAAATATAAACCTTTGGCTGTTCTTTTTGCAATTTTCGGTGTTATGTGTGCATTCTTCGGTATTGGTACTTTTGCTCAGGTAAACTCTATCGTAGAAATTACTAAAATTACAGCAGGTATTCCTGTTATTTATACAGGTATTGCGCTTACTGTTGTTGTTGCTCTGGTAACTATCGGTGGATTGAAATCTATTTCTAAGGTTTCTGGTAAAATTGTACCTTTGATGGCTGTATTGTATTTTATTACCACCATTGGTATTCTGATTACTTTTGCTGATAAAGTTCCTGCAGCGGCAGCTTTGATTATTGAAAGCGCATTTAATCCTACTGCAGCAGCAGGTGGTTTCCTTGGATCTACTGTTATGATGGCTATGCGCAATGGTGTTGCTCGTGGTGTATTCTCTAACGAATCAGGTTTAGGCAGTGCGCCGATAGTTGCAGCAGCAGCAAAAACAAAATGGCCTGCTGAGCAGGGGTTAATTTCAATGACAGGTACTTTTATCGATACTATTATCATCTGTACGCTTACTGGTTTAGCTTTAGTTGTTACCGGTGTATGGTGTGGAGATTTAAATGGTGCGGCTATGACTGAACAGGCATTTGAGATGGCTTTCCCAACTTTTGGCAGCTGGCTTTTAATGATTGGCCTTGTATTATTTGCTTTTACTACTATTTTAGGCTGGAACTATTATGGTGAACGTTGTGTGGAATATTTACTGGGTGTTAAGGCTATCCTTCCATATCGTCTGATTTTCATTGGTCTGATTGCATGCGGTCCTTTCCTTAAGCTCGAAGCTATCTGGATTTTAGCAGATATAGTGAATGGTTTGATGGCTATTCCTAACTTGATTGCCTTGCTGGCATTAACTGGTGTTATCGTAGCTGAGACAAAAAAGTATCAGGATCATCTTAAAGAACAGAAAGAAAAATAATATTAAAAAATACCGTCTTGAACTGCACCCCAAAAGTTGTACTTTTGGAGGTGCAGTTTTTTCATGACAAAA
>CAUDEF010000001.1 GCA_958448515.1 uncultured Phascolarctobacterium sp. | reverse complement strand
ACTAATAAGTTCTAAGGGTTATCTTTAAATCCTTAATACATATAATACGAGGAGAGTGTGTTAATGAAAAAGAAAAAAGTAATTACTGCTTCTGCAGTAGATGCAGACTATTCACTGGAGATTGTTCCTGCATCAGCCAGAAAAGGCTTCTGGAAAATGTTTTTTGTAATGCTTGGCTTTACATTTTTCTCTGCCAGCATGAGTGTTGGTGCCAAACTTGGCAATGGTCTTGATTTTTCCGGATTTTTCTATGCCTGCCTTATCGGCGGTGTTATTTTGTCAGGATACTGCGGACTTTTGGCTTATATCGGCTCCCGCACAGGTATGACCATGGACCTTTTATGCCGCAGAACTTTCGGTACTAAAGGATCTTATTTATCTTCTTTTATTTTGGGATTTACACAAATAGGCTGGTTCGGTGTTGGTATTGCCATGTTTTCTATTCCTGCCGCAGAACTTATGGGAGTAAATGAATGGACTATTACAATCATAGCAGGCCTGCTTATGACCGCTACTGCAGCAACAGGCATGAAGGCACTGGAAATAGTAAGCTATATTTCTGTTCCTTTAATAGTTGTTTTAGGTGTTTATTCCATGACTGCAGCTATCGGTGACGGCGGCGGACTTCTGACAATTTTTGCTCAGTCCTCAGGAGGAATTACCCTGGCAACAGGTATCGGCTATGTTATCGGTTCATTTGTTTCCGGCGGCACTGCTACACCTAATTTCATCCGTTTTTCCAGAAACAGCAAAATAGCAGTCTGGACTACTGTTATTGCCTTTTTTATCGGCAACACCTTAATGTTCTGCTTTGGTGCTGTAGGCGGCGCCTTTACCGGCAAGGACGATATTTTCTATGTTATGATTGCTCAGGGTCTTGCCATTCCGGCTCTTATCGTTTTGGGCGCCAATATCTGGACAACCAACAACAATGCTCTTTATACCGGCGGCCTTGCTATTTCCAATATCAGCAGCATCAGAATGAAAATTACTACCTGGATTTCAGGTATCATCGGCACACTGCTGGCTATCTGGCTGTACTGGAACTTCGTCAGCTGGCTGAGCATCTTAAACTGCGCCCTTCCTCCCATTGGCATTATCGTTATCTTAAACTACTTCAAAAACCGCAGAGCATTTGATTATGACGCCAAACTTCAATCAGTTAACTGGTTTAATATTACAGGCGTAATTATCGGCGCCGTAGTTGCCAATATTTGCAGCTGGGGCATAGCTGCTATTAATGCCATGGTGGTAGCGGCAATCTGCTTCTTTATCGGTGAAATGCTGAAAACTAAAAAACATTAAGAAAGGATTGAATAACTTATGCTGTTTAAAAATCTTTATCTTGCCAACGCTGAAGAACCGGTAGATATCAGAGTTACTGATAATAAATTTTCCTGTATCGGTCCCAATCTGGAAGCTCTTCCTGGTGAAGAAGTAATTGCAGACTGCGCCGGAAAAATGGTCCTGCCTCCCTTTGTAGAATCTCATGTTCATCTTGATACATGTCTTACTGCAGGCAAACCAAGATGGAATATGAGCGGCACCTTATTTGAAGGCATTCAGTGCTGGGAAGAATACAAACCATTTCTTACCAAGCAGGAAGTTAAAGAGCGTGTAAATAAAGCTATACGTATGCAGGCTGCCAACGGCATTCAGTATGTACGTACCCATGTAGATATCAACGACCCCAAACTTACCGCACTGGAAGCTATTTTAGAGCTGCGCGAAGAAGTTGGCAGCTTTATGGATATTCAGATTGTTGCTTTTCCTCAGTACGGTATTTTAAGTTATCCTAAAGGAGCGGAACTTTTGGAACAGGCTTTAAAAATGGGCGCAGATGCAGCAGGCGCAATTCCCCATTTTGAATTTACCCGCGAATACTCTGTAGAATCCTTAAATATCTGCTTTGAGCTGGCACAAAAATACAATAAGCTTATAGACGTACACTGTGATGAAATTGACGACGAAGCCTCCAGAGGACTGGAAACACTGGCAACCCGCGCTTATGAAACCGGTATGAGCGATATGGTTACTGCCTCTCATACCACAGCCATGCACAGCTATAACAACGCTTATGTAATCAGACTCATGCGTATTTTAAAACTTTCCGGCATCAATTTTGTTGCCAATCCTTGTGTTAATATGCATCTGGGCGGCAGAACAGACAATTATCCCAAACGCCGCAGCATGACCCGCGTTAAGGAGCTGACAGCAGCAGGAATCAATGTTTCCTTTGGCTCTGATGATATTTTTGATCCCTGGAATCCCTTGGGCAATGCCAAAATGAGAGATCAGGTATTTATGGGCTTATATACAGGCCATATGCTTGGATATGACGAAATCATCAACTCCTATAAATTTGTTACCACCAACGCAGCCCGTACTCTGCATCTTGGTGATGCTTATGGAATTAAAGAAGGTAATGATGCCAACTTCATTATCTTAGACGCTAAAAACTGGTATGACGCACTTAATTTCAATGCCAATATTCTGCGTAATTACCGTAAAGGCAAATTAATTGCCAAAACTGAACCGGTACAAACAGAAGTATTATTCTAAAAAATATCAAAGATATACAAAAAAGCAGACAGCTTGTGCTGTCTGCTTTTTTATTTATTAACTTTTTAATCTTCTTCGTGATGTACAGCCGCCAGAGAAACAACTTTATCATCATCATTTAAAGTCATTAATTTTACTCCCTGAGCATTACGTCCAAACTGAGAAATACCGTCTACATCAATGCGGATAATAATACCGGCAGCGGTAATCATCATAATTTCCTGAGCAGGATTAATTACGCGCATGCCTACAACAGTACCTGTTTTTTCTGTAATTTTAATATTAATTACACCCTTGCCGCCTCTGGTCTGCTTGCGATATTCACTTACAGCAGTACGTTTGCCCATGCCCAGCTCTGTTGCAGTAAGAACTTCACATTCTTCACTGCCCACGCTGTCCATGGCAACAACTTCATCACCGTAATTTAAAGTTATGCCACGTACGCCGTGAGCTGTTCTGCCCATTGGTCTTACATCCTGTTCGTCAAAACGGATAGCAGTACCATTACGTGTAGCCAGAACAATTTCACTGTTGCCATTGGTCATTTCTACGCCGATCAGATCTTCATTATCATCAAGATTAATAGCAATCAGACCGGATTTACGGGTGCTATCAAAATCCTTCAGATTGGTTTTCTTAACAGTACCTTTATTGGTAGCCATGAACATGAAGTGATCTTCAATAAACTCCTTAACAGGAATTACAGCAGTAATCTTCTCACCCTGTTCAATAGGCAGCAGATTGATAATTGCTGTGCCTTTGGCAGTGCGTCCTGCTTCCGGAATTTCATAGCCTTTTTGTCTGTAAACACGTCCTTTATTGGTAAAGAACAGAATATTATGGTGAGTGGTAGACAGGAACAGATGCTCAGCGCAGTCATCAGCTTTTTTACCGCTGCCGCCTGTCTTGCCTACGCCGCCGCGTTTCTGGTTACGGAAATTATCCAGAGTCTGGCGTTTAATATAACCCTGATGGCTGATAGTTACCACAATATCTTCCTCAGCAATCAGGTCTTCAATATCCATTTCTGAGGTATCCAGAGAAATTTCTGTACGGCGTTCATCGCCAAATTTCTTTTTAACTTCCAGCAGGTCTTCCTTGATAATGTTCATTACCTTCTGTTCATCAGCCAGCACGCTTTCCAGCCAGTCGATAGTTTCCATCACGTCGATATATTCATCATCAATCTTTTTGCGTTCCAAACCTGTCAGTCTTTGCAGGCGCATATCCAAAATAGCCTGTGCCTGACGCATGCTCAGACTGAATTTTTCCATTAAGGCAGTTTTGGCAATATCTGCATTGGCGCTGCTGCGGATAGTATTGATAACTGCATCAAGATTATCAAGAGCAATTTTCAAGCCTTCCAAAATATGAGCTCTGTCTTTGGCTTTGCCAAGTTCATATCTGGTACGTCTGGTAATAACATCTTTCTGATGTGCCAGATAATATTCAAGAATCTGTTTTAAATTCAAAATACGCGGCTGTCCGTTAACAAGAGCCAGCATAATAATACCAAAGGAGCTTTGCAGCTGAGTATGTTTATATAACTGATTTAAAACTACATCGGGCACTGCATCACTTTTCAGCTCTACAACAATGCGCATGCCGCGGCGGTCAGATTCATCACGTAAGTCTGTAATGCCTTCTACAACGCCGTCTTTTACAAGCTGAGCAATACTTTCAATAAGACGTGCTTTATTTACCTGATAGGGAATTTCAGTTACTACAATGCGGTGTTTGCCTTTCGCCATAGGCTCAATTTCAGCTTTGGCTCTGATTTTGATTACACCGCGGCCGGTAGTATAGGCACTGCGAATACCCTCAACGCCTAAAATACTTGCACCTGTCGGAAAATCAGGACCTTTAATGGCAGACATCAGCTGCGGAATCTCCGCATCAGGATTATCTATCAGCATTACAAGGCCATTAACAACCTCACCGAGATTATGGGGAGGAATATTGGTAGCCATACCTACGGCAATACCTGCACTGCCGTTTATCAAAAGTGCCGGTACCTTGGAAGGAAGTACACTGGGCTCTTTCAAAGATTCATCATAGTTGGGAACAAAATCTACAGTTTCTTTTTCAATGTCTTCCAGCATCATTTCGGCAATTTTAGCCATACGCACTTCTGTATAACGCATAGCAGCCGCACTGTCGCCGTCCACACTGCCGAAGTTGCCGTGGCCGTCAACCATCAGATATCTGGTAGAAAAATCCTGCGCCAGTCTTACAATTGCTGCGTATACGGAATAGTCACCATGGGGATGGTATTTACCCAAAACTTCACCGACTATACGGGCAGATTTTTTATAAGGCTTATTGGAAGCCATGCCTGCTTCCTGCATAGCATATAAAATTCTGCGGTGAACAGGTTTCAAACCATCTCTTACATCGGGCAGTGCACGCTGAACAATAACACTCATGGCATAGTCGATGTAGGATTTCTGCATTTCTTCTTCAATGTAAACAGGTAAAACTTTACCGCCGTTATTTTCTAAATCCACATTATCACCTGTCCTTTTATTTCAACAATATTTCATAAACCTGCTTACCGATAAGCAGTGTAGTTACAAGCAAATACAGAGGGCGAACATAAGCCGCACCTTTTCTGATAGCCATCTTGGAACCGCAGATGGCACCTAAAATCATAAAAAATCCCATAATCAGACCATAGCTCCAGATAATGGAATTGCTCATGGCAAAGGAAACAAGAGCGCCGATACCGCTGGCAAAGTTGAGTGCCTTGGCATTGCCGGCTGCTGTTACAAAATCAAAGCCTAAAAACAAAAAGCCAAAAATCAGAAAAGATCCTGTACCGGGACCAAAAAAGCCGTCATAAAAACCCAGCAGCGCAGCCATCAGCAAAGTGCCGAACAATGCAGCATAACCAAGTTTTTTAACGGTGCTGTGATCACCCCAGTCTTTTCTTCTGTAGGTATAAACAGCTACAGCCACAAGCATGACTACAATAAGATTTTTCATAAATTCTTCCGGCAGCAGATAAACTACATAAGCTCCCAGTGCAGAACCTAAAAAAGAAAGAGGCATTAAAGTAAGTGCCATTTTCTTATTAATCTTTCCTGCCCTCCAGAAAGAAACAACACTGGTAAAAGATCCCATGGACGCTGCCACCTTATTAGTGCCTAAAGCCATAGGCACCGGCAATCCCAGGCCCAAAAGAGCCGGAGTCGATATAAGTCCTCCTCCGCCTACAGTAGAATCTATAAAAGACGCAATAAAACCTGACACAGCCAAAAAAGCTATAGTCAGTAAATCTATATTAATAGCAAAGTCCACGATAAACCCCTCAATAAATTATTTTGCAAAACACAGATACAGCCCTGCAGCACCCTTATGACAGCTGCAGCTTATTCTTTCTCCCAGGGGAACATTGCTGACAGCATAAGGATGCAAAAGACTGATACTGCCCTCGTTAAGCGTCCAGTACACGCCATTTAGGCTTACGCAGCAGCTTTTGCCTAAAGGCAGCAGCGAAACAGCCGTTACCTTTTTCCAATCAGCTAAATTAAGCTCTGCCTGTTCATTTTCTTTCAGCAGCAGCATAACTTCCTGTTCATCAGCCATGATTACAGGATAACCATATTTTTCTCTGTAAGCCAGAAGAGAAAAAACATTGCTGTATAAATGGTCAAATCTGCCGCCCCAGATACCGCTCACTATCAGCGGCTGCCTGGGAATCTCCTCTAAAAGCAGCTGCAGGTCGGTATCATCCTTTAACGGATTATATTGCTTTATTTCCGTTCCCTGCTGCTTTAAAAAGCTGTACAAGGCTGTTTCGGCACTGTCACAGTCTCCGCAGAGCATTTGCGGAACAAGTCCACACTCTGCGCAAAAAATGGCTCCTGCATCGGCGCAGTACAGGCTGCGCTCAAAAGCTGCTGCCTTAAGCCACTGCCCACATGGTCTGCGACCTCCGGCAACAGCAAATCCCGCTTTCATTTTCTCAAAAGCACCATAAGTCTTCACGGTAAGCTGCGGCAGTGTAAATTCTGTGCCTGTCATTATTTTTTACGTGCAGCCGGCTTAATAACAATTTGATCGTTTTCTTTCAAAACCTTCCAGCTGCAGTCGCCATTTTTATTTTTCAGCCATTCCATGCTGATTTCCAGAAGAAAACGATTTAATCTTTCTACAGCTTCATCAGGCAGCAGCAGTTCTTTCTTGCTGCCTTTTTTTGCTGTTTTTGCTTTGGGAGCAGAAGAACCGTCATGATAAATATCATTTTCAAAAGTAAGTTCTTCTGTAAAGCCCTTCAGCATATCCTCATCAGTAAGATTCTTTTTTATTTTCATATTTCTGCCCTCACTTAATTACAGGTCAAGATTACGTACTTTATTGGCATTAGCCTCAATAAACTGACGTCTGGGCTCAACTTTGTCACCCATCAGAATGGAGAAAATGCTGTCCGCCTCAGCAGCGTCTTCCAGCTGAACCTGCAGAATAGTACGTCCTTCAGGATTCATGGTTGTTTCCCACAGCTGCTCAGGATTCATTTCACCAAGACCTTTGTAACGCTGTACATACGGATTGCTGTCTCTGCCCACCTGATCCAATACAGACTGCAGTTCTTCATCACTGTAAGCATATAAATGCTTCTGACCTTTTCTTACCAGATACAAAGGAGGCTGAGCAATATAAACATGGCCTTCTTTAATCAGCGGCTGCATATAGCGATAGAAGAAAGTCAGCAAAAGTGTTCTGATATGGGCGCCGTCAACGTCGGCATCTGTCATAATAATAATTTTGCCGTAACGGGCTTTATTAATATCAAAATCATCACCAATACCGCAGCCAAAAGCAGTAATCATATTGCGGATTTCTTCACTGCTTAAAATTTTATCAAGTCTTGCTTTTTCAACATTCAGGATCTTACCGCGCAATGGCAAAATAGCCTGGAATTTTCTGTCACGGCCCTGCTTAGCACTGCCGCCTGCAGAATCACCTTCGACAAGATAAATCTCGGTTTCAGAAGCATCCTTGCTCTGACAGTCAGCCAGCTTACCGGGCAGACTGCTTACTTCCAATGCACTTTTGCGTCTGGTAAGTTCACGTGCTTTACGGGCAGCCATACGGGCACGGGCAGAAATAATGGATTTTTCTACGATTTTCTTGGCAATGGACGGATTTTCTTCAAAGAATTCTCCCAAAGCCTCGCTGACAAGATTGTCTACTATAGGCATAATCTCGCTGTTGCCAAGCTTGGTTTTAGTCTGACCTTCAAACTGCGGTTCACGTACTTTAATACTGATTACGGCAGTCAGGCCTTCGCGAACATCATCACCGCTTAAATTGTCATCTGCTTCTTTCAGCAGATTGCTTTTGCGGGCATAATCATTGATAGTTCTTGTTAAAGCTTTTTTAAAGCCGCTTAAGTGAGTGCCGCCTTCTTCGGTATTGATGTTGTTAACATAGGTAAAAATATTTTCAGAATAAGTATCGCAGTACTGCATGGCAACTTCTACAATGTTGGTATCTTTTTCACCTTCGATGTAGATAGGCTCTGCATGAATTTTATCCTTGTTTTCATCAACAAAACGAACAAACTCAATAATACCGCCTTCAAAATGGAAAACTTCACTTTTACCGCTGCGTTCATCACTTAAAGTAATTTTAATGCCTTTATTTAAAAAGGCCAGCTCGCGGATACGCAAACGCAAAGTTTCGTAGCTGTACACAAGCTCGGTAAAAATAGTGCTGTCCGGTTTAAAATGCACGGTAGTACCGGTTTCAGAGGCAGTACCCTTTTCATACAAAGGTCTGGTGGTTTTGCCCTGAGCAAATTCAATACCATAAGTTTTTCCGTCACGGCGTACTTCAACTTCCATTTTTTCACTTAACGCATTAACGCAGGTTACACCAACGCCATGAAGACCGCCGGAAACCTTATAGCCGCCGTCACCAAATTTACCTCCGGCATGAAGTACTGTCATAATAACTTCAACAGCCGGCTTGCCTTCTTTTTTCATCATATCTACAGGAATACCGCGTCCGTTATCACGTACGGTAATACTGTTATCTTCATGAATAATAACATGAATATCATTACAATATCCGGCCAAAGCTTCGTCTATACTGTTATCAACAACTTCGTAAACAAGATGATGCAGACCACGTCCGGAAATACTGCCGATATACATACTTGGACGCATGCGTACAGCTTCAAGTCCCTCTAAAACATGAATCTGTTCAGCACCGTATTTGCCGTTAACGGCAGTTGCTTCTTCGATGTCAATATTATTGGACATACTTACCTCCATAGCATAACTTAAAAATTACAATATACAGCTTCACTGCAAAAGTCCTCTTCCAGCCTTTTTTTCAAAGTAACAGAAGAAATAGCAGACAGATAAATTGTTGTTTCTGTAATAATACAGCTGGCGCAGCTGCCTCCTTCAGAAAGATCAACAATTTTATACCGCTGCTGGCATTTATTTATATAATCCCTGTAAATACCTGACTGCTGATCACGCAAATTAAAAATTGCTATGATTTCGCTGTTTTTTACCATACAATCTGATCCCAGGTGTAGATACACTTTGATCCCTCCGTAAAAACTCCAATGTATTTGCATAGGTTTTTTCTTCAATTTCTTCAGGCCTTTTGCCCGTCAGAAACATCACTGCCATCAGGCAGTCGCTCTTAGACGCATGCCCCAGCCTTACTTTTTCAAAATAAATATTTTTTACATTATCTTTAACAGCCGTAAACAATATTCTATCACATTTGCAGTATTTTAGACACTCTTCATAGGTAAGCCAGGGCTGGATTTTCACCAATTCGGCTATTTTTTTGCCCAGCTCTGCTTTTTCCTCACGCCGGCATACACTGCAAAGGCTGCTGCTGTCTCTTACCGTAACACCGCATTTTCGGCATGTGCTGATTTCTGTCTGCGGCTCATTTTCAGTGCGTATTCTGCTTTCATAACGGTCTATAACACCGCCGGAATAAAAGCGCAGGTCTTTAATAATCAGCCTGTTTAAAAGAAACATATTAATTTTCTGCAGAAAAAGATTTTTCATCATCAAAAGATGATTAGCCCAGACAGAACTTTCCGTTCTGACAGTCAGCACATCTTTTTCCAGTTTGTGAATGCAGCAGTGATTAGCAAGATTCTCACCGCAGATACCGCGCCAGTTTGCCTGCAGCAAATGCTCCAGATAAGCATTTTTTACAGCTCTGGCAACAAATTTATCCGTGCGCTCACAGCCAGGATCCAAAAGACGGCCGATAATTTTTTCTGATGACTCCAAAACCTCCATAACATCAAGCCTCTCTTACATGCCCTTCAGATATTTCAAAATAAGAGCAGCCCTTTAAATCAGGAATCAGCTCTCTGTCATTAACAGTAATAAATGTCTGTACCCTGCCGTCTATAAAAAGCAGAATCTGCTTTCTGCGCTGAGCATCAAGCTCACTCATAACATCATCAAGCAAAAGTACAGGATATTCACCAATCTTCCGCTGTACATATTCCAGCTGAGAAAGCTTGACAGCCAGTGCTCCGCTGCGCTGCTGACCCTGAGAGCCATAAGCTTTAAGTGGCACACCGTCAATTATAAAAATAAGATCATCACGATGAGGGCCAATGCCCGTATTACCGCGAAGAATATCTGTTTTTTCACGTTCAGCCAGTTTTTGACTGTAAAAATCATTCCAGTCGAAAATTTGCTCTGTAAGCTGCAAAACCTCACCGTTATTTGCTTTCAGCTCATAATGCACATCAAAAGTTTCTTTATTTCCCGTTATTTCTGCATAAATATGCACAGATATTTCCCGAAGCTTCTTCAGCGCCTCCAGACGTCTCTGCATAATGGGCACACATAAAGCAATTAATTCTCTGTTCCACACTTCAAGCTGCTGACTGCCGGAAAGCTGCATCTGATCACGCAGCTGTTTTAAAAGTTTATTGCGCTGCTGCAAAACGCGGTTATATTTTACCAGCAGATCGTAATAAAGCGGATCTGTCTGAGCAATCTGCATGTCAAAAAAGCGACGCCTTAAAGCTGGCTCACCTTTAACAAGCTGCAGATCCTCCGGGGAAAACATTACCACATTAAAGGCACCATAATGCTCTTTAGGCTTTACCTTAGCTCCGTCAAGAAAAATTTCCTTAACAGTTTTTTCCTGCTGATATCTTTTGATTTTAATATCATGCAGTCCGTGAGCATTTTCATATTCAATTCCTACAGCCATCTGTCCGGATGACATTTTCATTAATTCATCTTCGGCAGATGTTCTGTGTGACAAACCAAACGCACTGTAAAATATTGCTTCCAGCAAATTAGTCTTGCCCTGTGCATTCTGACCGAACAGCACATTGATCATACCGGTAAAATCCAGGCTGCAGCTGTTGTAGTTGCGAAAATTTACTGCATAAAGTTTATTTACTTTCATACCTGTTCCTGTACAACAGTAAGTTCCAGCTGTCCGTCAATAGTAACTTTATCTCCGGCATATACTTTTTTGCGTTTTTCAGTAACCTTTTTTCCGTTTAAAAAGACAATGCCTTCTTCAATCATCATAAAAGCCTGTCCTCCGGTATCAGCAACACCGGAGAATTTTAACAATTTATCCATAGAAATAAATTCTGTATTAATTTCAATAACTGCTTTTTCCATTTTGAACCTCTCAGAAAACAACGCGTACAGGAGTTACGATATAAGTATAATCAGGTTCGGATGGAGAAGTTACGCATACAGGACTTAAAGAAGTATTCATCTGCAGAACTGCTTCTTCAGATTCCAAGTTTTTCAGAATATCAAGAATATATTTGGAGTTAAATGCAACATTAAGTTTTTCACCCTCTGTTGCGCAGGAGATTACCTCACGGCCGGTACCAACATCCGGGCTGCTGGAGGTAATGGTAATTTCACTGCTGTCTACGCTGATTTTAATAATGCTGTAATCACCTTCGTTGGAGAACAGAGCAACACGTTCAACAGCTCCAGCCAGTTCTTTAATATTAACAGTAGTTTTTAAAGCAAATTTAGGCGGAATTACTTTTTTGTAATCAGGGAATTTGCCTTCAATAAGACGGGAAACAATAATAACATTATCAATAGTTATCATAATCTGGTTATAGAGCAGGGAAATATTAACATCCTGAGGCAGTTCACTGTTCAAGTTGCGGGAAATTTCGTTAAGAACCTTGGCAGGAATAATCATGCTCATTTCTTCAGTATGTTCTATGGGTAATGATTTAATGGCAAGACGATGGGTATTAGTACCAACAAAAGTAATAATATTATCTTTAATTTCTACTAAAATACCGGTAAACAGCGGTCTTGATTCGTCAGCAGAACATGCAAAAATAGTCTTTTTAATGAGTTCCTTAATTTTTTCATCAGCAATGCTGATTGATTGGTTAGCATCAAACTGAGGGAATTTAGGATAATCGTCTTCATTCATTAAAAGCAGCTGGAATTCTGATTTACCGGAGCTTACTTTTATGGTTTTATTTTCTTTGTTTTTGGAGATGGTAATATTTTCTCCGGGTAATTTGCGGATAAGTTCAGAAAAATGTTTTGCAGAAACAACTATTTCCCCGTCTTCAATAATTTCTGCATCTATGGTGCAGGAAATAGCCATATTTAAATCCATTGCCTGAATTTCTAATTTCCCATTTGCTGCAATCAGATGAATGCCTGAAAAAATTGGTGTACTTGGCTTGGAAACAATAGCTCTTTGAACTGTCTGAATTGCTTTATTTAAGTTGATTGTGTTGCATGTAATTATCATTTATACACAAGCCTCCTTGTTTTTAAAACTATATATAATTTATATAAAGTAGTAGACGTAGTAGTAATACTTGTTGATTATGTGGAAAACTGTGTGGATGCTTTAAATAATGGGGTTTTCAGGTTGTAAATAACTATGTTGATAATCGGGAAATATTATTAACACAATCTACATGCCGAAAAGTTGTCAACTTTTAAAAAAAGTTATGCACAGTTTTCAGGTGAGTTATACACAGTTTTTGTGGATAACTTTATTGCTTAAGTTTTTCACGAATAACCTGCAGATCATTTTGCAGAGAAGTGTTGGTCTGAGAGTTTTTGTTGATTTTTTCGTAGGCGTGAATAACTGTTGTATGATCACGTCCTCCAAAAAGTTCACCTATGCGAGGATAGGATAAATCTGCCAGTTCTCTGCACAGGTACATGGCAATTTGCCTTGGAAAAGCAATATTTTGCGTTCTTTTTTTGGTAAACAGTTCGTCCAGTTTAATATGATAGTATTCTGCAACTGTTTTGGTAATGCTTTCAAAGGTAATTTGCTTTGTCTGTACTACGTTGCCCATATCATCAAGAGCTTTTTTGGCTGTTTCTATGGTTATGGGCATGTCCATAAGTGAAGCAAAAGCTACAACTTTTGTATAGGCACCTTCAATTTCTCTGATATTGGTAGTAATATTGGTTGCCAGAAGAGTAATAACTTCATTGGGCAGCTCGATTCCGTCTGTTGCTGCTTTTTTTCTCAAAATAGCCATTCTTGTTTCCAGGTCAGGAGGCTGAATATCAGCAGTAAGACCGGATTCAAAACGTGTTCTCAGGCGTTCTTCAAGAGTTTCAATTTCTTTGGGCAGACGGTCACTGGATATGATAATTTGTTTGTTTGCTTCATACAATGTATTAAAAGTATGGAAAAATTCTACCTGTGTTTGTTCCTTGCCTTTCAGAAACTGAATATCGTCAATGATAAGGCAGTCGATATTGCGGTATTTTTTGCGGAAGGCTTCAGTTGTTTTATTATAGATAGAATTAACGATCTCATTGGTAAATTTTTCACTGGAAATATAAAGTATTTTCATGCGCGGATCGTTTTGTTTGATTCTGTTGCCTATAGCGTGCATCAGATGTGTTTTGCCAAGACCAACGCCTCCATATAAAAAGAGGGGATTGTAGGCATTGGCAGGATTGTTTGCTACTGCCTGGGCTGCAGCATGAGCAAAGCGGTTGGAGTTGCCGATAACGAATGTTTCAAAAACATATTTGGGATTCAGATTGCTTTCGGTGTCGCTTTCTGCTGTTTCGGGTTGTTTATCGTCAAAAAGTTCAGTCTGCTGTGTTTTGGCATGACTGTTTTCCTGCAATGTTTCTTTTAAACTTACTTCAGGAGCAGGATCTTCCAGAGTTTCGATAACCAGCGTAATGTTTTTGCCCATGATGCCGGATAAAATACCTTCAATGACAGAAGCATAGTTTTCTTCCAGCATATTTTTGAAGAAATTGTTTTTGACACCTATTTTATAGTACTGATCTGTAACCTCCAGAGGTATTATCGGTTTAATCCAGATATCAAATACTTTTTCGTTGACGGATTCTTTAAATTTTTCTTTGAATTTCACCCATATCTCTGCTAAATCATAGGAGCTCATCATACAAACCCTTTCTGTAATAGTTTAAAAATAAAAATTCGGCAACTGCCGATAAAAATTAATTTACTGGATGGCCGAATACAATAACGGTAACTTATTCACAATTATCTAGTATTATTTTAACAGACTGTGGATAACTTAGCAAATTATTCCTGAAATTTAATTAAAGAGCGCTGCAGCAGTATTTATTTAGCTTAATTATAGTTATTTTGACAGTTTTTTACTTGACGTAGTATTTGTTTTAAAATATAATAATCTAGTAATATTTTGCATTACTTTATTTGTCAGTTTTTATCGTTGTCAAAATGATGAAGATCTGATTTAAAATAAGGTAAGCAGCGGCAAAATTTCAGCTATCAATTCAGAAACATAGAATTTGATAAAATTCGTGGTGGCAAGGAGGGAATACTTTAATGAAACGTACTTTTCAACCTAACAATCTTAGAAGAAAAAGAACCCATGGTTTCAGAGAAAGAATGAAAACTTTGGGCGGTCGTCAAGTTCTCAAAAGAAGACGTGCTAGAGGCAGAAAGAAATTGTCTGCATAATATCATAAAAATAGGCCGCGCAAGTGGCCTATTTTTTCCATGCGGGCAGGTGTCCAGTTGATGCAGAAAAAAATTTATTCATTTCCTAAAACAAATCGTTTAAAATCAAAAAAAAGCTTTCAGTCCGTGTATAACAGGGGGCGTTCTGTAGTAGACGGAATGTCTGTTTTTTACATTCTGCCGGAACAGGCTGAAGATGTAAAAATAGGGATGGCTGTAGGGAAAAAACTTGGCTGCGCAGTTGTACGCAACCGAATGAAGCGCATGATGCGTGAAGTTTTCCGGGTACATAAGTTGAAATTGAAAAAAGGATACCATATTGTTTGGGTGGCCCGCCGCAAACTGGCGAAGGCAGATTTGAAGACTTATGAGCGTGTATTTTTAAGACTTGCTAAAAGAGCAGCATTATTACAAGAATAAGAGGATGCAGAAGATGGGGAAGATACTGATTTTGTTTATCAGGTTTTACCAGTTGTTTATTTCTCCGCTTTTTCCGCCCACCTGTAGGTTTTATCCTACTTGTTCAGCGTATGCTATTGAAGCGATTACAAAAAAAGGCGTTTTGAAGGGTTTGTGGCTGACAGTAAAGCGTCTTGCCAAATGTCATCCATTTCATCCTGGAGGATATGATCCTGTTAAGTAATAGGTTTCATTTATAAAATTGTAACTTAATTTAAGGAGTGATATCTTGGATTTTCTGAGTAATATTGTGCAGCAGGTCATTATTTTTCTGTATGGCCTTACAGATGCTATCGGCATGCCTAACTATGGTCTTGCCATTGTTCTTATGACTGTCATTGTAAAACTGATTTTATATCCGCTGACTAAAAAGCAGATTGAATCTACTAAAGCAATGATGAGTATTCAACCCAAAATGAAAGAAATTCAGGAGAAGTATAAAGACGATAAACAGCGTCTGAATATGGAACTGGCTAATCTTTATAAAAATGAAGGTGTTAATCCGCTGGCTGGCTGCCTGCCTTTGCTTGTGCAGATGCCGATTATGATTGGTATTTTCTATGGCATCCAGGGATTTAGCTATGATGGCCCTGCTAATTTCCTGTGGATGGATAATATCTCCAATCCGGATCCGATGTATATTTTACCGATTTTGTCCGCTTTGACTACATTTATTCAGTCCAAGCAGACTATGCCGGATACATCCAGCCCGCAAAATAAAATTATGCTTTATTTCATGCCGTTGTTCATCGGTTATATCAGCTTAACTTTCCCGGCAGGTCTTGTTATTTACTGGGTAGTTATGAATATCATGCAAATCGGACAACAGGCTTTGATGAGTAAAGCTGAAGGTAAATAATTAAGTCTAGGAGTTGTTCAGAATGGCTTTTGTTGAAAAAACAGGCAAAAGTGTTGAAGAAGCTGTTGCTGAAGCTTTAAGAGAACTGAATGTTACTGCTGATGAAGCTGTAGTAGAAGTTCTGGAAGAAGGCAAAAAAGGCTTTTTTGGATTTGGCCGTAAAGATGCTAAAGTACGTGTAACTGTTAAAGAGGCAGAAGTTGCTGTTGCTGAAGAAGTTACCGTTGTTGAAACAGCAGATGAGGTTGTAGTTACAGAGCATGTTGAAACTGTTGTAGAAGTAAAATCTGCTCCGGAAGCTGCAGAAGCTCCTGTTGTAAAAGAAGTTAGAAAATTTACCGTAAATGATGAATCTGTTGCCAGAGCAAAAGAATTCCTGCAGAAAATTTTTACTGCCATGAAAATTGAAGTGGTAATTGAAAAGTTCATCAATAAAAATGAAGGTATTGTTACCTTTAAGCTGCATGGTAATGACATGGGCATTCTGATCGGCAAACATGGTCAGACTCTGGATTCTCTGCAGTATCTGACTAATCTTGTTGCCAACAAGAATTCTGCTGAGCGTGTGCGCGTTGTTATTGATGTTGAAGACTACCGTGAACGCAGAGTAGAAACCTTAACCAGACTGGCAAACCGTCTGGCAGACAAAGTAAAACGCAGCGGTGAGCGTGTTGCTCTGGAACCTATGAATCCTCATGAAAGAAAAGTGATTCATATGGCATTGCAGAATGATCGCCGTGTAACCACTCTGAGCGAGGGTGAAGAACCTTATCGCCATGTAGTAATTGAATTAAAAAAATAAAACATACTAAACCCAGTAAGCTATTACTGGGTTTATCTTTTAAAGGAGGATGAGAGTGTGGCTGAAGATACAATAAGTGCTGTAATAACTGCTTTGGGTGAAGGGGCAGTTGGTATTATCCGCATCAGCGGTGAAAAATCTTTATCAATAGGAGAGCAGCTTTTTAAGGCTGTCAGTGGCAGAAAACTTTCCAGTTATGCACCTAACACAATGGTGTATGGACATGTTCATGATGATGACGGCAGTCTTGTAGATGAAGTGTTATGTGTCTATATGCGCGCACCTCATTCCTATACTGCTGAAGACGTTGTGGAAATTCAAAGTCACGGCGGAATTCAGTCTTTGAAAAAAATTCTGAGCATGACTTATAAAGCCGGCGCCAGAGCTGCTGAGCCTGGAGAATTTACTAAAAGAGCATTTTTAAACGGCAGAATTGACCTTACTCAGGCTGAGGCTGTAATGGATATTATCCGTTCACGCAGTGAAAGTTCTTTAAAACTGGCTGTACGTCAGCAGAATGGTCAGCTGGCAGGTGAGCTGCGCAAGCTCAGAAGAAATCTTCTTGATGTTGTAGTTAATCTGGAAGCAGTTATAGATTATCCGGAAGAGGACATTGAAGATGTAACTTTCAGCAGAGTGCATAAAAGTATTACTGGTACATGCACTGAGATTAAAGGCCTGCTGAAAAATGCTCATACAGGCAAAATTTTGCGTGAAGGATTAAAAACTGCCATTGTGGGCAGACCCAACGTAGGCAAGTCAAGCCTGCTGAATGCTTTGCTGAAAGAGGAAAGAGCTATAGTTTCCGAATATGCAGGTACTACACGCGATGTAATAGAAGAGCAGCTGCTCTTAGATGGTGTGCCTTTGGTACTTGCTGATACTGCAGGCATCAGACAGACCGATGATTTTGTTGAACAGATTGGCGTAGAAAAGAGCAGGCAGCTGCTGCAGGATGCTGAACTTGTAATTTGCGTTGTAGACGGCTCTGCAGGGCTTACTGAGGAAGATGAAGCAATTTTGTTTGCCGCAGCTGAAAAGCCTTATGTTATAATAGTAAATAAGAGTGATTTGGACATTGCCGAAAATCTTACTGCGCTGCAGCAAAGATTTGGAGCAGATAAGGTTATGGCTTTGTCTGCAAAAACTACCGCCGGTCTTGATAAATTTACCGACTGGCTGAAAAACTATGTCTATGGCAGTGAAGGCACATTAAATGACGGGGTATATATTCAAAACGCCCGCCACGAAGAACTGCTGCGTCATGCTTTAAATTATCTTGGTGATGCTGCACGTGCCTGTGATGAAATGCTGCCGTATGACTGTATTGTTATTGATGTGCGCAATGCTATTGACTTATTGGGTGAAATTACCGGCGATACACTGCAGGATGAAATTATCAATGAAATCTTTGCACGTTTTTGCATTGGTAAATAAATATTAGGATTGAGAACTATGGGATATATTACTGATCAATTTGATGTTATTGTTGTCGGAGCCGGACATGCAGGTGTAGAGGCGGCTTTGGCTGCTGCCAGAATGGGCAGCAAAACACTTTTGGCTACACTTTCACTGGATAATGTGGCTTTAATGCCCTGTAATCCGTCTATCGGCGGTCCGGCAAAAGGACATCTGGTGCGTGAAATAGATGCTTTGGGCGGTCAGATGGGTATCAGTGCGGATATGGCATGTATCCAGATGCGTCTTTTAAACACCGGTAAAGGATATGCTGTTCATGCGCTGAGAGGACAGGAAGACAAGCCTTATTATCACACACTGATGAAGGAAATCATTGAGCAGCAGGAAAATCTGGAATTAAAGCAGCTGATGATTGACAAACTGCTGGTAGAAAATGGACAGATTGTAGGCGTCGAGGCTGAAACTGGCGAGGTTTTTGAAGCTAAATGCGTTATTTTGGCAACCGGCACCTATCTGCGTGGTCGTATAGTATACGGACAGGTTAATTATGAATGCGGTCCTAATGGTTTGCGCAGTGCCAACAAGCTTTCTGCGTCACTTTTGGAGCATGGCATTGAGCTGATGCGCTTTAAAACCGGTACCCCGGCTCGTGTTGATGCCCGCAGTCTTGATTACAGCAAGATGGAAGCTCAGTACGGTGATGAAGTAACCCGTAACTTCTCTTTTATCAGTAAGATAGAAGAACGTAAGCAGGTTCCCTGCTGGCTGACTTATACTAACGAAAGAACGCATAAAATAATTCGTGATAATCTGCATTTGTCCGGTATGTTTAACGGTATGGTAGAAGGTGTAGGTCCCAGATACTGTCCATCTATAGAATCCAAGCTGGTTCGCTTTGCTGATAAAGACCGTCATCAGCTTTTTATTGAACCGGAAGGCATGCACACCAATGAAATGTATGTTCAGGGCATGAGTTCTTCTTTGCCTGCGCATATTCAGCTGCAGTTTATGCAGACTATTCCTGGCATGGAAAACTGCAAAATGATGCGTGCCGGCTACGCTATTGATTATGATTGCTTAAATCCTCTGCAGCTTACTGCATCACTGGAGCATAAAGCTATTAAGGGACTTTTCTCAGCAGGACAGTCCAACGGCACCAGCGGTTATGAAGAGGCTGCGGCTCAGGGTTTGATGGCAGGTATTAATGCTGTACGTAAAATTAACGGACAGGAGCCCCTTGTGCTGCGCCGCGATGAAGCTTATATAGGTGTACTTATTGATGATCTGGTAACTAAGGGGACTAATGAACCTTATCGCATGATGACTTCCCGTGCAGAATACAGACTGCTGCTGCGTCAGGATAATGCTGATCTGCGCCTTACACAAATCGGCAGAAACATAGGTCTTGTTGATGATGCACGTTATGCAGAGTTCTGTGAAAAACGCGATGTACTTTCTCGTACTCTTGCTCAGCTGAGCAAAATTAATATTGCGCCTAATGAAGAAAATAATGCCAAACTGGCAGCTATGGGCAGTATGCCCCTGCGCAGCGGCAGTAATCTGTTGGACTTGTTGCGCAGAAAAGAAATTACCTACGCTAAACTGCAGCAGGCTTTTGATTTGCCCAAGCTTGGCAAACAGGCAGAAGAGCAGGCAGAGATTCATGCCAAGTACGAAGGCTATATAGCAAAACAGCGTCAGGAAGTAGAAAGAGCTTTAAAACTGGAAAACAAAAAGATTCCTGATAATATCGATTATACTTCTATTAAGGAGCTTTCTACCGAGGCTGCGGAAAAACTGGAAAAAGTGCGACCAACATCTATTGGACAGGCTTCACGTATCAGCGGCGTTTCTCCGGCTGATATAAATGTACTGATGATTGCTTTAGAAGTTAAGCGCCGAAAGGAATTGGGAGAATGACCTTTATTGATATATTAGTTGCCAAAGGGCAGGAAGCTGGATTAAGCTTTACAGACAAGCAGCTGCAGCAGTTTAACCGCTACTATGAAATGCTTGTTGAAACCAATAAAGTTATGAATTTAACTGCCATTACCGAACCTGATGAAGTAGCTGTAAAACATATGATAGATTCACTGCTGGCGTATGATGATTCCTTTAAGGGAAAAACTTTGGCTGATGTTGGCACAGGTGCAGGCTTTCCGGGGATTCCTCTTAAAATATACTGTCCGGAACTGAATGTTGTTTTAATTGATTCTTTGGGCAAAAGGCTGAAATTTTTACAGAACGTAATTGCCGAACTGGAGCTGGAAAATATTTGCTGTGAGCATATGCGTGCAGAAGATGCAGGCAAAAACAAGGCTCACAGGGAAAAATATGATCTGGTAACTGCCCGTGCCGTTGCACGACTAAGTGTTCTGTCAGAGTATTGTCTGCCGCTGGTAAAAAAGGGAGGCTTATTTATTGCCTTAAAGGGCAGCAAATTTGCTGAAGAAATTGAAGAAGGCAGAGCGGCTCTGAAAATTTTGGGAGGCAGGCTGCTCAGCAGTGAGCAGGTAAAACTTCCCGGGCTTGATGATGGCAGGGCTATAGTTAAAATTGCTAAAATTAAATCTACGCCTGCCCAGTATCCGCGCAAAGCAGGTACTCCTGAAAAAGAACCTTTAGGCAGTAAATAACGGAGGTTAAGTATGTTTGTAGATGATGGATTTTCTTTATTAGATACAGATTATGGTAATATAACAAACAGCCAGAACGTAAATGAAGTAAAGGTTGTTAAAGTACCTATTGATAAAATTTTTCCTAATCCTTATCAGCCGCGTAAAAATTTTGATGAAGCTGCTTTAAATGAGCTGTCCAGCTCCATTGCTCAGTTTGGAGTATTACAGCCGTTGCTGGTTGCGCCTTCTGATGATGGCAGATATATGCTTATTGCCGGTGAACGTCGTTTGCGTGCGTCTAAAATGGCTAACCTTACAGAAGTTCCTGTAATTGTCAGCGAATATACCTCTCAGCAGATTGCGGAAATTGCTTTAATCGAAAATCTGCAGCGTGAAGGCCTGCATTTTCTGGAAGAAGCAGAAGGCTACGAAAAATTAATTAAAGAATTTAATCTTACTCAGGAAGCTATGGCAGTGCGAGTTGGCAAAAAACAATCTACCATTGCCAATAAATTACGTTTGTTAAAGCTTTCTTACAGAGTGAGAAATATACTGCTGGAGGCAGGCTTATCTGAACGTCATGCACGTGCTTTGTTAAAACTTGACGATGAGGAAAAGCAGGTGCAGGTACTTACTGTTGTAATTGATAATGGCTACAGTGTGCGCCAGACTGAAAACTATATTGAAAAACTGCTGAATAATACTGAAAAGCAGAAGAAAAAACGTCCTATTATAGTCAATGATGTCAGAATTTATCTGAACAGTATTAAACAGGTTGTTAATGCTATCAAAGATGTTGGTATTCCCGTTAATATGGAGCAGGAAGTTGACGGCGATGATGTTATTGTCAGTGTCCGCATAAAAAATATGAAAAAGCCTAAAGGTGGTAATGTAAAACCATTATTTTAATATATGAAATGAGATTAAAAAGCTGATGTTTCACGTGAAACATCAGCTTTTTTTGAGGTGTAATATGAAAGATGTAAAACAATTTTTGCTTGTTGTGCAAGATGCAATTTTAAAAACTTTTTCTGATAACGTGCTTTGTATTGGTATACAGGGAAGCTATGCAAGAGGAGAAGCTGCTGCTGAAAGTGACCTTGATATAGTATGTATATTAAAAGAGTGCTCTTTTGACGATATTATAAAATACAAACAGCTTCTGGCAGCATTATCATCTGAATATAAAATGTGTGGCTTCATTGGCGGAAAGAAAGAGCTTGAAAACTGGTATGCCGGTGATCTTTATCAATTATATATGGATACGCTGCCTTTGTATAGAAATTTAGATTTTTTAAAAGATAAAATTACTCCAGCTGCAGTTTTAGAAATGATAAAAATAAGCAGCTGTAATATTTATCACGGCTGCATAGATAATTATCTTTATGATAATAATTTAGATATTTTGAAAGATTTATTAAAGTCTACTGTTTTTGTTATGCAGGCTCAGTATTACTATCATAATAATGTATATCTTAGAAAACATGCAGACTTAGAGGCTGCAGTAAGCGGTATTGAAAAACAGCTACTTGAATATTATCATTTGTTGAAAGGCAATGCTTGTATTGATGAGGAGAAAATTACTCAAATTCATGCGCTTTTGCATAAATGGAGCAAGGAAAATATCATAAAATATTAAGATTATTGTAATTGTTTCACGTGAAACATGGATTATTTACTTAAAACAGGTATAAGAAAAAGTGAAAATATGCTAAAATAGAATGTACATATTTAAAATCAAGAGGTGAATTGTTTTGGTAAAAGTAATTGCTATTGCCAATCAGAAGGGTGGTGTAGGTAAAACTACAACTGCCGTTAATCTGGCAGCGTGTCTGGCAGCTTTGGGGAGAAAGGTTCTTTTGGTTGATAGTGATCCTCAGGGTAACGCAACAAGTGGTCTGGGTTTTGATAAAAGAGATATAAAAAAATGTGTTTACGATAATCTTATTAATGATATATCAATGGCAGATACAATCAAACATACCGCATACAGCAATCTTGATCTTGTTCCTGCTACTATTCAGCTGGCTGGCGCAGAAATTGAGCTGGTTTCACTGATGAACAGAGAGGGACGACTGAAAAGTGCGCTGGAACGTGTTAAATATGAATATGATTATGTGCTGATTGACTGCCCTCCGTCTTTGGGATTGTTAACTATTAATGCACTTACTGCTTCAAGCTCTGTAATTATTCCTATTCAGTGCGAGTTCTATGCTTTGGAAGGCGTTACCATGCTGATGAATACCATTCAGCTGGTACAGAGAAATCTCAATCCTGCTTTAAAACTGGAAGGCGTTGTAATGACAATGTTTGACAGCAGAACCAATCTTTCTCAGGATGTTGTCAGCGAAGTAAAAAAATATTTCAGCAGCAAAATGTATCAGACTATTATACCGCGCAATGTGCGTCTGAGTGAGGCACCCAGTCATGGACAGCCTGTTATTGATTATGATAATAAATCTAAAGGCGCCCAGGTATATATGGAACTGGCCAAAGAGGTGGTAGGCGATGAATAAAAAAGGTGGTTTGGGCAAAGGCTTAGGTGCCATTTTTGGCGAAAATCCCAATCCTATTGCAAGCGAAACCAAAGATACTGCACTGCAGGAGAAAGAATCTCTGACAGAAGAAATACCTCTTAAAGATATTAAGGCTAATCCTTATCAGCCGCGTGATGTATTTAATGAAGAAAAATTGCAGGAGCTTGCAGATTCCATTAAGGAATTTGGCATTGTTCAGCCTTTAATTGTTCGCCGCAAAAATAAATCTGTGGAACTGGTTGCCGGCGAAAGAAGACTGCGTGCTGCTAAAATGGCAGGCATTAAAAAAGTTCCGGTAATTTTCCGTGAGTATACTGATGAGCAGATGATGGAAATTGCGCTGGTAGAAAATATTCAGCGTCATGACTTAAATCCTATTGAAGAAGCTCAGGGATTAAGAAGACTTATGCAGGAATGCCATCTGACTCAGGAGCAGGCTGCTGCCAAGGTTGGACGCAGCCGCGCTGCAGTAGCAAATATTCTGCGTCTTTTGAATCTGGCGCAGAAGGTACAGGATTATCTGAGCAAAGAGGTGCTGACTATGGGTCAGGTAAAACAGCTTCTTGCTCTTGATGCACAGCAGCAGTGTGAAGTTGCCGATGCAATTATTGCCAATGGCTGGAGCTCACGTACTACAGAAGAAGTTGTCCGCAGGTTAAAAGAGGGCAAGCAGGTTAAGGTGGTACGCGAAATTGTTGAAGCCATGCAGGAAGAAAAACAAAAAGCACCTGCTGAGAAAAAACAGGTGCCTAAAGATGTATTTTGCGTAGAATTTGAAAACAGACTTATTGAACTTTTGGGAACAAAGGTTAAGGTTCTGCCGAAAAAAATTGATAAGGAAGGCAATAAATCAGGTGTCATTGAAATAGAATACTATTCTGATGAAGATCTGGAAAGAATTTATGAAGCACTGCAGAATAAAAAGCAGCCTCCTGCTGGCACGAAAACAACTATTCTGCATGTTTAAAAAGTGAGGGGATTAAATGCCCGGATTAGGAACTGTCGCCAATGTTGCGGCAATATTCATCGGTTCTTTGCTGGGCCTGCTGTTAAAAAAAGGTCTGCCGGAAAAATGGCAGCAGACAATTATGAGCGGTATAGCTTTGTGTATTCTGGTTATCGGCATTCAGATGGCTTTACAGACAGGGAATATTATTATTACAATAGTAAGCCTTGTCATAGGCTCTATTATAGGTGAATCCGTTGGGATTGAAAAAAATGTTAACTTGCTGGGTGACTGGGTTGGCAAAAAAGTTGCCAGCGGGGAAGCCAGTGCTGCCAAAAAAATAGCAGAAGGCTTTGTATCAGCTTCTCTGCTGTTTTGTATTGGTGCCATGGCAGTAGTTGGCAGCATTCAGGACGGTCTTGGCGGAGATCATACTACTTTGTATGCGAAGGCTACTTTGGACGGTATTATTTCGCTGGTGCTTGCTGCCAATATGGGTGTTGGCGTAATGCTTTCAGCAGTAAGTGTGGGACTGTATCAGGGCTGCATAACACTGGCTGCCGGATTTGTAGAACCGTTTATTACATCAGAGGTACTTAAAGAAATAACAGCAGCCGGCGGTGTTATGATTATGGCAATTGGTACAAATATGCTGCATATGACTGAAATAAGAATCAGCAATATGCTGCCGGGAATAATTGTGGCAGCTGTTTCAGCAGAGTTTTTTATATAGAAGGTGGCAGACTTGGAAAATTTAAATTTACTTATTAATCAAAATGCATTTGTTATTATCTGTGTGTTACTGCTTTTTATAGTAATATTATTTGCGTATTTGGCTGCACTTAAAAACAGCCTGAATAAACTGCAGAAAAAATATGAGTTTTTTACAGCTTCCAGCGGAGATGTGAATATTGATGCCGTGCTTACAAGAAATATGGAAAATTTGAGCAAGCTGGAAGAAGAAGTACTGCATTTGAGAAATAAGCATGATAATTTGCGTGAACAGGTAAAATCATGTATTCAAAATGTAAAAATAGAAAGATATGATGCCTTTGATGCAATGGGCGGAGAAATGAGTTATTCTATTTTGCTGGCAGATGAAAAAAATAACGGTGTTATTTTAACAAGTATTTATGGACGCGAAGAAAGCCGCTGTTATGCCAAAGATGTAAAAAATGGCAAATCAAGCTATGTGCTGGCAGAAGAAGAGAAGAAACTGCTGTGAAAAAATCATGCGTTTAAATGCGTTTTAAAAAGAGTTTTTTATGTGTTAATATATTTATGTACAATTGATATAAAAACGGCTTAAAAGTCAAATAAATGCAAAATAAAATAAGAGCACAAAAAAAGACCTGAAATTTTTCAGGTCTTTTTTATTTATACATTTGTCAGGTATTTTGAAAAAGATTAAGCAGAATAAAGAGAGTCATACCGCTCATAACATATTTAAACCAAACTTGCGGATAGGTAAAACCAAGTCTGTCAATTTTATATGTTCCGGCAATGCGGGTGTGCATGGCATATGATTCCATAGCTGAGATAATGAGAAGCATACATCCCGGCTGCCAGGTTGCATCATCAAACATAAGCCAGATGCAGTAGAACATATACAAAATATCTGCCAGAAAATAAAAGGCGAAAAACATGGAGCTTTTATCGACAATTAATACTTGTCTGATTTTTGGATTTTTTCTTCTGGCCTGCAGCATCAGTGAAAAGCTTTGGATGAAATAAGCCAGTTCACGGGCATAGATAAAAGAATACATTTTAATACAGATAAAAAATAGTGCAATAAAATTCATACTGAATACCTCGTTTTTAAAATACAGAACTATTATACAATAAAAACTCAAGTACTTCCAGTATACATAATACAAATAAAATGCGTTTGCAGTAGACGAAATTCTGAAAATATAGTACTAAAAAACATAAAACATAAAAAATGTATCAGTTTATAGTTAAAAAAACAAGAAACAGATAAAAAATAATAAATTTTATTGACAATAGTGTAAGTGTATAGGTATAATGAGTAGCATAAGTTACCATTGTAATGTAACGAAATGATAATTACAGGGTAATGATAAAGAAAAAAGGAAAAGAGGAAAGAAAAATGAAAAGTTGGAAAAAGTTTGCCAGCGCCGCATTAGCAACAATGGTTTTTGCTTCTGTACTGAGCGGCTGTGGCGGAGAGAAAAAGGAGACTGCTGGCGATACTATTAAAGTAGGTGCTTCTTTTGAGTTGACCGGTAATGTTGCTAACTATGGTAAGTCCATTTTGTCCGGTTTTAAAATGGCTGTAGATGAGGTTAATGCTAAAGGCGGCATTAATGGCAAAAAAATTACCGTTGTTGAAAGTGATAACAAATCTGAGCCTTCTGAAGCAGGCAATGCAGTTACCAAACTGGTAACTCAGGATAAAGTTGTAGCTGTTGTAGGCCCTGCAACCAGCGGCTGTGTAGCAGCATCTTCTCCTATTACTGCTGCTAATAAAATTCCACAAATCGCGCCGAGTGCTACAGCACCTGGCATCACTGTAGAAGATGGTAAAGTTAAGGAATATATGTTCCGTGCATGCTTTATTGATCCATTCCAGGGTCAGGTAATGGCTGAATTTGCTGATAAATCTCTGAAAGTTAAAAATGTAGCAATTCTCTTTGATTCTTCCAGTGATTACTCCAAAGGTTTGGCTGATGTATTCCAAAAAACTATGGAAGGCAAAGGCGGCACTATTGTTGCCAAAGAGGCTTTCCTTTCCAAAGACTTAGACTTCAAAGCTGCTTTGACAAAAATTAAAGCTGCTAACCCGGAAGCAATTTATGTACCTGGTTACTATGAAGAAGTTTCCAAAATCATCAAACAAGCTCGTGAAATTGGCTTGAATGTTCCCATGATGGGCAGCGATGGCTGGGAAAGTCCTAAACTGGCTGAAATTGCCGGCAAAGATGCTTTGAAAGATTGCTACTATGTAAGTGCATTCTCCACTCAGGATCAGGATCCTGCAGTTCAGGCATTTATCAAAGCGTACAAAGAAAAATATCAGAAAGATCCTGATATCTTTGCAATGCAAGGCTACAATGCTGGTTTGATTCTTGCTGATGCTCTTAAACGTGCTGGTTCTACTGACGGTTCTGCTCTGGCTAAAGCAATTGCTGCAACCAAAGATCTGCAGGTTGCTAACGGCAAGCTGACCTATGACGAAAACCACAATCCGATTATGGGTGCTCTGATTCTGTCTCTGGAAACTGGTGCTCCTACACTTAAAGAAAAAATTAACCTTTAATTAAGTATTTTTAGTGAATTTTGTTGATTTTAACTCATTATTTATTGATAAATTTTGTTTCAGTAAAAAAAGGCATGTTTTTAATCATGCCTTTTTTGATAAATTTTATTGAGGGGGAATAAATAATGAAAAGAGGTAAGTACTTACTATCAATCCTGACTGCAGGTGTGCTTACAGCAGGATTAATCAGTGGCTGTGGTGGAGGATCTGACAGCAAAGCGTCAGGAGACACAGTAAAAATTGGCGGACTGCTGGAAATGACCGGCGGCAGCGCAAGCTTTGGTATTTCTTCTAAAAACGGCATTGACCTGGCTTTCCAGGAAATTAATGCTAATGGTGGTGTTTTGGGAGGCAAAAAACTTGAACTGGTAATTGCCGATACCAAATCAGAAGCATCTGAAGCTACCAATGGTATGCAAAAGCTCATTTCTCAGGACAGTGTAGCAGCGGTAATCGGACCTAACCAGTCTTCCGCGGTAATCGCAGCTTCTGCTATCAACAATGGAGCTAAGGTTTTAGGTATTACTCCGATGGGTACCAACCCTGATATTACTGTGGATCCGTCCAGTGGCAAAACAAGAACCTATAACTATCGTGCATGCTTTATTGACCCGTTCCAGGGTACTGTAATGGCAAGCTTTGCTTCCAAAGATCTTGGTGTACAAAAAGCTGCTGTTTTGATTGATAATACCAGTGACTACTCTAAGGGTTTAGCAAAATTCTTTAAAGAAAACTTTGAGAAAAACGGCGGCAGCGTTGTTATTGAAGAAGCTTTCTTACAGAAAGATACAGATTTCAAATCTACTCTGACCAAGATTAAAGCGGCTAACCCCGACTTCATCTATGTACCTGGCTACTACCAGGAAGTTGGTCTGATTGTGAAACAGGCTCGTGAAATTGGTCTGAACGTTCCTATGGCTGGCGGCGATGGCTGGGATAGTGCAAAACTTCCTGAAATTGCCGGCAAAGAAGCTTTGAACAATACTTATTTTTCCAGCTTGTATTCTCCTGATGATGATTCTGAAGTCAACAAAAAATTTGTTGAAGAATATCAGAAAGCTTACAACGCAAGACCTGACGTTTTCGCAGCTTTAGCTTATGATTCTGCAAAACTTGTAGCAAACGCTATTAAAGAAGCTAACTCTGCAGATCCGGCTAAGATTGCTGAAGCTATGGCAAAAACCTCCGGTTTCAAAGGCGTTTCCGGTGATGTTGTATTCGACGAAGCTCATAACCCTGTTAAGAGTGCTGTAATTATCGAACACATCGATGGCAAACAAACATTTAAAACTAAAGTAAATCCGTAACATTATTTTAAAAATAACAAAGGCTGTTGTTTTAAAAATTCAACAGCCTTTTATATTAAGTGATTAGAGGGGGATATTATGGATACCTTACTTCATCAGTTTTTTCAGCAGCTGATAAACGGTATTTCTTTAGGTAGTATTTACGCGTTAATAGCGCTGGGATACACTATGATTTACGGTATTATCAGGTTAATCAACTTTGCACACGGTGATATTTATATGCTGGGTGCGTATTTTGGCTTTTTTGCCACTACTAATTTAGGATTGTCTTTTATTCCTGCAATTATTTTTGCTATGATTTGTGCTGGGCTTGTTGGTATTATTATTGAAAGAATTGCTTATAAACCAATGCGTAATGCTCCCCGTATTGCAATCTTGATTACTGCAATCGGTGTTTCTTTCCTTTTGGAATATGGTATGATGCTGATAGTTTCTCCTCAGCCGCGTACTTTCCCGGCTGTTTTTGAACCTACCGTATATCATTTTGGACCTTTGGTTGCTAACAGCCAGCAGCTTGTTATTCTTGTAAGTGCTGTTATCCTGATGGCTGTACTGACATATATTGTTAATCAGACCAAAGCTGGCAAAGCTATGCGTGCCGTATCTTTTGATGCTGATGCAGCAAGACTTATGGGTATAAACATTGACCGCGTTATTTCCATGACTTTTGCTTTGGGCAGTGCTCTGGCAGCAGCAGGCGGCGTTCTGGTAGGCGTTTACTATAACTCCATTGATCCTTTAATGGGTATGATGCCCGGCCTGAAAGCCTTCGTTGCGGCAGTACTTGGCGGTATCGGCATTATCCCGGGTGCTATGATCGGCGGTATCATTCTTGGCGTTGTAGAAGCTATGGTAAGCGGATTTATTTCCTCTACCTTCCGTGATGCAGCAGCTTTTGGTATTCTGATTTTGATTCTGCTCTATAAACCTGCCGGTTTACTGGGTAAAAATGTACGTGAGAAAGTGTAGGTGGCTTGTATGAATCCCATAAGAAAAAATGATCTTACAGCAATAGCTGCCTGCGTAGCAGTCTTTGCCGTAGTGCAAGGCCTGATTTTTGGCGAAATTATAGGACCCTTCTGGGAACTTAACATAATCTTAATCTGTATCAATATTATTCTTTCTGTCAGCCTTAACCTTATCAATGGCTATACAGGTCAGTTTTCTATCGGCCATGCAGGTTTTATGGCTGTAGGCGCATATACAAGTGCTATTATAACTGTTAAACTTGGTCTTCCCTATGAATTGGCTCTGGTAGTAGGTACTATCTCCGCAGGTATTCTTGGCTTTTTAATCGGCTTGCCGACACTGCGTTTAAATGGTGACTATCTGGCAATTGCTACTCTTGGTCTTGGTGAAATTATCCGTATCTGCATCCTCAACATTGATTATGTTGGCGGTGCTTCCGGTTTGATGGGCATTCCTCGTATGACCAACTTTACCTATGTGTTCTGGATTATGATTTTTGTCATCTTCTTTATTAAGAACTTTAAAAACTCTGCTCCGGGACGCTGCTGTCTGGCAATTCGTGAAAACGAAATTGCTGCAGACACCATGGGCATCAATACTACTAAATACAAAGTAATGGCATTTACTCTGGGTGCTTCCTTTGCAGGTACTGCAGGTGCTTTGTTCAGCCACTATTTCTTCCTGGCGCATCCTGCTTCCTTTACCTTTATGCGTTCCTTTGATATTCTGACCATGGTTGTACTTGGTGGTCTTGGATCCATGACTGGTGCTATTACCGGTGCTGTTTTACTGACTTTTATCTCTGCGTATCTGTCCGATTATCCGGAATGGCGCATGATTATCTATTCTATTACTTTGATTGTGTTAATGCTTCGCCGTCCTCAAGGTTTGTTCGGCAGTGCGGAGCTTAGCAGAAAAATGTTCAGATTAGGAGGAAAAAACAATGGCAGAGCTGCTGAAGGTAAATAATATATCCATGGTTTTCGGCGGCCTGCGTGCCGTTTCCAACCTGACTATGCATATCGATGAGGGCGAACTGATCGGTCTTATCGGCCCTAACGGTGCAGGAAAAACAACTGCATTTAATATGATTACCGGTGTTTATACTCCTACCGAAGGTGATATTTACTTTGGCGGCCAAAAAAGCAGCGGTAAAAAATCTTATCAGGTAACCCAGATGGGTATGGCGAGAACCTTCCAAAACATTCGTCTGTTCTCTGAACTTACTGTTATTGACAATGTAAAAATTGCTTATAATATGCATGTTTCTTACAATCTTTTTGATGCGATAACCCGTACAGGAAAATATCTGAAAGAAGAAGATGCTATTACTAAAAAGGCTCTTGAGCTTTTGAAAATTTTCCATCTGGAAGATAAAGCTTATGAAATTGCCAAAAATC
Organism: uncultured Phascolarctobacterium sp.; assembly: GCA_958448515.1. GTDB lineage: Bacteria > Bacillota > Negativicutes > Acidaminococcales > Acidaminococcaceae > URXU01. Next base: position 157,486 of record CAUDEF010000001.1, on the reverse strand, counting down.
TTCCGTATGGCGAACAAAGAAGACTGGAAATTGCCCGCGCACTGGCTACTGAGCCTAAACTTCTGCTTCTTGATGAACCTGCTGCAGGCATGAATCCGCAGGAAACTAAAGAATTAATGGAAATGATTCGCTGGATCAGAAGAGAATTTAAACTGTCCATTCTTCTGATTGAACATGATATGAGCCTGGTAATGGGCGTTTGCGAACGTATTTATGTATTGGAGTACGGTTGCCTGATTGCAGAAGGTACTCCTGATGAAATTAAATCCAACAGCCGCGTAATTGAGGCATATTTAGGCGAGGAGGTAATCAACTAATGTTAAGAGTTGAAGATATCAATGTCTATTACGGCGCTATTCACGCTATTAAAGGCATCAGCCTGGATGTTCCCGATGGTGAGATTGTGGCTTTGATAGGCTCTAACGGCGCAGGCAAATCTACAACACTGCGCACTATTTCCGGTTTGATTAAACCTAAATCCGGCAGAATCATATATGAAGATAAAGATATTTCCGGTGTTCCGGCACATAAAATTGTTGGTATGGGCTTATGCCAGGTTCCTGAAGGACGTCATGTATTTGCCAACATGACAGTAATGGAAAATCTGGAGCTGGGTGCTTATCTGCGTAAAGATAAAGATGGTATTGCTCATGATATGGAAGAAGTTTTCAAAAAGTTTCCCCGTCTTTTAGAACGTAAAAACCAGCTGTCCGGTACTCTTTCCGGCGGTGAACAGCAAATGCTGGCTATGGGCCGTGCGCTGATGAGCCGTCCGAAGCTGCTGCTTTTGGACGAACCTTCCATGGGTTTGGCACCATTGCTTATTAAAGAAATCTTTAATATAATAAAAGAAATAAATGCCAGCGGAACAACTGTACTTTTGGTAGAGCAAAATGCTAATATGGCTTTGTCCATTGCCGATAAAGCTTATGTTCTGGAAACAGGCCGCATTACTTTAAGCGGTACTGCCAAAGAGCTTGCCAGCAGCGAGGCTGTACGCAAAGCATATCTTGGTGGCTAAGAGGAGGGTATACTTATGTTAGTAAAAGACTTTATGACTCCTACTGTTGTAACAGTAAGTGAAGATCAGTCCATGCTGGAAGCGCGTGAAATCATGCGCGGCAAAAATTTAATCAGCCTGCCTGTTGTTGACGATATACAACGCATTCGCGGTATTATTACCGTTGATGATATTGGCCGTGCGTCACCCAGTGATGCCAGCACTTTATCCCGCTATGAAGCAAATTATCTTCTGGGAAAATTAAAAGTGCGCGATATTATGAGCAGAGCTGTTATAACAGTTAATGCTGATGATACTATTGAATATGTTGCCTACAAACTGTACAAACACAGAGTAAATGCTCTGCCGGTTGTTGATCTGAACAATAAACTGTGCGGTATTATTTCTCAGACTGACGTTTTCCGTGCCTTTGTAGAAATTATGAGCATGGACCGCAACAGTACCCGTATTACCATTGATGCCAGCGACAAAGTTGGTGTAGTTGCAGAACTCAGTAATCTGTTTAAAGATAACAATATTAATATTATTTCCATTGTTTCCATGCAAAATCAGGATGGTACAGCAGAAATCACTATCCGTGCCGATTTGACCAACCATGGTATGGATATTATTGAGCAGATCAGAGAAGCAGGCTATACTGTAACCGACGTAATGACTTTTGAAGGTATCTGATAATGCTGAAGAATGTTGTTTTTCATGTTGGCGATATTGTTAATATGAAAAAAGCTCATCCCTGCGGCAGCAGTAAATGGGAAATTACTCGTACCGGTATGGATTTTGGCATGAAATGCTGTGGTTGTGGGCATTTTGTTATGCTCCCAAGGGTAAAATTTGAAAAGGCAGTTAAATCTGTAGAGAAGTCTGCAGAAGAATAATAAAAACACATCTCTTCGGAGATGTGTTTTTGTTTTGGCATTTTTTTGCGGAAATATGATATAATTACAGTATTAAAGTACAGATGAGGTGAAGACTATGAAAAAATCGTGCTTAACAGCCGTACTTGCCGGCATAATGACAATATTTTTTACAGCAGTGTGTTTTGCCTATAATCCGGGACAGAGAACTTTTGAAGTTTTGGGTGAAACCTTAAACAGTGATAAACACGCTGTACATCTTGTCGTAGAGCAGAAAATTGATATGGCGGATATTCTGACGCCGGAAGCCTACGGCAAATTGATCAATGCTCAGAAAGTGCGTAATGTCAGAACAGAATATAACGAAATGAACGGCATTAACGCTGAACATGTTACCATTACTGATGGTGACGGCAATGTAATCAGCGAAAGCAATACTTTTGTTAAAGGCGGCTACTGGTACACCATAGATTATGCCAATAAAACCTATGACAGACTGCCTGAACTGCCGGGCATGAGCATGCCTTTTGCAGAAACTTTAATCAGCTGGTTTGCCAATAAGCCGGAGGGCGGTTATGATGCTGTTTCCGGTTATGACTATGATAAAATGGTTAAAGGCAGCAACGAGCTTTACTTTTACTTTGAAAAAGACACTAATAAGTGGGTAGGCTATGAAGTAAGCTATCTGCCTTTATTTAAAGTAACTGAATGCAGTATGATAGTTGATGCGGAAAAAGCTTTTGCACTTCCGCCGGCTGATTTTAAACAGGTACCTAATCAGGCAATGCGTAATTTTGCCAATAAATTAATGGGCTACTGAGTATTACCGTAAGCAAAAGAACGCCTGCAAAACGGCGTTCTTTTTTTGTGATATTTTACTTTAAACATGGGAGCGATAACAATGAGCAAATATATTATGGCACTGGATCTTGGTACAACAAGCTGCCGCTGCATTTTATTTGATAAAAACGGACGCATCTGCAGTGCGGCGCAAAAAGAGTTTACCCAGTATTTTCCTCAGCCCGGCTGGGTTGAGCATGATGCTGAAGAAATCTGGGCAACACAGATGGGCCTGATGTATGAAGCAATGAGTAAAATTGATATTACTTTAAAAGATGTAGCCGGTATCGGCATTACAAACCAGCGCGAAACTACTGTGCTGTGGGATAAAACAACCGGCAGACCTGTACATAAAGCTATTGTATGGCAGTGCCGCCGTACAGCAGGATATTGTGATGAACTGAAAAATATGGGAATGGCAGAATTTTTCCGTCAGAAAACGGGTCTTGTTTTAGATGCGTATTTTTCAGGCACAAAACTGCGCTGGCTGCTTGATAATGTTGCAGGCGCACGACAGAGAGCGGAAAAAGGCGAGCTGGTTTTTGGCACTATTGACAGCTGGATTATCTGGAAGCTGACAGGCGGTGAAGTGCATGTTACAGATTATTCCAATGCCTCAAGAACCATGCTGTTTAATATTCATACTTTAAAATGGGATGAAGAAATTCTGCGTCTGCTGAATATTCCGCACAATATCCTGCCGGAAGTTAAGCCTTCCAGCTGTGTTTATGGCTATACTGATGAGAAAATGTTTGGTGAAGCAGTACCCATTGCCGGTGCCGGAGGAGATCAGCAATGCGCGCTCTTTGGTCAGACCTGTTTTGAGCAGGGCGAAGTAAAAAATACTTACGGCACAGGCGGCTTTATGCTGATGAATACAGGTACAGAGCCTGTATGCTCACAAAACGGACTGGTAACTACCATTGCCTGGGGCGTGGATGGAAAAGTAGAATATGCTCTGGAAGGGTCCATCTTTGTTGTAGGTGCTGCCATTCAGTGGCTGCGTGATGAACTGGGACTGATTCGCGATGCGGCAGATTCTGAGCATCTGGCAAAATCAGTAACAGATTCTAACGGCTGTTATGTAGTACCGGCTTTTGTCGGACTTGGCGCACCATACTGGGATCAGTATGCCAGAGGTGCTATTGTAGGCATTACCAGAGGTGTTAACCGCTGTCATATTATCCGTGCTACTTTGGAGTCCATTGCTTATCAGGTACACGATGTTCTGGCGGCAATGAAGGAAGACTGCGGCATAGATATTACCTCCATGCGTGTAGATGGCGGTGCCTGTGACAATGATTTTCTGATGCAATTTCAGGCAGATATTTTAGATGTCAGTGTGGTACGTCCTTACTGCGTAGAAACAACAGCTATGGGAGCTGCTTATCTGGCAGGCCTTGCCGTAGGCTACTGGAAGAGCAAGGAAGAAATACGCGCTAATCATGTAATTGCTGCAGAGTTTAAGCCGGCTATGCGACAGGCAAAAAGAGAAAGTCTGCTCAATGGATGGCATAATGCAGTAAAAGCGGCGTCTGTACGCATATAAAAAAAGGGATGTTTAAAACATCCCTTTTCAGATTATCTGGCGCATGGACAGAATGACTAATATACATGTTATAAGCAGAAAGCCTGCCAGAACAAGCAATGATTTTTTTACTGAGGGTGTGGTATTGCTCTCAGGCAGCAAACCATAACTGCGCAATCCGGTGATAATATGTTTATAAAGCAGTAAAATCAAAGCAGAGTTTAATGCGCCCTTCAGCAAATTGAACGGCAGAATTGCCGGCAGCAGCAGTTTTGCCACTTCGGCTCTTGGAAAATTAAGAAAGACAGGCAGGAAGATATAATTCCAAACCAGCATGGTTACTGTCAGAGCTGCTGTTCCGGCAAGCAGGCCTGTCAGCGCTCCGCGAAGATTATGATGATGTTTGTAAATCCAGGCGGCAGTGCAGGCAAAGCTGCAGCTGGCAAGGATATTCATAATCAGACCAATAATGCCTGTATCGCTGACTGTGAGCATTTCCAGTATGGAAACAATCAGAGAAATACTGGCACTTGCCAAAGGGCCGAAAATAAAACCGCCCAGGGTAATGATAACATCCTTAGGTTCATATTTCAGAAAAAGAACTACTGGGATGCGTACGGCAACCATGACGAGATAGGCCATGGCACACAGTAATGATAATGTTGTAAGTTTTTTATATTTGATATTGGACATATCTGACTCCTTGCAGTAATTATAGGCAGTAATATTTTAGTGCTGATTTTTTTAGTTGTCAATTGGTGGGAAAAATATATGGAATATTATTGGCAGGGGCTTGTTTTAGGTCTGGCTTATGTGGCGCCCATAGGGATGCAGAATTTATATGTTATTAATAACTCTTTAAATGCAGGGTTCTGGCGCAGTCTGCTTGGAGCCATAATAGTAATCTTTTTTGACATTACGCTTGCAGGAGCCTGCTTTTTTGGCATAGGTTATCTGCGGAATAATTATTATGGCCTATGGCGTTAAGTTATTGTATCATCTGCTTAATATGGTTGGGAAAGGATAATTTCCCGGGGAATATAATTGCATAAATAATGCGGTTATTGTAAAATAAACAGATAAAGATATTATTTAAGGACTAATTTGATAAATATAAGGAGCGATTGTTTTGAGCACAAATTTAGAAGTAGGTATTGTAGGATTGCCTAACGTAGGCAAAAGTACACTTTTTAATGCTATTACCAAAGCTGGTGCAGAAGCGGCTAACTATCCGTTCTGCACAATAGAGCCCAATGTGGGTGTTGTAGATGTACCTGATAAACGTCTGCAGGTTTTAAGTGATATGGTTCATGCAAAGAAAATTGTACCGGCAGCTATGCGCTTTGTTGATATTGCAGGTCTTGTAAAAGGCGCGTCCAAAGGCGAGGGTCTGGGTAATAAATTCTTATCCCACATTCGTGAAGTAGATGCTGTAGCACAGGTAGTACGCTGCTTTGAAGATGGCAACATTACTCACGTGGAAGGCAGCATTGATCCGCTGCGTGACATTGAGATTATCAATACCGAATTATGCCTTGCTGATATGGAAACCATCGAAAAACGTATGGAACGTATCACCAAATTGTTAAAAACAGGCGATAAAAAAATTGCCCTTGAAAAAGCTGTACTGGAAAAAGTTCTGGCTGGCCTTGGCGAAGTTATTCCTGCCCGCCGCGTTGAACTTACCGACGAAGAAAAAGATATGCTGAAAGAGCTGCATCTTTTGACTATGAAGCCTGTTTTGTATGTAACCAATGTAGCTGAAGGTGAAGTTGCTGATCCTTCCGGCAATGTTCATGTACAGGCAGTAAAAAAATATGCGGCAGAAGAAAATGCTGAAGTTATTGTTGTTTCTGCTAAAATGGAAAGTGAAATTGCTGAGCTTCCGGATGAAGAAGCCAAAGAATTTTTGGAAATGGCCGGACTTGAAGAAACCGGTCTGGACAGACTTATTCGTGCAGGCTTTAAACTTTTGGGTCTGATGACTTATCTGACTGCGGGTGAAATTGAAGTACGTGCCTGGACCATTACCAGAGGTACTAAAGCTCCTCAGGCAGCAGGCAAAATTCATACCGACTTTGAACGTGGATTTATCCGTGCGGAAATTGTTTCCTATGATGATCTGGTTGCCTGCGGCAGTAAGGCTGCTGCCCGTGAAAAAGGTCTGGTTCGTCTTGAAGGCAAAGAATACGTTATGCAGGATGGCGATGTAGTAGAATTCCGCTTTAATGTATAAAATTTTAAGGTACTGCTCAGTAAGGCAGTACCTTTTTTATTTTAGCTAAGCAGTATATTAAAAGATTGATGCAAAACAGAAGCAGTTATTTTTTACATAGTACTGATAAAAACTTACCTGAATTTGCTGGTTTTTTGAAAATTTAAAATTTATAATATTGCTGTATTTAATATTTTCTTTTCTAAAGCTATTTGATAAAATAGAAAAAAGAAAGAAGGATTATCAATTATGATTTTTGATACACACATGCATTGCCAATATTCCTGTGACAGCCATATGGATATTCAAGATGCCATAGCAGCGGGAAAACAGCAGGATATAGGCATTATTGTTACTGAGCACTGGGATTATGACTATCCTACTAATCCTGAGGCTTTTATTTTTGATATAGATGAATATTTGAAAGAACTGCAGGTTTATCGCAGCAATAAAATTCTGGCAGGCATTGAAATAGGAATGCAGACTCATATTGCAGCAGAAAATGATAAGATTGCGGCTGCCTATAATTTTGATTATGTGCTTGGCTCTATTCACTGCGTTAATAAAAAGGACATCTATGAAAAATCTTTTTATAATCAGCGGGATAAAGATGATGTAACCCAGGAGTTTTTAAAGGAATCAATTATTTGCGTGCAGGAGCATCAGCAATTTGATGCCTTTGCGCATATTGATTATATATGCCGTTACTGGCCCTATGAAGACAAGGAATTTGATATGCAAAGGCACCAGGAGCTTTTTGACAGACTTTTCAGCGTGCTGATTGCCAAAAATAAGCCTTTGGAAATTAACAGCAGGCGCCTTGATAATGAAAAATCCTTGCAGGCGCTGGCGCAAATTTGCAGGCGGTACCGCTATCTTGGCGGCAAATACTGCACTTTAGGCAGTGATGCTCACTATCAGGAGCATGTAGGCAGAAGAATGGATGTTTGTAATCAGCTGGCAATGCAGGCAGACTTGCAGCCTGTTTATTTTAAAGAAAGAAAAATGTATTTGTTAGGGGTTTAAAAAATGAAGTGTGTAAGGTTTATTGATAAAAAAACAAACACTAAAAAAATCGGTTTTATTGAAGGCAGTAAAATTCGCGGTGTATATGGCAGTATTGATACTTACTGGCGTATTACTGATGAAGTATTTGCTTTGGATGAAGTGCAGCTGCTGGCTCCCTGTGTGCCCAAGCAGATTATCTGCGTCAGCTTTAATTATCAGGCACATGCTGATGAATGCGGCTACAGTGTGCCTCAGGAACCGGCGCTGTTTGCCAAAGCTGCCCATACAGTTATCGGCACCGGTGAAAATATCATCTGGCCGAAACATGTACAGGAGCTTGCTTATGGTGCAGAGCTTGGTGTAGTTATCAAAAAACGCATGAAAAACGTTAAAACTGAAGACGTACATAAGTATATTTTAGGTTATACCTGTGCTAATGATATTACGGCAGTAGATATTCAAAAGAAAGAAACTCAGTGGCTGCGCTGCAAGTCTTTTGATACTTTCTGTCCGCTGGGACCGTGGCTGGAAACCGATCTTGACCCCAGCAATCTGGAAATTAAATTATGGGTTAACGGTGAATTAAAACAGCATGCCCGTACCAATGATATGGTATACAGTCCCTTTGAGATTTTAAGCTATATCTCTCATAACATGACTTTAGATGCAGGCGACCTGGTACTTACAGGCACGCCCATGGGCTTTGGCACCATGCATGTAGGCGATATGGTGGCTGTAGAAATTGAAGGCATCGGCAAAATTGTTAATCAGGTTATTTTGGAAAAATAGTTTAAAAAGCACAATGAAACTTTCATTGTGCTTTTTTGTTTTGGTAAAATATGTTATAATATCGACTGATTAGTCAGAAAGGTGGTGGGCTGATGTTACTGAATATGACGGAAGGAAAACCGTTAAAGCTGATTTTGCCTTTTATGGTTCCGCTGCTTATTGGTAATATCTTTCAGCAATTATATAATATTGCCGATATTATTATTGTCGGACGTACAATTGGCGTGGATGCGCTGGCAGCGGTAGGTTCTATTTCACCTTTATTTATGCTGCAGGTAGTATTAACTATTGGCCTGAGCAATGGTTTTACAGTAGTAACAGGCCAGCGTTATGGAGCCGGAGATATGGACGGCATGCGGCGCAGTATTGCAACCAGCACTTTTTTGAGTGTGGTTTTTGTAATTCTGCTGATGCTGATTATGCATCTAGTGATAGATCCGGTGCTGTATCTGATGAATATTCCGCAGGAATTGCTGGCAGATGCCAAAAGTTATGTCATGATTATTACGGACGGATTAATTGCCATGATGGCTTATAATCTGCTGTCCGGTGTTATGCGCTCTTTGGGCGACAGTAAAACTCCCCTGTATTTTCTTATTATTTCTTCAATAGTGAACATTATCCTGGCGCTTATTTTTATTCTCTGGTTTGGCTGGGGCGTGCCGGGCAGTGCTGTTGCTCTTGTTATTGCCCAGGCAATATCAGCTGTGTTATGTGTTTTTTATATTTATAAAAAGTTCCCGGAGCTGCATATAGGCAAAAAAGATTTTGTCCTCAGCTGGCAGGAAATATGGCAGCATCTGCGTATGGGCATGCCTATGGCTATACAGTTTTCTGTTTTGGGAGTAGGTATTATTTTTCTGCAGGCTGTATGTAATAAATTTGGCGCGGATACTATTGCCGGTTTTACTACTGCCATTCGCGTAGAGCAGCTGGCGCTGCAGCCAATGATTTCCTTTGGTATTGCCATGGCTGTCTTTACTGCGCAAAATTATGGTGCCAGACGCTTTGACAGAATCAGAGAAGCCGTAAGAAAATGTTCTGCTCTTGCTTTGGCGTTCAGTGTGCTGGCTGCTGTATTGCTTTTTGCTTTCGGCAAAGAAGTTATCGGCATTTTCCTTGATAATCCTCATGCCAGTGTTTTGGAAGCGGCGCGTTTATACATTATATATACTGTGCCCTGTTATTTCTTCCTCAGTCAGATTTTTATTTTCCGCAACGCAGTGCAGGGCATGGGTATTGCCATGATTCCTATGTGTTCCGGTATTATTGAGTTAGTTATGCGTATTGTTTCTGCCATTTATCTGGCAGAAGCTTATGGTTATATAGGTCTGTGTCTGGCAGAGCCTATTGCCTGGATTAGTGCAGCGTTATTTTTGTTTGCCAGCTATCTGTATTTTGTTAAGGTACTGGAAAAGAAATCTCAGCTTGCCAAATAAAAAAGCATTGGTGCAAAATGCATCAATGCTTTTTTATTATTTAATTGCAGTTACATCAAAACCGATATCTTCGACTGCGTTTTTTAAAATTTCATCGGCAAGTTCAGTATTTAAGGTAGCAGTGTTTGTTTTGAGGCTTACATTAACGTTACTTGTTTCCTGCAAGTTTTCCAGTGCTTCTGTAACTGCGGCTATGCAGTGCTGGCAGTGCATTCCTTCAATATAAATAGTTTTCAGCATAATCATCCTTCTTTCTTTTATTGTAATTTTATATAGCGTAAGCGTAAAGCGTTGCTGACAACAGAAACAGAACTGAAGCTCATAGCTGCTGCTGCCAGCATGGGGCTCAGCAAAATGCCATAATCAGTATACAGCAGTCCGGCGGCAATTGGTATGCCGATAATATTATAGAAAAAGGCCCAGAAAAGATTTTCTTTGATATTTTTGATAACCTGACGGCTCAGCAAAATAGCACGATAAATATCGTTTAAATCATTTTTAATCAAAACTATATCTGCCGCGTCCATGGCAATATCCGTTCCGGCGCCAAGAGCAATGCCAACATCAGCCCTCGTAAGTGCCGGCGCATCGTTAATGCCGTCGCCAATCATAGCTGTTATATGCCTCTGTTTTTGCAGATTGCTTAATATCTGTTCTTTTTCAGCAGGCAAAACCTCTGCAATAACATGTTTGATACCTGCCTGAGCGGCTATATAGTCGGCAGTCAGCTTATTATCTCCCGTCAGCATAATTACATCAAGTCCAAGACTTTGCAGCTTACTGACAGCTTCTTTACTGGTAGGTTTAATTTCATCAGCTACGGCAAAAAGTCCTTTGACTTTTGTTTCGTTGCAGAAGAAAAGGGGTGTTTTGCCGGATGCAGCAAGTTGTTCGGATGCTTTGTTCATTTCAGCATCAGCCAGGTGCAGATTTTCCAGCAGATGGAGGTTGCCTGCATAATATACAGTTCCGTTAATTGCAGCACTTATGCCAAGCCCGGGCAAAACCTTAAAATCGGCAGCTGCAGGTATAGTAAGACTGCGTGACTGTGCCTCCTGTACAACAGGAAGACCAAGAGGATGCTGAGAAAGCATTTCAAGGGCGGCACACTCGCTGAGAAGCTGATTTTCAGAATAGTCGTTATAGGGAATAATGTCTGTTAAAGATGGCTTGCCGTAAGTTACAGTACCAGTCTTGTCAAGTACAACAGTATCAATTTTATGTGCTGTTTCAAGTGCTTCGGCAGATTTAATTAAAATACCTTTTTGCGCTCCTTTGCCTGTACCAACCATAATTGCAGTTGGTGTAGCAAGCCCCAGAGCACAGGGGCAGGAAATAACCAGCACAGAAATGGCTGTAGTAAAGGCAAATTCAAAACCCGCACCGCTTATGAACCAGTACATAAAAGTAAGCAGGGAGATAATCATAACTGCAGGTACGAAAACTCCGCTTACTTTATCTGCAAAACGTGCTATGGGTGCTTTGCTGGAGGTAGCCTGCTCAACTAAACTGATAATCTGAGATAAGGCCGTATCAGAGCCTATGGCAGCAGCACGCATTTTAAAGTAGCCGGATTGGTTAACTGTACCGCCAATAACAATATCCTGCTGCTTTTTATCAACGGGAATACTTTCACCAGTCAGGGCAGATTCATCAATACTGCCGCTGCCTTCAATAATAATGCCGTCTGTGGGAATGGACGCACCGCTCTTAACGATTAAGATATCATTGATTTTAACATCTGTCAGAGGAATGATTTTTTCTGTATTATCATGAAACAGTATTGCTGTATCCGGCGTGAGCTTCATCAGACCTGTAATGGCAGAAGAAGTTTTGCTTTTAGCTCTGGCTTCTAAAAATTTACCCAGAGTAATTAATGTGATAATCATAGCCGCAGATTCAAAATAAAGATGTGTATTTTGATGCGGCGTTATCAGAGCATATAAGCTGTAGATAAATGCTGAACCGGAGCCGACAGCAATCAGGCTGTCCATGTTGGGAGCTTTAGCAAGCAGATTGCTCCAGCCATGAATAAAAAAGCTTCTGCCTATATAAAGCACAGGCAAAGTAAGCAGCAGCTGAAATATTTGCCTTGTAGCAGCTTTTAAGAAATCCGGCAGAGGCCAGTTCCACATCTGTCCCATGGAAAGATAAAACAGAGGCAATGTAAAAATTATGGACAGATAAAGACGTTTTTGCAATTCAGTGGCAGCCTTCTGGTTATCATCTTCTGCAGCAGGTTTTTCCTGCTGTTGTAAGGACGCCCCAAAGCCAATTTTTTTAATTCTGCTGATAATATCTGCAGATGAAAGCATACTTTCATCGTATGTAATAGTCATGGAATTTTTAAGTAAATTGACATTTACCGTATCAGTGCCCTGTAATTTACCCACAACTTTTTCAATGCGGGCAGAGCAGGCTGAGCAGCTCATGCCTGTAATATGATAATGTTCTGTACGCATGGGAATCTCCTTTATTGACGTTGTTAAATCTGCCTGATATTATTATAGTCAACATGATATTTTTTCAGCAAGAATGTACTATTTTGTAATATAGTACCTAAAAAGATACTGTAAGGAGCAGTTATGACAGCTAATCTTCATTGTCCTGTAGCGGCAACTTTAAAATTAATCGGCGGCAAATATAAGGCATTGCTGCTGTGGCATCTGGCAGGGAAAGTTCTGCGCTTTAATGAACTGCGCAGGCTTGTTCCTGAGGCAACGCCCAAGATGCTTACCCAGCAGCTGCGCGAACTGGAGCAGGATGGGCTTATTGCGCGCAAAGTTTATCCTGTTGTTCCGCCTAAAGTAGAATATTCCTTAACGACGTTGGGCGAGAGCCTGCTGCCGATTTTACAGGCCATGTATGACTGGGGCAGCAATGCGCTGCTCAGAGAAGGAATTACGCCTGAGTGCAGTATGTCAGAAAAATTGTGCGGGCATTGTACAGGCAAATAAAAAAAGCTTTGCATGAAAAATGCAAAGCTTTTTTATTTTGTCTATCCAAGAATTTCATCCATGGACTGTCGGCAGATTTTAATAGCCTTATCAAGATCTGCCTGGTCAATATTTAAAGCAGGGTTAAAATACAGCACATTGCCCAAAGGTCTTAAAAGCAGTCCGTGAGTCAGTGCTTTTTTGTAAATTTCATAACCCATACGCAGTTTACTGTCAAAAGGAGTTTTCTTTTCCTTATCGGTAACAAGCTCCATGGCGTTAATTAAGCCGATATGGCGGATTTCGCCGATATTTTTATGCTGGCCAAATTCATTTTGCAATGCTTCATGGAAATAAACTGCTTTTTCCTGAGCCTGCGCAAGAATATTCTGTTCGCGCATAACTTTCTGTACGGCAAGGGCAGCCGCGCAGCCAAGAGGATTGCCGCTGTAGGTATGACTGTGCATGAATGCTTTGCCCTTATTATAATCGTCATAAAAAGCATCATAGATTTTATCTGTGGTAACAGTAATTGCCATAGGCATATAACCGCCGGTAAGTGCCTTGCTGATGCACATAATATCAGGAGTAATGCCGGCATGATCGCAGGCAAACATTTTGCCTGTACGGCCAAAGCCTGTAGCAATTTCATCGGCAATCAGAAGAACATTGTACTCATCACATAATTTGCGCAGCTTTTGAAGATACAGGGGCGGATAAATACGCATACCTGCACAGCCCTGCACCAAAGGCTCTACAATGATGGCAGCTGTTTCATGGGCATGTTTGGCAAAGGTTTCTTCAGCAAATTTAAAGCATTCGCACTGACAGGATTCTCTGTTTTTATTAAAGGGGCAGCGGTAGCAGTCCGGAGCCTGAACATGGATATTGTCCATCATCATCGGTTTGTAAATCTGGGCAAAAAGATCCATACTGCCTACGGATAAAGCGCCGATAGTTTCTCCGTGATAGCCTTCGCTTAAACACATAAAGCGTTTCTTTTCCGGATGTCCGGTCTGATAAAAATACTGGAAAGCCATTTTTAAAGCTACTTCAACAGAAGCTGATCCGTTGTCGGTAAAATTAAATTTGTTCAGTCCTTTGGGCATAACCTTTACTAATTCTTCGCATAATTCTATGGCAGGTTCATGGGAAAAATTAACAAAAATTACGTGCTCTAAAGTATCCAGTTGTTTTTTAATGGCAGCGTTAATATCAGGATTGCAGTGACCTAAAAGGTTGCACCACCAGCTGCTGATAATATCAAGATAACTGTTGCCGTCAATATCATACAGGTAGGAGCCTTTGCCGTGGTCTACAATAATCGGCGGCAGTGTTTCGTAGTCCTTCATCTGAGAGCAGGGGTGCCAGATATGTGCTAAATCTCTTGCTGGTAAATCTTGTCTGTTCATTTCATCATATCCTTTCCGGTTTTGCGTAGAGTTCTGTAAGTACGCTGATATCAATATCAAGTTCCTTACTGCCTGGTTTTACGCAGCCAATTACAGGAACATTGCTCAGCAGTTCCATCATTTTTTTGTTGTCCTGCTGCATAAGATCAGTCTCATCAAAATTATTTAAAATGATACCGCGTACGGGTATATTTTTCTGCTGTAAATAATAAATTGTCAGTATGCAGGCGTTGATAGAACCCAGCAGAGCATTGGAAATAACAACAGTGCCAAGGCCCAGAGCTTTAATAATATCTTCCAGCATGATTTTCTCTTCGTCCCAGCGGATGGGGCAGATAATACCGCCGCTGCCTTCCATGGTCAGATAATCGTATTGACTGAGAGCCTCCGAAAAATCTTCCTGTATTTTAGCAAGTTCTACAGGATTTCCTTCAATATTGGCTGCCAGATGGGGAGAAACTGCATTTTTGTAGATGTAGGAAACAAGTTTTTCGGGAGCAGTTTCCAGTCCGGCTGTTTTGGTAACAAAGTCTGCATCACCGGGAAGCAGAGTGCCGTCTGCCATTTCTTCCGCACCGCTTAAGGCAGCTTTGTAGTAGCCGGCATTTAAACCATTCTCCTTTAATTTTTTTACCAGCAGTGCTGTAACGTAAGTTTTACCGATATCAGTACCGGTAGCAGTAATAAATAAACCTTTACCCATAATTTCACCTTCTAATAATTTTTACGCAGAAGCGGAATAAGTTTTTTGCCCAGTAAAGCTGCTGCCAGGCACAAAACAATATCTCCCGGAACAGCCAGCAGAAAACAATACAGGAATAATGGCCAGAGAGCAATGGGCTGGTTGATAACAAAATTGCCAATCAGATAATAGTAAACCATGCCGCAGCCATAAACAACCATCAAACCGCTGAAGTTGGCAAGCAGGAGCTTTTTTAAAGATATATCGCCGGAGGACAGTTTGCCGGTTACTTTTGCTCCAAGCCAGAAGCCTATCAGATAACCAAAGCTGGGATTAAAAATATACCCGGGACCTCCGCCGGAAGCAAAAATCGGCAGACCTAAAAGTCCTAAAGCAAGATAGGCAAAAACACTGGCGCCGCCAAGTTTGGGTCCAAGGAGAAGTCCTGCCATGGTAGTAAATAAAAACTGAAGCGTAAAAGGTACAACAGGAACAGGCACTTTAATAAAAGCGCCTATGGCAATCAAAGCTGTAAAAAGTGCCATTAAAACAAGCTGCCGTACAGGTGTTGCAGAAGATGCTGCTGAAAAATTCATCATAGTAAACCTTCTTTTTTATAAAGTTAACATAAGAAAAGTATAGAACAAAAAAATAAATAAGTCAACTTAAAATAAAATAAGGTTAACTTAAATATCGGCCAGGACTTTACTGATTGCGGCAGCAAGATCAGCAAGCTCCTGTTTAGTATGCGTTGCCATCAGGGTAATTCTGAGTCGGGCTGTATTTTTGGCAACGGTAGGATAGCGTATGGCGGGAATAAGATAGCCCTGCTCCTGCAGTTTTTTTGCTGCCAGAAGAGCTTTCTCCTCAGAGCCGATAATAACGGGAATAATGGCAGTGTCCGAATCTGTCTGAATATTGTATTGCTGCAGGCACTGGCAAAAGTAACGAATATTTTCCTGCAGCTGCTGCACTATTTGCGGCTGCGTGGTTAAAATTTCAATACTTTTTATGGCTGCTCCTAAAGCTGCAGGATTTTGAGCAGTAGAAAAGATAAAACTGCGGGCTTTATTGATAAGATAATCAATAATTTCCTGGGAAGTACATACAAAGCCGCCCTCTGATCCCAGTGCTTTGCTTAAGGTTCCTATGGTAATATCAGGGATAGCCTGATAGCCGAAATATTCTGCGGCGCCTTTGCCTGCAGCGCCGATAACGCCGGTTGCATGTGCTTCGTCAATAATCGTAAGTAATCGGTATTTCCGTCCCAGGTGCACCATTTCCGGAAGGTTGACAATGTCTCCGTCCATGCTGAAAACACTGTCACTGATAATAATGCCTTTAGTAAAAAGCGAGCTTTTAATTTTGGCTTCCAGATCCTGCATATCATTATGCTTGTAAATGATAACCCTGGCTTTGCTGAGGCGGCAGCCGTCAATAATGCTGGCGTGATTATATTCATCACTGAAGATAACGGTATTTTCGTCTGCCAGAGCAGAGATAACGCCTACATTTGCCATATAGCCTGTATTGAAAACAAGAGCAGCCTCTGTGTGTTTAAGGTGTGCCAGCATATTTTCCAGCTGGATATGCAGCTGGTTACTGCCTGTTGTCAGTCTGCTGCCGCCGCTGCCTGCACCCCAGAGAGCAGCTGCATCAGCAGCAGCTTTTTTTACCAAAGGATGAGCAGCAAGATCAAGATAGCTGTTAGAGGAGAAAAGCAGCAGGTTTTTATTGTTGATACTGATATTCTTTGTTTGCTGCGTATCTATTGTTTTGATGCTGCGGTACAGGTTTTGCTTTTTTAGCTGCTGTAATTCCTTTTTTATGCAATCCAGTATACTGTCACCGGCAAAAAGCGCAGGGTTAATATCAGTTACCAGTACTTTGGTTTGTTCAAGATAGCTAATAAGGGATTCAGGGCTTATTTTGCGGCTGTCAAAGATAAAAATTCTTCCGCCGTGAGAGCTGCCTTGCTGTTTTACAGGTGCTAGTCTTACATAACCATGTTTTTGCGAAGCAAAATAGCCGGTTGTATAATCAGGATCATCTGAGATGCAGATTTCTGCCAGCATGCCGGGAGCATAAGCAACTTTGGTAGCTAAAATAAGTGCTTCAAAGAAATGATTTTTGGCCTGCAGGCAGGATGAGTCAATTTCAGCGTCCATATAAGTAACGCGTATGCCTCTGGATAAATCTGGTTCACAGCGCTTCTGAGTGAAAATATCATAGAGTATTGCTCCGCGCATGTGCTGCGCATTTTCCAGCAGTTCAATAATATGACCGGCATTTTCTATGCCAAGTTCCAATAGCTTTTCTTCTGCTGTATGAAGACTTTCTTCAATGGTATTGTGCAGGCAGCTGCTTACTTTTAAAGCCGGAAGCTTCAGTATTTCCTGATTATTAAGTTTTTCTATTTTGATATTGATAAAATCCGGCTGCCCCAGCGGATGCTGCAGCGCTCTTTGCGCAGAGGTAATTAAGGCGCGGTTAATGCCGGAGGCTGCAAGTATTTTTTCGGAACCGGAAATATGCTGACCGTGCAGAGAAGCACGCATTTTTAAACTGTACATGAATTACACCTCGTTATAAAAAAGATATTTTTGAACAGCAGGAATTTTAGCAAGAAGTTTTTTGCCGGGACGATATAAAAGCAAAGCTGTAACTGCTGTAAAAATCATGCCCGGAACTGCAGCATAAACAAGCAGCAGCCAGTCAACTTGCAGAACTTGTCCCATAACTACTCTGGCAGCAGCAGTACCTATAGGTCCGCTGAGTGCAATTGTCAAAACAGAGGGGCCGATAAAGCTGATAATACCGCCTGCAACTACGCGGAAAATCATGGCGATTAAAATATTAAAAATATTTGCCGTGCCAAAAATAAGTCCCAGAAGACTTGCAATAATACCTGCGGTAAAATAGCGTTTAAAGCCAAAATAAGCGCATATCAGTACTGCGACAGGCGCCGAGAGCTGAAATTCTCCGCCGGCTACAGGCGAAGGAATTTTCAGGCTTCCGGAAATAAAAATAAGTATACTTAAAAAGGCTGTAAAAGTAAGCTGCTGACTCATAGTTAACCTCCAAAATAAATAAGTTAACTCAAAGTATAAGATTGTTAATGATTAAAGTCAACCTTTTTAAAAATAAAGTTAACGAAAAGAATAAAAAAATACTGCTTCCGATAACGGAAACAGTATTTTGGCAATTTATTTTATTGTTTTTACAAAACGAAGAATATTTTCAACAGTCAGTGCAAGGTCTTCTCTGGCTCTCTGGCGTGCTTCCTTATAAGGAACGGCTACGCGGTTGATACTGAAGATACCGGAAACACCTTCTTCGTAAGCAGCAGCAATATCATCGCCGATATCACCCACAATAGCCCACAGAGGAACATTGGCTTTTTTTGTTCTGCGTGCTACGCCGATAACAACTTTTCCTCGTAAGGACTGCTGGTCTATTTTGCCTTCACCGCTTAAGACTACATCAGCAGTTTCCAGAAGCTGGTCAAACTGCACTGCATCCAAAACAGTTTCAATACCCATCTGCAAGGTACTGTCAAAAAATGCTACCATGCCGCCGCCCATACCGCCGGCTGCACCTGCTCCTGCCAGGTTAAGGATATCTTTATTAAGATCTCTTTTTACGATTTCGGACATATGCTGTAAGCCTGCATCCAGCATTTTTACACATTCAGGATCAGCACCTTTTTGCGGAGCGAAAACTGCAGCCGCACCGTTAGCACCGCATAAAGGATTGTCTATATCACACATGGTTACAATGGGAATGTTTTTTAAAGAGGGATGCAAAGCAGAGGTATCAATTCTGGCAATATCCTGCAGGGTTTCACCAACGGGGATAAACTCCTGTCCGTCAGCATTATAGAATTTTACACCTGCAGCTGCAGCAGCTCCGCAGCCGCCTTCATTGGTAGAGCTGCCGCCAAGACCTACGATTAACTGCCTGCAGCCCGCCTGAGCTGCTGCCAGCATTAACTGACCAACGCCGTAGGTAGTGGTTTTTTCAGCGTGCCTGTTATCGCCCACCAGAGGAAGTCCTGCTGCTGCTGCCATTTCCACAACGGCTGTTCCGTCAGGCAGCAGACCGTAAAAACCCTGAATGGTTTCTCCGTAGGGGCCCTGTACAGGAACAAAAATTTTTTCACCGCCCATGGCCTGCAAAAAGGCATCAACGCTGCCTTCACCGCCGTCAGCAACAGGAATTGCTGTTATCTGCGCCTCAGGATAGTGAGTAAGAATAACTTTTTCCATAATAGCGCAGATTTCAGATGAAGACATAGTGCCTTTGAAAGAATCCGGAATGACAATAAATCTGTTCACTGATAAATCTCCTTTAAAATTTAATAAATGGGCGCTCAAAAGCGCCCATATCAGAAATACATATTACAGAAGAAGGGAGAGAATGAAAATTCCGATCATGGAAGATACACCCAGAACGAAGGTACAAGCAGTCTGAGTTTTATAGCCCTGATCAGCAGTCATTTCACCAAAGTTGGTAACAACCCAGAAGTAGGAGTCATTAGCATGGGAAACAGTCATGGCACCTGCACCGATAGCCATAACAGTCAAAGCTGCCAGAACAGGAGTATCAAGTCCAAGTACGGTCATCAGCGGAGCAAGAATACCTGCTGTAGTGGTAATGGCAACGGTAGAAGAACCCTGTGCTGTTTTTAGGATAGCAGCCAGAATGAAGGGGAAGAAGATACCGATAGTTTCCAGAATATTAGCATTGGCAGTGATGTAGCCAACCATACCGGATACAGCAATAATTTTGCCAAGAACGCCGCCGGCAGCGGTTACAAACAAAATAGGACCAACAGTTTTTAAGGTATCATTGGTCAGGTCGTAGAAGTCACCAAGCTTATTGGCAGATGCCAGCTGATAAACAGCACACAGGGTGCCTACAGCCAGTGCCATAACAGGAGTACCGAGGAAAGCAAGCAGGTTGCCGAAAGAACCCTTAATGCCAGCCATGGAAGCAATGGAACCCAGAGCCATCAGGATAATAGGTACGATAATAGGAGCCAAAGAATTAAAGGAGCCGGGGAGCTTACCATAGGATTTTACCAGCTCTTCATAAGAAGCAACTGTTTCTTCTGCTTCAATATCGTCAGCTGCTTTAACTGTTTTGCCGATATATTTGGCAAAGCAGTAGCCTGCAATCAGCGGGAAAATAGAAACAAGTGCGCCCATACCCATAACAAGCAGCATGTTGCTGCCGATGCCAAGAGAGTTAGCCGCAGCAATAGGACCTGGAGTAGGCGGAATAAATACATGAGAAATATATAAGCCTGCACTTAAAGCTACAGTCATAGTAACACTGGACATTTTGGTACGTTTAACCAGAGATTTGCGGATAGGATTTAAAATTACAAAGCCGGAGTCACAGAAAACAGGAATGGATACAACCCAGCCCATCAGCTCCATAGCCAGAGCAGGTCTTTTTTTGCCGACAATTTTAATAACAATATCAGCAAGTTTTAAAGCCGCACCGGTTTTTTCCAGTACGGAACCGATAAGTGCACCAAGAATAATTACAATGCCGATACTGGTAAAGGTGCCGGAAAAGCCTGCGCCGATAACGTTGACAATGCCCTGAACAGGTTTGTCGTCAATAACGGTATTGACCAGCGGAATACCTGCTGCCAGTCCGAGGATGATGGATACACCCATGATAGATAAAAAAGGATGAACCTTGTACTTGGAGATAGCAAGTATCATTACTATAATGGCAACAATAAATGCTATGATGAGAGAAATACCTGTCATTTTTATGACCTCCTAAAAATTTAATAATCTTATTGGTATATACTATACATTTTAACTGGATATATTAAATAAGGAAAGTATTATAATATGCTGTATTTTAATAAAAATTTATGATTGCATGAGATATTTTTGGTATACGCTGTTTTTCATTGTTATACGCTAAATTAATGTAAAATTTCACGTTAAAAATAGACGGTGATACTTGTAATTTAAATTCTTATATGCTATCATTGTACCGTAATTTGAGTATTGGTAAGCAGTATCCTTTGGAGCTGTATTACAGAAGGTATAAAATTACAGACAAGATGTCAATAATCGCTTGGATCTTTATTTGGACCGGGACGAGACGCAATAAGTATTTTATGCGCATTCCGTGTCGGAGTGCGCATTTTTTTATTGTTCCGGCAGAAAGGAGAGTTATGAAGGTAGGTATAATCGGCGGCGGCAAAGTTGGCTTATGTCTTGGAGGATACTTTAAACGATTAAGCATGCTGGTCTTTGTCAGAGGCTCTGATGAAGGAAAATCACAGGCACTGGCAGAGAAGTTTAATCTTGAAGTTTTTTCGCTGGCAGAGTCTATCAGGCAGGCAGATGTGATTTTTCTTACAGTTCCTGACAGAAAAATTTCTGCTGTGGCAGAAGAGCTTTCGGCACTTGGTCCCGAAGTGCTGAAAGAAAAAACTTTTCTTCACTGCAGCGGTTCGCTGGGCCTGGAGGTATTGCAGGCACTGGCAGAGCAGGGTTCCATGACAGGAAGCATGCATCCTTTGCAGAGTTTTGCTGATGAGCATACAAAACTGCAGGGTGTTTATATGGCTGTTGACGGAGCTGAAAATGTCAGAGGCATGGTAATGGAGCTTGTTAAAATGCTCGGAGGAACAGGCTTTTTTGTACCGGCAGAAGACAGAAAACTGTATCATTGTGCAGCCTGCATCTGCTCAAACTATGTGGTAACTTTGGAATGCATGGCTAAAAATATCATGCGGCGCTGGACCGGTACTGATGAAGCTGCGTGGCAGGCGCTGCTGCCTCTTTTTAACGGAACGGCGGCAAACCTTAATAAAACAGGTGCTCTGGAGCAGGCCCTTACAGGTCCTATTGCCAGAGGTGATGCGCAGACAGTTGCCGGGCATCTGCAGAAGATTCCTGCAGAGTACATACCTGCCTACAGCTTTGTGGGGCTTTTAACAGCCCAAATTGCCTTGACCAACGGTACTATTGACGAAGATACATTAAAAAGTCTTGAAAAAATACTTGGTAGACCGGAGGATAAATAATATGTGTGTAAAAATGGTAACAACTGCCACTGTTAAAGAGATGAAACAAAAAGGGGAGCCTATTACAATGATTACTGCCTATGATGTTGCTATGGCACGCAATGTTAATGAAGCAGGCATTGATATGATTCTTGTTGGTGATTCTCTGGGCAACGTTGTTTTAGGCTATAATTCTACAGTACCTGTAACCATGGAAGAAATGCTGCATCATACAAAAGCGGTAATGCGCGGCAATACACGTGCACTGGTAGTTGGCGATATGCCTTTTATGAGCTATCAGGCAAGTATTGCAGATGGCATGTATAACGCAGCGAGATTTTTAAAAGAAACTGGCTGCCATGCAGTTAAGCTTGAGGGCGGCAGTGAAGTATGCCCGCTGGTAGAAAAGCTTACTGCTGCCGGTATTCCTGTAGTTGGTCATATTGGACTTACACCGCAGTCTGTTAATCAGCTGGGTGGATTTAAAGTGCAGGGTAAAGATCTTGCAGCAGCACAGAAACTGATTGAAGATGCTAAAGCTCTTGAAGCTGCAGGTGCCTTTGCTATCGTTATGGAATGCGTTCCGGCAGCACTGGCAGAAAAAATTACCGGTGAACTGCATACAGCTGCAACTATCGGTATTGGTGCAGGCAGCGGCTGTGACGGTCAGGTGCTGGTATGCAATGATCTTTTGGGCGTAACTGACGGTTTCTGTCCCAAATTTGTAAAAAAATATGCTGATGTACATACTGTTACTGTAGAGGCTGTAAAAAGCTATATTGCTGATGTTAAGGCAAGAAGCTTTCCCTCTGCGGAGCATACTTTTAAAATAGACGATACTGTTTTGGAAAAATTATATTAAGGCAGGCTGGAAGAATGAAATTAGTAAAAACTGTAGCAGAATTACGTGAAGAAATTGCAGCGGTGAAAGCTGTTCAAAAAACTATCGGTCTTGTACCGACCATGGGTGCACTTCATGAAGGTCATGCTTCTTTGATTGCTGCGGCAAATAAAGAAAATGATGTAGTTGTAGTAAGCGTTTTTGTAAATCCAACACAGTTTGGTCCTAACGAAGATCTGGATGCTTATCCGCGTACTCTGGAAGCTGACTGCGTACTGGCTGAAAAAATGGGTGCAGATATTGTTTTTGCTCCGTCTCCCAAAGAAATGTATCCCAGTGAGGATATGACCTGGGTAGAGGTTACCGGCGATGTAACTAAAGTTCTGTGCGGCAAAAGCAGACCGATTCATTTCAGAGGCGTAACCACTGTAGTAAGCAAGCTGTTTAATCTGGCGCAGCCTGACCGTGCTTACTTTGGACAAAAAGATGCTCAGCAGGTAGAAGTTATCAAAAGAATGGTAAAAGATCTGTTTTTTAATCTGCAGCTGAGAATTATGCCTATTATTCGTGAGGCAGACGGACTTGCCAAAAGCTCCCGCAATACCTATTTAAGTGCAGAAGAACATCAGGCTGCACTGGTATTAAATCAAAGCCTTGCAGAAGCTAAGCAGATGTTTGAAAACGGCGAACGCAGCTCAGAAAAACTTGTTGCTGCTGTTACTGAAAAAATTCAAGGCGAGCCTATGAGTGATATTGATTATGTGGAAATTTATAAATTACCCGAATTAAGACCTGCCGGAGAAACTTTGGAAGGAAGCAATCTGCTGGCTTTAGCCGTAAAATTTGGTACAACACGTTTAATTGATAATGTAATTTTGGAGGAAAAATAATGTTATATAATATGTTTCATGGAAAAATTCACCGCGCTACTGTTACCGAAGCTAATCTGGAGTATATGGGCAGTATTACTATTGACAGCGAACTTCTGGAGTTATCTGGAATTCTTCCGGGAGAACGTGTACAGATTGTAGATAATAACAACGGTAATCGACTGGAAACATATGTTATTGCCGGAGAACGCGGCAGCGGCGTAATCTGCCTTAACGGTGCGGCTGCGCGCAAGGTTGTTGTTGGTGATACCGTAATTATTATTGCCTACAGCATGATGACAGAAGAAGAAGCTAAAAACTTTGTGCCTAAAGTAGTTATGGTGGATGAGCACAATCATCCCGTTAATGTACGCGGTACAGAAAAGGAAAGAGAAATAGGCTGATATATGGGTCTGCAGCAAAAAAAGCTGCAGACCTTTTTTTGTATATTTTTCACAAAATAAGATTTTGTTTTCAGAGAATAATTATTTATATAAATATACCTGTAAAAATAAAAAAATCCTGCAGAGTATTTATATTGCTGGACATAGGAAAAAGTGCTGATTTGACGATTTTGTTTTAGTTATGTTAAAATAACATAATCGATAAGGAGGTTTTTTATGTTCAAAAATATAAACGTACTGCATAAGCATTGCCTGAGCATTATATTTGCTCTGCTTATCGTGGTTCCGTTTCTGATGGGTTTTGATGTCGTTCGTGAGGTTGTTGTAAAATATGACGGACAGACAAAAACAATTCATACTAATCTTGAAAGTCCGGAAAGCGTTCTGCAAAAAGCCGGTGTTACACTGGAGCCGGGTGATGGCTGGCGCATTTTAGGTGCCAACAGAAAAATTCAGGACGGCACTGTTATTGAAGTAGTCAGAGCTAAAAGTTTTATTGTAGTCAGAGATAATGAGGAAGTCGTTTATAAAAGCAGTAAGGAAACTGTTGGCGAAGCTTTAAAAAGTTTGGGCATATCCTACAGGAAAAACAGAATTTATCCTGAGGCGGATACCAAGCTGGAAAAAGATATGAAGGTTTATGTACTGAATAAAAATGAGCATTTTACCTTTACTGAGGAAGAGGTTGCTCCTGAAATTGAGTATATAGAAGACTTTAACCTGCCCTATGGCCAGCAGATTACTAAGACTGAAGGCAAGCCGGGACGTGCTACTGTTATTTCAAAGGTGGCAGTAGATCGTGACGGCACTACTGTTACCCAGGAAATAGGCAGCAAGGTAATAAGTGCGCCGGAAAATAAAGTTATGGTCAAAGGCATGGGAAAAAGCGTTAAAACTCCTGAAGGATATAAACGCTATAAGAAAAAGATGGTTGTAGAATCTACAGCCTATACCATTAACTGCGGCAGTGGTACCGGACTTACTTCTATCGGACTTGTACCTTATGAAGGTATTGTTGCTGTTGACCCGCGTGTGATTCCCTATTATACTAAGATGTATATTCCCGGATACGGTATAGCAATGGCCGGTGATACAGGCAGCGGTGTTGTAGGCAATCATGTAGATGTCTTTATGAATGACTGGCACAGAGCTATTCAGTGGGGACGTAAAAATATCGAAATTTATATTTTAGAAGACTGAGGTGTTACTGGTGCTGAAAGAGGTTCTGGTTGTAGAAGGTAAGATGGATACGGTGGCTATCAAAAAAGCGCTTGATGCTGATACTATAGAAACTGGCGGTTTTACTCTGGCACCATATACACTGAAAAAAATACAGGCAGCATATGAAAAAAGAGGTATCATCATTCTTACTGATCCTGATGGAGCAGGTGAGCGAATCAGGCGTTATCTGACAGAGCGTTTTCCAAATGCCGGACAGGCCTTTGTACCTAAAATAGATGCGACTGCCAACAATGATGTTGGTATAGAACAAGCCAGCCCGCAGGCCATACTGGCTGCGCTGGCTAAAGTAAGACACCATGAATATCAGGTTACAGAAGAGTTTTCCATGCAGGATCTGTTTGCCAATAATCTTAGCGGCAGCGGCAGTGCGTCTGTGCGCAGAGACAAGTTGGGGGCAGAGCTTGGAATTGGTTATGGCAATGCCAAGCAGTTTTTGCAGAGACTAAACAGTTATGGTGTAACCAGAGAAGAATTTAATGCTGCCATACAGAAGATAGGAGAATAATTTGAATTTATGAAAAATCCTGTAATTGCATCTCCACAGGTTACAAATCACATTCTGCACAGGTTTAAGCTGAGAGCAGATAAGAAACTGGGACAGAATTTTTTGATTGATGAAAATATTGTGCGCAATATTGTTGCTGCTGCTGAGCTTACAGAAAGCGATACCGTTCTGGAAGTAGGCCCCGGCATTGGTACGCTTACTCAGGGACTTGCTGAAAGCGGTGCGCAGGTAGTTGCCGTAGAGCTTGATAAAAGGCTGCTGCTGGTACTTGACGTTACTTTAAACGGCTATGACAATGTACGTATCATTAATGATGATATTTTAAAGGTTAATATTATGGAGGCAGTAGGTACGGAAAACTTTAAAGTCTGCGCCAATCTGCCGTATTATATAACTACACCTATTATTTTTGCTTTGCTGGAAAAGCGGCTGCCTATGGAGCGTCTTGTTGCCATGGTGCAAAAAGAGGTAGCTGAGCGCATGGCTGCTAAGCCTGGCGGAAGGGATTACGGTGCATTATCCGTTGCTATTCAGTATTTTACTGAACCGGAAATTGCTTTTATTGTGCCGCCTGATTCCTTTATTCCGGCTCCGGCTGTTGATTCTGCTGTTATTGTCTGCAAAAGAAGGTCCAAACCTCCTGTAGAGGTATGTGATGAAGATTTATTTTTCAGAGTTGTTAAGGCTGCTTTTTCCATGCGCCGAAAAATGCTTAACAATGCATTAAAGAACATGGGCATCAGCAGTGAACAGTGCAGCAAATGGCTGGAACTTGCCGGCATTGACGGCAAACGCCGCGGTGAAACTCTTACTTTGGAGGATTTTGCGGCGCTTACCAATACTTTTGAACAGGTAAAATAAGCATAAAAAAAGTGCTGAAACAATTTGTTTCAGCACTTTTTTGTTTTTACATAGTATATTTAAAACTATTTAATGAGTATAACATTTGCGGCAGCAAAGTAACATATTCATCAAAAGGACACAGATACAAAAGCTCATAAGTTTTATTTTGCTGTGTACTTTTAGCCTGTAAAATCAGTTTGTCACCATTGTAATCAGTATGTCTGCTAAGCGTGCAGTACCATGCTGCAGGAGTAGGATGACGCCATTTGCACAAAACGGTTTTATCAGCAAAATCAGGCAGTGGTTTGGCAGACTGAAAATGCAGAGTATCCATACTGTAAATAACATTAACAGCCATTAAAGTAGACGCGTCTTTGGCAAATACCTGCATGGGACCGTTTACTTGCGGATAATCAACCAGAGTATTGCTGCCAAAAGCTTTTGGGATAAATAATGTATAGCCTCCTGCCGTATTTACAGACTGATAAAAGTCATAAATCTGCGGCTCACGCATAATCTGTCTGGAGGCTGGTTTGGCAGTAATAATGTTTTTATGCTGAGGAATGGTTACTGCCTGTGGTTTATTTACTGCTGCGGCTGTATTTTGCTGGGATAGTGATGGCGCGGCATAAACTGATGCAGTGATAAAAAAGCTGCACAGCAGCATAAAAACAGCTGCTGAGAGTTTTTTAACAGTTGTAGTCAGCAATGATACCACCACCTACAACATACTTATCATGATAAAATACTACGCCCTGTCCGGGAGTAATTGCCCTTTGAGGTTCAGCAAAAACTACATGCACCTTACCGTTTTCGGCTGGGTAAATTGTTGCAGGTACGTCTTTGGCGCTGTATCTTGTCTTGGCGGTTACCTGCATAGGCTCTTCAAGTTTATCAATAAAAATAAAATTGCAGTTTTCTGCCCACAGCTCATTTTTAAACAGTGCTTCATGAGGCCCTAAAATAACGGTATTATCCTGCAGATTTTTATTTATTACATATAGGGGGTATTCGTAGGAAAGACCAAGACCTTTGCGCTGACCTATTGTGTAATGAATCTGTCCCTTATGCCTGCCAAGAACCTGACCGTTGATATGAACAAACTTGCCTGGTTTACTGCTTTTTGGGCTCAGTCTTGTAATGACAGCGGCATAATCACCATCTGGAACAAAGCAGATATCCTGACTGTCAGGCTTATTGGCTGTTACCAGCTGATTTTCTTCTGCCAGCTGGCGTATTTCCTGCTTTGTTAAATCTGCTAAGGGAAGAATTATATGTGCCAGCTGCTCCTGAGTCAGATTAAAGAGCATATAGCTCTGGTCTTTTTTTGCGTCATCAGCACGCAGCAGCAGCCAGCGGCCTTTATTTTCATCATATTCTATACGTGCATAATGTCCGGTAGAAAGATAGTCGCAGCCAAGCTCATGGGCTGCTTCAAAAAGCTTGCCAAATTTAATATGTTTATTGCAGTCGATGCAGGGATTGGGGGTACGTCCGCATTTATACTCACTGACAAAGTGATCAATAACATGTTTTTTAAAGCAGGTGGAAAAATCAAGGGTATGATGGGGAATCTGCAGTTTTTCCGCTACACGGCGGGCATCTGCAATATCCTGTTTAGGCTCATCAGGAGCATCAATGCCTACTTCCTTGTTGCCAAACATTTTTACCGTTACGCCGACAACTTCAAACCCCTGCTGCTGAAGCAGAAGTGCTGCGGTACTGCTGTCTACACCGCCGCTCATGGCGGCTAATACTTTTTTTGCCATTTTAATCACCTAAAGCGGCGCAGGCTTCATTAATGGCAGTTTCATCTTCACGCATGGCAAGAATAGTTTTTTCGATAAGTTCGTCTACTGTCCAGCCAAGATTTTCTGCGCCTTCTGTAATTACTTCTCTGCTGCAGCCGGCAGCAAAGCGTTTATCTTTAAATTTTTTTTTAACGGATTTAAGCTCCAGATCCATAACGCTTTTAGAGGGGCGCATAATGGCAACGGCACCAATTAATCCGGAAAGTTCGTCGATAGCAAATAAAACTTTTTCCATTTCATGCTCGGGGGCAATATCGTTTTGAGCAAGGCCGTAGCCATGACTTGCCGTAGCACGAATGAGCCTTGCATCAAGACCATGCTGAGTCATTATTTCCTGAGATTTAATGCAGTGCTGCTCTGGATACATTTCAAAGTCAAGATCGTGGAGAAGTCCTGCAAGGCCCCAGAATTCTTTTTCTTCGCCGTAGCCCAGTTCCTGAGCAAAATATTTCATAATTCCTTCAACTGTTAATGCATGACGCAGATGAAAGGGTTCTTTATTATATTCTGTAAGCAGATTCCATGCTGCTTCGCGTGTAAGTTCCATGTTTTATCACTCCTGTTTAATAAAGTTCGGTGTTGATAAGTAGCGTTCTCCTCCGTCAGGAAGCAAAACTACAATGTTTTTATTTTTAAAGTCTTCAGAAGCGGCAAGTTTTACTGCTGCTGCCACGGCTGCTCCGGAGGAAATACCAACCAGAAGGCCTTCGGCTGCGGCAAGCTCCTGACATGCTGTATATGCTTCTTCGGCAGTAATATCGCAGATAAGATCAACGATTTCTCCGTCAAAATTCTGAGGAATAAAATTAGCTCCTATGCCCTGCAGCTTATGCGGTGCAGCAGGCATGCCTTTCAGCACAGGAGAATCGGCTGGCTGCACGGCAGCTATTTTTATCTGCGGATTTTTTTCTTTCAGGTAACGTCCTGTTCCGGAAACAGTTCCGCCGGTGCCTACACCTGCAACAAAAACATCAACTTTTCCGTCGGTGTCAGACCAGATTTCAGGGCCTGTTGTACGATAATGAGCAAGGGGGTTGGCCGGATTATCGAACTGACCGGGAATAAATGCACCTTCGCAGGCTGCGGCAAGCTCCAGCGCTTTATTGATAGCGCCCTGCATGCCAAGTGCACCGGGAGTAAGTACCAGTTCAGCATTATATGCTTTCAGCAGATTACGGCGTTCCAGGCTCATTGTATCAGGCATGGTAAGAATAACTTTATAGCCTTTGGCACTTGCCACGGCAGCAAGTCCTATGCCCGTATTACCGCTGGTAGGCTCAATAATTGTAGCACCAGGTTTGAGGTTGCCGCTTTTTTCAGCGTCCTCAATCATGGTAAGGGCTATTCTGTCTTTGGCACTGCCGGCAGGGTTAAAGTATTCAAGCTTAGCCCAGATATTGGCCTGCAGATTTTTTTGCCGGCAGTAATTATTAACTGCCAGGAGTGGTGTGTTTCCTATTAAATCAGTAAGCTTTGCAGCAATTTTCATAACATCAGTTCTTTCTTAAATATTTTTATTATGATAATCATCTATCAGATCCTGTAATGTCGTATTATCTACAACATCATCTATGGCTGTCTGCATTTTTCTCCACAATCCCAGTGTAATGCAGGAATCCATTTTATTACATAATTCTTTACATTCCAGACAGGCTACAGGAGCAATACTGCCTTCAGCAAGACGCAGAATTTCACCTACCGTATATTGTGACGGATGGCGCGTCAGCCTGTATCCTCCCTGAGCGCCGCGGGCACTTTGCACAAAATCTGATTTGCTGAGGATATTAATAATCTGTTCCAGATATTTGTCAGAGATTTCCTGTCTTTGCGCTATAGCCTTTAAAGGGGTGTAGCTTCCGGAGTAGTTTAAAGCCAGATCAAGCATTAATCGCAGAGCGTAACGTCCTTTAGTTGAGATTTTCATGATTTCACAACCTTTCTTAGGTAAGTTAATTTTACTATGACTTTACTATGAATTCAACTGAAAAAAGGTGCAAAATATTTAGGCTTTCAGTGAGGATTTGTGGTAAAATAATAAAACAGTGTATATCTATGGGGAGGATTAAGCATGGAGCAGAAAAAGCTTGAAAAAACTTTTAAATATTATTTGGGTGTTTTTACTGCAGATAAAGATATGGCAAAAATTTTAAATCAGGTTACCTTTCAGGAACTTTTTAATCCCAAGTTTTTGCAGGAAAACAGTAAGTTTACATCCATGGATGATATGATCTGGCGCAGCGGTTTTGGTATCATGAATCTGCTGGAAGTAGAAAATGTAAATCAGGACAAATGGAATGAGTATATTGCTCAGAATACTGAGTGTGCAACCTGGCATGAATTTGGCAAACTGGCCATGATTGAATGGATGAAAAATAAACTTGATGAGTTAAAGAAAAGTAAAAATTAAAATTAAGGCAGAAGTACAGTAAAGTGCTTCTGCCTTTTTTGTTTACTAAAACAAAATAAAAACGAACAAAATTTTGATTTTGATATTGACAGGAATATGTTTTTGCCATAAAATTAATATAACAAACAAACGTTCTGAAAGATGGTGAAAACATGAAAACTTTTTTAATGACATTTATCGTTGCTACAGTAGTATTAGTAGGTGCGAATAAAGTTTTTGTTGATGAACCTGTATATAAAAATCATATTGTTACAGTAAGTAAGGGAGATACTTTATGGGATATTGCCGCGCAGCATTCTGCTCCTGGCGAAGATGTACGGGAAGTAGTATACAGAATTAGCCGCAGCAATAATCTTACTGATAAAACCTTATATCCGGGTCAGCAGTTAAATATTCCGGTACAGGTAAAAGTGCATGAAGAAATAATGCTGGCTGCCAAAGAATAAAGGTCTTTTCCTTTTACATGTCGAATAATATCAGTAAATTTTACTGATGACTGTAAGGAGGGATTTTTGTGCAGAATAAAAAATGGATTGCTGCAGCTCTTGTATGCGGCTTTATTTTAGGCAACGGAGCTGCTCCCGTAAGTGCAGGTATTCTGGGAACTGTTGTAAAAGGTGGAGCTATCGGTGCTCTGGTGGATCAATTTGCAGGACCTCTCAATGATGGAATAAATGCTGTGACTGCCAAATATGGAGTCAGCGATGATTATGCAACTAAAGTTGTGCCAATTATTACAGTAGGTGACGGAAGCAGAGCAGGTGCTGCTCAGGTATCCGGACCACAGGCACAGGTTGATAAATGCAAGGCTGCACTGCAGATAGAAACTTCCTTCTTTGGTAGTTTCAGAGCTAAGGTTTTAGTACCGATTGACAAGGTATCAGTTACTGATGTTAACAGGGTACAGGGCGTAGGTGTTTCCGCACAGATTGATGTTAAAATATAAAAAAAGCGTGGACTTAAGTCCACGCTTTTTTATCTGTATTTGTTTTTATGTTTGTTGCGACGTTTTTCTTCTTCTTTTTGCTGTAATTTATATTCCTGATAAATATACAGAGCTGATAAAGGAATACCGGCACCAAAGAAGCCTAACCAGCGATTTTGCAGGAAATATTCTGTTGCTATACCGGCGATAATAATGATTATTACCAGTCTGAATGCTGTCATTTTCATAGCTACACCTCCTCGAAAGCAGATTAAATATGTGGCAGTTGTGCAGGCACAACAATATTTTGGGCAGGGATTTTGGACGGATCAAAAATTTTTAAAAGTTCGGCTGCAGAAATAGCTTCCGGTTTGGTAAGCTGACCTGCAAGGTAAGCAAGATAGCCTATAATTGGCTGAGGATTATCGTATTTCGTTCGCAGATAGTCAAGATCTTTATCCTTATCTCTCTTGGCAAGCCTGCGTCCATCCTGAGCTATAAGCAGAGGTACATGTATAAAATCAGGTGCAGGCAGCTTCAGCAGATTATAAAGATAGAGCTGCACTAGTGTAGAACTAAGCAGATCGCATCCGCGTACCACCTGATTGACACCCATAAGTGCATCATCTATGACAACAGCCAGCTGATAGGCATATACTCCGTCACTGCGCCTGATAATAAAATCACCGCAATCTTCTGTAAGTACGGATATCTGTAAGCCAAAGTGACCGTCAGTAAAGCTTATTGGTTTGGCGTTAACACGCAAACGCCACGCAGGTGTTTTTTCTTTGCTTTTTGTTTGCTGCTGAGCCGCAGTAAGGCTGCGGCATGTTCCGGGGTAGATAACTTTACCATCCGAAAGATGCGGAGCCTGAGCGGCATGGAGTTCTGCACGGCTGCAGAAACATGGATAAGTAAGCTGTTTTTCCTGTAACTGCTGAAAATATTTTTGGTAGATATCCGCGCGCTGACTTTGAAAGTACTGCTCATCATTAGTGCTAAGATACGCCCCTTCATCCCAGGTAAGACCAAGCCATTCCAGGTCCTTTGCCAGTAAATCAGCATTTTTTCTGGGACAGCGCACAGGGTCAAGATCTTCTATACGCAGAACTATTTTTCCTCCGGCAGACTTTGCATAAAGCCACGCCAGCAGGCTGCAGAAAATATTTCCCAGATGTATTCTGCCGCTGGGAGTGGGTGCAAATCTGCCGCAGATAATTTTTTCTTCCATAATATCCCATCCTTCATCTTTAGTAATTGTATCATTATGTGAAAAAATTGCCAAACTTTTAGAAAAATAAATTTACCGGCAGGATTATGAAGCAGGCAAAAAGAATTATGCAGAAAATATATACTGGAGGGAATACGCTGATGAGTTTATCTTACACACCGGAAACTGATTTAGACTGGGAAGCCGAAAAAATCTGCCGTTGGGGTGCTGCAAGAGCCGGAGTAATTGTAGTAGCACCATTTGTGGGAACAATGGCGCTGATGGCCAATGAAGTATATATGATTACCCGCCTGGGAGATTTGCGGGGAGTTGAGCTTGAAGAAGGAGCAGTACTTGGCCTGCTGAGTTCTTTAGGAGCAGCTTTTGTTGGTCAGACGCTGGTTACTTTGATTCCTTTTGCCCCTGTACAGATTCCCGTAGGTATTTCGGTAACCTATGCTGTGGGTAAAGTGGCTGACGCCTGGATAAAGGCAGGACGCCCGGAGGACATTGCTGTTTTTAAGGAAGTTTATGAACAGGCAAGGCAGGAGGGCATGGATAATATTGATGAGTTTACAAATATGGACTGTAAAAGCCAGCCTTTGGGAGATGAAAATAAAAGATTTAATATTGATGGAAACAAGCTCTTTAGGCAGGTTATGACAGCTGCTGATCAGACAGAAAAGAATCTGACGGACAGAGTGCAGCGCTTTGGCGAAAAAATATTAAAGCCGCTTGTGCAGCAGGGAAAAAACTGGCTGCAGGTGCAGAGTATGGAAGATCTGAAAAACAGGCAGGTAATTGTACCTTATACAGAGATAATAAGTATTTTGCGCAGAAAAACAGCCGGCGGCGATATTTTGATCACTGATTTGCGTTACAGTGCAGATAACAGGCTTATGATAGCGGTAAGCAGTGAAGAATATGGAACCGCTGAGATTTTGCTTTCTGTGCGTAGCTTTATTATCAGTAAAGCGCATTCAGCAGCAGAATTTATGGTAGAAGATTTTTCCGTACGTGATAACAGTATAGCTGAGTTTATTCTTGATCTTGTTGGCAGTAAGCTGATTTTATCGCTGGCAGACGTTCTGTTTGAAAAAATAGATTTGGAAAATGAACGTTTAATTACAGAATACAGCAAAAGAATCTGGAAGGTTGATTTTACCGAAAGCATTAAAGCCAGCAGATTATCAGAGCCTAAGGTAATGGAAAAGTCACTGCTTGATTTTATAAAAATTGATGCTGTAACGCCAATGCCTCAGGGGTTGAAATTAAGCATCAAAGCAGCAGAATAAAATAAGTATTAAAAGAAGACTTGCCTGGCAAGTCTTCTTTACTTTAAGTACTGGTTCGGTGTAAAATAATGTAGTATATAAAATAAAATGGAAGCAGTGTATGTTGAAGGAGGAAATTTTGTGATGCGAAAAACTTCTGCCATGGTAGAAGCCGGCATTCTGGCGGCTGTTGCAATTGTCATGGCACTGGTAAGTATGTATATTCCTGTGATTGGTGCATTTATTAATTTTGTCTGGCCGTTGCCGATTATCATATGCGGAATGCGTAATGGCTTTAAATGGAGCCTTATGTGCCTTGTGGTAGCAACTATTATCATAGGCATTATCATAAGCCCTCTGCAGGCTTTCTTTCTTATGGCAATCTTCGGTTTGCTGGGCCTGATTATCGGAGAGTGCATGCGCAGAAAGCTTGCGCCTATGAAGCTGATGCTTTACAGCAGTGTCGGTGCGGTAGCTGCTCTGATTATAAACATTGCCCTCAGCTTTTTGCTTTTGGGTATCAATCCTGTAGAAATGATGTTTACATCCTTCCATCAAAGTCTGGGTGAGCTTGCGGCTTATTATCGTGAAAGCGGTATGTCCGAAGCAGAGATTAAGCAGATTATTGATGGTTATGAGGAAATGCTGGGAATGATGAAGATTATCATGCCCGGAGCTTTTCTGATTTCAGCGCCTATTCTTGCTCTGGCAAATTACGTGGCGGCAAAGAAAATCCTGACTAAGCTGGGAGAAACTTTTGAGAGCTTTCCTCCTTTTGTGAATCTGCAAGTTCCCGGCTGGGTATTATGGCCCTATGGTATTTCTCTTCTGGCAGTTACTTATTTTTATAATGTTGACAGAGCCAGCTGGATGTACCATGTTGCTGTAAATATTCAGACTGTGTGCAGCTTTGCACTGGTATTTCAGGGTATAGTGCTTATATACTGGTTTGTTAAGAAAAAGAATAAACCGCTGTGGTGGGCTAATGTAGCTACAGTTTTGTTGTTTATTATTCCGATTTTTTCTCAGGTTATGGTTTATGTTGGTGCTTTTGATATGGTTTTTGATTTCAGAAAGATCAGGCCGAAACGTCTTAAATGAGAACGGTGGTGAACAGTTGTGTTCAATATATTCAAAAAGAATATAAATTCCAAGGTTGATACAAATGTTTATCTGTTAATTATTGCTGCTCTGGCTGTGATAGCCTGCTATTTTCAGCCAATGTTCATACCTGCTGCGCTGATAATTGTTGGTGTAACATATTATTTCAGTCAGAGAAATCTTATTTATAAAGAAATCTATTTCAGCAGTTATCTGGACAACATTATCCGCAATATCGAAAGAACAAATCATTTTGCTATCCGCAAGCTGGATGTGGGAATGGCTGTTTTTACCAAAGAAGGTAAGCTGCAGTGGCGTAATGAGCTTTTTCAGTCCTGGGTAGGCAAAAAAAATCTGGAAGGCAAAAAGCCCGAGGATATTCTGCCTTTGCCTGAGAATGCTTTTGAAATTTTAAGTGTTCGTGACGGTGAGCGCATTATTCAGATTGATGACCGCTACTACAATATGAAGCATTTTCGTGTGCAGACTCAGGATAAGGCCGGCAAAAAAGATGATGACAGCAATATCAGCGGGTTAATGCTTTATTTGTTTGATATAACAGATTTTGAACTGCTGCGCCAAAAATATGATAATGACAAATTATGCCTTGCTTATGCCAAGTTTGATAACTATGAAGAGGTAACCAGAGGTTTAAGTGAAACAAATATTGCCAACTTAAACGGCGAGGTTAATGAACTGCTTACCAAATGGGTAGCAGAAGAACATGGATTTATCTGTCGTATGAATAAGGAGCTGAGCCTGATTGGTTTTCCTCATTCTGCAGTTTTGAATCTGATTGGCAACAAGTTTCAGATTCTTGATAAAGTGCGTGAGATAAAAGCAGGCAATAAAATTGCACCTACCATAAGCATTGGTGTTTCCTGTGACGGAGATACACTGGAAGAGCTGGTGCAGAATGCAAATAAAGTTTTATATCTGGCTTTGGGCCGCGGCGGCGACCAGGCTGTTGTGGCGCAGAACAAAACCATGCAGTTTTTTGGCGGTACAAGTGCTGTAAATGCAAAGAATACAAGGGTTCGTGCCCGTATTGTTGCCCAGACTATCCATGAACAGATACAGCTGGCAGACAAGGTTTTCGTAATGGGTCATGCTATGGAAGACTTTGATTCTATCGGCGGTGCTGTAGGTATGGCAAAACTGTCTTTATCCATGAATAAGGAAACCTATATTGTCATCAGCGGCAGAAATGAAACCTTCAATAAGATTGCCGAGCTTTTAGAGCGTGATGATATTAACCTCAGCGAGCATGACAGCAGGTATATGGAAATTGTCGTAGAAGAAGAAGAGGCGTTAAAGCATATTACGCCTAAGAGTCTTTTGATTCTGGTCGATCATCATCGCGAAGTAATTACCGCAAGCAGAAAGGTACTGGAAAGCATTCCTGCACGCATTATTATCGATCATCACAGACGTGCGGAAGATCTTATCAGTGATACTGTGCTGCTTTATCTGGAGCCTTCTTCCTCATCAACCAGTGAGCTGGTAACAGAGCTGGTGGGATATTTTGATGACAGATTGGATATTACCGTAGGAGAAGCAAATGCGCTTTATGCAGGCATTGTTCTGGATACGAAAAATTTTGCCGTACAGACAGGTGCAAGAACTTTTGAGGCAGCGGCTTTGCTGCGCCGCAGCGGTGCGGCTCCTGATCTTATCAGGATACTGTTTAAAGATGATATGAAATCACTGCAGTTGAGAGCAAGACTGCTTGCTGAGGCGCGAATGCCAAGTGCGGGTATTGCTGTATCGGTGCTGAAAAATGCGGAAAAAGAGGTTAAATCTTCTATTCTTGCAGCGCAGACGGCGGATTCTCTTATTACAATAAACGGCGTTTTTGTCGGCATTGCCATTGTAGAATACAAAGACGGATCTGTTGGCGTAAGTGCCCGCAGTGACGGCAGTGTCAATGTTCAGATAGTTATGGAAGAATTGGGTGGCGGCGGACATCAGACTGTAGCCGGTGTTCAAATTGAAAATAAACGCGCAGCAGATATTGAACCACAAATTGTTGCGCTGGTAAAAAAACAGTTAGAGGAGAAAGATAACAATGAAAGTAATTCTGTTACAAGATATTAAAAGTTTAGGTAAAAAAGGTGATATTGTAGA
The DNA here is from genome assembly GCA_958448515.1 of uncultured Phascolarctobacterium sp. Lineage (GTDB taxonomy): Bacteria > Bacillota > Negativicutes > Acidaminococcales > Acidaminococcaceae > URXU01. The sequence goes on along the minus strand of CAUDEF010000001.1, from coordinate 120,161 downwards.
AACTGCTGAAGGTTACGGCCGTAACTATCTGCTTCCCCGCAAACTTGCTAAAGAAGCTAATGCGGCTAATATTAATCAGGCTAAACAGGATAAAGCAACTGCCGCTCACAGAGCAGCTCAGCAGAAAGATGAAGCTGTTGTTTTAGGCGCGCAGATTCAGAAAGTTGTTGTAACCATTAAAATGCGTCTTGGTGACAATGGCAAAATGTTTGGTTCTGTAACTTCCAAAGATGTTGCAGAAGCACTTGTTAAACAGACCGGCATTGAAATTGACCGCCGTAAAGTAGAACTTAAAGCTGCTGTAAAAGGACTTGGCGAATATAAGGCTGTTGCCAAACTGCATCCTGAAGTGGCTGCTGAATTTAAGGTTGTTGTAGAAGCCGAATAATCATGGTAGAAGAAAGAGTACCGCCTCAGAGTATTGAGGCTGAAAAATCAGTATTATGTGCAATGCTTATCAGCAAGGAAGCAATTGCCAAAGTAACTGAAATTATTAATGCGGACGATTTTTACCGTGAAGCTCACAAGGTAATTTATAATGCCATGCTGGAGCTGGAGGGCAAAAATGAACCTGTAGATTTAATTACAGTTACTGAGATTTTAAAGCGCGATAACAAGCTGGAGGATGTGGGCGGTATTGCCTATATTACCTCTCTTGCCAATCTGCTTCCTACAGCTGCCAATGTCAAATATCATGCTGAGATTGTAGCCGAAAAATCTGTTTTAAGACAGCTGGTTAAGGTGTCCACGGAAATTGCCGCTATGGGCTATGACGGAGACGAAGAAGTTTCTACGCTGATTGATAAGGCCGAGAGCCGTATTCTGGAGATCTCCAATCGTAAGAAGCGCTCTGATTTTACTGCTATCAGTGATGTTTTAATGCATTCTGTGCAGGATATAGAGAAGCTTATTAATAATAAAGGCGGTTTGACTGGCATTCCTACGGGATTTACTGATCTTGACAAGCTTACATCAGGATTGCACCCGTCAGACTTTATTATTCTGGCTGCCAGACCTTCCATGGGTAAGACTGCCTTTGCGCTGAATGTTGTGCAGAATGTGGCTTTGCGCGCGCATAAAAAAATCGGCGGGAATCCGTGTTCCGTTGCCTTTTTCAGTCTGGAAATGAGCAAGGAGCAGCTGGTAAGCCGTATGCTGTGCGCAGAAGCTGCCATTGATTCTCAGCGTCTGCGTATTGGTGAGCTGAGCGACAAGGACTGGGAGTCTTTATGGAATGCCTGTGATGTTATGAGCAGAGCTAAAATTTATATTGATGATACTCCCGGTATAACTGCTCTGGAGATGCGCAGCCGTGCACGCAGACTTAAAGCTGAGCACGGACTGGACCTTGTGGTTGTCGACTATCTGCAGCTGATGCAGGGAAGCGGCAGACGTAATTCCAGCGGTGACAGGCAGCAGGAAGTATCTGAAATATCACGTTCCTTAAAGGCGTTGGCACGCGAGCTGGATGTGCCTGTAATTGCACTGTCTCAGCTGAGCCGCGGCGTTGAAGCAAGACAGGTAAAGCGCCCCATGTTAAGCGATCTGCGTGAATCAGGTTCATTGGAACAGGATGCTGATATAGTTGCCTTCTTATATCGTGAAGATTATTATAATCCGGAAACGGAAAATAAAAATATTACAGAGCTTATTATAGCTAAACATCGTAACGGTCCTGTTGATACAGTTAACCTGTTCTTCCATAAACAATTTACTAAATTTGAAGGACTTTCAAGACGTCCTGAATAGATAACGGTCTGCAGTGAATGCAGGCCGTTTATTTTGTGAGGAAATATGCTGCTTACTAAATTTAATGATGCTGATATATATAATGCTGCTCAGCTCACTGCTGCAGTCTGGGGAGATGAACTGCCGTGGCCTGACAGCAGACTGAAAAACTTTGTTTACCAGGCTATGGTCAGATATTACAGTAAAAATAATGCTCTGTCGTTTAAATTTTCTGATGCAGGAATAATGCAGGGATTTTTGCTTGCAGGAAAAAAGTGCGATAAAAGCTGTTTTGCAGAATGGTTTGATACGCAGAGTAGATTTTTTACTGTACAGGAAAGGCAGATTGCCGAAAGCTATATGAATTATCTGGCATATAACGGCAGTGCTTTGGACAGCTGCAGTACAGACAGTGATTTACAGTTATTGCTTTATCTGAGTACAGTGCGCGGCGGAGGCAGCTTGCTGCTGAACAATATTCTCTGTCTGGCACGTCAGAAGGGTTTTGCAAGTCTGCTTCTGTGGGCAGATGAAACCTGCGATCTTGATTATTATGAAAAGAAGGGCTTTGTTTTACGCAAAACTTTTGTGAACGATAAAATGCCGCTGCTTGGAAAACAGAAAACAGTAATTTTTGCCAAAAAGCTGGCAGAAAATGGCTAAAAACCCGAACAATATTGAATATAAATGTAAAAATTATTCAGAACTCTTGCGAATAATAGCATAAAATGATATGATAGAGAAGGATATGTTTTTAAATTCGACCTATTTTTTTGAATGAAAATTATATATTAGGAGGCATAAAATAATGATTGAGCGCTATACTCACCCGGAAATGGGCAATATCTGGACATTGGAAAATGAATTCCGAACAATGCTGAAAGTAGAAATTCTTGCTTGCGAAGCAATGAACAAATTAGGCATTGTTCCGGATGATGCTTTAAAGGATATTCAGACTAAAGCTGATTTCCGCATTGAACGCATTAAAGAAATTGAAGCAGTTACCAATCATGACATTATTGCTTTTCTGACCAATGTTGCTGAATATGTTGGTGATGCGTCCAAATATATTCATAAAGGACTTACCTCCAGTGACGTTAAGGATACTGCGCTGTGCTACATGATGGTACAGGCTGCAGATCTGTTGATGAGTCATCTGGAAAAATTCCATGCTGTTTTAAAACGCCGTGCAGCAGAGCATAAACACACCATCATGATTGGCCGTACTCATGGTATTCATGCTGAGCCTATGACTTTTGGCCTTAAATTTGCTTTGTGGATGGACGAAACCGAAAGAAATATGGAACGTCTGAAACAGGCAAGAGAATTTGTTGCTGTTGGCAAGCTTTCCGGTGCAGTAGGCACTTATTCCAATATTGATCCGTTTGTTGAAGAATATGTATGCGAAAAACTCGGCTTAAAACCTGTTCGTCTGGCTACTCAGGTTATTCAGCGTGACCGTCATGCTGATTTCCTTACCACACTTGCTATTATCGGTTCTTCTCTGGACAAGATGGCAACAGAAATCCGTAACCTGCAGCGTACAGATATCCGCGAAGCTGAGGAATATTTTGCTCCCGGTCAGAAAGGTTCTTCTGCTATGCCGCATAAACGTAATCCTATTACCTGCGAAAAAGTTTCCGGTATGGCAAGACTTCTGCGCGGTTATGCAATTGCAGCTCTGGAAGATGTTACCCTCTGGCATGAAAGAGATATTTCTCATTCCTCTGTAGAACGCGTAATTTTGCCGGATGCTACTATTGCTCTTGATCATATGCTGAGAAAATTCACTAATATTATTGATAAACTGCTGGTATATCCTGATGCTATGATGGCTAACCTTAACAAAACCGGCGGACTTATTTTCAGTCAGAACCTGCTGATTGCTCTGGTAAGCAAAGGAGTTCTCCGTGAAGATGCTTACAAATGGGTACAGAGAAATGCTATGGCACGCTGGCTGGAAGGTGCTGATTTCAAAACCAATGTTGAAAAAGACCCGGACATTAAGATTTATTTGACCGATGAAGAAATTGAACATTGTTTTGATCCCAAACCTATGTTAAGACATGTTGATTTGATCATGTCCAGATTTGGATTATAAGATAAGGAGAGACTGCTATGTCATCTGTAATTGTTTTAGGTGCCCAATGGGGCGATGAAGGTAAAGGTAAGATTGTTGACTATTTGGCTCAAAAGGCTGATGCTGTTGTTCGCTACTCCGGCGGTTCCAATGCAGGTCATACCGTTGTGGTAGATAATGTTGCTTATAAGCTCAGATTACTTCCTTCCGGTGTGCTGTTTAAAGATAAAGTTAACGTTCTTGGAAACGGCGTAGTTATCAATCCGGGAGTTGTGCTGCAGGAAATTGCAGGCATGAAGGAAAAAGGCATTGACTGCAGTAATCTGGTTATTTCTGACCGTGCACATGTTGTTCTTCCTTATCATCAAAGACTTGATGAACTGCAGGAAGCAGCACTGGGACAGAACAAAATAGGTACTACCAAAGGCGGTATTGGTCCGTGCTATATGGATAAAGTTGCCCGCACCGGTATCCGTATCTGCGACCTTATGGAACCTGAAACATTTGCAGCTAAACTGAAAATTAATCTGGAAGCTAAAAATGCTGTTATTACCAAAATTTATAATGGCGAGCCTTTCGATTATGATACAGTTTTAAAAGAATATCTTGGCTATGCTGAAGAATTGCGTCCTTATGTAACTGATACTGGTGTTGTTATGGACGAGCTTTTCACAGCTGAAAAGAATGTACTTTTTGAAGGTGCACAGGCTACTTTCCTTGATATTGACCATGGTACATATCCTTATGTAACAAGCTCCAATCCGACTGCGGGCAATGCCTGCACCGGCAGCGGCGTTGGTCCTAAATTTATCGATCATGTAGTGGGTGTTGTAAAGGCTTACACTACTCGTGTTGGCGAAGGTCCGTTTATTACTGAGCTTCATGACACTGATGGTCCTGGAACACATATTCGTGAAACTGGACGTGAATACGGTACTGTAACAGGCCGTCCTCGCCGCTGCGGCTGGCTGGATGCTTTCATGCTGCGCTACAGTGCCCGTCTGAACAGCCTTGATTATCTGGCAATTACTCGTCTTGATATTCTGGATCAGATGCCGGTTATCAAAATGTGCGTAGGCTACAAAATTGGCGATGAAGTTTTAAAACGTATTCCTGCAAGCTTAAATGTACTTGCTAAGGTAGAGCCTATTTACGAAGAATTTGAAGGCTGGATGACCGATATCAGCGGTGTACGCGAATATGACAAACTTCCTGCTAACGCTAAGAAATATCTGGAACGTTTAAGTGAAGTTGCCGGTGTAGAACTGGGTATCGTTTCTGTTGGTCCAAGCCGTGAACAGACTATTGTTTTAAAAGAACTTCTGTAAAATAATATTACTCCTGCATACTTGTTATGCAGGAGTTTATTTTTCTTGACAATAATACGTATACGTACTAATATAAAATTAAAAACAGCAGGGAGGTAAAAATAATGTTTAAAAAATTAGCAGGTGCGCTGCTTATGGCAGCATTACTGGTAAATCCGGTGCTGGCAGCAGAAAATACTGATGAAGTAAAATCCAGACCGGCTGCCGGTGTTATGAAATATCTTCTGGATAACACTCCTCTAACGCCTACGAAAGTGTTTGATAATGTTTATTGCATTGGCAGTGTCAGTGTTGTGGCCTGGGTGCTGGAAACAGAGCAGGGCTTGATATTAATTGACTCCATGTGGGATGACAGAGATGCACAGCTTATTGAAAAAGGCATGCGTCAGCTGGGCTTGGAGCCTGAGCAGCTGAAATATATTATTGTTACTCACGGACACGGTGATCATTACGGCGGAGCAAATTATCTGCGGGAAAAATATGGTGCACAGGTAGTAATGACAAAAGTAGACACCGACTTGATGTACAATTTGAATACGGGAGCGAATTCTGCAAGATCTCCTAAAACTAAAGTAGATATTTTTGTGCAGGATCAGGATAAAATAAGCCTTGGTAATACCGATGTAACCATTGTTGAAACACCGGGTCATACTCCTGGCGGCTTATCGGTAATTTTCCCTGTATATGATAAAGAAAAAACCTATACTGCAGTATTGTGGGGAGGCACCGGAATTCCGGCAGATAAAGAACTGCAGAAAAAATATAAACAGTCTGCAGAATATTTTGGTAAGCTGGCTGAAGATGCAGGTGCAGAGATAGAGCTTACTGCGCATCTTTTTGCAGAAAACGGTTACGCTAACCTTGCCAAGGCAGGAAAGCTGCAGGAAGGAGAACAGAATCCTTTCATCATTGGCAAAGAAGGCATACGTAAATATTTTGATGGCTTGATTGCTGCGGCTGAGCTGAAATTGCAGCAGAATACTGAAGAAGATTGACAAGTGCCTGTAAATATGGTAATACAGAATTAATTTAAATTGGGGGGAGTTTTTATTAATTCTGTTGGTTATGAAATCTGTTATACAGCCAGAAAAATTTATCAGCTGTTAAATAAAGGTCTGGAACCTTATGGTATTACTCCGGAGCAGTTTGTTGTTATTGATAAACTTTCAGAAGAGGAAGGAAGCTCACAAAAGCAGCTGGCAGAAAAACTTGATAAGGATGCCAATACAGTAAAAGCCATGGTGGATAAACTGGAACGAAATGGCTATGTACTGCGGCGCCGTAATATACAGGATAAAAGAGCATTTTCTTTATATCTGACGGCAAAAGCAAAAGAGGCCCTGCCTGCTTTAAGGGTAATTGACAACGAATGCATGCAGGCTGTTTACGGAGATATTGATGCAGAAAATCTGCAGCAGCTTGTAATGATGCTGCAAAGGCTGAGAAAGAACATTAATAAAAAATTGCAAAAAGAGCACGGCTGATGCTGTGCTCTTTTGTTTTATTGAAGTATTGCGGTGCTTAAGCTATAATAATGTGTAGTTATATGTATAACAGCGGTGTTGTGCATAAGATGATAAAATTGTCTTCGGAGGACCATTATGGAAAGAAAAGTAGGTACTGTATCAAGAGGAATACGCTGCCCTATCATCAGAGAAGGAGACGATATTGCTGCCATTGTAGTTGACAGTGTTCTGGGTGCGGCACAGGAAGAGGGATTTCAGCTGCACGACAGAGATGTAATTGCTGTTACTGAGTCTGTAGTTGCTCGGGCACAGGGTAATTATGCTTCTGTTGATAATATTGCTGCTGACATAAGAAGTAAACTTGGTGGAGATACCATAGGTGTTATTTTTCCTATTTTATCCCGCAACAGATTTGCAATATGTCTGAAAGGCATTGCCAGAGGAGCGAAAAAAATTGTTTTAATGCTCAGTTATCCAAGTGATGAAGTAGGAAATGCTCTGCTGACTTATGATCAGATTGATGAAGCTGGTATTAATCCATATTCTGATGTGCTTACTTTAGAAAAATACCGTGAACTGTTTGGTGAAAATAAGCATGAATTTACCGGAGTTGATTATGTAGCTTATTATGCGGATTTAATCAGACAGGAAGGGGCAGAGGTAGAAATTATTTTTGCCAATCAGATAAAAACTATTTTGGAATATACTGACTGCGTACTGAACTGCGATATTCATACCCGTGCACGTACCAAACGCATTTTAAAAGCAGCCGGAGCAAAAGTTGTTTGCAGTCTTGATGATATTTTGACAGCTTCTGTAGATGGCAGCGGTTACAATGCAAGATATGGCTTGCTTGGTTCCAATAAGTCTACTGAGGAGCAGATCAAACTTTTCCCGCGTGAATGCCAGGATGTAGTAGAAGCTATTCAGGCTAAAGTTATGCAGCTTACCGGCAAACATGTAGAAGTAATGGTTTATGGTGACGGTGCATTTAAAGATCCGCAGGGAAAAATCTGGGAACTGGCTGATCCTGTAGTATCACCGGCTTTTACTTCCGGACTTGTAGGTACTCCCAACGAACTGAAACTTAAATATCTGGCTGATAACGATTTTAAAAATCTCAGCGGTAAGGATTTGCAGGAAGCAATATCAAAGCGTATTAAAGAAAAAGATGGCAGCCTGGTAGGCAGCATGGTTTCTCAGGGAACTACACCCAGACAGCTGACTGATTTAATCGGTTCACTGTGCGATTTAACCAGCGGCTCCGGTGATAAAGGAACACCTGTGGTTTTGGTCCAGGGTTATTTCGATAATTTTACAGATAAATAAAAAAATAGTTGACAAATTTTGAGCGTATGTGTATAATGATATTGTTGCTGATGAAGCAACTGACGTGATCCACTAGCTCAGTCGGTAGAGCACCTGACTTTTAATCAGGGTGTCCCGCGTTCGAGTCGCGGGTGGATCACCATTTTTATTTGTGAATAAAACCCAACCTTTTGGTTGGGTTTTTGTTTTTCAAAAATATAATATCCACAGGTTTATCAACAGTGTGGATAACTTTATGTTAATATAGTGGATAACTAAAAAAGGACCTCATGCAATTGAGGTCCTTTTTGTCTTACTTATTTGCTCTTTTTTACTTCTGCAAATGCTTTTTTGGCAGCGTCGATAGTTTTTTGAATATCTTCCGGTGAGTGAGCCAGAGAAATGAAGTTGGTTTCAAACTGAGAAGGAGGCAGATAAATACCCTGCTGCAGCATGCTGTGGAAATAAATTTTGAAAGCCTCCAAATCGCATTCAGCTGCAGATGCATAATCAGTAACAGGTTTATCGCTGAAGAAAACAGTGAACATACTGCCAAGGCGATGAATCTGTACAGGTAAACCTGCTTCAGCAGCAGCTTTTTCCAGACCGCCGGTAAGGATAGCTGTCATGCTTTCCAGTTTTTCGCATACATTATTTTCTTCCATGTAGGTAAGTGCAGCGATACCGGCAGCCATAGCCAGCGGATTGCCACTTAAGGTACCTGCCTGATACATGGGACCAGCAGGAGCAACCATTTCCATAATCTCACGTTTGCCGCCGTAAGCTGCTACAGGCAGACCTCCGCCAATAACTTTGCCAAGGCAGGTGATATCAGGATCAATGTCATATAAGGATTGGCTGCCGCCCTGAGCACTGCGGAAACCACTCATAACTTCATCACAGATTAATAATGAACCATATTTTTTGGTAAGTTCACGAACTGCTTCAAGGTAACCTTCATGGGGAAGTACAAGACCCATGTTGCCAGGAGTTGGCTCTAAGATAACAGCAGCAATTTCGCTGCCGCGTTCAGCAAAAACTTCTTCCAAAGCCGGCAGATCGTTAAAAGGTACGGTTATAGTTGTAGAAGCTACTGCTTTAGGTACGCCGGGGCTGTCTGGAACACCAAATGTTGCCGCACCGCTGCCTGCTTTTACAAGCAGACTGTCATGGTGACCATGATAGCAGCCGACAAATTTAACAATGCAGTCACGGCCGGTATAGGCACGGGCAAGGCGCAATGCGCTCATAGTTGCTTCAGTGCCGCTGTTAACCATGCGAACCATTTCCATAGAAGGAACAAGCCTGCATACCAGCTTTGCCAGTTCAGTTTCTGCAGGAGTAGGAGCACCATAGGAAGTGCCTTTTTCTGCAGCCTGTTTTATAGCTTCTGTTACACAGTCAGGCACATGACCCATCAGCAAAGGACCATAGGATAATACATAATCGATATATTCATTGCCGTCAATATCATAAATTTTACTGCCTTTGCCTCCAGCAATAAATGGCGGAACACCGCCAACGCTGCGGAAAGAACGTACAGGGCTGTTTACGCCGCCGGGTATATATTGACGTGCTTCTTCAAAAGCAGCTTGAGATTTTATAAGTTCCATTCTTATCTCCTTGTTTATTTTTCCTGAAGCCATTTAGCTACATCAAGAGCATGATAGGTAATTATCATTTTTGCACCGGCACGTTTAAAGCCAAGCATAGTTTCCATAACAATGCGTTTTTCGTCAATCCAGCCTTTTTCAGCTGCGGCCTTAACCATGGCAAATTCACCGCTTACATTGTAAACGCACAAAGGACGGTTAAAGGTGTCATGCATGCGCTGAACAATATCTAAAAATGCCAGAGCAGGTTTTACCATGATAATGTCTGCGCCTTCTTCAATATCAAGGGCAGTTTCACGGATTGCTTCATCACTGTTGGCCGGGTCCATCTGGTAACCTTTGCGGTCACCTGCAGCCGGAGTAGAATCTGCAGCGGCGCGGAAAGGACCATAGTAAGCAGATGCGTATTTTGCTGAATAAGCCATAATGGGAATATTAGTAAAGCCTGCTTCATCAAGAGCATTGCGAATAGCCTGTACGTAGCCGTCCATCATGTTGGACGGTGCAATAATATCTGCACCTGCTTTGGCATGAGAAACAGCAACTTTAGCCAGCAAAGGCAGGGTTTCGTCATTATTTACAGTGCAGCCGTTTTCCAGAACGCCGCAATGACCATGCTCGGTATATTCGCACAGGCATACATCAGTTGTGATAACAAGTTCAGGATATTTTGCCTTAATGAGCATGCAGGCCTGCTGTACAGGTTCTTCCATGTCCCAGGCACTGCTGCCTACAGCGTTTTTGTAAGAAGGAATACCGAATAAAATTACAGAGGGAATACCCAGAGCAACTACTTCATCAACACATTCCATTACTCGATCTAAAGACCAGTGATAGTTTCCCGGAAGAGATTCGATTTCGTGTTTAATATTTTTTCCCGGAACTACAAAGATAGGAAAAATAAGATCTTTGACAGAAAGTTCAGTCTCACGAATCATGCTGCGCAGATTTTCATTAGCGCGCATACGACGAGGGCGGTAGATAGGAAAGCCCATGTTCATCACTCCTTGTAATAACTTTCAATGGCGGACATTAAACCGTCAATAGTATATTCTTCAGCAGCTATGGTAGGTGTCAGTCCGTTTTTGATGCAGGTTTCTGCAGTAACAGGACCGATAACCGCCAGCTGCACTTTAGTGAGTAATTCTTTTTTATCTTCCAATACATTAAGTAAATTGGTTACGGTAGAGGAGCTGGTAAAGGTAACCATGTCAGCTTCGCCGCTTTCAAGAGCTTCGATAAGCTCTGCTTTATTTTCGCAGTCTGCTACTGTTTCATAAGCAGTAACAACATTTACTTCTGCGCCGATTTTGCGGAGGCTTTCCGGTAAAACTTCACGGGCAACTTTGGCACGTGCAATAAGAATTCTGTCTCCGGCAGTAATTTTATCCTGCAGTGCTTCGGCAAGCTCTTCTGCTTTATAGGCAGACGGAATGAGATCAGCGGTAATGCCGTAAGCGGTTAGTGCTTTGGCAGTAGCACTGCCTATAGCGGCAATCTGAACACCTGCAAGAGAGCGGCTGTCCTTACCTGCTGCTTTTAATTGTTCAAAGAAATAGTCCACGCCGTTGGCACTGGTGAAAACAAGCCATTTATAGGTGCTGATTTCGGCAACAGCTTTTTGCAGCGGTGCGTAATCAGCAGGAGGAACAATTTTAATTGCCGGTACTTCCAGTACACGTGCGCCCTGTTCTTCCAGTTTTTTGGTAAGCTCGCTTGCCTGTGCACGGGCTCTGGTAACAACAACGGTTTTGCCAAAGAGCGGTTTATTGTCAAACCACTGCAGCTGCTGACGGAGTTTAACAACTTCGCCTACCAGGAAAATTGCAGGTGGTTTTAAATTATATTTTTTCACATCAGCTGCAGCCTGTCCCAAAGTGGTAACAAGAGTACGCTGCTCTGGGCGTGTGCCCCAGCGGATAACTGCTGCCGGGCATTCAGCACTGCGGCCGTTGGCAATCAGCTGGCTGCTGATGCGTTCAATATTTTCTACACCCATTAAAAATACCAGAGTATCTACAGAGGTTGCCAGACCTTTCCAGTTAATGGTGGATTCTCCTTTGGTGGGATCTTCGTGACCGGTAACTACAGCAAAAGAAGTAGCTACATGACGATGTGTTACAGGAATACCCGCATATTCAGCTACAGCAATGGCAGAAGTAACACCGGGAACAAATTCAAAAGGCAGTCCTGCTTCTAAAAGCTCAATAGCTTCTTCGCCGCCGCGGCCAAAAACAAAAGGATCGCCGCCTTTTAAACGGGCAACTTTCTTTCCTTCTGCTGCAAGTTTTACCAGAAGTTTATTGATATCAGGCTGACGCATGGTGTGATTAGCGCTTGCCTTGCCAACATAAATCATTTCTGCATCTTTGCGTGCATATGCTAAAATGCGCGGGTCTGCCAGACGGTCATAAACAACTGCATCAGCAGTTTCCAGACATTCTTTGGCTTTCAAACCTAAAAGACCCGGATCGCCAGGGCCTGCACCGATAAGATATACTTTACCCTTTTTTGTCATTTTGTCACACTCCTTATAAGATAGAGGCAAGAATCTGGCTGCCGCCTTCAGCAAGCATTTTAGTGCCCAGCTGACGGCCAAGCTCTTCTGCCTCCTGAGCTTTGCCGGTTATTTTATTTCTTAAAACTGTTTGACCATCTAATGAAGCAATAATTGCCTCAACAGTAATTTCTTCATTTTGCACACTAGCATGAACGCCAATAGGAACCTGACAGCCGCCTTCAATAAGACCGAGAAAAGCTCTTTCAGCATCAGTAGCCTGTTTGGCTGCAGTGTCATTTAAAAAGGCCAGCATTTCGCGTACTTCGGTATTGTCGGTACGGCATTCAATTGCCAGCGCTCCCTGACCCACAGCAGGGATACAGGTACTTACAGGAATAACTTCCTTAATGCGGTCTTTATATCCAAGTCTTTCCAAACCTGCAGCTGCCAAAATGATGGCATCCATCTGTCCTTCATCAAGCTTGCGCAGGCGGGTATCAACGTTGCCGCGCAAATCGACAATTTTCAGGTCGGGGCGCATGGCAAGCAGCTGGGCTTTGCGGCGCAGGCTGGAAGTGCCAAGAACTGCTCCTTCGGGAAGTTCGGCAAAGGATGAGTATTTATTGCTGACAAAAGCATCACCTACATTGGCGCGGGTGGTAATGGCTGTAAGGCACAGGCCTTCCGGCAAAACTGTAGGCATGTCTTTAAGGCTGTGTACGGCAAGATCTACAGTACCGTCCAGAAGCTCTGCTTCGATTTCTTTGGTAAACAGGCCTTTGCCGCCTATTTTCGCCAAAGGTACATCTAAGATTTTATCACCTTTAGTGACGATTTTTTTCAAAACAACTTCACATTCAGGATATTTTTCCTTAAGTAAAGCGGCAATATGATTGCTTTGCCATAAAGCTAAAAGACTTTGTCTAGTCCCAATCTTTAAACATGTCTTCATCGCCAAACTCCTCTCCTGTTTCATTGAGCAGGAACAGCTCACAAATTATTTTTCTGTAGTAATCTTCACGTTCGGTACCGGCAACTCTGTTCATTATTTTCATGGGCTCGCGCAGGAATTTATGCTCCAGACGCTGAGTCATAAGGTCAATAATGCGTCGCTCTTTGTCTGTAAGATCAGGCATTTTGACAAAGGCTTTTTTGAGAATCTTCTGGCGCAGAAAATTCATTTTGTCATGGAGCTGAACCATTACCGGACGCATGGTATAGTAGCGCAGGCGCTCTTTAAGAGACAGAATTTCTTCTTCTATAATCTGAGCAGCCATCTGTGCTTCGCTGCTGCGGAAATTTTTGTTGATATCGACTACGTTTTCCAGATCGTCAATATTATAAACAGTTACGCCTTCCATTTCGCCAAGACGGGGATCAACATCACGAGGCACGGCAATATCAATTAAAATCAGCGGTTTATCACGGCGGTCAACAAGCAGCGGACCGAGGTTTTCTGCTGTCAGTACATAGTGCGGCGCACCTGTAGAGGTTATGATAATATCTGCCTTGGAAGCCTGTTTAAACATTTGTGCGTAAGGAATTGCTGTGCCGTTGAATTTTTGCGCGAGTTCCTGAGCATGGTCAAGGTTGCGGTTGCTGACAAAAATTGTGCTGGCACCTTTATCAATCAGATGGCGGGCGGTAAGCTCGCTCATGTGTCCGGCTCCGAGAACCAGAATATTGGCTGTTTCAAGATTGCCGAGTATTTCTATTGCCAGATCAACTGCTGCAGAAGATACTGAAACGCTGCTGTAAGCTATTTTGGTTTCTGTACGTACGCGTTTACCTACGGCAATAGCCTTGTTAAACAAAGTGTTCAATACAACATCAGTCATTCCCACAGAACGGGAAATATGATAGGCATTTTTTATCTGGCTTAAAATCTGACCTTCGCCTATAACAAGAGAATCAAGGCTGGAGGCTACGCGAAAAAGATGGCGTACACACTGGGTGCCGGATAAATTGTAAAAATAGTCGAATTTATATTCTTCGCCTGCCAAATGTTTCAAAAGGCTTTTGATAAAAGGAATGGACTCGTCTGTATTTTCCATAACCATGTAAAGCTCGGTACGGTTGCAGGTAGAAAGCAGAACTGCTTCCGGAATATTATCATAGTTTCGCAGACGGCGGATAATGCTGGCTACACGGTCGGCAGTAAAATTAAAGCGTTCGCGTATTTCAACAGGTGCCGTTCTGTGATTGAGTCCTAAAACTGTTAACTGCATCTAATATTTTCTCCTTTGCTTTAGAAATGTTTCCAGTTTCAAGTAGTTCAGTAATTTCTTTGGTAAGTACGGAGCGCCAGAAGAGAGTTCTTTGACCGGGTGTGGAAGGAATCTCTTTGACCTGCTGCCGCACAGTTAAAAGAAAATCATTGAATTCTGCAAAATCAGAGTTTATTGTTTCCGAAAGATATGTTTTTAATAATCTTGTGTAGGCAGGTACCCCTCCTGTAGCAACTGCTATGGTAATACTGCCTGCTTCGATTACTGAAGGCACAGTAAAATTGCTTAGTTCCGGTTCCGTGATATTGTTGCATAAAAAAGGTGCATCACAGGTAATCTGACGATTAACATCAAAGCTATCTGTAGCTGCCACAACGAGAAAGGCACCATGAAGATACTTTTTATCGTAGGCAGAGCTGATCAGCTGGCAGGGGACATTTTCTGCCAGTTCAGCAAGCTGACTGCAAAATGATGGAGCAACAATAGTTACTGCCGCTCCTGCTTTGGCTAAAGCAGCAAGTTTTCTGGCTGCAACGCTGCCGCCGCCGATAATTATGCACTTTTTATCCTTTAAATTAAGCATTGCCGGATAGGCAAAATCTTTACCGGAAAGGGACATTTTATCACCTAAGTTTTTTATTGAGAATAGATTTCATTAAAAATATATCTTAACTTAAATATAATATCATATATCTATAATTATTACCAGTTTTTGACTGTGCTTTTAAACTTTAAATAAAGAGAGGATATCATGCAGCAGCGCAGAATATAAAGGGTATGAAGTTCATCAGATTGTTATATGAACAGGAGTGCAGAAGGGGGAATTTTTATGAATTGTGCATTTTGCAAACATCACAATTGCTATACCAAAGGACAGAACTGTACCAGATACAGTCCGGAAGAAGCCGTCAGCTTTTACGATGAAGAAGACAGAAAAATTATGCAGGCTGCGTCAGCTACAGAAAGCAGAAATTATCTGAAAATGACTCGTTTGGAGGAGAGCTTATTTTTTGTTCAGCAGATGGGCATTAAAAAAATAGGAATTGCGTTTTGCATAGGTCTTGCCCATGAGGCTAAATTTTGTGCAGAGTATTTTAAAAATGCAGGTATTGCTGTAGAATCTGTCTGCTGCAAAACATGTTCCATAGATAAAGGTATGCTGAATCTGGAAAAAATCAAACCCGATCAAAGGGAGGCTATGTGCAATCCCAAGCTGCAGGCGAAAATTCTCAATGAAGGCGGGACAGAGGTAAACTTTATCATAGGCCTCTGCGTAGGACATGATATGATTTTTACCAAAGAATCTGCGGCACCGGTAAGCAGTTTAATTACCAAAGACAGGGTACTGGCCAATAATCCGGCAGGAGCAGTATATTCCCGTTACTGGAGAAGAAAACTTGGTATTTTGGAAGAAGGTACAGTGTAAATGATGCTGGAGCAAAGAATTCTGCAGCTGACGGGAGAGCTTGTTACAGCCTACAGCCCCACAAATACTGCTCAGGAGCAGAAGGCAGAGCAATATATTTTGCAGTTTTTGCAGGAGCTGGAATATTTTCAGAGTCATTGTGACCAGTGCGGATTATATGCAGTGGCTGATGATATACATAAACGCAATACCGTTTACGGACTGGTACTGGGAAAAAGTAAGAAAACTGTTATTTTCATGGGGCATCACGATGTTGTAAATACGGAAGTTTACGGCAATATAGCAGAGTGTGCAACAAATCATGAACGGTTAGTTGAAGTGTTAAAAACTGTACCTCTTGCTCAGGACGCTTTAGATGATTTAAAGTCGGGAGAGTGGCTTTTTGGCAGGGGCAGCTGTGATATGAAAGGCGGAACTGCTCTGCAGATGGCCTTACTGGAAGAGTATGCCGGAAGTTGTGATGCAGGAAGCCTGCTGTTTATTTCGGTTCCCGATGAAGAAGCTTTTTCTGCAGGCATGCGAAGTTGCCTGCCGCTATTGCAGGAGCTGCGGGATAAATATAACCTTGAATATGTACTGGCGATAAACTGCGAGCCAAACAGCATGGAAAACGGAGTGCAGACGGCTTATGCAGGCAGTGTGGGCAAAATTTTGCCAGTAGTTGTAGTACAGGGAAAATCCGTACAGATAGGCAGTTACAGTCAGGGGGTAAATCCGGTTACAGTACTGGCAGAAATTATTTCCTGCAGTGAAGCTGATTACAGTTTCTGTGACAGTGCCGGAGACGAAAAAACTATTCCGCCGGTATGGAGCTTTATGCGGGATTTGAAACGGGAGTATGATTTTTCTCTGCCACTGAGATGTGCAGGATACTGCAATATTTTAAACTTCAGCAAAACTCCGGAAGAAGTACTGGTATGGATGCAGGAAAAATGCAAGGCTGGAGCCGAAGCTGCCATGAAAAAGCAAAACTGCGGACACAGTGTAAGGGTACTTACATATGCAGAGCTTTTGGCTGAAGCCGAGAAGACAGATGGCTTTGCTCAGTTTTATGAAAAATTACAGGAGCAGGTGCAGTTTGATTTGCAAAAAAATCTGTCATATCCGGAGCTGACCATCAGCACTATAGAGCAGATACTGGAGTTTGTGCAGTTTAATGAAGCAGCAGCGGTTATTGCTTTTGCTCCTCCTTATTATCCTGCTGTAAACAGTAATCGCTTGTGTGCTGATTTTTCTGAAACGGAAAAATATTTACAGCAACTGCTGCCTGTTAAAATCAAACAGTATTTTATGGGAATTTCTGACTGCAGCTATCTGGGTGTTGATAAAAAGTATGATTACCATACTTTTACAAAAAATACTCCCTTGTGGAGCAAAGGCTACAGTTTTGATACGGAAGTTCTGGAAAAATTACAGATACCCTTTCTTTTACTGGGCCCGTGGGGCAAGGATCTTCATCAGAAAACAGAACGTGTTAATATCTATAGCTTATGTAAAAAGATGCCTGATGTTATTCGCAGATTATGCTATTTTCAATGGGAGAATAAATTTTCAGAAAAATAATTTACAAATGTTCTGACAGATGTTAAAATGATCGTAGATTAAGCATGTACGGGGTGATATTAATGCTGACCTTAGAAGTTTTGGAAAAAATGCTTTTAAATGCAGCTGTGGAGCTTAAAGACAGCAGCAAATATTTGTGCGAGCTGGACAGTGTAGCCGGAGATGGAGATCATGGCGTAACCATCGGAAGAATGGCAGATGCTATGAAAGCTAAAATTGAAGCTCATGATGCTGATAATATTAAGGACTTGCTTGATGATTTAAGCATGCTGTTTATGTCAAGCAATGGCGGCAGCGCAGGCCCGTTATGGGGAACAGTTTTCGGAGGACTGGCTGAAGGTGCTCCAGAAGGAGCAAAGGAAGTAAGCTGCGATGAGCTGAAAGCAATGCTCAGCCAGGCTAAGGAAGATTTTGCAGATATATCCAAAGCCAAAGTAGGAGATAAAACGATGGTGGATGCTTTATATCCTGCAATTGATGCAGCAGCTGCTGCTGAAGGAGATATAAAGAGTATCATGCAGGCGGCTGCAGAAGCTGCTGCTGCCGGAGCAGAAAATACTGCAAGTCTGGTAGCCAAATTTGGACGTGCCAAAAACATTGGCGAGCGCAGCCTTGGTACTAAAGATCCGGGTGCCGTATCAATGTCTGTTTTATTCAGCGCTATGGCAAAAGCATTATAAGATTCCATGAAGTTTTAACTTCTGTAATAAAGCATATTAATAATATTGGAGGCGTCGCTATGCAAAAATTTATCAATGATCCCGAAAATTTAACTTCTGAACTTTTGGAAGGTCTGGCTCTTGCCAATGCCGATATTATTTCTCTGGAACAGGGTAACCTTGTAGTAAACAAAAAACTGCAGGATGCTGATCGTGTTACTATCGTAACTCTTGGCGGTACCGGACATGAACCGGCTATCAGCGGCTTTGTCGGCGAAGGTATGGTTGATATTTCTGTTGCTGGCAATATTTTTGCTGCACCAGGACCTCAGGCATGTGTTGAAGCAATTAAAATGGCTGATAAAGGACATGGCGTATTATTTGTTGTTTTAAACCATGCAGGCGATATGCTGACTGGCAATCTGACCATGAAACAGGTTAAAAAACTGGGCCTGAATGTTGTTAAGGTTGTAACTCAGGAAGATATTGCCAATGCCCCCCGTGAAAATGCAGAAGACCGCCGCGGACTTGTAGGCTGTATTCCTCTCTATAAAATTGCCGGCGCTGCAGCTGCTGCCGGAAAATCTTTGGAAGAAGTTGCTGCGATTGCACAAAAATTTGCTGATAATATGGCTACTATCGCTGTAGCTGCTGTGGGCGCTACTCATCCGGCAACCGGAATGGAAATTGCTCACATTGAAGAAGGTACCATGGAAGTTGGTATGGGCCAGCATGGTGAAGGCGGCGGCGGTACCCAGCCGATGAAAGCTGCTGATGAAACTGCTGTGCTTATGATGGATGCTCTGCTGAAAGATCTTAATGTAGTAAGCGGAGAAAAATTAATGGTTATCATCAATGGCAGTGGTGCTACAACTTTGATGGAACAATTGATTGTTTTCAGAGCCTGCCACAAATACCTGGCTGAAAAAGGCATTGAAGTAGTTGCTAATTTTGTAGGTGAAATGCTTACTGTTCAGGAAACTGCAGGATTCCAGATGTTTATTGCCCGTATGAACGAAGAATTGCTGGCATACTGGAATGCTCCCTGCCGTACTCCGTATTTCAAAAACTAAAAATATTAAAGCTGTCGCTATGCGACAGCTTTAACAATAAGTGAGGGTTGAAAATGGCTGATAAGGATGGAAACATTTTAGCAAAAGATTATGGAATTGGAATTGTTCCTCCCATGAATTATTTTCCGGTTAAAGGCATGAGCAGTGCAGGCTGGGGCATGCAAAGACGTTTGGCTGATATTTTTGGTGATGACGGACGCACTATTATGCTGGCCTTTGACCATGGCTATATTATGGGTTCTACTGCTGGGCTGGAACGTCTTGATCTGACAATTCCGGGATTAATGGAGTATGCAGACTGCCTGATGGCTACAAGAGGTGCTCTCAGAACATGTATTCCCGCAAATCACAGAAAGGCTGTTGCTTTGCGCTGCACTGCTGACGGCAGTGTTTTAAAAGATGATATGAGCATGGGCAGAGTAGCGGTAGATATTGAAGACGCCATCAGAATGAACGCTTCCTGTATGGCTGTACAGTGCTTTGTCGGAGCAGAAGGTGAACTGTCATCTTTGGAAAATCTGGCATATTATGTTAATGCCGGAGAAAAATATAACATTCCTGTTTTAGGCGTTGTAGCCGTAGGTAAAGAAATGGAACGTACTACAAGATATTTTGCTTTGGCTACCAGACTGCTTGCTGAACAGGGCGCACATATTATTAAAACTTATTACTGTGAAAACTTTGAACAGATTACGGCAGCCTGCCCGGTGCCTATTGTAATTGCCGGCGGTAAAAAGATACCCGAATTTGATGCTTTGGATATGGCTTATCGTGCTGTAAATGAAGGTGCTGCAGGCGTTGATATGGGACGCAACGTACTGCAGGCTGAATGTCCTAAGGCTATGCTGCAGGCTATTCGCATGGTTGTTCATGAAAATGCAGCTCCCGAAAAAGCATATCATGCTTATGAACTTTTACAGAAGGATGTGAAATAAGATGAAAGAATTTATGCATGTAGGTGTACCGACAGATATTGCCAGAGAAGGCGAGTTTTATGCTGAAGGTATCAAAACTCATATTGTAGACCCTGCTGCCAATGATTTTCACATTGAGTATCTGCGCTTTGAAAAAGATACTCCGCTTCCGGAAGAATTACAGACTATGGTACATGTAGCTTATAAAGTTGATGATCTTGACCAACAGCTGCAGGAAAATAAAGTAGTTGTAGAGCCATGGATGGCAGATGAACATACACGTATTGCCTTTATCATGAAAGACGGAATTTTATTTGAACTGATGGAAGAAGTAGAATAATGCTTACCGCTCATGAACGCAGTGAACTGGTTAAAGCGGCGAGGCTGTATTATGAAGATAATCTGACTCAGGCAGAAGTGGCAGTCAAAATGGGAGTATCACGTCCTACAGTAAGCAAAATGCTTACCAGAGCCAGAGAAACAGGCATTGTCCATATTGAAATCAGAGCGGGAAATGAAGGCAATGCAGATTTATTAAGGCAGCTGCAGGATAAATATGGCTTACTGGGCGGAGTGGTTATTGCCGATGAAAAGAAATTCTGGCAGCAGGCTGCTGATTATATCAGTGACGAAGTAAGATTTGACAAATATGTTGGTGTAGGCTGGGGCTATGCTATGAGTGAAGTGTTCAAAGCACTGAGCTCTGTCAGCGCTAAAAAGCAGGAGGGCCACTTATATCCTTTAATAGGATCAGCCCATGTTCCCGGCAGAGGCTATCATCCTGATGAACTGGTAAAGCAGTGGAGCGAAGTATGCGGCAGGGTTCCTCATCTGCTGAGCAGTCCTGCGTTTCCGGCATCCCTTGAAGAGCTGGAAGAATGTGAAGCGGCGGCTTCCTATGCTGATGTGCACAGCTGCTGGCAGCAGACAGATGCTGTAATTGTTGGTGTTAAAGGTTATCCCGGCGTACCCGATGAAGCTACGGCTACAAGGTTTGGTGATTCTCTGAAACAGCAGAAGGCAGCCGGAAGTTTTCTTTCATATTTTTTCAATGAAAGAGGCTCTTTTATCAGCGGCAATAATGATTATTGTCTGCATATACCACTGTCCATATTAATGCGCTGCCGTAAAGTAGTTGGTATTATTGGCGATCATAATATTCGTGCTGTATCCGGAGCTTTAAAAACGGGACTGCTTACTCATATTGTTATTACAGAAAAAATGGCTCGTAAATTACTTTAAAAAAGAAGCTGTATTTTGTATCTGCATATTGCAGGGCGAAATACAGCTTTATTTATTACAAAAATGTAAAAATCTGTACAATGGTTTTTAGAAAATAGAAAAATTATAATAATTTGAAAATTTTGGTTTACAATAATTGATGTTGACAATAAAATTATATGTAATCATATTAAGAAAAATGTAGTATTGTAGAATGGAAGGATGATGGAAATGTTATTCAAAAGCAGAAAAATGAAGATGCTGGCTGCCGGTGTGATGCTTACCTTGGCTATGGGCCTTGCAGGAGGCTGCGGCAGTGACAGTAAAGAAGGCAATGACAAAAAAGTAAATGTAGGTATTGTACAGTTAGTTGAGCATGGTGCACTTGATGCTGCTAACAAAGGTTTTGTTGACGGACTGGCAGCGAAAGGTTATAAAGAAGGTCAGAATATCGAGTTTGACAGACAGAATGCTCAGGCAGATCAGTCTAATCTGCAGAATATTGCTCATCGTTTTGTAAGCAATAATGTTGATCTGGTGTGCGCAATTGCTACTCCTGCCGCTCAGACTATGGCTAATGTGTCAGCAGATATTCCTATTGTGGCTACTGCTGTTACTGATTATGAAGCAGCTAAGCTGGTTAAATCTAATGAAAAACCTGGCACTAACGTAACAGGTACTACCGATATGAATCCTGTAGATGCACAGCTTGATTTATTATTACAGCTTGTTCCTGATGCCAAAACCATAGGAACAGTATATTGCTCCAGTGAAGTAAATTCTCAGCTGCAGGTTGACATGCTGAAAAAAGCAGCGGCAGCTAAAGGTATAGAAGTTAAGGAAGCTACAGTTTCTACTGTAAACGATATTCAGCAGGCAGCTCGCAGCCTGGTTGGCGAAGTAGAAGCTATTTATGTGCCTACTGATAATGTACTGGCATCTGCTATGCCTACTTTGGCAATTATCACTCAGGAAGCAAAACTTCCCGTTATCTGCGGTGAAGGCGGTATGGTAAAATCCGGCGGTCTGGCTACTTTGGGTATCGACTACTACAAACTTGGTGTACAGACAGGTGAAATGGCTGCAGATATTTTAAGCGGTAAGTCCAAACCGGCTGATATGGCTATTCAGTCTCAGAAAGAATTTACTGTAATTATTAATAAAAAATATGCAGATGCTATCGGCATGGAAATTCCTGCTGAAGTATTAAAAGACGCACAGATTGCAGAATAAAGAAAATGTCTGCCAGTTACTGGCAGACATTTATAAGTTTATGCTTAAAATATGAGAACTAATGTTCCGAGTGTTATCAGCAATCCTCCTATGACAGTCTTTAAGGTAACTGCTTCCCCAAGAATAAAAAACGCCATAATCATAGTGATTACTACGCTGAATTTGTCTACAGGTACTACTTTGCTGGCTTCTCCTATCTGCAGAGCATAGAAATAGAATAGCCAGGAAAGGCCTGTTGCCAGACCGCTGAGAACGAGGAAAAGCCAGCTTTTGGAGCTGATATCAGAAATCTGATTCGTCTTTCCGGTCATCACTACTATGCCCCAGGCCATGACCAGCACCACCAGTGTACGGATTGCGGTGGCAAGGTTAGAGTTAACGTTTTCGATACCTATTTTGGCAAAGATAGAAGTAAGTGCTGCAAAGACAGCTGATAATAAAGCGAATATTGCCCACATAAAATCACCTCTCATTTCTCGCTTATATTATAGGACAAAAAGTTTATTTTGGGACAGGTATATAGTAAAAAATTGTAATATGGAAGGATGGTAGTATGTTTGATTTATTAATACCTACAGTGGCGCAGGGGCTGCTGTGGGCGGTAATGGCTCTTGGTGTTTACATAACTTTCAGAGTACTTGATATAGCTGATTTGACTGTTGAAGGAAGTTTCCCTTTGGGTGCTGCAGCGGCAGCATCACTTTTGGCTGCAGGCTACGGCCCGCTGGCAGCAATTGTGGCAGCTGCCATAGCAGGTATGCTGGCTGGTGTTATTACAGGAGTTTTGCATACCAAAATGAAAATACCTGCTCTTTTGGCCGGCATTTTAACAATGATTGCCCTGTATTCAGTTAACTTGCGTATTATGGGCAAGGCTAATCTTTCTTTGCTGGGTGTGGATACTACTTTCTCCATTTTCAGAGAAATGCTGGGCTTAAGCAGCGCAGAAACTACCTTTGCGGTAGGTTTGCTGATTACTCTTATCATTGGTGTTTTCATCTACTGGTTTTTTGGTACGGAAATCGGTGCGGCTATTCGTGCAACAGGCTTTAATCAGCAGATGATCAGAGCACAGGGCGTTGATACTAATGTGACCATTATTTTGGGATTGCTTTTAAGTAATGCTCTGGTAGCAGTATCCGGTGCGCTGGTAGCGCAAAGCAACGGATTTGCTGATGTTGGCATGGGTACTGGTACTATCGTAATCGGTCTTGCTTCTGTAATTATCGGTGAGGTATTGTTTGGTACACGCAGCTTTAAAAACTGCATTATTTCTGTTGTATTGGGCTCTATTGTATATCGTATTGTTATTGCATTGGTACTGCAGATGGGTATGCCACCTAATGACTTAAAATTGTTTACCTCCGTATTAGTGGCATTTGCACTTTCTATGCCTCTTCTGAAAAATAAAATGAGTGCCAGAAAGGCGGTGCGTTAATTATGTTACGTGTAGAAAATGTTTTCAAAACTTTCTTTCCGGGAACTGTAAATGAAAAAAGAGCGCTGCAGGGAGTAAATCTTCATTTGAAGCCGGGTGACTTTGCTACTGTTATCGGTGGCAACGGCGCAGGCAAGTCTACTACACTCAATGCTATTGCTGGTGTTTTCAGCATTGACAGCGGTAAAATTATCATTGATGGTGAAGATTTATCTAAAAAACCTGAGCATAAAAGAGCAAAATATATAGGACGTGTTTTTCAGGACCCTATGCTGGGGACTGCTGCCGGTATGATGATAGAAGAAAATCTGGCTCTGGCAGCCAGACGCGGCAAAACGCCCGGATTATCATGGAGCTTTAACAGCGAACAGCACGAAAGATTCTACGAGCTTTTAAAAGAGCTGGATTTGGGCCTGGAAGACAGAATGACTGCCAAGGTAGGCCTTTTAAGCGGCGGCCAAAGACAGGCACTGACTTTGCTCATGGCAACTTTAAAAAAGCCGAAGCTGCTGCTCTTAGATGAACATACAGCTGCTCTTGACCCTAAAACTGCAGAGAAAGTTTTGGGCTTAACCGATAAAATTGTAAAAAGAGATAACCTGACAACGTTGATGATTACTCATAATATGCGTGATGCGTTAAGATTCGGCAACAGGCTGATAATGCTGCATAATGGCAGAGTTATTATTGATGTACAGGGTGAAGAAAAGAAAAATCTTGCTATTCCTGATCTGCTGGCAATGTTTGAAAAGGCCAGTGGCGACACAATGGACAGCGATAGATTGCTTCTGGGATAAAGAAAAGGTGTGCCTTTTGCAGGTACACCTTTTAATTTTACCTGATAATGGTTTATACTTTGACCGAAATGTTTTATAATAAAACGACAATGTTATAAGGAGGATAAAAATGTCTGATTTACAGCGTTTAAAAAATATAAAATGTTTCTTGTTTGATATGGATGGAACTATTAATCTTGGCAACACGCTTATTCCCGGGATGGAAGGCTTTTTTGAAAAGCTCAGAGAAAAAGGCAGAGATTACTATCTTCTGACCAATAATTCTTCCAAAAGTCACAGTCATTATGTGGAAAAGATGAATAAACTGGGAGTTCCTGTAACTTATGATGATATTTTAATTTCTTCTGATGCTTTTACCAATTATATGCGTAAGGAAAATCCTAAAGCCAGTCTTTTTGTTTTGGGCACACCGCAATTAAAAGAAACAATTACCAAAGCAGGCTTTAAGCTTACCAGCAGTCTGGAGGAGCATACTGATTTTGTTGTGGTTGGCTTTGATATGACGCTTGCCTATGAAAATCTTGCTGTTGCCTGCCGTTTAATAGATAAGGGAGTTCCTTATGTGGCAACACATCCTGATGTACGCTGTCCTATTGAGGGCGGAGAGTTTATTCCCGACTGCGGCGCAATGCTGGAGTTGATAAAAACTGCCACAGGAAAAAGTCCCAGTATGATTTTTGGCAAGCCATATAAATACATGGTAGATGTAGTTTTGGATAAAACTGGTTACAGCAAAGATGAAATTGCCATGGTTGGTGACAGGCTGGCTACTGATATTGCTTTTGGACTGAATAATGATATTTTGTCCGTTATGGTACTGACAGGTGAGGCAACTATGGATGATGTTGCAAACGGTTCAATAAAGCCGGATATTATCCTGCCTCACGCTGCAGAAATTTTAAAGCATCTGGAGTAAAAATATGTCGGTAAATAGTGATTTTTTGCAAAAAACTTTGCTGGAACTAGCTGCTTTTGGCGGAACAGAAAATGAAGGCACCACAAGACTGTCCTACAGCAGAGAGTTTCTTGCGACACAGGACTATTTGAAAGAAAAAATGCTGGAACTGGGAATGAAAGTAGAGATTGATGAAATTGGCAATCTTATCGGTACCTTTCAGGGCAGTGAGGAAGATTTGTCTGCTGTGTTAAGCGGCTCTCATCTGGATACTGTACCGCACGGAGGAAATTATGATGGTATTTTAGGTATTGTCTGTGCAATGGAGGTTGTCAGAAGCTGGCGCGAGGAAAATTTCGTTCCCAGACGCAGCTTAAAAGTAATTGCTACTGTCGAAGAAGAAGGTACTGCCTTTGGCATGGCCTGCTTTGGCGTAAGAGCCCGCAGCGGTGAATTTAAAAATTGCTGTGCCAGTGATATAAAATGTACGGGCAGTGATAATACTCTTGCAGATATTCTCAGTCAGGCCGGTTATGCTGATGATGCTTTGCAAAGCTGTGCTAAAGGGGTTGCCGACTGCTGTGCTTTTGTAGAACTGCATATTGAGCAGGGGGCAGAACTGGAAGAATGCGGCTGTCAGGCTGGTATAGTAACGCATATAGTAGGCTATGACAGACTGCATCTGACTTTTGCAGGAGAAGCTAATCATGCCGGAACTACAGCCATGCACAGACGCAAGGATGCTGCGGCAGCCGGGGCAGAAGTTGTTCTGGCAGTAAGAGATATGGCCAGAAATGATAAACGTTTTGTGGCTACGGTAGGTAAGTTTATTGTAGAGCCTAATGTACCCAATATTGTACCCGGAAAAGTGTCCTTGTGTATTGAAACAAGATCTTACAGTGATCAGATTCTGCAGGAAGTACGTCAGAAGGTAATGCAGATTGTGCATACGGCTGCAGCTAATAACAATGTGGAAATAGTGATGGATGGAGATTTTCATGTAGGTGCTGTTCCTCTTGATAACGAAATTGTTGAAACTATGCAAAGCAGTGCTGATTTATTAAAGCTTCGTACCAAAAAACTTCCCAGCTGGGCTGGACATGATGCGCAAATTATTGCAAAGTATATTCCAGCAGGTATGATTTTTGTTCCAAGCGTGGGCGGTATAAGTCATGCTAAAGAAGAATACAGTAATCCGGAAGATATTTTGGCAGGCACGCTTTTGCTGGAAAAGGTTTTAAAAGAACTTACTTCAAAATAAAAAATTCTCATAGGAAAATCCTATGAGAATTTTTTATTGCTTATTTTTATTGTTCTAATTCAGCGGCATTTTCGACAAATTTTACTCCTGCCTGCTGCATTTCGCTGAAAGCTGCTGCAATAGTATCTTCGGCAATACCTTTGCAGGCAGCTTTGTTTAAGATAACATCAAATCCGGCTGCTTTCAGCTGCAGGACAGTATTTTTTACGCAATAGTCCGTTGCCAGACCGCCGCAGATAACCGTAGTGATGTTATTGCTGCGTAAATATTCGATAACACCGGTGGAAAGAGTATTTTTTAAATCATGATAGCAGGCTCCGTAGGGGTGTTTATCAGGCTCAATGCCTTTATAAACCTGAAAATCATATTTGGCAGGATCAAGACCTTCTATAAAGTCAAAACCTTTGGTGCCTATAATAGCGTGAGCCGGCCAATGCACATCAAGATCAGGATGTCCGGTAATGGGAGAAAGGGGAGGATGGGCAGCCGTGCTGATCCATAAAGCATGCATGGTGTGCGCATCACGGGAAGCAACTCTGAGAGAAGCAAATTCTGCCTGAGCATTCAGTTCCGGGGCAATAGTGTCGCCGCTTGCTACAGGAAGTTCTTCGGGGCATACAGGAGTGAAAGTATTTTGTGCATCAATATCAAAGGAAGCAACAAAATTTTTTTCTGGCAATAACATAAAAACATCTCCTTTTACGCAGTTATAAAAAAGGCGTAATAAACAATTTATTTAATACATAATATTGTAGTATAATAAAGAATATTTGACAAATATATTGCAAAGGGTAAGGCTGATGAAATAAAGTGATACGATGATTGAAAGGAGTAAGACTTATGAAGAAAATTTTAACAGTTGTTTTGATGTTGAGTTTATTTATTGCCGGCTGCGGAGGGTCAGCAAAATCAGATAATGATAAGCTGGCTGTAACGGCAAGTTTTTATCCCATGGCAGAATTTACACGTAATGTAGGCAAAGATAAGGTAAATGTTAATGTTATGGTTCCTGATGGCGCTGAAGCTCATGGATGGGAGCCTTCCTCCAAGGATTTGGGCAAGCTTGGTGAATCCAAGGTTTTTGTTTATAATGGTGGTGTGGAGCCCTGGGCTAAGCAAGCCTTACAGGCATTGTCTGATCGTGATATAATAGCAGTAGAGGCTGGTGAAGGACTGTATCTCAGCGATGGCAAAAAAGATCCCCATGCCTGGGTAAGTCCTAAAAAGGCTATAATCGAAGTTCAGAGAATCAGCGATGCTCTGTGTAAAGCTGACAGTAAAAATGCAGATTACTATAAACAAAACTGCGCCGAGTATATTAAGCAATTGCAAAATCTTGATGCTCAGCTTACTGAAATCAGCCAAAAGGCAAATAAAAAAGTATTTGTGACTGCTCATGCTGCTTTTGGACATCTTGCTGATGATTATGGACTGAAACAGCTTTCCATCAGAGGTTTATCTCCGGAGGCAGAGCCTACACCTGCTGAACTTCAGAAAATTGTAAAGGTTATGCAGGAGCAGAATGTTGAATATATTTTCTTTGAAACTCTGACTGATCCTAAAATCGCGGAGGTGCTGGCGAAAGAAGCTGGTGCCAAAACCGCCGTACTTGATCCTATGGAAGGATTAAATGAGGAAGGACGCAAGCAGGGTTTGGATTATATCAAAATCATGCAGAGAAATATTGATAATTTAAAAATTGCTCTTGATGTAAAATAGGAAGTTGTCATGGAAAGTATTATAAAAATTGAAAATCTTGGCTTTGACTATGGTGAGGGCTGGGTTTTTCATAAGCTTAATTTGGATATCAGCCGCGGTGACTTCGTTGCAGTAATTGGAGCAAACGGTGCCGGAAAAAGTACCTTGCTGAAAATGCTGAGCAATGTTATTCCGCCAACGGCAGGGAAGATTTTTTATTACGGACAGGAGCTTGCCGCTTTTAAGGAGTGGGGAAAGATAGGTTATGTACCACAGAATCCTGCCCGTCAGCAAAGAGATTTTCCTATCAGCGTAAGGGAAGTAATTTCACTTGGTCTTTTAAGCCGCAGCAATTTGCTGGGCAAGAAAACTGAGCAGGATAAGGCTGTATTGGAAAAACTGCTGCAGGATTTTGAACTTGCCGAGCTGCAGCACAGAAAAATAGGTGAGCTGAGCGGCGGTCAGCAGCAAAGAGTGTTTCTGGCACGTGCCATGGTTAAAAAACCGGAAATATTGCTTCTTGATGAACCTGCTACAGGTATTGATACAGAAGCTAAAAAGGCTTTGTACAATATGCTGAAAAAGATTAATCAGGAAGAGGGCGTTACCATCGTTATGGTTTCTCATGATCTTGATCTGGCAGCAGAAACTGCCCATAATGCTTTGTGTCTTGATCATGGAATCTGTTTTTGGGGTGATGTTCATGCCGCATTGAAACATCATCATAAGCATGGTTATTTTTACAGATAAGAAGGTTATTTATTTTTATGTTGGAAATGTTTGAGATGGAATTTATGCAGCGGGCATGGCTGGCAGGTATGATTATGGCTGTTATTTGTCCGCTTATAGGCAGTTTTCTGGTACTCAGACGTCAGTCTTTAATTGGTGACGGACTTGGGCATATTGCATTTGCCGGAGTTGCTGCCGGTGCTCTTATGGGCCATAGCCCCGTAATAAGCGCAGCAGTTGCTACGGTAATTGGTGCTTTGGCTATTGAAAGAGTACGTGTTAAGCTGCAGGATGCCGCAGATATGATTTTAGCAATCTTTTTTTATTGCGGTATGGGTCTGGCAGTAATTTTTGCCAGCATCAATAAAGACGGAGGCTTTAACTTAGGCAGTATTTTATTTGGCAGTTTGATGACTGTAAGTAAAAATGATTTGTATATTGTTGCGTTTTTGGGTATTTGCACTATAATCTTTGTTGCCGTTTACTACCGTCCTTTGCAGTACCTTACTTTTGATGAAGTATCTGCAAAAGTTGCCGGTCTGCCGGTAGACAAGCTAAATATGCTGCTGGCAGTAATGACTGCCTTAACAGTGGCATTGTCCATGCGTATAGTAGGATTGCTTTTGGTTTCTGCAATGATGGTTATTCCCGTGGCCTGCGCCCTGCAGACTGCACGCAGTTTTTCCGGTACGATTATGCAAAGTATCGGGTATGGTCTTGTTTCTGTCAGCTGCGGACTGATTATTTCTTATTACGGTAATCTGGCTCCCGGAGGAACCATTGTTTTGACCGGAGCTGTATTATTTGCCTTAAGTATTGTTTTTGGCAAAAAGAAAACAGGCAAGGAGAAAGCTGTTTCACATCGCTGCCGTATCTGTGAGGAGTGTGAAGGTAAAAGTGAGAGCTGATTTACATATTCATACTACGGCTTCAGACGGAACATGGACACCGCAGGAGCTGGTGGAACAGGCGCAGAAGGCAGGAATTGGTGCTATTGCTGTTACAGATCATGACAGCGTGGCTAATGTTGCTGAAACGGGAAGGCTTGCTCTTGCAGCAGGAATGAAGTTTATCCCCGCTGCAGAGATATGTGCTACTAAAGCTGGGATTATGTTCCATATTCTTGGTTATGGTATAGACATCGGTAATAAATCTTTGCTCAGCTTATTAAGGCATAATGAAAGCCTGCTGGAACAGAAGGATGTTGAAAGTATTGCCATTCTGGAAAAAGAAAAGTGGGACGTAAGTACTGCAGAATTTGCTGCTTATTCATATGACAGGCGTCGCGGCGGCTGGAAAGCGCTGGCATACCTGCAGGATAAAGGCTTATGCAGGGATGTTAATGATTTTTTTGGCAGAATTTTTACCAAAGAGCATCAGCTTGGCTTTCCGGAATTTCCTCCTGTAGATGAAGTTATAGGGATGATTCATCAGGCAGGGGGCGTAGCTGTATGTGCTCATGCGGCAAGTGATTTTCATGGCCCGGGGCTGCAGGATGTTCTGCAGCTTTTGCGCAGTGAGAATTTTGACGGCTATGAATGTTATCATTCAGGACACAGCATAGAAGATACTGAAAAACTGCTGGTCTATTGCAGAGAAAATAAATTTTTAATAACTGGCGGCAGTGACAGCCATGGTACTTTTGTAAAAAGCAGAATTTTGGGGCAGCCTGAAATAGAGGTTAGTGATTTATATTTGCCTGGATTACTTTAGGCAATAAATATAGGTTAGGGGGATTAAAATGGACAAGGCTAAAGTTTATTTTACTGATTTTCGTACACCTTATGGCAGTTTGAGTATGCCGCAGAAATTGCAGAAGCTGATAAAAGCAGCTGGTATCGGCAATATTGATTTTGAAAAGCAGTTTACGGCTATTAAAATTCACTTTGGTGAACCAGGCAATGTGTCGTATCTCAGACCTAATTATGCTAAAGCTGTAGTAGATGTAGTTAAAGAGCTTGGCGGAATACCTTTTTTAACTGACTGTAATACTTTATATGTAGGACGCAGAAAACATGCTTTAGAGCATATTACATCTGCTTATGAAAATGGCTTCAGCCCCTTTTCTACAGGCTGTCACGTTATCATTGCTGACGGTTTAAAAGGTACTGATGAAGCATATGTGCCGGTACCTAACGGAGAGCTGGTAAAAGAAGCTAAAATTGGCCGTGCTTTGATGGACGCAGACGTTTTTATTTCTTTAAGTCACTTTAAAGGACATGAAATGACCGGTTTTGGCGGCGCTATTAAAAATATCGGCATGGGCGGCGGCTCTAGAGCCGGTAAAATGGAAATGCATAATGACGGTAAACCTAAAGTTTCTCAGAAGAAATGTATCGGATGCGGCCGCTGCGTAAAAATCTGTGCTCATGATGCACCGTCTATTACAGATAAGAAGGCTTCTATTGATGTTAATAAATGTGTTGGCTGCGGTCGCTGCCTTGGTATGTGCCCGGTAGACGCTATTCATGCTGTGAATGATGCCAGCATGGAAAACCTTAACAAACGTATGGCTGAATATGCATGGGCTATTTTACATGACAGACCTCATTTCCACATTAGCTTGATTGTGGATGTATCTCCGTACTGTGATTGCCATGCTGAAAATGATGCCCCTGTTGTACCGAATATCGGTATGCTGGCATCTTTTGATCCGGTTGCTTTGGATCAGGCTTGTGCAGATCTTGTTAACGCAGCTCCTGTTATGGAAAATTCTGTTCTGGCAGATCATATTAAAGCAGATCAGGAAGCTTGCAGCGGACATGATCATTTCCATAATATTACTCCGGAATCTGAGTGGAAAACATGTCTTGCACATGCAGAAAAAATCGGCATGGGTACAAGAGCTTACGAACTTATTACTGTAAAGTAAAATAAAAAACCGTCTTTTCTTAAGTGATATGCACCCAAAAAGTTGTACTTTTGGAGGTGCAGTTCAAAGAAAAGACGGTTTTCTCAGTTATATTTATTTACCGGTCAAACGACGGATAACTTCATGGTATGCTTCTTCAACATTACCCAAGTCACGACGGAAACGATCTTTGTCGAGTTTTTCGTTGGTATCCCAGTCCCAGAGACGAGCTGTATCAGGAGTGATTTCATCAGCAAGAATAACTTTGCCTTCTGCGTCAACACCAAATTCCATTTTGAAGTCAACAAGGCGGATTTTGCGTTCAGCAAGGAATTCTTTCAGAATATCATTGATTTTTAAAGTGAGAGCTTTGATTTCCTGTACCTGTTCGTCAGTGGCAATATCAAAAGCTACTGCATAATCATCATTAATCATCGGGTCACCCAGATCATCGTTTTTGTAGCAGAATTCGATGATAGGTTTTTTCAGCTGCAAGCCTTCTTCAACCCCCATTTTTTTAGCCAGGCTGCCAGCAGCAATGTTGCGGGTAATAACTTCCAGAGGGATAATATTAACTTTTTTGCACAGTGCTTCACGATCGCTTAATTTTTTCAGCTGATGATGCGGAATGCCTTTTTCGCCGAGTAAATCAAAGAAGAATGTAGTAATGGTATTATTCATAATACCTTTATCCATAATGGTGCCTTTTTTCAAGCCGTTAAAAGCGGTAGCATCATCTTTGTAATAAATTACAACTTCATTAGGGTTTTCGGTAGCAAAAACTTTCTTTGCTTTTCCTTCATATAACATTTCAGACATTTTATGATACCTGCTTTCTAAAAATAGATTTAGTACGTGAGTACTTTTCTTATGTTAGTAGTTTAAATTTTTATACGCTACTTGTCAAGAAAAATCGGAACAATGAAATAAAAAAAATGTAAAATATTATCATTTTTAGGTAAAAATCCGAACATTAATATAAAATAATAAAAAATAGTTATGTTAGTATTTACAATGCTGAATAAGTAGAGTATAATAATACCAGCAACAATGGAGTTGTAAAGCGAAAAGCTTTTCTGCCATTGTTGCTTTTTTTTTAAGCGAAAAGCTTAGCGCGTGACGAAACTGCCGAT
Organism: uncultured Phascolarctobacterium sp.; assembly: GCA_958448515.1. Lineage (GTDB taxonomy): Bacteria > Bacillota > Negativicutes > Acidaminococcales > Acidaminococcaceae > URXU01. The sequence goes on along the minus strand of CAUDEF010000001.1, from coordinate 87,019 downwards.
AAAAAAAGAGAGATGGCAGTTCGCGGAAGCGGCCAATTGAGGGGACATAATTAAGATTGATTGTCGCGCGTAAATAAAAAGACCCGTTTTTTAACGGGTCTTTTTTTATGCCTATTTAACGAGATCCATACCAAGTTGGAGTGCTTTTTTGTTTAATTCTTCTGTACCTTTGGGAACGCGGTTTAAAACTGCCTGCTCTATGGACTGAACAGAAACAATTCCGGTAAGCTTAACAAGCGCGCCTAAAGCGATGATATTGGAAAAAAGCGGTTTGCCGAAAACTTCTTTGGAAGTATGGGTAATCGGCAGTTCATAAATTTTTCCTGTATGAGCCGGCAGGTCTGTAACAAACAGGCTGTCTGTTACAAGAATGCTGTCAGCAGGCAGGTCAGAGCTGTACTTGTTGGCAGCTTCCTGACTCATGGCAAGGAGAAGATCAGGTTTGGTAACTTTGGGGAAATAAATTGCTTCGTCACTGATAATTACTTCAGATTTAGAAGAGCCGCCACGAGCTTCAGGTCCGTAGGACTGAGACTGGATGGAAAGTTTTTCGTCAAGCAGTGCAGCTTCTGCCAGAATGATACCGGCAAGAATAAGTCCCTGTCCACCAGTACCTGTTAAACGAAGTTCGTATTTCATTATTTATTACCTCCTTGTGCGTAGGCAATCAGTTCGTCATATGCTTCAGTATATTCTTTTTTACCGGTAACTTCGTGTAAAAGTCCAATAGGGAATTTACCAGCGCGTTGTTCATCGGTAAGTTTATTCCAGGCAGCAAGCATTACTGCGTGATCGCGCTGCCATTTCATCATTTCTGCAGGGCCGCCCATTTTATTCTGACGTCCAAAGGAGATAGGGCAGGCAGATACAGCTTCAATAATGCTGAAGCCTTTATGCTGGATACCTTTGGCAATAAGATCTGTCAGAAGCTGAGTGTGAAAGGTTGTAGCACGGGCTACAAAGGTTGCTCCTGCTGCTTTTGTAAGTTCTACAATATCAAAGTCAGGTTCGATTGTGGAGTAAGGCGCAGTAGTAGCCTTGCTGCCGTAAGGTGTCATGGGAGAATACTGACCGCCGGTCATGCCGTAAATGCTGTTGTTATAAATTACAACAGTCATATCAATATTGCGGCGTGCCGCATGAATCAGATGATTGCCGCCGATTGCGGTAGCATCGCCGTCACCGGTTACAACAATAACATTTAAAGACGGGTCTGCCAGTTTAACACCTGTTGCTACAGGCAAAGCACGTCCATGCGCAGAATGCACTGTATTAAAATCAAGATAGCCGGAAGCACGGCTGCTGCAGCCGATACCGGAAATAACAGCAACATTGTCTTTTTCAAGATTTAATTTATCAACAGCTTTAACAATAGCTCCGGTTACAATGCCATTGCCGCAGCCTGGGCACCAGATGTGGGGAAGGCGGCCGGGACGGAAATACTTATCAATTAATTGTTCCATACTCATATTTTTATTCTCCTCTCTTATAAAGCCATTGCTTTTTTGAATTCGGCAAGCAATTGCTCCGGAGTTGCAGGTTCATTATCATATTTAGCGTAGCTGCTTACAGGTATTTTGCCGGCTACTGCTCTTTCTACTTCAAATACATACTGACCGCAGTTAAGCTCGTGCACCAGTATGCCTTTAACTTTTTCTGCCAGTGCCTGCATTTCTTTCTGAGCAAAAGGCCAGATAGTAACAGGGCGCACAAGACCAGCCCTGATGCCTTCTTTGCGGGCAAGGTCAACGGTTTCATACGCTGTGCGTGCAGCACCGCCAAAAGCAACAATTGCATATTCAGCATCTTCCATACAGTAGTTTTCTATCTGAACGATATCATCAAGATGATCATATAATTTATGATACTGACGGTCAGCAGCAGTTTTGGTAGCTGCGCCTGTTCCTTTGGGGAAACCTGTTTCATCATGAACAAGGCCTGTTACGTGCCAGCGATAACCGCTGCCAAAAGCAGGCATAGCAGGAACAAGACTTTCATCAGCCGCATAAGCTTTAAATTCTTCAACAGAGCAGGAAGGCTGTTTGCGTTCTGCCTGAGGAATTTCATCATAATTATCAGGTAATTCAATTCTTTCACGCATATGGCCGATTACTTCGTCCATCAGCAAAATTACAGGAACTCTGTATTTTTCACTTAACGCATAGGCACGCAGTGTAAGTTCAAAGCATTCAGGTACGCTGGCAGGGGTAAGCGCAATAAGCCAGTGATCGCCATGGGTACCCCAGCGAGCCTGCATAATATCTCCCTGGGACGGAGAAGTAGGCTGTCCGGTAGACGGGCCTACACGCTGTACGTTAACAATAACTAAAGGAATTTCGGCAGCGCAGGCATAACCGATTAATTCCTGTTTTAAAGAAAATCCGGGACCGCTGGTAGCAGTCATAACTTTTTTGCCGGTTAAGGAAGCACCGATAATGGCACCCATAGAAGCAATTTCATCTTCCATCTGAATAAATTTACCACCGACTAAAGGCAGCTTTTCAGCAAGGGATTCTGCTATTTCGGTAGAAGGTGTAATAGGATAGCCGCCAAAGAATTTTACACCTGCTGCTATAGCACCTTCAACAACTGCCTGATTGCCCTGGAGCAGTAATATTTTAGACATTAAATTCACATCCTTTATTATTTTTCAACAAATATTGCATAATCTGGACAACGCATTTCGCACTGACCGCATTTTATGCAGTTTTCTTCTGCTACAGCTTCAACTTTTTCAATTTCATTTACTGCCAGAACCTGTTTTGGACACAGGGCTGCGCAGATACCGCAGCCTTTGCAGCGGTTGGTAATGATTTTTAAGCTCATGTAATATTCCTCCATCTCTAAAGATTTTTTATAAAAATAAAGTGTATAATTAAATACTCATAGGTATATTATAAGCAATTGTTGAATATTAACAAAGTATTTTATAAAAAATTAATATATTTTTCAAATTTTATAAAAGATGTTACAACTAGTCATAAGCTTAATTTAAGGTTATAATAAGATAATGGAAGTGATGAATTTGAAAAGGAGGTGCTTAAATGGCAATTGATACCAGCTTACCTAAGGATAAGCGCATTCTGCTGGCTGCAGAACAGGTTTTTTCAGGAAGGGGATATGAAAAAGCAACTGTTGATGAGATAATTGCGTTGGCAGATGTAGGAAAGGGTACTGTATACAAGTATTTTGGCAATAAAGAACAGCTTTTTTATAAACTTGTTTCTGACAAAAATGAACCTTTTGTAAAGCAGCTGCGTCAGGCTGTAGATTCTGCTGCGGGACTAGAAGCAAAACTTTTATCCTATATGGCAGAGATGATAGACTTCTACAGAAAAAACCAGGGCCTCTGGCAGATAATTTGCTTTGAAATGCTGGGTGTAAGTAATGGCTGCCGTGTTGCAAGAAAAGACGGCAAAGTACAGGTATTGTCAAGATACAGTAATCTTGAGCCAAGCGAAGCAACTATAGCGCAGGTATTGCGTTATTATGAAATTATGGAATCAGAGTTTATTATTTTATTTAATCTTATAGATGAAGGCATGAAAAATGGTATTCTTAAAAAAGGCGATTCCAACATTGCAACAAGAGAGCTTTTCTGGAGCGTAGCCATGTGCGTGTTTAATCCTACGGATTATGACAGCAGGATTAACAGCAAAGAGGCTGCAGAAATAGTTATTGACAGATTTTTATATGGTTCTATGATTAATGAAAAAAGATAAGGCACACCTTTATTTAAGGTGCGCCTTATCTTTTTTCAGCAAAATTCGTCTTTGTATCTTTGCTGGCATTGCTGGATAATTTCTTTAGCTCTTTCTACGCCATGAGCTTCTTCCAGTGCGGTGCTCTTTCCTTCCAGAGATTTGTAAACAGAGAAGAAGTGAATCATTTCGTCACTGATGTGCTGCGGAAGTTCAGTAATAGATTTGTAAGAGTTATACATTGGATCACCAAAAGGAATGGCAATAATTTTTTCGTCCATATCACCATTATCTTCCATAATAATAACTCCGATAGGATAGCAGCGCATTACTGTCAAAGGTACTACTTCTTCAGAGCAGAGTACAAGTACGTCAAGCGGGTCATTGTCTGCAGCGTAAGTGCGTGGAATAAAACCGTAGTTTGCCGGATAGTGGGTAGAAGTAAACAATACTCTGTCCATTTTCAGCAGGCCTGTTTCTTTGTCCAGTTCATATTTTACTTTGCAGCCTTTGGGGATTTCAATAACTGCGCAAAAGTCATCAGGTGAGATCCTTTTGGGGTCGATATCATGCCAAATATTCATTTAAGATCCTCCTTGTTGATAAGTTTATTAAAAGTTTATATTATTATCATATTTACATTACAGAAAAAAGTCAAATAAAAGAGGGCAGCTGAGCTGCCCTTTTCTGTTAATTCCAGCCTGGCAAAATGGAACCTTTGAAGTGTTCTTCAATGAATTTTTTGTTTTCTTCAGACTGATAAATTTTTTGTAATTGTTTAATACGCGGATCGTCTTTATATTTTTCTTTGGTTACGAAAATATTTACATAAGGATTATCAGATTTTTCCAGCAACAGAGAATCAGAAGTAGGATTTAAGCCTGCCGGAATAGCGTAGTTGGCATTAATAACAGCAATGGTCAAATCAGGAAGGCTGTTAGGAATAATTGCTGCGTCCAGTTCGCGGATAGTAAAGTTATGTGGGTTAGCAGTAATATCTCTTACAGTTGTGGTAACATCATTTTTATCTTTTACTTCAATCAGACCTTTGTCTGCCAGTAATAAGAGAGCACGGCCGCCGTTGGACGGGTCATTGGGAATACCGATAACAGCTCCGTCAGGAATGGGTTCACCTTTTTTCAGTTTCTGAGAGTAAACAGCCATAGGGAAGTTAACAGTTTTGAATACTTCTACCAGATCGAATTTAGGTTCTTTTACTTTAGTTGCTGCAAGATAAGGAGCGTGCTGCATGCTGTTGGCAAAGATCTCTTCCTGATAGAGAGCGATATTTGGTGTAACATAATCAGCAAACTCTACTACTTCAATTTCTAAATTTTCTTTGGCAGCCAGTTTCTTTACATTATCCATAATTTCAGCATGAGGGCCGGCAGTAACACCAATTTTTACAGGGCCGTCAGTACTGGTTTTCTTTTCTTCTCCTCCACAGCCAACTGCAAGCAAAGCAAGCAGACAGATTGCTGAGGTAATAAATTTTGTTAATTTGTTCATTAAAAATCCCTCCAAAAATAACTAATAAAATATAATATGTTCAGCTAAGCTGATTTATCAAAGCTTGTTTTTGTTAAGCTTTTTGGAAAGCCAGTCACCTAAAGACTGCATAGCCTGTACCATGATAATAAGAATAACAACGGTAATAAGCATTACTTCCATCTGGAAACGCTGATATCCGTAACGGATGGCAAGGTCGCCCAGACCGCCGCCGCCGAGAGCACCAGCCATTGCGGAATAACCGATAAGGCTGATGATGGCAAGAGTAACACCTAAAACAATGGAATGCAGAGCCTCAGGAAGCAGAACTTTGGTAATAATCTGCATGGGACTGGCACCCATAGCCTGAGATGCTTCAATAACACCATGGTTGATTTCCAGAAGTGAAGATTCAATAATACGTGCTATAAATGGCGCTGCAGAAATTGTCAGCGGAACAATAGCTGCTGTGGTACCTATAGAAGAACCTACAATCATGCGGGTTAAGGGAATGATTGCAACCATTAAGATAATAAAAGGAGTGGAGCGGGTAGCATTAACAACGGCTCCCAGAATAGAATTTACAGCGGCGTTGGGAAGAATGTGATCTTTTCTGGTAACTGTGAGAATAACGCCCAGGGGAACGCCGATTAATGTAGCTAAAAGAGTGGATGCAAAAACCATGTAACAGGTTTCAAAGAAAGATTTAATTAAAAGTGAAATCATATCAGGACTCATAACCTATAACCTCCGTTTTTAAGTCTTGGGCATGGAGGTAAGCAAGTGCGTTTTTGATACCTTCCTGAGTGCCGGAAATTTCGATAACCAGTGTACCAAAAGGAACATCTTTCAGCTGATCGATATTGCCATAAAGAATACTTACGTCAACATCAAACTTTTTAACCATACCGGAAACAACCGGTTCGCCGGCAGAATTTCCCAGGAAAGAGATTCTGGTAATCAGTTTGCTGCCTTCGGTATAGGTTGCAGATAAATTCATGGCCTTGATGGTTTCGGAGAATTTATCGTTATTTGCAGTTTTGGTAAATTCTTTAGTGGTAGGATGCTGAGGATTGGTGAAAACTTCAATCATAGGACCTTCTTCAATGATTGTACCGTTTTCAATAACAGCTACACGATCACAGATTGTTTTTACTACTTCCATCTGGTGGGTAATGAGTACGATAGTCAGATTCATTCTTTCATTGATATCTTTTAAAAGTTCCAGAATGGATTTTGTTGTTTGCGGGTCAAGTGCGGAAGTTGCTTCATCACACAGCAGAACTTTTGGATTGCTTGCAAGGGCTCTGGCAATGCCGACACGCTGTTTCTGACCGCCGGAAAGCTGACTGGGATAGTAGTTGGCACGGCTTTCAAGCTGTACCAGCTCCAGAAGGGGGCGTACCCTTTTTTCTATTTCTGCTTTGCTGAGTCCCTGGATTTCCAGAGGAAAAGCAATATTATCGTAAACTGTGCGGGATGCCAGCAGGTTAAAATGCTGGAAAATCATACCGATACTTTGGCGGGCTTTGCGCAGCTGAGAATCATTCATGGCTGTTAAATCTTCACCTGCTACCAGTACTTTGCCGGCAGTAGGCTTCTCCAGCATATTGATGCAGCGCACAAGAGTTGATTTGCCTGCGCCTGACAGACCGATAATACCGAAAATTTCTCCTTCTTTAATGCTGAGATTTGTCTTTTTCAAGGCGTGTATATCGCCTGCTTTGCTGTAATAAGTTTTTTCAATATCAATTAATTCTATCATTGAAACAGCATCCTTTCTGTGAGTATACATAAGAAAACCCTTCACCGACGGTGAAGGGCGTAATAAACTTTTGCACAGCTTCATCTGCCGGATTTTATCCGTTGGATTTGGCACCGTTCACTTGAGTGTGGTTGCCGTAGCTTCATTGGGCCAGTCCCTCAGCTACTCTTGATGAAAAATTATTAAGTTGTCTTCTATCTTACAATGATTTTTATATCTTGTCAATAAAAATATTTGCTAAGTCAAGTCTTGTCTTTCGCACAATAAAGTGATAAAGTAAAAGATAAGATAATAATATTTTCAAGGAGGCTGCTATGTCTGATAAATTAAAAGATGTTTTAACTGATCAGCTTTTTGATGCTATTTTAAGTTTGAAGGACAGAGAACAATGTTATAGATTTTTTGAAGATATCTGCACTATAAGCGAGCTGAAAGCAATGGCTCAGAGACTTGAAGTTGCAAGAATGCTGGATGAAGGCTGCATTTACGAAACCATTGTAGAAAAAACAGGAGCAAGTACAGCTACGATTTCCAGGGTAAAACGATGCCTGGTATATGGAGCGGATGGTTACAGCTCTGTTATGCCCATAATAAGAAAAAATAAGGATGATGACGCAAAATAATGACAATGGAAGTATTTTCTGCACGCGATGGTATTGAGAAAATATATGACTACACTGTAGAGCACGTTGAGGCGGAAATTATTGTTAATGCTAATGAAAGTAATTATCCTATGCCGGAACCTGTAAGAGATAAACTGAAAAATATTACTGAAGATTTTCCTTTTAACAGATATCCCCCGGTAAAATCAGAATATCTGGCGCAGGCTATTGCAGATGAACTGGAAATTTCAGTGGATAATATCAAAATCGGTAATGGTGCAGGAGATATTTTGCAGAAAGTATGCTACGCCTTTGGCGGCAGTGGAAGAAAAATAGCTTTTCCGGCAACGGCGGGATTTTTGTACAGGCGTTTTGTCGATATTGCTGACAGTGCCGAAGCTCCGTATGAAACAGAAAGCAGCGGAGCACTGGATGCTGATGCAGTTATTGAGTTTTGCAAAAAGACAGAACCAGCTCTTTTAATATTGTGCAATCCGCATAATCCTACAGGAGCTTACAGTCCTTTAAGTACCATTGAAAAAATTCTGGCGTATGTAAAATGCCCTGTTGTTGTAGACGAAACGTATATTGAGTTTGCCGGCGGCAGAGAAGTAGATGCTCTTGATTTGCGTCCTTTAAATAAGATCTGGCTGGTGGCCGGGTCAGTACTTACTTTAAACGGCAAGTACAGTAATGCGATATGCGTGCGCAGCTTTTCAAAGGCGTATGGCATTGCGGGGGTGCGCTGCGGTTATGCAGTAGGCAGTGCCGGGATAATGCGCATTTTAGGCAAGGTTATTATGCCGTACAGTGTAAGTGCATATACATTGATGGCAGCCAAAGCTGTTTACGAGTACAAGCATTTATATAAGGATATAATAAAGACTGTCGTTGCAGAACGAAATGAACTGCAAAGTTTTCTGCGTCAGGAAAAATTTCAGGTGTGGGAGTCAGGTGCTAATTTTGTTCTTTTTCGGCCGGGAAGTATGACGGGAGTACTGAGTGAAAGTTACAGAGAGGTTTACGGAGAAAATAAGCTGAGTGAACTTTCTGCCGGAGGTAAATTCATCTACAGATATCTGCTGCAAAATGGGATTCTGGCAGCTGATTTTTCGGAAGATGCCTACTATCAGGGATGTATCAGGTTAACTGTAGGCACGCCTGAAGAAAACAAAAAAATTAAGGAAAAATTGAAGATGCTTAAGTATTAATAGTGCAGTCAGTCGGACAGATCAGTGCCGACTGATTTTTTTTGAAAAAATTTTTGATTAGCTATTGCTAACTTAAGGTAAATGTGTTATTATAAACATGTAGTTAGACAAAGCTAACCAATGTATAACTAACCCTTCTGGATTATATGATATTTAGCCTTGACCATCCCTTTGCATTTCCTTGTATACATTGGTTAGCTATAACTAATCGAAAGGAGCCGAATATGAATCTCTATGGATTTTCAAGTTTTGATGAACTGATAGCTTTTCACTGTTCTCCGGTTTTAATGAATATTAAAGCTGCCAATATGATTTCTGTGGCTAATGAAAACAGTGAAGATATGGAAGTTTTTATATCGGCTTATAACAGTCAGTTTGCTGATAACGGAATAGTTTTCAAAAAACTGTGCTGCTGCAGTAAACGCAGTTTGCTGCTGGTTTATAATAAAGAGCGCCTGGGTGCTCTTTTGCGTGACAAAGGCTGCAGAGCTTATCTTACTGCAGCAGGATATAACAAAAATAATACTCTTGATGAAGATCTTGCTTTTTTAGAACAACGCCTGCAGCAGGGAGAAAGTTTCCCTCATGAGATTGGTATTTTTTTAGAATATCCTCTGGAAGATGTTCTGGGGTTTGTGCTTAATAAAGGAGATAACTGTAAATACAGCGGCTACTGGAAAGTTTACGGTGATGTAACAGAAGCTCAAAAAATATTTTCCGCATATGAAAAATGCCGGGATTATTTATTGAATAAATTAACCAGCGGCGTATCGCTGCATATGGCAGTGAATGCCGGATAAGGAGGCTACTATGAATAAGATTCCTGTTATTTACTGGAGTGCCAGCGGAAATACACAAATGATGGCTGAGGCTATTGCTGCAGCTGTTAATGCTGAAGGTAAAGAGGCTATGCTTGTGCGTGTAGATGAAATGTCTGCACAGGAGGCTGCCCAATATCCAGTTATGGCTCTTGGCTGTCCGTCCATGGGAGTAGAAGTGCTGGAAGAATATGAGTTTGAACCCTTTTTTGCAGAACTGGAAGGAATGTTGTCCGGTAAAAAGGTAATTTTATTTGGCTCCTACGGATGGGGCGGTTCTTTTATGCAGGACTGGGAAAGCAGAGTAAAAGCTGCAGGTGCTGAATTGCTGACCGATGGTATTTTAGCTATGGGTACACCTGATGCTGCTGCCCTGGAAAGCTGCGAGCAAGCCGGTAAATTGCTGGCTCAATCATAATAAGCTGCTATTTGCTTACAAAGCAAAGTAATATTTTCTCCTCCAAAAACAGAAACAGCCTGTTTTAAACAGGCTGTTTCTGTTTTTTTATTTACTATTGAGATGAGTTTTGCTATAATTACTACCATGCTTTGAAACAATTTACGATAATATTTTTTGTAAATTGTAAATTTTATCTGCGGAAAGAAGAAGAAAATGAAGAACTGGAAAATTGTTTTGGCTATTTTGACAGCCAATGTTGTATTTATGGCTGCCAGCTATACGATGCTGATTCCTTTTTTGCCAATGTATCTGATTACGGAACTGGGAGTTAGTCAGGATGAAGTTAAGCTCTGGTCAGGAGCTATTTTTTCCATCACATTTTTAATTGGCGGTATTTTATCGCCTGTATGGGGCAGGATGGCTGATAAAAAGGGAAAAAAGCTGATGGCTATTCGTTCGGGCTTAGGTTTATCAATAGCTTATTTATTGGGAGCTTTTGTTACCACGCCTGAGCAGATGTTTGGGGTAAGGGTTCTGCATGGTTTTGCTGCAGGCCTTTGGGCTGTATGTCTTGCTATAGCAACATCAAGCGTACCTTTGGATAAGCTTGGTATAAGCCTTGGCATTATGCAGTCAGGGCTTACTGTTGGTAACGTTGTTGGCCCTTTGCTTGGCGGAATTTTAGCTTCATGCTTTGGCATGAGGGCTTCTTTTATGGTAGGCGGGCTGGTGCTCCTGATCATTACCATTATTTTTTACCTTTATATTCCGGAGCCACCCAAATCTGAAGCAAACGTCAGCGTCAAAAAAAGAGAAAAGGCGTCTGCTTTATATAAACAGCCTGCAATCAGACAGGCACTTATTTATGCAGGACTGGTACAGATGGTAATATTGCTTATCCAGCCTATGATAAGTCTGTATGTGGCAGAGCTTAATCACAGTATGGATAATATTGTTTTTGTGTCCGGACTGGTATTTTCTCTTGTTGGTATTGCCAGTGCCTTAACAGCTCCCTTATGGGGTCGTTTTGGACAGAGAAACGGTTTTTATAAATCATTAGCTTTGGCTGCCATGCTGGCAGGTATTGCAACTTTATCTACAGCTGTACCTGATACGCTGATAGTATTTGCTGCTTTGAATTTTGTAGTAGGCTTATTTTTTGCAGGCATAAATCCATCGCTGAGTGCTATTTTGGCAAATAAAACAACCCAGGACCAAAAAGGTCAGGTTTTTGGCTTTATGTTTTCTGCTCAGCAGTTTGGCTCCATGATAGGACCTCTCTTAGGTGGCGTTATTGCTACATATTATCCTATTAAATCAGTATTTATCCTGGCAGGTATTATTCTGTTGGGTATAAGCGTGACTGTTTTTATGACTCATAAAAACGAACAGGAAGTTTAAAATAAAATTGGTAAAAAAGACCAGAAGCATTTATTGCTTCTGGTCTTTTTGCTCTGCATCTTTTTCAGAGTCAGCATCTGTAACTGCCTTTTTTGGGTTAACATTACTGTCAGCTGTATTTTTTTCTTCGATTGTCTGCTGATTTTTTTTTGCGGCAGGCTCAGATTTTTGTTTTTCTTCGGTATTTTTCTTTAGACGCTCTTTTTCCTTAAGAAAATCATCAATGAAAATAATTAATTTTTCGTGTCCTGAGCCCGGAATTACAGAAATAGTCTTTGTAACGTTATTATTCCATAAAATTTCTTTTTTATCGTTGTATCCTATTTCCTGCAGTTTGGTCAGCTGCAGTTTATCTGCTGCCAGAAGATATTTAAGCTTAATTTCGACAATATCATATTTGGGATTATTTAAAATAACTTTTGCCCAGAAGGATGTTGTTTTATTATCATTTACTGTCAGTGTTTTGCTGTCAACATACCACGAGGTTTTGTTGTTTGCATCACTGCCGACGGGCAGCCAACGATTTTCAGCTGCTGCTGAAGAAATGGTACTGACTAAAATTAGCAGACTGCAAAGAAGTGTAAGAATAAATTTCATAAGTATAACCTGAGCTTTCTTTAAGATCTGAATAATATATTTCTGCTTTAAGTATAAAAGGGATGATAACAGGGTGTCAATAATTCTGAAAATTTCAACAATAATTCACTGGGAGTACACGCATATTTCACAGGTGTGGCAAAACAGTAAAGACAAAATATGAAAAAAGTGGAATACTAGATAGGTAAGGAGGCGATATATATTTCTTTATATTCGTGGAAAGCCCGCAATTTAGATGGGATGGTATATGAAGGCAAGGTCGAAGCTGTTTCGAAGTTTGAAGCTGCTGCTTTAATTAAAAAGAAGTATGCATATATTGTTCACTTAGAAAAAGCAGGAAATAATTTCTTACAAACATCTATTTTTCGCAAAAAGGGAAATTTTACGGATAAGCAGCGTATTATATTTTTTAAACAATTAGCTGTAATATTAAATAGTGGAGTTCCCCTGCTGCAAGGAATAGATTTGTTGCAGCACAGGCTTGACAGCCGTGCCGGTGCTTTATGCTGGCAGCTGAAAGATGAATTATGCAAAGGCTCTTCATTAAATATGGCTATGGCAAGACATCTTGATTTTTTTCCTCCTTTAGCTGTTATTCTGGTAGAAGCAGGAGAGATGAGCGGTTCATTAAATCAGGTCCTGCAGGAGATTGCAGATTACTATGAAAAGCAATATCTTTTAAAACATTTTTTGTATAAGGCTGCCGCATATCCGGTGCTTCTTCTTCTGGCATCGCTGGCAGTTCTTGTCTTCTTTATGATATATGTCTTACCTGTACTGGCAAAAACTTATATCAGTATGCAGGCAAGACCAGGTTTTTTGCTGGAGAATATTTTGCTGCTGAGCAGCTTTCTTGATACTTATGGTACGGTATTGTCAGTGATAATTTTTCTGGCAGTGTTTTGCTGTATCAAAAATTACAATGTCATCATAGATATGCTTTTGAAATTACCTGTGTTAAAGAGTGTTTACAGCCTGATATTGGAGATAAGGTTTTGCAGGATTCTTTCCTTGCTGCTCAGCAGTGGAATCAACATTACTCATGCAGTAAATGAAGCAGGAAAGGTTTATAGGAAAAGCTATGGTCAGGCAGAAATTGTCATTTTCAGCAGAAGTCTGGAACGTGGCGTAGATATGGGACTGGCTGCAAGAAATGTACGCAATATATTTTCTGCCTTGACAGTGGAGTTTATTGCTGTTGGTACGGCAACAGGCAAATTGCCTTATATGCTGAGTGAGGCATCCAAGATACTGGAACAGGATTTAAAAAACAAGCTGAACACTTTTAAAGAGATTCTGGCGCCTGTGCTTTTGCTGACGGCTGCGCTGATGACTGCATTGGTTGTATGTGCTGTAATAACTCCACTATTTGATTTATTTTCAGCAATACCGGACTAAAAGGGTGAAACATATGAAACTTAAAGGAACCAAACAGAGCGGATTTACTTTAATAGAAGTTGTTGCAGTTGCGGCTCTCCTGGGGGTATTGATTACCATGCTTATGCCGTCACTGGAGGGAGCTAATGAAAAAGTGAAAAATGCCAAGCTGAAAAACGATCTGCTGGCAGTTGATCAGGCTATTATGCTGTATAAGCTGGAAACAGGCACATGTCCGGATAGTCTGGAACAGCTTGATGAAAAATATCTGACTAAAGGCAGTGAATTTAAAGATGCTCTTAATGAAAGCATGACTTATACAGTAGGCGGTGATAAGCTTACTTATACATTAAAGGGCAAAAATGCATCAGGTGCAGATGTTATCTCTAACGGCAGCAAAGAAACTGAGTAAAAGCGGTTTTCTGGCTGCTGAAATACTGCTGATATGTTTTGGACTAAGCCTTTTGGCAGCCTTTACAGTTATTTCAGGAGATGCCTGTCAGCATTATTATTACAAACAGCAGGTACGCATAGCAGCAGATGTTATGGCAAGTGATATAAGATTGCTGCAGCAGGATTCCATGTTCAGCGATGGTATTTTAAACAGGCAGATAAAATTTATGAGTGATAACGGCGGATACGGATTTTATGTAGACCGTAAGGTAAGTAAAAGAATATATTTTAAAAACTTGGGATGTGATGGTGTGTACATCATGCAAAAAATGCCTGTAGTGCAGTATACAAATAACGGAAGTCCATCCTTTACAGGGAATATTGTTCTGGGACATAAAAAAGTATCGAATTTCAGATGTATTTTATCTGTACAGCCTGTTACGGGGAGAGTTGTTATAGATGAAAGCTGATAAAGGATTTATAATGATGGAGTTTTTGGCAGGAATGCTCCTTCTTTGTGTTTTATTAACTGCACTGCTGAAAATATCAGGAAATTTTATATTGATATCTTCTAAGTCTCGTGATTTGCATGAAGCATGGAAATACGCGGATAAAAACATATCTGATGATTGCAGCGGCGGAAATTTTTCTGTGAAAGTATTGCACAGAACTGAAGATGGCATAAAAATCAAAGAGGTACAGGTTTGGCAAAATGAAACTATCATCTGTAACAGCGTGTATATGGAAAAATAAACATGGATATTTTATGCTGGAGCTGCAGGCTGCTGCAGCCATGACAGCCATTATAACAGCTGTTTTCTACAGTGATTTTATTACTGCAGTGCAGAATATGCATAAAGCTGTTAACTATGCGCAGTTATATAGTGTGGAAAGGTATATGCTCAGTGATATGGAAAAGAATCTGGGCTATGAAAGTACAAGGATTATCCTGAGCAGGGATTACAGAGGCAATACTGTTATTAAAACGCAGAGTATATATGCGGGCAAACAGCTTATGTATACCTTTGAAAACAGGGGATTGTATAAAACTACACAGACGCTTGGTACTAAAGGAAAAAATCCTTTGTATATACCTGGTTGTAATATCAGTGAATGGCAGGCTGAGCGTATTTCTGAAAGAAGTTTACGGCTGAGGTTTACTATTGGCAAAGATGCTGACACAATTATATGTGATAAATATATTTACTGTCTGAACGGAATTATAGAATATGAATCATAGCAAAGGAAGTGTTTCACTGCTTTTGTTGTCAGCAGCAGTAATTTTGCTGCTGATTGGGCAGCTCGTTGTACGTTATGTATCAGGCGAATATGAAAAACAGACAGAGTATGTACATAATATGCAGCTGCGGGCGTTATGTATCTCTGCGGCTGAAAGCTTTGCAGAAAAAACACCGGAGCAGTACATGTTTAAGACTGTTTTTTATCCGGGCAACAGTGAAGCAAGGCTACATCTTAAAAATATATTCAGCAGTGATGGGAATATTTGCTGTACTGAAGTAAATGCCAGCAGTGCCAAAGCAGAGCAGAAAGTAAAAAGAGTTAAGGTAACCTTTGATGACACTATAAAAAATATGGCGCAGAACTATGGTGTTATCAGTTCAAAGGATATATTGGGGGAAGAATATTTACCGGCAGGAATACTATATACAAGCAACCATGAAGTAATTTTTCCTGCTGCCAGATCCTTTGAGCCATGGGGGATTAATGATCTTAATATGAATACTGTCTGCCTTGTAGGACTGTGTCAGAGAATTTATTTCAGTAATGATTATCAGGGTGTCAAAGTGCCCGCCGGCAGTAAGATTAAGGGAAACGGGCTGATTGCTGCTGAGGGAAGCATTACACTCAGCAGAGGCTGTAAACTGGCTGACGGGGCAGTTATGATTTCGGATGGAAAAATTATTATTGAAGATAACGCAGAACTGACGAATGTTCTTTTGCTGGCAGGAGCAGGTATTACCGTGGGTAAAAACTGTAAAATAAAAGGTATAGCTGTAAGCGGCGGCAATATTGAATTTTTGGGTCCTGTTGATTTTGCGTACGATGGAAAAGTCACGCAAGACTTTACATCAATTTATTACATTATCTAACTACATAACCACAAAATAATAAAAGCTCCGCGTACTGTTACGCGGAGCTTTTATTATTTTATTTTGTACAGCTGAAACTTCTGCGTATCACAGGAGACAAGTTTATAGTTGATGCCATTGCGCAGACCTTCAAAAGTAAAGGTATTATGCTCTCCATGAATATGTGCATAAATGCAATGGGTAACCTGATATTTTTCAAGCAGGTCTGTAAAGAGATTATGTTCTTCGGCAATGAAAAGCGGAGGGTAGTGAAATACTGCAATGATTTCTTCGGCAGCTGCATTTTTTGCTGCCTGCAGAGAAAGTTCCAGACGCATACTTTCACGCTGATAGATTTTATCATCATTTTCAGTAAAATTTTCCGCACTGGGCAGCAGCCAGCCCCTGGTGCCACAGATAGCTGTGTTTTCTGCCGTAAAGCAGTTGTTTTGAAGAAACGAAAAATTGTTGTTTGTAAATGTCTGCATTTTCTTCAGGCTTGTCCACCAGTAATCGTGATTGCCGCGAAGCAGAATTTTCTGACCGGGAAGCTGCGCTATCCAGTCTAAATCAGGCTGAGCTTCTTCCAGCTGAAGAGCCCAGGATGTATCGCCGCAGATAATGACAGTGTCCTTGGGATGTATATTTGCCAGCCAGTTGGCTTTAATTTTTTCTTTATGATTACACCAGTGTTCTCCAAAGATTTCCATGGGTTTGGCAGGTGGATCTCCGGAGAGATGCAAATCGCCGATTGCATAAATGCTCATGTTTACCTCGTCTATAATAAAAATTCTTACCATTAATAATATTAACATAAGAATAAGATTAGGAAAACATAAAATAAAAACAGGTAAAATTTTACTTTTACCTGTTTTTAACTTAGCTTTTGTTATTTTTCGTTTAAGGGCATATCCTGAAGGGCATCAAAGCCTGTTTCGCCGGTACGGATTTTAATAACATTTTCTACATTGTAAACGAAAATCTTACCATCGCCGTATTTGCCGGTGTAAAGAACTTTTTTAGCTGTTTCTACAACAGTTTCAACAGGAATTGCAGATACTACCATTTCTACTTTAACTTTAGGAAGCAGGAAAGCAGCAACTTCTGCACCACGGTACATCTCTGTCTGTCCTTTTTGGATACCATAACCAAGAACTTTAGTAACTGTCATGCCGGTGATGCCCAGGCTGTCCAGTGCTGTTTTAAGTCTTTCAAAACGATTTTGAGAGGTAATAATAACAACTTTTGTAAGTTTAGGTTTATCAGTATCAGAATCTGTTTTATCGGAATCTTTGGTGAATACTACCGGCTGGCTGTTAACTGCCGCAGTGGTAGGCAAGTATTCAGTAACAGGCATAAAGTCAGCATAGCTGCTTGCAAGGCCATGTTCTTCCATGTCAAGACCGGCAATTTCTTCCTGTTCGGATACTCTGAGACCGATTGTTTTATCAAGTATGGTGAAAATGATGGTCATAGTAATTAAGGTATACAAGGCAACAGATACAACGCCAGTAAGCTGAGTTATAAAGAAATCTGCACCAGCGCCGTACAGTAAGCCGCCTTCTTCAGCGAAAATACCTACACACAGAGTACCGAAGGCACCGCAGACACCGTGAACGGAAATTGCACCTACAGGATCATCAATTTTCATTTTCTGATCAAAAAATTCTACTGCTGCTACAACCAGAATACCAGCCATAATACCGATAGCAAAAGCCCCGGCAACACTTACCATGTCGCAGCCTGCGGTGATTGCTACAAGGCCTGCCAAAGCACCGTTAAGAGTCATGGAAACATCAGGTTTTTTGTAACGTGCCCAGGTATAAAGCATAGTTGCAGTAGCACCAGCAGCTGCTGCCATATTGGTGGTTACGAAGATTTTAGACATTGATAAAAGAGCGTCATCGCCGGTTGCGCATACAGTAGAGCAGCCGTTGAAGCCAAACCAGCCGAACCAGAGCAGGAATACACCAAGAGCACCCAGTGTCAGGCTGTGACCAGGGATTGCATTTACTGTTCCGTCAGGATTGTATTTGCCAATACGTGGGCCGAGAATTTTAGCACCAACCAGTGCGGCAATACCGCCTACCATGTGTACGGCAGTGGAACCTGCAAAATCATGGAAGCCTGCCTGAGCAAGCCAGCCGCCGCCCCAGATCCAGTGACCGGAGATAGGATAGATAACTGCACTTATGAGAACACTGTAGATGCAGTATACGGAGAATTTAGTTCTTTCTGCCATAGCACCGGAAACGATTGTTGCTGCGGTAGCACAGAAAACAGTCTGGAAAATAATAAAGGCCATGGAAGGAAAGGCTGCGCCGTAATCATTCTGAATGAAAAAGTCAGGTCTGCCGATAATACCGCTGATATCAGTACCGAACATAAGACCGAAGCCTAAAATCCAGAAAACTATGGAGCCTAAAGCAAGATCCATAAAGTTTTTCATAACAATGTTGCCGGCATTTTTTGCTCTGGTAAAACCAGTTTCTACCATGGCAAAGCCTGGCTGCATGGAAAATACCATAAAGGCTCCGATAAGGACCCATATTGTGTCTGCAGATGAATACATATTATTACCCCCATCATAAAAAGAGGGATGTATCCTTTTATAGATACACCCCATTGTGTTTGTACAATATTAAGTTGTTGTTTTAGTCGTTTACACCAAAGAGCAGTTCACCGTAAGTAGGATAGGGCAGGTATTTTTCTGCCAGCATTCCTTCAATGGAATCTACTGCGCTGCGCAGGTCATCCATAGCTTTCAGTACGCTGTCATGGTAGTATACGGCTGCGGCATGAGCGTCAGCAATTTCTGCTGCGTGAGCAACAGCATCAGATAAAACTTCAGCTTTCTGATAAATGTCTGCGCCAATGAGAGAAATTTTCTCTGCCAATTTATTTTCAAAGCCAGGAGTAATTCCGGCAGATTTTTTATCCAGAATGGAAGCAGTCAAATCTTTATCATAAGCATTGATTGCGGGAAGAATGTCTTTATAGAGCATATCCAGCATGGTAGATGCTTCGATTTTCAAAACTGTGCAGTAATTTTCCAGAAGAATTTCTACACGAGATTTTACTTCGGCAGCAGTAAAGATATTGTGTTTTTCGAAAAGCTCAATATTTTTAGCGGCAGCCATGTAGGGAATTGCATCAGGAGTTGATTTCAGATTCAGCAAACCGCGTTTTTCAGCTTCTTCAACCCATTCATCGGTATAACCATTGCCGTTGAATACAATGCGTTTATGTGCAAGATAGGTATCTTTAACAATTTTGTAGATAGCTGATTCCTTGTC
Organism: uncultured Phascolarctobacterium sp.; assembly: GCA_958448515.1. Lineage (GTDB taxonomy): Bacteria > Bacillota > Negativicutes > Acidaminococcales > Acidaminococcaceae > URXU01. The sequence continues at coordinate 67,880 of CAUDEF010000001.1, read as the reverse complement.
ATCGGCAGCTTCCAGAATATCTGCAAATTTGTCCAGTTCTTCGGCTACAATGGTATTTAAGATAATGTTGGGACCGGAGATGGAGAACATGCTGCCCAGCATACGGAATTCAAATTTATTGCCGGTGAATGCAAAGGGAGAGGTTCTGTTGCGGTCTGTAGTATCTTTTACCAGAGCAGGAATAGTATTATCACTGACTTTCATCAGGGTTACAGGAGAAGCTTCATATTCTTTATCAGCAGCGATTGCGTCAAGAATAGCAGTAAGCTCTGTACCGAGGAAGACAGAAACGATTGCAGGAGGTGCTTCGTTTGCGCCAAGGCGATGATCATTGCCTGCGCTGGCAACAGAAACGCGCAGCAAATCCTGATATTCGTCTACTGCTTTTAAGATTGCAGCCAGGAAAAGTAAGAATCTGGTGTTTTTATAAGGTTCTTTGCCGGGATCCAGCAGGTTCATGCCTTCAGCTGTGCTTAAAGACCAGTTGTTATGTTTGCCGCTGCCGTTAACACCTGCAAAGGGTTTTTCGTGGAGCAGGCAAACCAGGTCGTGACGCAGAGCAATGCGTTTCATAAATTCCATGGTCAACTGGTTATGGTCAGAAGCAACGTTGGTAGAAGTGAAAATAGGTGCAAGTTCGTGCTGAGCAGGAGCTACTTCGTTATGTTCTGTTTTGGCAAGTACGCCAAGTTTCCAGAGTTCTTCGTCCAGTTCTTTCATGAATGCCATAACGCGGGGTTTAATCATACCAAAGTAATGGTCATCAAGCTCCTGTCCACGAGGCGGTTTTGCGCCAAAAAGAGTACGTCCGGTATATACAAGGTCTTTACGTTTTTCCCACATTTTTTTGTCTACCAGGAAATATTCCTGTTCCGGACCAACGGTGCTGGTTACTTTGGCAGTATCAATACCGATTAATTTTAAAATTCTGCATGCTGCTTTGTTTACTGCGGTCATAGAACGGAGCAGCGGAGTTTTCTTATCCAGAACTTCGCCTGTATAGGAGCAGAATGCAGTAGGAATGCACAGGCAGTCATCTTTAATAAATGCGTAGGATGTAGGATCCCATGCAGTATAACCACGAGCTTCAAATGTAGCTCTCAAACCTCCGGAAGGGAAGCTGGAAGCATCAGGTTCGCCCTGAATTAATTCTTTGCCGGAAAAATCCATAATTACTCTGCCTTCAGCGGTAGGAGCAATAAAGCTTTCATGTTTTTCTGCAGTTATTCCGGTCATCGGCTGGAACCAGTGGGTAAAATGAGTTGCACCATTTTCCAGAGCCCAGTCTTTCATAGCATTAGCAATGACATTGGCCATAGTCAAATCTAAAGGGCGGCCTTCAAGAACAGCTTCCTTAAATGCTTTGTAGGTAGCTGTAGGCATACGATCTTTCATAACTGTTTCGTTAAAGACTAAGCTGCCAAAAATTTTAGGTACTTCTTTCATTTGTTAAACCTCCCAAAATGGGACATTTTTTGTCCCCTCAAAATAAAATAAAAATAAAAACAAAAAAGCAACAACCCGAATCAGACAGCTTTTGCTGCCCAACAACGACGTTGTTGCTTTATGGGCACATTATAAATCTAAAATCTGTATTTGTAAACAGGAAAAATGCAAAAAAATAAAGTTTGTTTATTTACAATATTGCAAAAATTAAAAATAAGTTGTTAAATAGAAAACTACCGAATTATCTGAAAATATTTGTGGAAGTGTAAAAAATAAATGTAAGCTGTGCGGCAGGGAAAATAACATCATTTATAGAATATAAAGGGCAGTGATTTTTACGAAAGAGGACGGACAAGAAATGAATAAAGCAATTTTTGGTGTTGTTCCGCAAAAAAATAACTTATTTGCTGTAAGAATTTTGGGTAACTGCGGCCAGTTTTCTGCAGAAGAAATAAGCAGGATTGCTGAAATAGCAGAACGCTTTGGTAATGGCAATATCACAGCTACAAGCAGAGGAACCTTTGAGATAGAGGGTATTACTGCTGAACTTTTAGATGATGCTGTATCTGAAATAAAAAAACATAATTTACGTATTGGCGGCACAGGAGCTACTGTACGTGCAGTGGTTGCCTGCAAGGGTACTGCATGCCGCAGAGGTATGTTTGATGTGCATGGTTTGGCGTGCAGACTTGATGAACAGTTTTATGCCAGAGCAGTTCCCAAAAAGTTTAAAATCGGTGTGTTTGGCTGTATGAACAGCCTGGGTAAAGCCATGGCACAGGACGTTGGGGTAATGCCATCTTTTACAAAGCTTGGAAATTATGAAATTTATCTGGGAGGACTTTTGGGAAATAAACCCGTTCAGGGAAAACATATTGCTGTTCCTCTTACAGAGCAGCAGCTTACAGATGCAATTGAATTTATTATAAATGTATATATTGAAAATGGTGTATATCCGCAGAGATTGCGCGCTGTACTGGATAGTAAACCGGAGCTTTGGGATATGATTACTGCTCATGTACAGGAGCTGGCAAAGCAAGGCTGAAATAAGGAGGTACAATATGGAACTAACTGCTGTAGCGCAACTGCGCAGAATGGTGCTTGAGCATCTGGCAAGATATACATGGAATGACCAGCTGGTTGAAAGAGTGTATGATATTCTGCAGGAGGTAAGGGAAGACACTCCAAGGTATCGCTGCTGTGTTTATAAGGAAAGAGCGGTATTAAAAAACAGAATTGATATGGCTCTGGGTCAGACCTGTGATCTGAATATTATTGAGGCAGCAAAGCTGACTTTAAATCAGCCGGAACGCAAAGATTTGCCTGTCATTGATGTTTTGCCGGTGGCCTGTGATCAGTGTCCTATTGAAACATACTTTGTTTCTGATGCCTGCCGTCACTGCATTACACATAAATGCATGGATAATTGCCCGAAAAAGGCTATCAGTCTGTATCAGAACAGAGCTTTTATAGACAGAACAAAATGCATTGAATGCGGCAGATGCAAAAGTGCCTGCCCTTATGGTGCTATTTTGGAGATTCATCGTCCGTGTGTAAGAGCATGTGCCCTTGGAGCTGTCAGCGTAAAGCATGATAAGAAGGCTGTTATTGATCATGACAAATGTGTTGAATGCGGTGCCTGCCGCAATGCCTGTCCTTTTGGCGCAATTGACGAGCGCAGCAGTATCGTAAAAGTAATACTGGATATTAAGGCAGGTAAAAATGTAATTGCCATGGTTGCTCCCTCTGTTGCCGGTCAGTATGGTTTTAAGGTTGAGGTTGGACAGTTTTACAGTGCTCTGAAAAAAGCGGGCTTTGCCGAAGTGGTAGAAGTTGCTGTAGGAGCTGATATTACGAGCGTTATTGAAGCAGAGGAATATCTGGACAAAGTTCCTGAAAAGCAGGCTTTTATGACAAGTTCCTGCTGCCCTGCATTTGTAAATTTAATCAAGAAACATGTTCCTGAAATTGCAGATAAAATATCTGAAACAGATTCTCCCATGGTTTCCTGCGGCAAGCTGGTTAAGAAGATTTACAAGGATGCAGTTACTGTTTTTATCGGTCCATGTATTGCTAAAAAGTCAGAAGGAAGAGCACATGGTGATGTGATTGATTATGTTATGACTTTTGAAGAGATTAAATGCCTGCTGGACGGAAAAGATATTGTAATAGAGGAAGAAGAAAACATTGCTTATGAAAGAGATGGTTCAAGGCTTGGTCTTGGTTTCCCGCTTTATGCAGGTGTTACGGCAGCGGTAAAAGCTACAGTTGAGGCAAAAGGAGGCAGTGTTGCCAAAAGCTGTTATGCGGCAGGTATTGACAGCTGTCATAAGGCTTTAAGAGATTTGGCCAAAGATGCTGATGGCTGTACGTATTTTGAGGGTATGGCCTGTCCTAACGGCTGTATTGATGGTCCGGGAGCTGTTGCTGATTTCAGGTTAAGTAAGGTTTCCCTGACGAAATATGCGGATGCTGCTCCTGTGAAACAGACTGTGGATGATAAATATACCAAATAAAAAACAGTCTTCATCAGTTAGTACTGGTGAAGACTGTTGCTTTTCTAAAAAATCCTGTATAAATAGCTGGATTTTATAAATTGTAACAAAGCTTTTAAAGGAGGAAAATTAATGCATGCATTTTGTGAGAGAATATTTCGGTTAAAAGAACATCATACTGATATACGCACAGAAATTATGGCCGGAATAACTACTTTTATGACGATGGCGTATATTCTGGCAGTCAATCCCGGTATTTTAGGAACAGCAGGAATGGATACCGGAGCCGTATTTACTGCTACTGCAGTTTCTGCCTGCCTAGGTACTTTGATAATGGCGGCTTTTTCCAATTATCCCATTGCCCTTGCTCCCGGCATGGGTCTGAATGCTTTTTTTGCCTATACTGTTGTCGGACAGATGGGTTATTCGTGGCAGGTTGCTCTGGCTGCGGTTTTTGTTGAAGGTCTTATATTTATAGTTTTATCACTTACCAAGGTTCGTGAGGCTATCTTTAATTGTATTCCCATGAGTTTAAAGCTGGGCGTTACAAGCGGTATAGGACTTTTTATAGCCTTCATAGGTATGCAGAATTCCAAAATGGTTGTTGCAGGGCCTACTCTTGTAGGGCTTTACCCGTTTAAGGCTTCTTTTGAGGACGGAAGTTTTTATGTAACCGGTATAGGTGCACTTTTGGCAATTATCGGTACTTTGATGACTGCTGTATTTCTTGTGAAAAATATTCCCGGCGGTATTTTGTTTGGTATATTGGGAACATGGGTTTTAGGCATGATCTGTGAGGTTGTTGGAATTTATACTCCTGATCCTAAGATGGGTATGTTTTCCGTTATGCCTGATTTTTCGTCAGGAATAAATATTCCCAGTATTGCGCCTACTTTTATGCAGTTGGATTTCAGTGCCATACTGACATTTAATTTTATAACCATTATGCTTTCATTTTTATTTGTAGATTTATTTGATACATTAGGTTCGCTTATTGGTGTTGCTTCCAAGGCTAATATGCTGGATGAAAAAGGACGCCTGCCTAAAATTGAAGGCGCTCTTTTAGCGGATTCTATTGCAACAACAGGTGGCGCCATTCTTGGTACCTCAACAGTAACTACTTTTGTTGAAAGTTCTGCCGGAGTTGTTGCTGGCGGACGTACAGGTCTTACCGCAGTAACTGTTGCCGTTCTTTTTCTTTTGAGTCTGTTTTTGGCACCTGTATTTTTGGCTATTCCTGATTTTGCAACGGCTCCAGCCTTGATTATTGTAGGATTTTTAATGTTCAGCAGTATGCTTAAAATTGATTTTAATGAACTGAGTGAAGCGATACCTGCATTTATTGCAACAGTAACAATGCCTTTTATGTATTCTATATCTGAAGGTATTGCCATGGGTGTTATTTCTTATGTAGCTATCAACCTGGTATGCGGCACCTACAAACATAAAAAGATAAGCAGTCTTATCTATGTTCTGGCAATATTATTTATTTTGAAATACGTATATGTATAAAACCGGATATGAGTTTTGTCCTGCTCTTTTATAAAGGAGCAGGATTTTTTTGTGGATAAATATATCACTTATCAACATAAAGTGCATAACTTATCCACAGTTGTTGATAAGTTAAATAGTAAACATGAAAAAATATGTAGTGTACACCAGTTGTGGACACTACAGCAAAACAAAAGACTTTACATAATGGAATGTGTGGTGGTATCATATACACATGGTTTTTGGAGGAGCAGTAAAATGTATTATGTATACAAAGAATGCCGGTTGTTATACATAAGATTTTACTTCCTTGTTTTGAGGGGAAATATTATATAAGGAAGTGTTAATGTATGTTGAGAGGCTTGTTTGATGCTGTTAACAGTGTCAGCATAGTGGTGCAGATCTTTGTTGGTTTTGTATTGGGTGTTATAGTTGCACTGACGGCACCGGGACTTGCACAGTATTTTACTCTTTTTGGTAATTTGTTTGTAGGAGCGTTAAAAGCTGTTGCTCCTATTTTGGTATTTTTCCTGGTAATTGCGTCTATTTCCCGCCATCAGGAAGGCACTAAAACAAATATGACAAAGATTATCTTTCTGTATCTGAGCGGTACATTCCTGGCAGCAGCTGCTGCAGTTTTTGCTTCTTTCAGTTTTCCTACAAGCTTAACTTTGAGTGTAGGTGCTGAGTCACTGAAGCCGCCCGGAAATATTGCTGAAGTGCTTTTGACACTGGTAATGAATATGGTTGCCAATCCTATTGGTGCCCTTGTTGATGCAAACTATATCGGCATTCTTACCTGGAGCGTACTTTTAGGTATTGCTTTCCGCAACAGCCCTGAGCATGTTAAGGATGTAATTTTCCATTTTGCTGTTGGTACATCCAAAATTATTCGCTGGGTAATTCGTCTTGCTCCTATCGGTATTTTTGGTCTTGTAGCAAGCTCCATTTCTGCTAACGGCTTATATGCTCTGGTTGGTTATGCAAAACTTTTGTGTGTATTGCTTGGTACCATGTTCTTTATGGCACTCATTGTAAATCCGCTTATTGTGTTTGCAGTTTTACGCCGCAATCCTTATCCTCTTGTTTTCACATGCCTGAAGGAAAGTGGTATTTACGCTTTCTGTACCCGCAGCAGTGCTGCTAATATTCCGGTAAATATGGCTTTGTGTAAAAAATTGGGTCTTAACCCGGATGCTTATGCTGTATCTATTCCTTTAGGTGCAACAATTAACATGATGGGTGCGGCAATTACCATTACAATTTTGACCTTGTCTGCGGTTTATACTCTGGGTATTCCCGTGGATTTGCCGACAGCTTTCCTGCTTAGCATTATGGCTACCATAGGTGCATGTGGTGCTTCCGGTGTTGCCGGTGGTTCATTGCTTCTGGTGCCTATGGCATGTTCCTTGTTTGGTATCTCTGATGATATTTCCATGCAGGTTGTTGCAGTAGGCTTTATCATTGGTATATTGCAGGACTCCACAGAAACTGCTCTGAATTCATCTACTGACGTACTTTTTACAGCTATTGCTGACGAAAATTATCGCAATAGAGCTTAAACTGATATTTAAACTCACTGGATATAATTATGTTCAGTGAGTTTTTTGTTTTGTTATTAAATAATAATATATAAATTTATAAATTTGTGTTAAAAATGTAAAATAATAAAATATTAGCACTCAACTATTGACAGTGCTAACAAAAAGAGTTATAACATAATTGTACCAAGAAGAAGCCACAAAAGAGAGGCTTCAAAGGTATAAAAATGATATAATTCATAGCAAACAGAAGCTGCTTACTATGAACTTAATAATGGAGGTATTTATTATGAGAGTTCCTAGTATTTTTGGTGAAAGTTTATTTGATGATTTTATGAGTTTTCCTTTTGAAAGAGAGTTCTTTAACGGACATAATCCCCTTTATGGCAAACATGAAAAAAATATCATGAAGACTGATGTTAAAGAAACAGATGCCGGTTATGAAATGGACATTGATCTGCCGGGATTTAAAAAAGAAGATGTAACAGCGAAACTGGAAAAAGGATACCTTACCATCAGTGCTGTTAAAGGTCTTGATAAAGATGAAAAAAATGATGCAGGTGTCTATATCCGCCGTGAGCGTTATACAGGACAATGCTCCAGAACTTTCTATGTAGGTGAGGATGTAAAACAAGAGGACATCAAAGCTAAATTTGAAGATGGCATTTTGAAAGTATTTGTTCCGAAAACTGAGCCTAAAAAAGTAGAAGAACAGAAATACATTGCTATTGAAGGCTAAGCGCAGCCCCTGATTTTATCAGGGGTTATTTTTTATACAAAAAATCTTTTTATATGCAAAAACAGCTTGCGCAGATTAAAGGTATATGATACAATTATTTAGCGTTAATATCGATTAAATATATACATGTTAATTGAAAAGTGAGGTGCACAAGATAATGAAGGCAAATATTCATCCTAAATACGAAGAAGTTAAAGCAACCTGCGGTTGCGGTGCAAGCTTTGTAACCGGCAGTGTTAAAGGTGAATTGCGTGTAGACGTTTGCTCCAAATGTCATCCGTTCTTTACCGGTCAACAACGTAATGTTGCAGCACGTGGTCGTATTGAAAAATTCAATAAACGTTACAACACAGAAAAATAATTATCTTCACAGCAGAGCTCAAAAAGCTCTGCTGTGTTTGTATATCGGCATTTATTGTTTTTTATGTTTTTAAATGGGGTAAATTATGACTAAACAAAAATTTAATGTTGGCGGACAGGCCGTTATTGAAGGCGTTATGATGCGCGGCAAGGACAAGATGGCTGTAGCTGTTCGTCAGCCCAACGGCGAAATTGCTGTAGATGTGAAGCCTGTAAACAGTATTCGTGACAGGTTTCCGATATTAAACAAGCCTTTTTTACGAGGTGTGGTTGCACTGTTTGAGTCTTTGTACGATGGTATGAAAGCTTTGGCCTACTCAGCGCAGGTATCCGGTGAAGAAGACGAGCAACTGACAACGAAAGGAATGATCATGACTATTTTGACTTCTGTACTTTTGGCTGTAGGACTTTTTATTGTACTGCCTACCTGGTCCATGAGATTTTTACATGAAGTTACGGCAGATCCCATGATGCTCAATCTGGCAGAAGGCGTTCTGCGAATGGTCATATTTTTGATATATATTGCGGCTATATCTTCAATGAAAGATATTCAGCGAGTATTCCAGTATCATGGAGCAGAGCACAAGACTATTTATGCTTATGAAGCACAAAAAGAGCTTATAGTAGAAAATATCCGTGGATTCAGCACTCTGCATCCACGCTGTGGCACTAACTTTCTGATGATAGTAATGCTGATCAGTATGTTTGTGTTTACATTTTTAGGCTGGCCGGATCTTTGGGAGAGAATTGCTTCCCGAGTAGTATTAATGCCGGTTATTGCCGGAGTAAGCTATGAAATTATCAGATTTGCCGGAGCTCATGCAGACAATAAGCTGGTAAGATTTTCTATAATGCCTGGTTTGCTGCTGCAGAAGCTGACTACCAGAGAACCTGATGATGATCAGATTGAAGTTGCTATAGCTTCCTTAAAAGCAGTGCTGCCGGAAGAAGAAATTATTAAGCAGGAGAAGATTTGTTAATGTTAGATAAATTACAGGCAATAGAAGATAAATACCTTGATTTGGAAGCACGTATCAGTGACCCGGACGTAATTGCCAATCAGGCAGAATGGCTTAAATGTACCAAGGCGCATGCAAAGCTTACCGATATTGTTACTGTTTATCGTGAATATCGTGATATGATGAAAGCTAAAGATGAAGCTGAGGAAATAATGCAGGCCGGAGATGATGAAGAGCTGGCGGAAATGGCTAAGGAAGAGCTTAAAGAACTGAAACCGAAGCTGGCTGAATATGAAGAGCGACTGACTATTTTACTGCTCCCTTCTGATCCTAACGATGAAAAAAATGTCATTGTTGAAATTCGCGGCGGTGCCGGTGGTGAAGAAGCAGCATTATTTGCCGGAGTACTGTTCAGAATGTATGTGCGTTATGCTGAAACCAGAGGCTGGAAAGTTGAGGTTATGGACTCCAACCCTACAGAGCTGGGTGGTTTTAAGGAAGTGGTATTCCAGATTAACGGCGATAATGTATACAGCCGCATGAAGTTTGAAAGTGGTGTTCATCGTGTGCAGCGCGTTCCGGAAACAGAATCTCAGGGAAGAGTGCACACTTCTACCGTAACTGTTGCCGTACTTCCGGAAGCTGAAGAAGTTGATGTAGAGATTAATCCTGCTGATTTGCGTATTGATACCTACAGAGCAGGCGGTGCCGGCGGACAATATGTAAATAAAACAGAATCTGCCGTACGTATTACCCATATTCCTACAGGTATTGTAGCGCAGTGCCAGGATGAAAAATCACAGCTTAAAAATCGTGAAAAATGTATGCGTGTACTGCGTGCGCGTATTTTGGAAATGGCTCAGGAGGAGCAGCGTGCTGCAACTGCTGAAGACAGAAAAAGTCAGGTTGGTACCGGTGACCGCAGTGAAAGAATCAGAACCTATAACTACCCGCAGGGTCGTGTAACTGATCATCGCATCGGACTTACTTTGCATAAGCTTGATACTATCGTAAACGGAGATCTTGATGAACTTCTGGATGCTCTGATTACAGCAAAACAAAGTGAACAATTACGTCAGGTGAAATAGATATGGAAATAAAGTCTGTCTGGACTGTTATGAAAATATTAAATTGGACAAAGCAGTATTTTGCAGATAAAGGCGTGGAAAATCCACGCCTTGATGCTGAGATACTGCTTTGTGCTGTTTTAAACTGTGAACGCATTAATTTATATGTTGATTTTGAAAGACCTCTTGATGAAAGTGAGCTGGCAGCCTTTAAAAAACTTGTTGTCAGACGTGCTCAGCACGAGCCTTTGGCGTATATTCTTGGAGAAAAAGCTTTTATGCGCAATACTTTTAAGGTAAATAAGTTTACTCTTGTGCCAAGACCGGAAACTGAACTTCTTGTAGAAAGTCTGGTAAAAGCTTCTCAGCTGGTGAATGAAGCGCCTAAAATTCTTGATATAGGTACCGGCAGCGGTGCTATTATTGTGTCTTTGCTGGATTATCTGCCGCAGGCAAAAGGCGTGGGAGTAGATATATCACAGGGAGCATTGCAGACGGCTAAGGAAAATGCCGTTTCCATAGGTGTTGCTGCAAGACTGGCTTTTTTAAAGTCTGATCTTTTTGCTGCTATTCCGGCAGATAAAAAGTTTGATATTATTGTTTCCAATCCTCCTTACATTCCTGCTGCTGATATTAAAGGCCTGGCTAAGGATGTACAAAATGAACCGGTGTCAGCCTTAGACGGAGGCGAAGATGGTCTTGATTTTTACAGGAGGATTACCGAGCAGGCCGGCAATTACATGGAAACTGACGGTTTGTTAGCTTTTGAAATAGGTATAAATCAAAGTGCTGCTGTTGCAGATTTATGCAGAGCAGGTGGATTTACAAAAGTAGCTGTACGAAAAGATTATGCTGGAATAGACAGAATGGTTTTTGCAGCTAAAGAAGGTGGAAAATATGCAGACATCTTATTGGAAATTGCAAAATAGTGAAAGTGATAAATGTGTTTTTGAGCAGGCAGCGGCACTGATAAAGGCAGGAGAGGTTGTTGCTTTTCCTACAGAAACAGTTTATGGTCTTGGAGCTGACGGGTTAAACAGTGAGGCAGTTGCCAAAATATTTGCCGCCAAGGGCAGGCCTAATGATAATCCTTTAATTCTGCACATAGCTGACAAAAAAGATATTCAGCAGCTGAGCAGCAGACTGACTAAAAATGCGGAAGCTTTAATAGAAGCTTTCTGGCCGGGACCGTTAACAATAGTTGTTGATAAGTCAGATATTGTTCCTGACGCTGTCAGTGCAGGGTTGCCCACTGTAGCAGTAAGATTTCCTTCTAACAAATATGCACAGAGTTTTATCAGAGCATGTGGCTGTCCGATAGCAGCACCATCAGCAAATATTTCCGGCAAACCAAGTCCTACTAATGCGCAGGATGTATTGGAGGATATGTCAGGAAAAATTGCCGGTGTTGTTGATGGTGGCAATTGCGGTATTGGACTAGAATCAACTGTTGTTGATACAACTTCTCCTGTACCTGTAATTTTGCGTCCGGGCGGGATAACTTATGAAATGCTTACAGAGGTTTTAGGTGCAGTTGATATTGATCCTGCTCTGCAGGGCGATAAAAACTTCAAGCCGAAAGCCCCGGGAATGAAGTACAGGCATTATGCTCCTAAGTCTGCCATGTATCTTTTTGAAGGCATAAGCAGCGAAGATTTTACAGAGTTTGTATTTCAGGCATTAAATCATGGACTGAAAACAGGTGTTTTATGCAGCAGTGATACTGCTCAAAGACTGCAGAAGCATGAAAATCTTACCGTTGCCGACTGGGGAACATGTAAGGAGGAGCTGGCTGCAAAATTATTTTATCTGCTGCGCGACTTTGACAGAACCATGCCTGATGTGATTTTAGCTGAAGGCGTTGATGAAAGCGGAATAGGACTGGCTGTCATGAACAGAATGAGAAAAGCTGCAGGTTATCAGATAGTGACAGCTGATGCATTCGGTATACATTTAAAAAACGGTGCTCAACTACCGCCTTTTATGGTAAAATAAGAAGAACTGATACCTTGCCGAATGGAGGAATGATTATGAAAATTGCAATGGCATCTGATCATGGTGGAATTCATTTAAAAGAGCATTTGAAAAAATATCTGCAGGATAAGGGAATTGAAGTTGTAGATCATGGCACCTACACTGAAGAATCCTGTGATTATCCTGATTTTGCCGAAAAGCTCTGTAAAGATATTGTAAATGGAGAAAGCGGAGCTGAAAGAGGAATTTTGATCTGCGGCACCGGTATTGGTATATCTATTGCGGCAAATAAATGCCATGGCATCAGAGCAGCTCTCTGCGCAGACGTTTTTTCTGCCAAAATGAGCCGCGAACATAACAATGCAAATGTATTGTGCATGGGCGAGCGTACAACAGGCGTAGGCCTTGCAGAAATGATAACTGACGTGTGGCTGGAAACAGAATTTGCCGGTGGCAGACATGCCAGAAGAGTAGATAAAATTATGGCATTGGAGTCCGATAAATAATGGAAATTGAGCTAATTGCACAGCAATTACAGGAAGTGGCTGAAGAGCTTATTATAACAGCTAAGGCAAGACCGGGACAGATTTTTGTTCTGGGATGCAGTACCAGTGAAGTAATTGGTAATAAAATAGGTACCGGCGGAAGCAGTGAGGCTGCCGATATTATGTTTAAAGCGCTGAAACGGATTACAGATAAATACCAGCTGTTTCTGGCAGTACAGTGCTGTGAGCATTTAAATCGTGCTTTAGTAGCAGAAACTGCCATATTGGACAAATATGATTTTACAGAAGTAACAGTAAGACCGATGCCTCACGCCGGAGGAGCTATGGCAACTGCGGCTTACGAAGGTTTTAAGGAACCTGTTGTTCTGGAGAGTGTACGTGCCCATCTGGGAATTGACATTGGTCAGACTCTGATAGGTATGCACTTAAAAAGAGTTGCGGTACCTGTAAGATTAAAATACAGAGAAATAGGCAGTGCCGTATTAACTGCCGCAAGAACAAGACCGCCGCTTATTGGCGGTGAAAGGGCTAAATACCCTGAATCTAGATGAGATAATTTTATTTGGAGGGATTATTAATGAATTTGGAAAAATTAGCTGTTGTTGATCCGGAACTTACCGGTTATATTGCTGAGGAATTAGGCAGACAGAGAAATAAAATTGAGCTTATTGCTTCTGAAAACTTTGTTACTCCTGCTGTTATGGAGGCAATGGGTACAATTTTGACTAATAAATACGCAGAAGGCTATCCTGGACGCCGTTATTATGGCGGATGCGAATACGTTGATAAGGTAGAAACCCTGGCTATTGAACGCGCTAAAAAATTATTCGGCGCTAAATACGCTAATGTACAGCCTCATTGCGGCGCAAGCACTAACCTTGCAGTATATTACGCATTTTTACAGCCCGGAGATACCATGATGGGTATGAACTTATCTCAGGGCGGTCATTTGAGCCATGGATCACCTGTTAATATTTCCGGTCGTTATTTTAACATTATTCCTTATGGCGTAGACCAGGAAACAGAAATGATTGATTATGATGCAATGGAAAAACTGGCTCAGGAACATAAACCTAAATTAATTGTAGCCGGTGCCAGCGCATATCCAAGAGAAATTGATTTTAAACGCATTGCTGATATTGCTCACAGTGTAGGCGCACTGCTGCTTGTTGATATGGCACATATTGCAGGTCTTGTAGCTGCCGGTGTACATCCAAGCCCCGTGCCTTATGCTGATATTGTAACAACTACAACTCACAAAACTCTGCGCGGACCTCGCGGAGGACTGATTTTATGCAATAAAGAAGAATATGCCAAAGCAATTGATAAGGCTATTTTCCCTGGTATTCAGGGCGGCCCGTTGATGCATGTTATTGCTGCAAAAGCTGTTGCTTTAGGTGAAGCTCTGCAACCTGAATTTAAAGAATATCAGGAAAATATTGTTAAAAATGCAAAAGCGTTTGCTGCAGCTCTTATTAAGGAAGGATTCCGCCTTGTATCCGGCGGTACTGACAACCATCTGGTTCTCGTTGATGTACGTGGACAGGGTCTGACTGGCAAAGAGGCAGAACATTTGCTGGATGAAGTTGGTATTACCTGCAATAAAAATACCATTCCTTTTGATCCTGCAAGTCCGTTTGTTACCAGCGGTATCAGACTTGGTACACCTGCTGTTACTACCAGAGGCTTTAATGAGGACGATATGCGTGAAGTAGCAGCTATCATCGGATTAGTACTTAATAATCCTGCAGATGCTGACAAGCGTGCTGAGGCTAAAAAACGTGTAGCTGTGTTGTGCGAGAAATATCCAATGTATCAAAATATTTAAGCAAAGGAAGATACAAATGCAAATTACAGTAGTTGAACATCCATTAATTAAAGCAAAATTGACTCAGATTCGTGATATTAAGACAGATACTGTCATGTTTAAGCGTATTCTGGACGAAATTGCCATGCTGTTGATTTTTGAAGTTACTAAAGATTTGCCGTTGGATACTGTAAAAGTACAAACCCCGCTTACTGAAACTGTTGGTTATAAAATAGCCGGCAGCATAACAGTTGTACCTATTTTGCGTGCCGGACTTGGCTTTCTAAGCAGTGTAACTCAGGTTATTCCAGAGGCTAATGTTGGTCATATAGGCATGAGCCGCAATGAAGAAACCTTGGAGCCTATGGAATATTACTGCAAAATGCCCAAAGATATGGATGCGTACACTGTTGTCTTAGATCCTATGCTGGCTACAGGCGGTTCAGCTGTTGCTGCAATCGAACAGCTTAAAAAACGCGGAATAAAAAATATTCGTTTCATGTGTCTGGTTGCCGCTCCTGAAGGTGTTAAAAAGCTGAACGAAGCTCATCCTGATGTAAAGATTTATACTGCTGCTTTAGATGATCATCTTAATGAACGCGGTTATATTGTTCCTGGTTTAGGTGATGCAGGTGACCGCATTTTTGGTACAATCTGAGATGAACAGACCGGACTGGGATAATTACTTTATGGAGATTGCGCAGGTTGTCAGCAAAAGATCAACCTGTCTGCGCAGAAGTGTAGGTGCTGTAATTGTCAAAAACAGGCAAATTGTAGCAACAGGATATAATGGTACACCCAAAAATCTGCCTCATTGCGAAACGGTAGGATGTTTAAGACAGCAGCTTAACGTGCCTTCCGGGCAGATGCACGAGTTGTGTCGAGGTATTCATGCTGAGCAAAATGCTGTAGTGCAGGCTGCTTATCACGGTGTATCTGTTAATGGAGGCACTTTGTATTGTACGCACCAGCCCTGTGTAGTATGTACTAAGATTTTGATAAATGCGGGTATAACCAGAATTGTTTATGCAAATCCGTATCCGGATAAACTGGCAGAAGATATGATGGCCGCATCAGGTATTGAAATTGTTGTACTGGATAAATAGTAAAATAGTCATCCGTATAAACGGATGACTATTTTTATGAGCTGATAAGATTGTTAAAAAACCTTGAATTTATCAAAATATTTTTCACAAAAGGAATTTTTTTGATATACTATAATAAACTTGGTTACAAAATTAAAATAATTTAAAAATGCGCAGAAGATAATATTCTGCGGAGAGGTAGAAATGTTAAAAGTATATGGTTTTCCTTTGCTGCTGGCAGCCTTAGTGAGCTATGTTTTAACTCCTTATATTAAACAGCTGGCGTTTAAAATCGGTGCTATCGATAAGCCTGATAACAGAAAAGTACATAAAAGGATTATGCCCAGGCTCGGCGGTCTGGCAATATATATAGCCTTTATGGTTGGCGCGATAAGCAGTATTGAGATAACCTGGGATATAGCAGGTGTTCTTTTGGGAGGAACGCTGATAGTGATAGTTGGTGTTCTGGATGATAAATATCAGCTTCCTGCAAAGGTTAAGCTGCTGGGGCAGATTGCCGCTGCTGCTGTGCTTGTGTTGTTTGATATTCGTATAGAGTGGCTTAATAATCCTTTAGGCGGATATTTTTATCTTGATAAGTTTATATCCATACCTGTTACCATTTTCTGGATAATAAGCTTCACTAATGTTGTAAATCTTATTGACGGACTGGACGGACTTGCGGCAGGCGTTTCTGCCATTGCTTCAATAACTGTGATCTTGGTAGCAGCGCAGATGGGTTATTTTCATATTGCTGTGCTGACAGCTGCTCTTGCAGGCGGTATCCTGGGATTTATCAGGTATAATTTTAATCCCGCAACTATATTTATGGGTGATACCGGCAGTATGTTTATTGGTTATATGCTGGCAGCAATTTCTGTGCTTGGTGCGGTAAAGACTGCTACGACAATTGCGCTTATTGTTCCTGCAATTGCTTTAGGCTTGCCCATAATGGATACGGCTTTTGCAATTATGCGCAGATATACTAACGGAAGACCTATTTTTCAGCCGGATAAAGGGCATCTGCATCACAGACTGCTTGCCATGGGTATGAACCAGAAGGAAGCGGTGCTGCTGATGTATGGCATAAGTGCTGTGCTTGGTATTGCTGCCGTGTTATGGGCAGAGGTGGACGGATTTTATGCTGCGCTTATAATTGCAGTGATTATTACTGCTGTTGCAGTTGGTGCTAAAAAAATCGGTATTTTAAACGATAAATAGCAGGGGAGGAAGAGCAGTGAAAAAGATTAAAATTATGACAGTATTTGGTACAAGACCGGAAGCAATAAAAATGTGTCCGCTGGTACTGGAAATGCAGAAATATGAGGAGTGGATTGAGCCGGTTGTTGCAGTAACTGCTCAGCACAGAGAAATGCTGGATCAGGTTCTGGAACTGTTTAAAATCAAGCCGGACTATGATCTCAATATTATGACTGCGGGACAAACCCTGCATGATGTAACAAGCAAGGCGCTGATGGGGCTTAAATGCGTTATGGAAGAGGCTAAGCCTGACATTGTACTTGTACATGGTGATACCACTACAACCTTTGCGGGTGCTTTGGCAGCCTTTTATGCGCAGATTCCCGTAGGACATGTTGAAGCAGGTCTCAGAACAGGCGATAAATATTCTCCTTATCCTGAAGAAATGAACCGCAAGCTTACCGGTGCTATTGCCGATATGCATTTTGCGCCTACCAGTACAAGCAAAGGCAATCTTCTGAAAGAAAATGTCAAACCGGCAGATATTCTCGTTACCGGTAATACAGTTATTGATGCGCTGCAGGCTACTGTAAAAGAAGATTATAAATTTGCTGACAAAGAGTTTAACGAAGTATTTGAGTCAGGCAGAAAGCTTATTTTAATGACTACCCATCGCAGAGAAAATCTTGGCGAACCTATGCGTCACGTTTATAAGGCCCTTAAAACAGTACTTGAAACTCATCCGGATGTTGAAGCCATTTTCCCTGTACATAAAAATCCTAAAGTGCGTGAAATTGTTCAGGAAGAATTGGGTACTCTTGACAGAGTACATTTAATCGAGCCTATGGATTATGAGCCGTTTGCCAATCTGATGGCTAAGGTGGATATTGTTCTTACCGACAGCGGCGGAATTCAGGAAGAGGCTCCTGCACTTGGCAAACCCGTACTTGTACTGCGCGATACTACAGAAAGACCGGAAGCTGTAGAGGCTGGTACTGTAAAACTGATTGGTACAGCGTACGAAGATGTTCTGCGTGAAACAAATATGCTTCTGGATGATGAGAAACATTATCGTCAGATGGCTGAAGCTGCTAATCCCTACGGTGACGGCAGAGCGTGTGAGCGCATAATTAAGGCCATCCTGAAAAAGTATAATTTTCCTGTAGAAGATTTTGAAGAATTTTTGGCGAAAAAGTAATAAAACTGTTGTAAAAGTTATGGATTTTTTGTAAAATATTAAACAGCCGACAGATTTTTGCAGGACTGTTCACAAATTTGTCGAAAATTATACATATAAAGTTTATAATTTCCATATAGATGAGTGTTGAGTGGGGTGCTGATTATGGATCCAAAGTACGGAAAAGTAATGCAAGCCCTGCTATTTGCTACGTCAGTAATTAGTATTATTGGTGCTAATATATTAGCAGGATATTACATTGGCGGCTGGCTGGATGTTTATCTGGAGGTTGAGAAACATACCTGCAGACTGGTTGGCACCGTTATGGGTATTGTAACCGCATTTTTATCTATTTATAAAATTATAACTAGAGATTTGCTGTTGTCGAAAAATAACAAAAATAAGGGTAGAAAAGATGAATAGCATTGTTGCTGCGGTGTACTCTGCATGGAGTACTATTTTACGTAGACAGGCTGTTTTGGCAGTTGTCGTTGCAGGATTTATCGGATTAAAGTATGGTATGCTGACAGCGTCATTGTGGCTGTTTGGGCTGTCGCTGGGTGTATTTGACAGTTATCTGACATTCCGCGGAGTAAAAAAAGGCATGGAAAAATCTATTAAAGAATCCGTTGCCGTAATGCACAGAACCATGCTTATCAGAATGTCTGTATTGTTTTTGTCTACTATAGTTATGTTGAAGCTGGATCTCAACGTTTTAGGTATATACGTTGGGTTCCTGCTTATGCATATATTTTTACTTATTAATCTCATAATTATCGCGAACCGTGATTTAAAGAAAAAGGCGGTCGTGAAGAAAGGAGAGTGACAGAATGGGAAATGTTGAAGCGGAAGCTAGCAATGAAATCATTCATTATCTGCCAACACAGATTGATTTCTTAGGTGGCGCAGTTGTAAACATGCAGTCTATTTATATGTCTTGGCTTGCTATGGCAATTGTCATGATTATTGTGTTTGCAGCTACCAGAAAACCGGAAATGATACCGTCTGGAATACAGAACATTGTAGAAATGTTCATTGACTGGTTGAATGATTTAATGGAACGTAACCTTGGTATTGAAGGACGCCGTAGTGTTGCTCCGTTTATTATCACTTTGTTCCTTTACCTGTTTGTTGCCAACGAGCTTGGTTTGTTGCCGCAGGTTGGTGTGCATTTCACCTCCCCGACCAACGACGTTAACGTAACATTGGGTATGGCCATTATGGTATCCCTTACCGTTTATGTGTTGGGCGTTATGAGACACGGCTTAGGCTACTTTGCACATTTTGTTCAGCCTTCTGTGGTATTCCTTCCGCTTAATCTGTTGGAAGAAGTGTCCAAACCTTTAACTATGGCACTTCGTCTTTTCGGTAACATTCTGGCAGGTGAAATTCTGCTTATCGTGCTGTACATGCTGGCACCATGGATTATTCCTGAACTGTGGGTTGGCTTCAGCCTTGTAGTAGGTTTCTTGCAGGCATTTATTTTTACAATGCTGACAATGACTGCCATTGCGCCTGTATTCAGAGCGCATCACTAAGACTGATACAGTTTTAGTACTTTATTAATTCAGTTCAAATTAAATTTATATAATTTGAAAAATCAAAAAAGAAGATTTGAAAGGATGTATCTAAAAATGACTGAAAACGCTATTATTATTGCAACTTCCGTACTTGCAGCTGCTATCATCGGTGCAGGTGCATCTCTCGGCGCTACTAAAGGTGACTCTGTTGTTGCTTCCAAAGCTTTGGAATGCATGGCTCGTCAACCTGAACAAGCTTCCACTTTCCAAGTTAACATGCTCATCGGTATCGGCCTTGTAGAATCTATCCCCATTATTGCATCCGTTATCGCTATCGTTCTCGTATTTGCTAATCCGTTTGTAAAATAATTTTTGTCGGAAATGCAAAGAAGGAGAGTGCTATAATTGGCTAGTATTAATGCAACACTTATTGCGCAGATCCTTAACTTTTTGATTCTTTTGGCAATTCTTGCGAAATTCGCTTACAAACCGTTACTTAAAGTAATGGAAGAGCGTCGCAATCGCATCGCTAATGATTTGGATTCCGCTGAAAAAACGAGATTAGAAGCAGAAAGTTTGAAAGCTGAATATACTCAACAGCTGGCTGATGCTCGTCAACAGGCAACTGAAATTGTAGAAAAAGCTAACAAAATTGCTCAAAATCTCCATGACGAGATGGTTGAACAGGCTCGTGTGGAAAAAGAAGAAATGATGGCTAGTGCCAAAGAACGTATTGAACAGGAAAAACAACAGGCTATGTTGGATATCCGTTCTGAAGTTATCGCACTTAGCACTATGATTGCCGGTAAAATTGTTGATCAGAAATTGAACTCTGCAGAAGATCAGAAACTGGTAGCTGCAGCTGCTGATTCTGTATTGAAAGACCGCAATTAATTTTCAAGTGTGACAGGGATCTTGCTTCTTATTGAGAATGTTTAAGAACGGATAAACCCTAAATTAAAATTTAGAGTAGAAATCTGCTCGTTAATAATACCTATTGCAAAGCGATGGGAGAATACGGAGGTGATTGATACAGATGGAGAATGAAAACAAATTTTCTATCATCAGAAAAAGCCTTATCGATTTCAGCTTTGACCCGGCAAAAATTCCTGCTGACGAACTGATGGAAGGCGACATTCTGCCTGTTAGAATTATAACTGCTAAAAAACTCACTGTATCTGAATATGAATCTGTTTCCGTAATTCTGGCTGAGAAATTGGGCAAAGAAGTTTACCTTGAAAAAATGGTAGACTCCAGCATTATCGGCGGCATTATCGTTAAAATTGGCGATGATGTATATGATGCTAGTGCTCGTCGTCAACTGGAAAAAGTTGGCAACGAAATGCATAAAGTTGACCTCGATGGTCAATCTATTAGCAAACCGGCAGGCATTACCGATGCTTTAGCACAAAAAGTACAGGATTACGCTATCGATGCTGATCTTGAAGAAATCGGCATTATTGAAAAAGTCGGCGATGGTATCGCAACTGTAAGCGGTATGCGTGGCGCTATGGCTGGCGAACTTGTTGAACTGCCTCATGGCATTACCGGCATGGTACAAAACCTGCGTCCTGACGATGTAGGTATTGTATTGATGGGTGGCGAAACCCTCATCAAAGAAGGCGACGTAGTTCGTCGTACCGGCCGTATCATGGAAGTTCCTGTAGGCGAAGCTATGCTTGGTCGTATTGTAAAT
The DNA here is from genome assembly GCA_958448515.1 of uncultured Phascolarctobacterium sp. Classification (GTDB taxonomy): domain Bacteria; phylum Bacillota; class Negativicutes; order Acidaminococcales; family Acidaminococcaceae; genus URXU01. The sequence goes on along the minus strand of CAUDEF010000001.1, from coordinate 46,817 downwards.
CCTTTGGGCCAACCTGTTGACGGCAAAGGACCTATCAAAACTACTACTGTTCGTCCTATCGAATCTCCTGCACCTGGTATTGCAGCTCGTCAATCCGTTGACGTTCCTCTGCAAACCGGTATCAAAGCTATCGACGCATTGGTACCTATCGGACGTGGTCAGCGCGAACTTATCATCGGCGACCGTGGTACCGGTAAAACCGCTGTAGCTATTGATACTATCATTAACCAAAAAGGCCTTGGCGTTATCTGCATTTATGTAGCTATCGGCCAAAAAGCTTCTAACGTAGCTCGTATTGCTCGTATCCTCGAACAACATGGCGCTATGGAATATACCATTATCGTTGCTGCTACTGCAGCTGATTCTGCTCCGTTGCAATATCTGGCACCTTATACCGGTGTTGCTATCGGTGAATACTTCATGGATCAAGCTAAAGACGTACTGTGCGTATATGACGACCTTTCCAAACATGCGGTTGCATATCGTGCTATGTCCCTGTTGCTCCGTCGTCCTCCAGGACGTGAAGCATACCCTGGCGACGTATTCTATTTGCACTCTCGTCTGCTTGAACGTGCTGCTCGTCGTAACAAGGAAGCTGGCGGCGGTTCTATCACTGCACTGCCGATTATCGAAACCCTTGCTGGTGACGTAGGCGGTTACATTCCTACCAACGTTATTTCCATTACCGACGGTCAGATTTATCTGGAATCTGAATTGTTCTATTCCGGTATCCGTCCTGCTATCAACGTAGGTCTTTCTGTATCCCGCGTAGGTGGTAGTGCACAAATCAAAGCTATGAAATCCGTTGCAGGTACTCTGCGTCTGGATCTTGCTCAATATCGTGAATTGGCAGCGTTTGCTCAGTTCGGTTCTGATTTGGATAAAGCAACTAAAGCACAACTTGATCGTGGTGCACGTATGACTGAAGTTTTAAAACAAGGTCAATATGTTCCGCTGTCTGTAGAAAAACAAGTTATGTCCTTGTATGCTGCAACCAACGGATATGTTGATGATATCCCTGTAGCTGATGTTACTCGTTTTGAAAAAGAATTGCTCGCATTCCTGGGCGCTAACTATCCGGAAATCGGTCAATCCATTGTCAGCGAAAAGAAAATTACTGCTGAAAATGAAGAAGCTTTGAAAAAAGCTATTTCCGAATTTAAGGAAACCTTTGCAGTCACCGGCGAAGCGAGGTGAGTAACTGATGGCAACTCCACGCGAAATACATCGGCATATGAAGAGCGTAAAGAATATCCAGCAGATTACCAAAGCAATGAAAATGGTAGCTGCCGCTCGTTTACGCCGTGCGCAGGAAAAAGCTGCATCAAGCCGTCCGTTCGCAGATAAGATTAAAGAGTTACTTGTTACTGCTGTAAGTGACAAAGCTATGCTCGCACGTCTTAGCTATGAAGAACATCCGTTATTGGAACAACGCCCTGTTAAAAAAGTTTGCTACATTGTAGTAAGCGGCGATAAAGGTCTGGCAGGTGCTTACAACTCTAACGTATTAAAATTTGCTACTGCTCAGATTATGAGTCAGGAAGAATACACCCTGATTACTGTGGGCCGTAAAGCAAAAGATTTCTTCACACGCCGTGGATTTGATGTAGAAGAATCTTTCTTTGGCTTCTCTGATAAGCCGACTTATAATGAAGCAAGAATGATTGCGAATACTGTTGCCAGACTGTTTACTTCCGGTAAAGTTGATGAAGTTGTTCTCATCTATACCAAGTTTAAATCTGCATTATCATTTGTTCCTGAAGCTATTTCTCTGCTGCCGGTAGTACCTCCTACCGAAGAGGGTGCTTCTGCAGCTGTTGATAACAGCTGGGATGATGAAATCGGTGAAGAAGATGATTCTATTACTGATATCATTTTTGAACCTGGCGCAGATGAAACCTTGAAGTACCTGGTTCCGTATTACGCAGAAACCTTGACATATACTGCTTTAATGCAGTCCGCAGCCAGCGAGTTGGGTGCACGTATGACAGCAATGTCTTCTGCAACTGACAATGCAAGTGATTTAATCAAATCTCTTGAGCTTTCCTATAACAAAGCTCGTCAAGCTGGTATTACCCGCGAAATTAATGAAATCGTAGGCGGCGCAGAGGCGCTGCAATAATTGTGGGAGGGAAAACATTGAATACTGGTAAAATAGTTCAAGTTGTTGGCCCTGTTATCGACATTGAATTTGCACCGAAACATATGCCCGCAATCTATAACGCAATCAAAATCGAAGGTGAAGTTGGCGATGGCATGAAAATCCATCTGACTGCTGAAGTAATGCAGCACATTGGTTCCAATGTTGTTCGTACTGTTGCTATGAGCTCCACTGACGGTCTTGTTCGTGGTATGGATGCAGTTGATACTGGTGCTCCGATTAGCGTTCCGGTTGGTCCGGGAACTCTTGGTCGTATTTTCAATGTTTTGGGTGAAACAGTTGACAATGACGATACCAAGGTCGAAGCAGCTGACTACTGGCCGATCCATAGACCGGCTCCTACTTTTGACCAACAATCTACTACAACTGAAATTCTTGAAACCGGCATTAAGGTTGTTGACTTGATCGCTCCGTACTCTCTGGGCGGTAAAGTTGGTCTGTTCGGCGGTGCAGGCGTAGGTAAAACCGTTATTATTATGGAACTTATCCATAACATCGCAACTGCTCACGGTGGTTACTCCGTATTCGCAGGTGTAGGTGAACGTACCCGTGAAGGTAATGACCTCTGGGGCGAAATGAAAGAGTCCGGCGTTATTGACAAAACCGCTTTGGTTTATGGTCAGATGAACGAACCTCCCGGAGCTCGTATGCGCGTAGGTCTGACTGGTTTGACCATGGCGGAATACTTCCGTGATGTTGGCGGTCAGGACGTACTTCTCTTCGTAGACAACATTTTCCGTTTCATTCAAGCTGGTTCCGAAGTATCCGCGCTGCTTGGCCGTATGCCTTCTGCAGTAGGTTACCAACCTACTCTGGCAAATGACATCGGTGCATTGCAAGAACGTATTACTTCTACCAAAACCGGTTCTATCACTTCCGTACAGGCAGTATATGTACCTGCGGACGACTTGACTGACCCGGCTCCGGCAGGTACTTTCGCTCACTTGGATGCAACTACCGTATTGTCTCGTCAAATCGCAGAACTTGGTATCTATCCGGCAGTAGATCCGCTGGATTCTACCAGCCGTATTCTTGACCCGCTGGTAATTGGTGAAGAACACTATAAAGTTGCACGCGGCGTACAAGCAATTCTGCAACGTTATAAAGAACTTCAAGATATCATCGCAATTCTGGGTATGGAAGAATTGAGCGAAGAAGACAAAGTTACTGTTGCTCGTGCTCGTAAAATTCAAAAATTCCTGTCTCAGGCATTCTTCGTTGCTGAACAATTTACCGGTACCCCCGGTCAATATGTTCCTCTGAAAGAAACCATCCGTGGCTTCAAAGAAATCCTCGAAGGCAAACATGACGACCTGCCGGAAGGTGCTTTCTACATGGTTGGTACCATTGACGATGCTATCGCTAAAGCACAAAGCATGAAGGTGGAATGATTGCATGGCTAAAATGATGCAATTGGAAATAGTTACTCCTGATCAGTCCTTACTGTTCAGAGAAGATGTAACTTATGTTCTTGCTGAAGCTCTTGATGGAGGTATAGGCATTTTTGCTAACCATGCACCTTTGATTTCTACATTAAAGGCTGCTCCGCTCAAATATCGCGATGCACAAGGCATTGATCATTTTGCAAGCCTTGATGTTGGCTTTATGGAAGTAGGACAAAACAAAGTTACTATTCTTAGTGCTAAAGCTGAGCTTGCAGAGAATATCGATGTTGCTCGTGCTGAAGCAGCTAAAGAAAGAGCTGAAAAACGTTTAGCAAATCCTACTGTTGATACCGATATCCTTCGCGCTGAAGCAGCATTGAACAGAGCATTAAGCCGTCTGAAAACTTATAAAATGTCTCAGGGCAAATAGGAGTTTGAAGATACGCTAAAGGCATAGTCCGTATGGGCTATGCCTTTTTTATATGTGTATTTCGAAAAATAGACACATATAAAATATTGTTTATAAGTGTTAAGTTTGCTATAATAAAAACGTAATTACCCAGAAAGGAGCACAGAAATGAACGATGTAGTAAATTCCACAACTGCCGCTAAAATGCTGCAATTAAAACAGGAAATAATTGATCTGCGTGCACAGTTAAAAAGCTGTGACGACGTAGCAAAAGTTGCTTCTTTGAAAAAACTTATTATGGAAAAAGAAACTCATTATTATATCTTAGCTGATAAGATGAAAATTAATAATATGCCTATGTAGGCGGAGGATAAAATGGAAGGCATGCTGCCAGTTATTGTTAAGTTTGTTATTGCTGCAGGAGCAGCTTATTATGTATATACTGATGCAAACAAAAGAAATATACGTTATGCCAATATATGGTTAATTGCGACTTTTGTATTTCCTCTGACTTTAGCAGGTTATCTTGTATATCGTACAATGAAAAAAAGTGAGCCTAAGCTGTCTAAAGCGCAGCTGATGGCTGTTGAGCAGCGCAAGCGTGCTGAAAAAGAACGCAAAATGATTGCTGAAGAAAAAAAGAAATGGCTTGCTATGCGTGAAGAAGAGTTAACTAAAAACAGTGAAACCATGACAGAGTTGCGCAAGATTGAGCAGGAGCGCCTGGAGGAAAAAGAGCGCCGTTTAAATGAACTTGCCTTAGAACGAAAAATACAGGAAGAAGAGTACAGAGAAAAACTTCATCTGACGAAAAAGAAACTGGAGCAGTAATCAGCTTAAATGCATGTGTATTTAAGCTTTTTTCTTGCTTGAAATATATGAAAAAGCCTGTGACAGTGTTGCATTGCCATGGCTAAAAATGTTAAACTTATAGCATAAATTTTGCAGAAAATATATACTATCACAGATAGTGTTGAAATAGTGGAGGAAGATTTTGGAGAAGTTAGTGGTAAAGGGAGGCCATTCCCTTAAAGGTACCGTTAAAACAAGTGGGGCAAAAAATGCTGTTTTACCTATTATTGCCGCATCTATTTTAGGCGGGGGTCCAAGCAGATTAGATGAAGTTCCTATGCTTGAGGATGTACATACTATAAGTGAAGTTTTGAAATGCCTTGGCATTAAGGTAGAAAGTCCGGAAGAACATATTCTTGATATAGACAGTACAGAGATTACGTCCTGTGAGGCGCCCTATGAATTAGTGCGTAATATGCGTGCATCTTTCCTGGTAATGGGACCTTTGCTGGCAAGAAAAGGTTTTGCCAGAATTTCCATGCCCGGCGGCTGTGCCATTGGTGCCAGACCTATTGATATTCATTTAAAAGGTTTTGAAGCTTTGGGTGTGCAGATTACTCAGGGTCATGGTTATATTGAGGCTCATGCTCCTGAAGGTTTAACAGGCACTACAATATATTTTGACTTTCCCAGCGTAGGTGCTACAGAAAATATTATGATGGCTGCTGCTATGGCTAAAGGCACTACCATTTTGGAAAATGCAGCTGAAGAACCGGAGATTGTTGATCTGGCTAACTATTTAAACAAAATGGGTGCCAAAGTTCGTGGTGCAGGTACTAATGTAATCCGCATTGAAGGTGTAGAAAAGCTTCATGGCGCAGATTACACAATTATTCCGGACCGAATTGAAGCAGGTACTTATATGATTGCTGCTGCGATGACTGGCGGTGATGTTACTATAGAAAACGTTCTGCCGGAACATCAGAAGCCGTTAATTGCCAAACTGCGTGAAGCTGGCGTAACCGTTATGGAAGATATCGACAGAGTGCGTGTTATTGGCAATGGTACTTTAAAGGCTGTGGATATTAAAACTTTACCTTATCCGGGATTTCCAACAGATATGCAGGCACAGGTTATGGCAATGATGGTAGTATCTGAAGGCCGCAGCAAGGTAACTGAAACTGTTTTTGAAAACAGATTTATGCATGTTGTAGAGTTGAATCGTATGGGAGCAAATATTACTACCGAGGGCAGAAGCGCTGTTATTGACGGGCCTGCCAAACTGTCCGGCTGTGATGTCCGTGCTACAGATCTTCGTGCCGGAGCTGCCATGATTCTGGCAGGTCTGGTAGCAGAAGGAACTACTACTATCGGCGATCTGCATCATATTGACAGAGGCTATGAAAATATTGTAGATAAATTCAAAGCACTTGGTGCTGATATTGAACGTATTGATATTTAAAGATGAGGAGCTAAAAAGATGTTTAAGAGTACAGATATTGGTATCGATCTTGGTACTGCTAATATACTTGTCTATGTAAGAGGCAAGGGTGTTGTTTTGAATGAGCCATCAGTTGTTGCTATTGATAAAACCAGAAATAAAGTGCTGGCTGTAGGCGATGAAGCCCGCGAAATGCTGGGGCGTGCGCCGGGAAACATTATTGCTATTCGTCCTTTAAAGGAAGGCGTAATTGCTAATTATACTGTTACCCAGAAGCTGCTTGCTTATGTAATTGAAAAAGTTGCCGGCAAATGCCTGTTCTTTAAACCGCGTGTTATGACCTGTGTACCTATTGGTATTACATCTGTTGAAAAACGTGCGGTTATGGAAGCTACAATTCAGGGCGGTGCTTCAAAAACATACCTTATAGAGGAACCTTTGGCAGCTGCTTTGGGTGCTGGTATTGATATTTCCGTACCGCGCGGAAATATGGTTGTTGATATTGGCGGCGGCACTACTGACATTGCTGTTTTGAGCCTTGGAGGTATTGTTGTTGATTCTTCCATCCGTGTTGGCGGCGACCATTTTGACGAAGCAATTGTACGTTATGTTAAAAAAGTACATAATGTTTTGATTGGTGAACGTACTGCGGAAGAAATCAAAATGAGCATAGCTACTGTTTCTCCAAATGGCCGCAAGGAGTCTATTTCCGTGCGTGGCCGTGATATGGTTACAGGCTTGCCTACTACCTTTAATGTAACTTCTGAAGACTGCCGTCTGGCACTTGAAGATTCTATTGCTTCTCTTATTGCTACTGTTCGTGGTGTGCTGGAAAAATGCCCGCCGGAACTGGCTGCGGATATTGTTGATAATGGCATTTATTTAACCGGCGGCGGTGCACTGCTTGACGGTTTGGCAGAAATTATGGAAAAAGAAACCGGTATTACTACTCACATTGCTGAAAATCCACTGGACTGTGTTGCTCTTGGTACCGGCAAAGCTTTGGAAAATCTGGATAAACTTCATCCCGGTTCCATTTATACTTCTTCTAATTTGGGTTAATTTACAAGTACATAAAAATACACAGCCTTGGCTGTGTATTTTGTTTTTACAGGTATTTATAATCAGGTGATAATAATGAAATTAAAAAATATAATTGTTCTGATAAGCATTGTAAGCAGTTTTGTTATACCCCAGCTTGCATGGGCAGCTCCGATAGATAATGTACGTACCAGTATCAGTCAGAGCAGAGTAAGATTTGTATTGGACAGTAAAGAAAAAATTGCTTATGAAGCCAAAAAAGATGATAATGTGCTGGAAATAGAACTGCCGGAAAGCAGCAGCAAAACCATGAAGCCGATAGTTAAAGATGCCTTTATAAAAAAAGTAAAACTTGCTCCTGACGGAAGAAACAAGAGCAAACTGGAAATAACTTTAGCTAAAGACTGCCAGTATAAAATTTATCAGCTGGAAAATCCTCATCGGCTGGTTATTGATATTTTCAGAATTAACATTATCAAAAAAACAGAGAAGCTGGCTAAGGGTGTAACTTATACCTATCTGCAGGATGAAATTAACGGCAGACAATTGCAGGGCTATCTGCTCAGTGTTGATAAAGATGCTGACTATGAATTGCGTCCGTTTTCTGCTGCCGGAACCTATAACGGCAGAGGTTCTCTTGTTAAGGCAGCGGACAGGCTGGGTCTTTTAGCAGCAGTTAATGCGTCATATTTTGATACTGATGGCTGGGTAATAGGCGTACTTAAAGACAGAAATAATATTTTTGCCGCAGATTACACCCCAAGAAGTGGATTGGCAGCTGATAAAAACTCCAAGAATATTGTTAAAGATCTTGTTTACAGCGGTAAACTGCAGCTGGAAAATGGACAGGTACTTAATATTAAAGGAATGAACAGAGCAAGAATTGTAGAAGATCTTGTTCTGTATAATGAATATTATGCAGCAAGAACCAAAACAAACCAGTGGGGCAGAGAAATTAAAATCAGAAATAATAAAGTTATAGCTGTAAGCAGCAGCGGAAATATGACTATCGAGCCAGGTACAATTGTTATTTCCGGACATGGAAGCAATGCTGCAGCTCTTGCCGGTGTACGTGTAGGCGATAAGGTAAAACTTACTGAAACACTTGGCAACGAGGTTGCTGATAAAAGCAAAACTGTCATTGGCGGCGGACCGCTGCTTTTGGAAAATGGCAAAGTAAATGTGCGTACAGCTGAAGAATACATAGCAAATGATATTGCCAAAGGCAGAGCGCCGCGTACAGCAGTAGGCCTAAAGAAAGACGGAACCCTGCTTATTCTTGTTGTTGACGGAAGAAATAAAAACTCTGCCGGTTTGACGCTTACAGAACTGGCACAGTATTTTCTTCGTTTAGGCGCAAGGGATGCTGTTAATTTTGACGGCGGCGGCTCCAGCGAAATGGTGGTACGCGGCAAGATAGTTAATTGTCCTTCTGACGGCAGAGAGCGTATGGTAAGTATAGGGGCAGGGCTTTTTGCCAAAGACTAGTTTACTTGTCAAAGCCCATTAGAGGTTGTATAATTAATTTGTGCAAAAGTATTTATATATTCTGCTTTCAGGCAGATAGTTATTGCAGCAGATCAGATCGGCGAGGGTTGACCCCGCCGATTTATAATATACGGGAGTTTATATATGAAGTTAAAAACTTTGTTTCTTGCGTTAGTGCTGTGCATATACAGCACTGCAGCTCTGGCGAATACGCCTTTGATGCCTATTAAGGATTTAAAGCCGGGCATGCATGGTATCGGCAAAACTGTAATCAGCGGTAATACAATTGAAGAATTCAATGTGGAAATACTTGGTGTAACCGGAAGTGAAGCCGGCGGTTACAGTGTTTTTGTACGTTTATATGGAGATTTAATTGACAAAACAGGCGGTGTGGCTCAGGGCATGAGCGGCAGCCCTGTATATGTTGACGGAAGGCTTGTAGGTGCTGTTGCTTTTGGTAAGGCATTTAATGATCCTCACTACTGCTTTTTGACACCTATTTCCAGCATGCTGAAGCTGTTAGATGAGCCTGTACCTCTTTACAAAGATTTAGTTCCGCAGGGTACGGCACTTATGGCAGGCGGTTTTACCCCTCTGGGTATGGAATATTTACAGGAGAAGCTGCATGGCTTGGGTCTTGACGCTGTAAATGGCGGAGGCAGCAATGCAGATCTTGCTGCAGGAAGTTTGGAGCCTGGCAGTGCAGTAGGTGTTTCTCTGATGCAGGGCGATTTATCCTTGGGAGCATTGGGAACAGTTACCTGGACTGATGATGAAGGGCATATTCTGGCTTTTGGCCACCCTTTTATGCAGCGCGGCAACAGTAACTTTTTTATGAATAATGTATGGATTTTAGGCTGCATACCCAATATGCAAAGCAGCTATAAAGTAGGCACCATAGGCAAAACCATTGGTGTAATTAATCAGGACAGAGCAAGCGGTATTGCCGGCAAAACAGGGCCCGGACCAAAAACTATTCCGGTTTATACGGCTGTCAGCGATTTGGACAGAGGCTTTAATAATACTACTCGTGTAAATATTGTTGAAGATGAAAAAATGGTACCTGTCATTGTTGACGCAGCTGTGTTTAATACCGTAACCAAGACCGTTGACCGTAATGGCGGCGGTACGGCAAAGATGCATTTTGAAATTACCGGTGTTGACAGCAGCAATAATTATATTACGATTAATCGTGATAACATGTATTATACAGTTGACGGAATTCAGAAAGCAGTTAATGCCGAGCTGGTTGAGGCAGTTAATATTCTGATGCAGAATAAGTTTGAAAAAGTTGATATTTATGGTATTAATGTTAATGTAGAGCTTACTGAAAATGTGCAGGTAGCAGAAATTACCCAGGTGGCTCCGCAAAAGCGTGAGGTTAAGCCCGGTGAAAAACTGCCTATAAATGTTACTTTAAAGCCTTATCGCGGCAGTGAATTTGTACAGACCATTTATTTTACTGTTCCTGAACATCATCAGGGAGGCAAGATGGCTCTCAGCGTGCGGGGAGGCAGTTCACTAGCCTGGATTCAGAACCTGCTTCGAAAACAGCAGGAGGAAGGTCTGCCGGCTGCAAAACAGGATAATAAGCGCAAACTGGCAGATTTTATTAAAAATCTGAATGAAGCGGATAAAAATAATGAAATTATCGTTGATATATCTGCATCACAGGCACTGAACGCCAATGCAGATAAAAACATGCAGAATGATGCCGGATTTGCAGGCATGCTGCAGGGAAGTCCATTTAAGCAGAAAACAGCTTTTGATTACATTATTGACGGCGAAAAAGAAATAGTTATTAATGTAATCGACAAATAAAAAACATAAAATTATTATAAAATCAGAATGAACCACCGAAAGGAAATGCTATGTTTAGTAAAATCTGTAATTCCCTTGGTAAGAGAATAATTGAAAGCTGCGCCAGTACAGGTCAGATGACTTTACTGTTTATTGATACAGTAAAAAGGCTTAAAGACGCGCGCATGCAGGAAACTTTGCGTCAGATGGCGCTTTTGGGTGCTGATTCTCTGCCCATTGTACTGATGACAATTTTATGTACGGGTATGGTTTTTTCTGTGCAGACAGCTAAGGAATTTGTTCGTTTTGGTGCGGCTTCTTCTGTTGGAGGTATTGTGGCTATTGCCATGGCACGTGAGCTGGTGCCGGTATTGACAGGCGTTGTAGTTGCAGGGCGCATAGGTGCGGCTATTGCTGCCGAAATTGGTACCATGAAGGTTACAGAGCAGATTGACGCTTTAAAGGTTATGGCGGCCAATCCTGTAAGCTATCTTGTTGTGCCGCGTTTTATTGCTATTGTACTAATGATGCCTGTACTGATTGTTTTTGCCAATCTTATCGGTAATATAGGCGGCTGGGTTGTTGCCCATTATTATGCAGGTATCAGTACCTTTACCTATGAAAACTCTATTAAAACGCTGGCAGAGGTCTATGATATGGTTGGCGGTATGATTAAGGGTTCTGTCTTTGGCGCGATTATCGCCATTGTAGGCTGTTATAAGGGCCTGACGGCGCCTAACGGAGCAGAGGGCGTAGGTCTTGCTACAACAAAGTCAGTAGTTCTTTCTATTATCCTGATTTTTATAACAAATTACTTTCTCTCGATTATTTTGTATGTGTAGGAGGTGTTTGTTATGCAGGAACCGGTAATTAAAGTACGTAAATTAAAAGTGGCTTTTGGCTCTAAAGTAGTTTTAAATGAAATAGACCTTGATATTTATCCCGGAGAAACACTGGCAGTTATCGGGCCGTCCGGAACAGGAAAGAGTACGGTTATGAAAGTGCTGACAGGTCTTTTAAAACCAACCTCGGGAAGTGTTATTATTAACGGCTGTGACACGGCTGATTTTGGTGAGGAAGAATGGGACGAGCAGCGCAGAAATATGGGCGTTGTATTTCAGTATTCTGCATTGTTTGACTTTCTTACGGTAGGAGAAAATGTTGCCTTTGGTCTGCGCAGACATTTTAAGCTGCCGGAAGAAGAAATCAGCAAAAGAGTGAGTGAGCTGCTGCAGATGGTAGGACTTCCCGGCACCGAAAACATGCTGCCGTCAGAATTATCCGGCGGTATGAAAAAGCGTGTTGGTCTTGCCAGAGCATTGGCTATCCGCCCGCAGATAGTTTTTTATGATGAGCCTACTTCCGGTCTTGATCCGGTAATGACAATGACTATCAGCAGGCTGATCAGAAAAACACAGGAGCAGCTGCATGTAGCGTCGCTTTTAGTAACTCATGATATGGAATCGGTATTTTTTACAGCTGACAGAATTGCCATGCTGCATAATGGAAAAATAGTGCAGGTTGGCACTGTAGAAGAAATACGCAGCAGTACTAATCCTGTTGTACAGGCTTTTATAAACGGACAGGAATTACAGAAGGAGGATGAACAATGAGCAGCAATGAAGTGAAGGTTGGCGCCTTTACCCTTGGTGGTTTTGCGGTATTGGCGGGAATAATTACTTTTATGGGAGCTTTTACTTTCGGCGATCGTGGATATGAACTGCAAATTGATTATCCCCAGGTAAGCGGACTGATGCCGGGTCATATTGTACGCTACGCAGGTGTGCAGGTAGGTACGGTTAAAGCTATTGATGTGACATCCGGCAGTGTTGAAGTTACTGCCGAAATTGATGATAATATAAAAATTCCGCAGGGCGCAGTTTTTACCATAGGTTCTGACGGTATTTTGGGTGAAAAATTTGTTAATGTTATACCTCCTGCCAATCCGGGGCAGGGATATATTACTGAAGGCAGTAAGTTAAAAGGTATTCCCGGCGGCGGAATGGAAGAATTTTTTGCTTCCTCTGGTGATTTAATGGTTAAAGTGGAAAACATAGCTGATGCACTGAATAATGTTTTTGGCGATAAGGAAGTTCAGCAGTCCATGCGTGATGGCTTTAAAAACATGCGGGACATCAGTGAAAATATGAATACCTTTACCAAGGTTATGGCTGATGTGGCTATTGAAAATCAAAAGGATATCAACGCCATGATTTTCCAGATGAATGAAATGAGCAAGCGCATGAATGGGGTTGCCATGCATATGGAAAGTATTATGGCAGGTATGGATAATAACGGTGAAACTGGCAGAAATGTTGCAAGAATGGCTCAGAACCTGGCAGATACAAGCGAGAAAGTAGAAAATATTGTTAAGGTGCTGGAAAATGTGGCTACAGATCCTGCTGTAGAACAGTCTTTAAAAGAAACTGTAGTAAATGCCAAAGAAGCAAGTGCCCGTGCCAATAAAATACTTGGTACAGTGAGCGATGCCCGTTTGCAGGCTGATGTAAGTGCCAGCCTGAGCGATACTGACTGGCGCAGTAATTTAGGTGTAACCCTGACACCTTCTGATGACAGTTTTGTATATATGGGTGGTTACGACCTGGGTGAGAGCAACAAGTTTGATTTTATTGCCGGTAAATATATGGGCAATGCCGGATTGAGCATGGGTGCCATGCAGGGAGAATTTGGCGTTGGCTTAAGCTATAATTTTGGTGACAGCTTTAAGCTGTATTCTCAGTACTATGATTTTGATAACAGTAAAATACGTCTGGGCGGCGAACTGAAGCTGAACAGTAATTTGTCTTTATATGGCGAAAGCATGGATCTTAAAGGTACAAAACAGGATACCTATGTAGGTGTACGCAGTTATTTCTAATTTTTATTTGCTTTTTTGTGGAAAAAAATATATAATCTTGGTATATTGACTAATCAGTCAGTGTGATTGGAGGTTAACGCAATGTATGGAAATAAATTAAGCAAGCGCTTATTGGCAATTTCTGCAGCTATTACTATGAGCTTGTGCAGTTATGCTTTTGCAGAAGAAGCAGCAGAGCCGCAAATTGTAGAATTAAACTTGCAGCAGGCCATGGAAAGAGCTTTTAATACAAATCCGGCTATTAAAATTTCCGGTTATGAAAAAGATTCCGCGCGTGCAAACTATAATGCAGCCCGTCAGAGTAAAGGTATAACCATTACCGGTCAGCACAGCACTACTCGTGGTGGGTATGATGATAATCTTGCGCCTGTGTACGGTGGAGATGGTAGGATTATTTACTATAATAAAGGTATTGGTAACAATCATTCCAATACCATCACTGCCAGTATTCCTATCTATACCGGTGGTAAATTATCCGGTGCCATTGATCAGGCAGAGGCTAATTATAAAAGCTATCTTGTAGGGGAGCAAAAAGCCTATAATGATATGCGCGAAACAGTTACCAACAGCTATTACAGCATGCTGCAGGCAGATAATGTACAGATTTTAAGCCGTGAATCTGTTAACCGTCTGGAAGAACATTTAAAAAATGTTCAGGCTCAGTATGATGTTGGCGTAGTAGCAAAAGTTGATGTGCTGCGCAGTGAAGTAGAACTGGCAGATGCTCAGCAGAATCTTATTAAAGCAGAAAATGCCTACCAGATTGCTGAGGCAAGCTTAAACAGAATTATTGGCCTGCCCATGGATACAACTTTAAAACTGCAGGACAGCATGCAGTATACCCCTTATGATAATGACCTGAAATATTGCCTTGATTATGCGGCTCAGCATCGTCCGGAACTGGAACAGGCTAAACAGGGCGTAGAAGCTGCCAAAGGTGCATTGAAAGTAGCTCGCAGCGGTCATATGCCGCAGGTTTCTGCCAATGCATCTCAAAACTGGAATGACAGCAACTGGCCCGGTGATGAGAATGGCAACTGGAGCGTAGGTGTTGGCGTAAGCCTGAATATTTTTGATACCGGTGTTACCATGTCCAGAATCCATGGTGCAGAAGCAGACCTTGCCAAAGCTGAAGAATCCTATCGCGATACTGAAGATGCCGTGATGCTTGATGTACGCAGCACTTACCTTGACCTGCGCGAAGCAGAAAAACGTATTGGTACAACCAAGGTTGCTGTAGCTAAAGCAGAAGAAGATTTCCATATTGCTCAGGTAAGATATATGGCTGGCGTAGGCACCAATACTGATGTACTGGATGCTCAGGTTGCTTTAACTGATGCAAAGAACAACTATATCCAGTCTCTGTATGATTACAATACTTCCAAAACAGCTCTGGAAACAGCTATTGGCGTGCCCATGGAATTTCCGCACACTGTAACTGTAGAAAATGCTGCTGTTGAAGAATATAACAGCCAGCAGGAAGCTGCTGATACTGCTGAGCAAGCCGCTGCAGAAGAAAAAACTGGCCCGGTAGTAAGCAATGTACCGGTAAAACAAAACTAAAATATAATAAAAAAAGGAGCATATCTTTTGATATGCTCCTTTTTTTATGTAGTTACAGGTTTTCGATAGCAGCAATCAGTTTATCTGTTTCTTCTTCACTGGTAGCCCAGCTGGTGCAGATGCGTACAGAATAATTGCCGTCCGGCAGATATTCAATCAGACTGAGAGTGAAATCCTGACTTAATTTTTCGTATTGCTCAGGTGTTAAAATAATAAACTGCTGATTAGTAGGAGAATCAGTAATAAATTTAAAACCGCATTTTTCAGCTGCTGCTTTAATTTTTAAAGCCAGCAGAGTGCCGTAACGTCCGGTTTCCACATAAAGATTATTGCGGAAAAGCTCTGCAAACTGCACACCCTGCAGTCTGCCTTTAGCTAAGATAGCACCGTTTTGTTTGGCAATAGTTCTGAAATCAGGTTTAATAGCGTCGTTGACAATAACTACTGCTTCACCAAAAAGCAGACCGCATTTTGTACCGCCGATAGATAAAACATCGCAGTTTTGAACAATTTCCGGCAGGGTAAGGTCATTTTCCGGGCTGCCAAGAGCATAGCTGAGTCTTGCACCGTCAATAAAAAGATATAATCCTGCTTCTTTACATACTGCGTAAAGTTCAGTAAGTTCTTTTTTGGTATACATGCTGCCTATTTCTGTAGGCTGAGAAATATAGACCATTTTAGGCTGTGCCCAGTGTTCGCGGCTGGGGTCAGTATCATATTTTTTCCATTCTGCGGCAATTTGTGCGGCAGTTAATTTACCCTCTGATGACGGCAGTGGCAGAACTCTGTGTCCAACGTGCTCAATGGCGCCTGCCTCGTGGGTATTTATATGGCTGGGAACTGCACCGTAAACAGCCTGATGCGGACGCAGGGCAGCACAGATAACTGTAAGGTTAGTCTGGGTTCCGCCTACAAGAAAATGCACATCTGCGTTTTCGCAGGCGCAGGCTTCACGGATAAGAGAGCGAGCCTCTTCACAGTAAGGATCAAGACCATAACCTGTAGTCTGGTCCATATTTGTTTCCATAAGTCTTTTTAAAACCGCAGGATGGCAGCCTTCGGTATAATCGCTGTTAAAGCAATACATAACAAACACCTCTTTATTTTTTGCCTAATAATTTTTTTATAAACATTTCATAGATAATGGGCATTACTGAGAAAAGGATAATACCTAAAGTTACAACGGGGAAGTTATTTTTGACAAAGGGTATATTGCCAAAGAAATAACCGCCGCCCACAAAAACTGTTACCCAGACAACTGCGCCGATAACGTTGTAATGGGCAAAAGTTGTATAATGCATGTTGCCGATACCTGCTACAAAGGGAGCAAAAGTACGGACAATAGGTACAAAACGTGCTAAAAAGATCGCCTTATGACCATGGCGGGCATAGAAGTCAGATGCTTTCTGGATATGAGCAGGCTTGATAAAAGCGCGTTCAGACTTTAATATAGCCAGACCGAATTTTTCGCCAATATAGTAATTGCAGGCATCGCCAAGTACTGATGAAACAAGGAAAATAAGAGCAATTATTTTAACATCCATGCCCTCAGGAGATGTTGCTGCCAGTGCACCGCAGGCAAAAAGCAGTGAATCCCCGGGAAGAAACGGTGTGACAACAAGACCTGTTTCACAGAAAACAACCATAAATAAAATTGCGTAAATAAAATGACCATAAGCAGCCATAATATCCGGCAGATGTTTGTCCAGATGAAGAATTAAATCAATAAACTGCATTAAATATGCTTCCATATTTCAGTCTCCTTGTATGTATTTAGTGTTTAAAGATGGTTTTTATCTTAAAAACAATCATAAAATAATTTTACCACAAGCAAAGGCAGGGTAACAATAAATTTTATGCAGAATATTTTTTGTATGATATAATATGAAATTAGAATGATTTTTGTAAGGAGAATGAAAATGGAACAAGAATTATGTTGGTGCGGCAGTGGTGCCCCCTATGGCGAATGCCATAAAGCTATTGATGATAAAATTGCTTTGCTGAAAGCACAGGGAGCAGAAGTTCCCGACAGAGAAATGATTAAGACTCCTGCTCAGATAGAGGGTATCCGTAAAGCCTGCGAAATTAATACAGCTGTTTTGGATCTGGTTGCTGAAAATATTAAGACCGGTATGTCTACTGCTGAGATTGATAAGCTTGTATACGATTACACTATCAGCAGAGGTGCAACTCCTGCGCCACTGGGTTTCTGCGGTTTCCCTAAAAGTGTCTGCACTTCTATCAACGATCAGGTTTGCCATGGTATTCCCAGCGAAAAGGATATTTTGCGCAGTGGTGATATTGTTAATGTAGATGTATCTACTATCTACAATGGCTATTATGCTGATGCTTCAAGAATGTTTACCGTTGGTAAGGTTGATAAAAAAGCCAAAGATCTGGTAGCTATTGCCAAAGAGTGTTTAAAGCGTGGCGTTGAGGCTGCGCAGCCTTGGGGCTATCTTGGTGATATCGGCGCAGCTGTTTCTGCACTTGCTAAAAAGCATGGCTATTCCGTAGTTACCGAATTTGGCGGACATGGCGTTGGCGTGGAATTTCATGAAGAACCTTTTGTATGCCATGTAGGAAAACGCAAAACAGGCATGGTTTTGGTGCCGGGAATGATTTTTACTATTGAACCGATGATTAATGCAGGACGCAGGGATGTATTTATTGATGCGTCTAACGACTGGACTGTTTATACTCAGGACGGCAGTCTTTCTGCTCAATGGGAGCACACAATTTTAATAACAGAAAACGGACCGGAGATACTGACTTATTAAGAGGGTAAAGAGAAAAAAGGATGGCGCAGCCATCCTTTTTGTGCAGTAACATAAAATAAAAAATTAACGAAATTAACGCGTAAAATAGAATACACAAAATCAAATTACTCAGTAATTTGATTTTGTGTACATATGCTTGCGGGGGGGAGAAGATAGAGTATAATATAGTATAAAATAGTATTTATTGATAAATACTATTTTATACTATAAGAGAATGAGGGATTTTGAGATGGATTTTAATTATCAGGAGCTTATTGAAAGTTTTTTAGCAGATGTACAGTCTGTAGCAGTTTCTTTAGCTATGACTACGACTATACGTGCAGAGAATAATTTAAAATTGCTTTGTGAAAAACATGGTTATAAATGTGTAGTTACAGAAATTGGCGGTAATCAGGAAGAAATTTCTAAAAAACTGATAACTAGTATCATTGGTGCTGCTCTGAACAAAAAGCTTATAGAAAAAGAAGAATCAGATATTCATGCTGTTATACATGCGGCAGAGGAAGCTGGCAGGGGATTTTTTATTAGCTCTGTGATGAAGGCTAATGTGGCTGTTAAGGTAGCGATAGTCAGAAAAGATAAATGGATATCGGTAGCTTTTTCAGGATATTCTGCATTTTATTACAGTACTAATCATCGCAGAGTATGTGTTGGTACTATGCATATTGAAAAGTAACTGCATGTTAAAGTCATGTAAAAAATTAATATTGACAAAAGTGTGTCGTTATATTAGAATATGAGGCAAGAGAGAATGAGTGTATTAGTTATTTAAACTCTTAAAATTACATATTTAGAGACTGAGTGATTGAGTAGTAATCATCAGTCTCTTTTTGTTTTTTTATCATGATTTAACTTTCTAATATCAACCTTCATAATAAAAAGACAAAAAATAAATAGTGTTTTGAGAGATTTTACCTACCAGATAAATACAGGAGACGGAGAGATAGAGTAATTCTATTGCTGTGTCTCTTTTTTTGTTTGCTATGTCCGGAAATTGCAGACATTAATCTATCTGGAAAGTAAGATATTTAAGAAGGGAGAATTAATTATGAGCGTTGAGTTATACGCGGCTTTTTCTTATTTGTTTACCGCAGCGATCTCTTTATTTATGATTGGTGCTGTAGTCCTGCTCAATAAAGTAATGGGCGGAAGTTCTAATGGAGAAGGGATGGATCAATAATGGATACAGCTAATATTTTGTCAATGTTATTTCCTGGCGTAGCCAGCTTATTTGTTCAAGATCCTGTAATTGCTATTGCAAGGGTACTCCTTATTGCATTTGGCTTCGTACTTGCATACATGGGATTTAAACGTACTTTGGAACCTTTGATCATGGTACCTATGGGTATCGGTATGATTGCTATCAACTGCGGCGTATTGTTCTTTGAAGGCGGCAGACTGGGAACCTTGTTCCTTGATCCTATGATTTCTGATCCTAATCAGTTAGTTGATATTATGCAGATTAACTTCCTGCAGCCTATTTATAATTTAACTTTCAGTAACAGCCTTGTTGCTTGTTTCGTATTCATGGGCGTTGGTGCTATGTGCGAAATCAGCTTTATTCTTGCAAATCCCTGGACTTCTATAATTATTGCAATCTTTGCAGAAGCTGGTACTTTTGTTACTTTGATTTTAGGTGTACATCTTGGCTTGACTCCTCCGGAAGCTGCGGCTGTTGCTTCTATCGGTGGTGCGGACGGTCCGATGGTACTGTTCACTTCTCTGATGCTTGCTCCGCATCTGTTTGTTCCTATTTCCGTAATTGCTTACCTGTATCTGAGCCTTACTTATGCAGGTTATCCTTACCTTGTAAAAATGATTATTCCTAAACGTATGAGAGGCAATGATATTATTTTTGATGCGCCTGAAGTGCCTAAAGCTAAGAAATTTATCTTTATTCTTGTATGCTGTGCACTGCTGTGCATCCTGCTGCCAATGGCTGCTCCTCTTATTATGTCCTTCTTCCTTGGTATGGCTATTAAAGAAGCAGAAATCATTCCGTATCAGGACTTCATTGAAAACACCCTGCTGTATGCTGGTACTTTGGCTCTTGGCCTGTTGCTTGGTACCTTGTGCGAAGCTTCTACCCTGCTGAATCCTAAAGTTGCTCCTCTTATTTTGCTGGGCATTTTGGCTCTGGCAATTTCTGGTGCTGTTGGTCTGCTTGGTGGTCTGGTTGTTTACTGGTTCAAAAAAGGTGACTTCAACCCTGTTGTTGGTATTGCCGGCGTATCCTGCGTACCTACTACTGCTAAAATTGCACAACATGCTGCAGAAGACGAAGATCCGTTTGCAATTGTATTCCCGGTTGCAATGGGTGCTAATATCGGTGGCGTAATTGTATCTGCTATTGCTTGTGGTGTATTCATTTCCACTATTGGTATGGTAAAGTAATTTAAGTTAGTTTTATTTTATAGAAGGTAATCATAATGAAAATACAGCTTCAATATTATGATGTTTTAGAATCGACTAATATTACCGCTGTTGAGAAAGCTCTTGGCGGAGCTCCTGAGGGTACTGTGATTGTTGCCAGACGGCAATGTAAGGCCAGCGGCAGAATGCAGCGAATATGGAACTCTCCGGAAGGAGGATTATGGTTTTCTTTAATCTTAAGACCATGTATAAACCCGGAAATTGTTGCGCAACTGACTTTATTGGCTGGTGTCAGTGTTGTAAAAGCAATTTCAAAGCTTTACAACACTGGTAAGGCCAGAATAAAATGGCCTAATGATTTGTTGTTTGACGGCAAGAAAATTTGTGGCATATTGTCAGAAATGAAATTGGATGAACGTGGAATGGTTGACTACGCTATTTTGGGGATTGGCGTTAATGTAAATTTGCATGATGAAGATTTTCCGGAAGCGTTAAAACATACTGCAACTTCTTTGAAAATTGCCTGCGGTATGGACATTTCTTGTGATGTAGTTTTGCAACATATTTTAGAAGAGTTATCTTTGTTGTATGATGAGTGGTTAACAAATGGACCGGATAAGTTGCTGGATGAATGGAAGGTTCACAGCTGTACATTAGGAAAGCATGTTTTGGTAAAAGATGATGACAAGATAATTTTTGAGGGCGTTGCTATAGATATGAATCCTCAGGGAGCACTTTTAATTCGCAACGCGCAGGGAATACAAAGAAGTTTTGATTTTGGAGAAATCAGTATCCGTTGAGAGAAGGAGAGATTGAATATGGCGGAGAACTCTAGAGTTTTACTTGAAAGCAGCATTAACAGTGCAGGAACAGCAGCGATGCTGTTAGCTCTTACTCAGTCGTTATATGACGAGGAAGCGGTAAAGAAAATGGTTGCTAAAAATGGCTTTAAAGCAGTTGTTACTGAAGTCGGTGGCAGAACATCATTCGATGATTTCAATGAAAAAATAAATCGTGCTGTTATTGGAGCTAGTTTAAATTCTGGTATTATACAGAAAACGAGCAGTCATATCCATGCGTTGATACATGCTACAGAGGAAGCTAAAAAAGGGATTTTAGTGAGTGTAAGTACCAGTGCAAATTTAGCTTTGAAGATTGCTGTAGCAAGGGATGAGAATTGGATAGCTGTTGCGTTGTTTGGCAAGTCGGCATTGCATTATATGACTAATCATGATCGTGCTGGCTTGGGTGTAATGCATATATAGACTAAATAAAAATTCATAATGGTGATTGAGAGTATATGACAGGCAATACCTGTGGTATGCTCTCTTTTTTATTTGGTCTTGATATATGAAAAGCTTTTCTTAATCAGAAAGGAGAGACCGTAATGGAGTTCAAAGGAATCACTCGTGAGTGGGACACTCTGAAAAAAGACGCGTTGGAACGTGCTAAAGCTGCCGCTCCCTACGTCAAGGAAGGAAAAATTGTTGATGCAAAAGATGCAGTTGCTTTATTGGAAGCAGTTATCAGACCTTTTGATAAAGTAAACATCGAAGGCAACAACCAAAAACAGGCTGACTTTTTGGCTAAATGCCTGTGTGAGGTTGATCCTGCAAAAGTACATGATCTGCATATGGTTCAATCTGTACTTACTCTTCCTGAACATCTTGATGTGTTCGAAAAAGGAATTGCAAAAAAATTGGATATGTCTTTCTCCGGACCGCAGGCAGGTCGCATAGCTCAATTTTTGCAAGAAGGTAAACTGGAATTAGGCGCAATTCACACCTATCTTGAATTGTATGGACGTTATTTCGTAGATTTGACTCCTCGTGTTGCATTGGTAGTTGCAACTAAAGCTGATAAAAACGGTAACCTTTATACCGGTTTCAGTACTGAAGATACCCCGGCAATTGTTGAAGCAACTAAATTCCGTCAAGGTATTGTTGTTGCACAAGTTAACGAAATTGTTGACGAATTGCCTCGTGTAGATATTCCTGGCGACTGGGTTGACTATGTAATCCAATCTCCGAAACCTTACTATATTGAACCTCTCTTTACTCGTGACCCGGCACTTATTACCGATGCTCAAGTATTGAAAGGCATGATGGCTATTAAAGGTATTTATGGCGAATATGGCATTAAATCTCTGAACCATGGCATTGGTTTCGATACTGCTGCAATTGAATTGCTGCTTCCTACCTATGGTGAAGAATTAGGTCTGAAAGGCAAAATCTGCACTAACTTTATTTTAAATCCGCATCCGACTCTGATTCCGGCTATTGAATGTGGCTGGGTAGAATCTGTTCACTGCTTTGGTGGTGAATTAGGTATGGATGAATATGTTGCTGCTCGCAGCGATATCTTCTTTGTTGGTCCTGACGGATCCATGCGTTCTAACCGTGCATTCTCTCAAACTGCAGGTCATTACGCTATCGACATGTTCATCGGCGGCACTCTGCAAATTGACCCGTATGGTAACAGCTCCACAGCTACTGCTAACCGCGTAGCAGGCTTTGGTGGTGCTCCTAACATGGGCTGCGATCCTAAAGGTCGTCGTCATTCTTCTGACGCATGGCTCAAATGCGGTGAAGAATATGCTCTTAATTCTGAACTTTGGGGACCTGTTCGCCGTGGTAAACGCCTTGTTGTACAACTGGCTGAAACCTTCCGTGAAAAACTTGCTCCTGGATTTGTTGAAGAACTTGATGCGTTCAAACTTGCTAAAAATGCAAACCTGGCAATTGAACCTGTAATGATTTACGGTGATGACCTTACTCATATCATTACTGAAGAAGGTATTGCTTATCTGCCGAAATGCCGCAACATGGAAGAACGTACTGCTGCAATCCGTGGTATTGCAGGTTTCACCGAAGTTGGTATGAAAGCCGATCCGAAAGAAACCAAACGTCTGCGTGAGCTTGGCGTTATTAAAACAGCACAAGACCTTGGCATTGACATTAGCCGTGCTAACCGTTCTATGTTGGCTGCTAAAAATGTACATGACCTCGTTGTATGGTCTAAAGGCTTGTATAATCCGCCTGCAAAATTCAGAAACTGGTAATAGGAGGAGATTAAAGTGGCATTACAAGTATTGGAATTTGAATTCAAATCAGAAGCTACCCAAACCATCGATAAAGAATGGTCTCATCTGGGCGTAACTGGTTCCGGTGATCTGGAAGTTTTGTTTGTAAAACAAGATCTGGGTGGCAATGTTAAAGCTAAAGTTGTAACTCCTGTAAAGGGCTTTGATGCAGTTTGGGAAAAAATGCTGGAAAAATTTGTTGTTGATACCGGTGTTGGTAATATCAGCATTGAAATCAACGATGACAATGCAACTCCTATCGTTGTATATATGAGATTACGTCAAGCTTTGGCTGAAGCTAATGCTAAGGAGGTTGAATAATAATGAAAAGTTGGACTGAACTTTCTAACAGCAGCTTTTTTTCTGCAAATGCACGTGAACGTGCTTTGGGCTTAGTTGATAAAGGAACTTTTACTGAATTTCTGAGCCCTATTGATCGTTTTTGCAGCCCTCACCTTCCTGTATTAGGTGCAGCTGTTGAGTTTGATGACGGTACTGTAACCGGTGTTGGTCTTATCGGCAAACATCCTGTGTTTGTTGTATCCATGGAAGGCAAATTCATTGGTGGTGCTATTGGTGAAGTTAACGGCGGCAAAATGGTTGCAACCATTCGCTTAGCTCTCAAAACCGCTAAAGAACTGCAGGAAAAACATCCTGAAGATTATGATGCTCGTCGTCCTATGGTTGCTATTTCTTATGAAACCGGTGGTGTTCGTTTGCATGAAGCAAATGCTGGTCTTTTAGCACATGCTGAAGTTATGGATGCTTTCCAGGACTGCCGTGGTATCATTCCTATTGTTTCTGTTGTAGGCAGTAAAGTAGGCTGCTTTGGTGGTATGGGCTTCGTTGCCGCAGCAACTGACGTAATTGTTATGAATGAAGAAGGTCGTATTGGTCTTACCGGTCCTGAAGTAATTGAACAGGAAATGGGTAAAGATGAATTTGATGCTTCCAACAAAGCTCTTGTATATCGTACAACTGGTGCGAAACATAAATACATTATTCAAGACTGCAACTATCTTGTTGAAGATAAAATCGGTGACTTCCACAATGTATTGGCAGAAGTTGCTGACATCCCGATGGCTGAGATCGAAGAAATGCGCCGCATCGGTTCTTTGAAATTAGTTCAAGAACAACAAGAATTAGTAAAACTTGTTGGTGAAATGCAACCGAAAGATTCCATGGATCTGTGGAAACATTTTGGTAACGAAAATCCTGCTGAACTTCCTGAACTCAGCACTGCTGAATTCCTGAAAGTTGTAAAACGCAGAGTTCGCGCATAAGGCAAAGGAGGTAACAAACATGGAAGAATTAGAAATGACTATGATTGGCCGCGGCCGTGATGCGATTGACATGATTTTGGATGAAGGCTCTTTCGAAGAAAATAAAATTGGAGCTTTTGATTTTGATCCTGAGTATGGTCCTGGCTCTGTAGTTGGTACCGGTAAAATGGAAGGCATGACAGTTACCGTTATCGGCAACGATGCATATGCATTCAATGAAAGATTTCCGGTTGTTTTTGGCGGCGTAATTGGTCTTGAAGAAGGCTATAAAATGGCAACTGCTGTTTACCGCACAATGGAAGCTGATAAAGACAAACCGCTGGCTGAAAAACGCCCGATCGTGCTTGTTGTTGACACCCCGGGCAATGGCCCTGGCAAAATGGAAGAAATTGCTGGTATGAATAAATCTACCGGTGGATATCAGCTTGCACTGGCTGAAGCAAGAAAAGCTGGCCATCCTATTATTGCAATGGTTATCGGCCGTGCTATTTCCGGTGCGTTCCTGTGCCATGGCTTGCAGGCTGACCATATTCTTGCTTTGTCTAAAGAATATGGCACAATGATTCACGTTATGCCTATTACCTCTATTTCCCGTATTACCAAAATGGACATTGAACGTCTTGAAGAATTGTCCAAAACAAATCCTGTATTTGCTGCAGGTGTTGACTTCTTCTATAAACTTGGCGGTGTACAGGAAATCGTTGAAAAACCGGAAGATATGCGTGATGTAATTATTAAACATATCAAGGAAGTTGCGGCATTAAAAGCAGAGGGCAAGTTTGAATTACTTGGTCCGTGGGGTCGTGGCATCCTTGGTAACGAACGTGGCGGCCGTACAAAACGTATGGAAACCATTAACAAAGTGTATGATGAATTTGCAGCAGTTGCTGACAAATATATTAATGCATAATTAAGTCAATCTTAGGAGGGTATGTATGGACGGTATTCTTAAAGAGATTTGCAGTTTGGTAAAGGATTTTGGTTCAGCACCAAAATTTGAGGATATGCCCAGAAGAACTCTGGCAGATAAGGGAATAGCAGGTCCCACTGCTGCGCATACTATTGAGGAAGTTCATACACCTCTTAATTTTGCGTACTTGACTTTTACTACTGGTTCTTCTGCTTTTCAAAATATTGTTGGTGTTACTTTTGCTGAAATGCCAAACAGAATAAAAGCCTCTTTTAAAATTTTAGAGAGAGCAGGTTTAAAAGCAGGCGACAGAGTTCTGGTAACTTATCCGCCTTTAGTAAATGTTTTTTCTGGTGACGCTTTTAAAAAGTATGGTATAGAGTGGTCCTTTCTTGTTCGTTCAAGCAGAGATGCCTTTTTGGCAGCTTTGTACGAATTTCAGCCCCATGCAGTTTTAGGCGAGTCTTCATTTATCAGAGCGGCTTTGGAAGATGCTAAACATATGGGTGTTGCAGATGAATTGCCTAAAAATATCGTTCTGTTGACAGCAGGTACTCCTCTTGATCTCGAACTGCTGCCAATAGCTGAAGAAGTACTTAATGCAGAAGTACACGACTTATATGGATGCCAGGAATTTGGTTGGTTAACCATGGACGGTATACCAGTTAGAGACGATATTGAACTTGTACCTACATCTGTAAATAAGGGACAGGAGTTCTTTGAATTGGTAGTTGGTGGTCTGCCAATGGGAGATTGCTTTCCTGTAACTAACAGCGGCCATGTATGTAATAGAGATGGGAAAATTATTACCTACAGACGCGAACGAAGCTATCCGGAATATGAAGTTATTGTTAAGGCGACAAAACTTACATCAGCAGTCACTTTAGGGAGAGTTGCCAGAAGCATTTTGAGAATTAAAGGAAGAATTGTAAAGGTTAGTCCTGATGTTGTAACAAATGCCGAGCATACAGTTCTTGAACTTGTACCTGATTATATAAGTGGTATAAAGCAAGATCCTATTATCATCGAAGGTCCGGAGAAAACTAAGCTTTTTGATGATATGATTCAGGCACAGCTTGATTATCAGCAAAACAGTAAGGCGGATCCTGTATGGACAAAACGAAATTAAAACGACATAATTTGGTGTTTCTTTCTGAAAAAGGAAAAGAGTTTGTTCTGCAATGTGTAAACGAAGATAAGAGAACTAATGAAATGACACTGAGCGCAGCCAAAGAAATCCTGTACGATGTTTCAGAAATACCTGGAATAATACGTCGTGGAGAATGTTTGGATGATGATAAAGTCGCTGTCGGATTTGTACATTGTAAAAGAGTTGATGGTAACAGACTTCGCATCGGCAGCTATGTAGCAAATCAAGATATAACAAAAATTGTTACTGTTTATGAAGTTATACGTTATCACAATGACAAGCGCAATAAATGCATGGCAGTTGTTGATGATATTAAAAATCTGGCCGATGCCTATGGTTTGAAAGTAGGTGTACTGGGGTCAGCAGGGCTCGAACTCATAACCGGATTACCATATACTGATGAAAATTCTGATATTGATATTCTGGTAAAACCAGCTGAGTATAAAAAATTATTTGACTTTTATGAAGAAGCAAAGAGATTGTCAGATGGAATAAATATGGATTTTGAGCTTGATTTGCCCAATGGCTATGGTATAAAGCTTGCAGAAGTTTTTATGAATACCAGTACAGTTTTAGGTAAAAGTCTGCAAGATGTTGACTTAATTAATAAAAAAGAAGTTTTAGCTTATTTGGAATAGGAGATAATAAAAATGGAAATTAAATCTAGAGTACCTGGTAAAATCGTTCGTTTTGAAAAAGAAGTTGGCGATCAAGTAGCAGTAAAAGACGTAATTGCAGTAATGGAAGCAATGAAAATGAAACAATTGGTTCCGAGTCCTGTAGCTGGCACCATTAAAGAATTCAAAGTACAACCTGGCGACCGTGTAAGTGCTGGTACTGTAATTGCTATCATTGAATAATTTAATTGACTGACATAATAAAGGAGATAATAAAAATGGAAATTAAATCTAGAGTACCTGGTAAAATTGTTCGTTTTGAAAAAGAAGTTGGCGATCAAGTAGCAGTAAAAGACGTAATTGCAGTAATGGAAGCAATGAAAATGAAACAATTGGTTCCGAGCCCTGTAGCTGGTACCATTAAAGAATTCAAAGTACAACCTGGCGACCGTGTAAGCGCTGGTACTGTAATCGCTATTATTGAATAATTTTAATTAAGCCTTTTGTTGTTTCGCAGCTCTTTTTAGAGCTGCGATAATAAAAAATTGTACTTAAGGTGGTGTAATTATGGCTATTTATGGTGTTGCTTTATTAGCGGCTTGTTATATTGTCGGTATGTTTTTAGGTGACCTTTTTGGTGCGTTAGTTGGAGTAAAAGCTAATGTAGGTGGCGTTGGCTTCGCAATGTTGTTCCTCATTTTATTAACTAACAAAGGTATTGACGAAGGTTGGTTGGACTCCAAAGCACAAAGCGGTATTGCATTCTGGAGTGCTATGTACATTCCTATCGTTGTGGCTATGAGCTCCATTCAGAACGTAGTAGCAGCAATAAAAGGTGGTCCTCTTGCTATAGGCGGCGGTCTCTTAGGTGTTGCCGTAGCTTTTGCACTTATTCCTGTTATTGCTAAAGTTTTTGGTAGTAAGAACGGTGAGGTGAAGTAAGATGGATATTGCAGCTATGTTTGTAAAGGTTTGCCAAAGCAATGGTCTTGTATTCGCATTTTTATTAATTGGCGTTATTACTCTTATTACATATAAGCTTTCTGGTCTTACTAAAGGTAAAGTTCATGGTTCTGCAATTGCGATTTTTGCAGGTCTTATTTTAGCTTATATTGGCGGTATTACTACCGGCGGAACCAAAGGTCTTGCAAGCATTCCGATGTTTGCAGGTGTTGGCATGATGGGCGGCGGTATGTTCCGTGATTTTGCTATCGTATCCACAGCATTTGGTGCAGATTTACGTGAAATCAAAAAATGCGGCATTGTTGGTGTAGTATCCCTGTTGATGGGCGTATTAAGTTCCTTCGTTGTTGGCTGTGTGCTGGCATATTTCATGGGATATCCTGATGTAATTTCCATGGTTACCATTGGTGCAGGTGTTTGTACTTTCGTTGTAGGTCCTGTTACCGGTGCGGCTCTTGGTGCATCTTCTGATGTAATTGCAATCAGTATTGCTGCTGGCGTAGTTAAATCTGTTGCAGTTATGCTCTTAACCCCGTTTGTAAAAAATATGGTTGGGCTCGACAATCCTCAATCTGCAATGATTTATGGTGGTCTTATGGGTACCTCTTCCGGTGTTGCTGCAGGACTTGCTGCAGTAGATGCTAAACTTGTTCCTTATGGAGCAATGACTGCAACTTTCTATACCGGTACTGGCTGCCTCCTGTGCCCGTCCGTATTATATCTGGCTACCAAAGCTATTATGGGTGCTTGATTTAAAACTCAAATCGGTAAAATTATTTAGATGAGAAAGTTGGTACTGTCATGGCTGGTCTGAATTGTTTGACATGTAGAGTAGACAAATACAATAAAAAGAGTTTGGAACGAGTATATGAGTATCAATTTTCTCATCATAAACCAGAACTTTGTAAGATGAGTCAGTACTTGTCGCAGGCTATTTTGTTAGAGGTCTGTACACATCCCAAACCAGGATTGGTTACCAGACTGTCCAAAGGGTCGCATAATGATATGAGTATACTGACCTTTGCTATGAGTTCTGCTGTTTTGGGACAAGCGTTTAATGATTTACAGGATATTGGAATGACTCATAGCGGTTCTGAAAAAGAACTGTTTGCTAAAGTAAGATCTTATGGTATATTAGCTGAAAAAGAGCTCCTCAGAGTAACAAAGGGAGTTAATACACAAAGAGGAATTTTGTTTGCCGGCGGACTTGTCAGTGCTGCTGCCGGGTACGCATATAATCAGGGATTTGATAAAGAAAATATCATACCTATAGTCATGAAAATGACAGATGGTCTTGTTGAGTCGGAATTAGAAAAATTAGACTCAGAAGTAAAGACTGCTGGAGAAAAATTATATAAAGAATATGGTATAACAGGAATTAGAGGAGAAGTGGAGAAAGGTTTTCCAAGTGTTTTAAAATATGGACTGCCTGCTTTAACAGAAGCTTTCAATAAAGGTGCGAGTTTAAATGATGCCTTATTGCATAGTTTGGTTTCTCTGATGACTGTTGTAGAAGATAGTAATGTAATATGGAGAACTGATGTAGAAATGGCAGAAAATGTCAAAATTATTGCTAAAGATATAATATCTGCAGGCAGTGTTTTTACCAGCCAGGGCTGGGAAAAGATTAAACAGGCTGAAGAATATTTCTGCAGCAGAAGAATCAGCCCAGGCGGTAGTGCTGATTTATTATCAGTTACCATAGGTTTATATTTGATTGATAATAAGGAATTTCCTGTTGATATAGTTTAGGGACATTATATTTCAACAGCATTCCTTGACATATACAACACAAATGCTTTTCTTAGCATAGTAGACTGCTAAGACCTCCGAGAAGTGCAATAAGGTTCGGCGAATAGCCGAGCCTTATTGTGCGTTGTAAAGACAGGTGATTTTATGTTGAACTTTATAGTACAATCTTTGGAAGCAATATTTACGATAATATTTGTTGTAGCCATAGGGTATGTTCTGAGTAAAAAAGGATGGTTTGACGATAAGAGCAGCGCCTTGATCGCAAAGCTTGTTACAACCGTATCTTTGCCTCTCTATATGATAACAAGTCTTACTAAAAATTTTACGGCAGAATCACTGGCAGCTATGGCACCGGATATGCTGCTGCCTGTTGGCTCCATGTTATTGGCTATGCTGATTGGCGTTGTAATGAGTTATTTGTGTAAAATACCCAAGGGCAGGCAGGGCGTATTTAAAACAAATTATTTTATAGCTAATACAATGTTTATCGGACTGCCGGTTAATCTAGCTTTGTTTGGTGATCAAAGCATTCCCTCGGTAATGTTATATTATATAGTTAATACAATTTTTTTCTGGACTTTTGGTGTTCATAATATTGTTGCAGACACTGATAATGAGAAGAATAACAGTTTCTTTTCTCTTAATGTTCTGAAAAAGTTATTTTCTCCTCCGCTGATGGGATTTTTTGCAGCCTTATTTTTAATTGCTTTTAATATTAAGTTACCGGATTTTATGATGAACAGCTTTCAGTATGTAGGTAATCTGACAACACCTATGTCACTGATTTTTATTGGTATCGAAATAAGCAAGATATCCTTAAAAACGTTTAATTTTGAAAAAGATATTTTTGCAGGGTTATTTGGCAGATTTATAGTATGTCCGCTGAGTGTTCTGGCATTAGTACCTTTTTTTACGGTGACTGATATGTCAGTTAAAGTATTTACCATGCAGGCGGCAATGCCTGCCATGACGCAGATGGCTATTGTCTCCAAGCAGTACGGTGCTGACAGCCAGTACGCAGCTGCATTGAGTTTTATAACTATTTTATGTGGATTGATAGTTATACCATTTTATATGACTATAGTAAATATTTATTTTTAGGAAGGAGATTAAAGTATGAGTCCTGAAGAAATTATCAGAAATATGTGGAGCGGCAATGCATTTATGAATGTTCTTAAGATAAGCATCAAAGAAGTGCATTGTGGTGGAACAACTTTAGAAATGCCTATTGATTTTGATATACACACCAATCATTGGCTTGGTGTCCATGGGGGTGCTATGGCTGCTCTGGCAGACTCTTTGACTGGTATTACCTGCGCTTCTGTCGGCAAGATGGCTCAGACTTTGAGTATGAATATAAATTATATAAGCAATATCCGTGGTATGGGAAAATTGACAGCAAAAAGCACAATAGTTCATAAGGGTCAATCTACAATCAATATAGCTTCTGAAATACGTGATGATACTGACAATTTGATTTGCACTGTAAATAATATTATGTTTGTTGCAGGAGAGATAAGTGAAATACCTGCTCAATGGTAAAAAAGCATTAGCCTTTTGGCTAATGCTTTTTTTTAAACGGAGATTCCCATAAAATTTAAAATTATTCGAACGATGATCATGGAAAGAACAGCATCCACAATTGGTATAAATAAGAGTAAAGTATGGTGTTTGGGGTTAGCGCCTGAGGTAAGAACGCAGCGTGCAAAATGTGCTATAAGGGTTCCCATGGTTATTGTTGCCGGGAAAAGAATAGTTGCCTGAGCTGCATTAATACTGCCTGATGCATAAAGTGACGCGGCTGTTGCAGCACCGGCTGCTTTAGCAAAGAATGCGGATATAAGAACAATTATGGCTTCTCCTGGTAAACCAAAAAGAGCCATAACTGGTGCAACTATAGTGCTGATAATATCCATGAGACCGGTAGTTTTAAGAAATACAATCAGGACATATGCCAGAATCATGGCCGGAATAATATTTTCAACACCTATATAAAAACCCTTTTTACATCCAGCCATAAATTCTTCAAGGATAGTTTTTCGTCTGACTTCAGTATTATTATTCACTATATTTTACCTCCTGAAGAGCGCTTTCTTCTTAACATTAAATAAAATCTGACTAAATTGGCACCTATAATTTTTACTATTACTTCTACTACAAGTATTACGCCAAAAGATAAAAGTGAAATAGGTATTAATGGTGCACCACTGTTTACAGTATTGACTAATGTGCCGCTTGCAGCGTACTGATAGGCAACAAAGACTGTACGTTCATCATCAGTGATTTTTCCTTCTTCGTAAAGCTGTCTGCTGATAGCTGCACCAACATCTGTAGTTGTAAAGCTGCTTATTAAAGCAAGTCCTACACATCCAGGCAGACCCATCAGTGGTTTCAGAATCGGTCTGATTGCACGTTCAGCAGCAAGCAGTGCTCCCTGAGATTCGACAACTCGAACCAATCCTAAAGCCAATATAACTGTAGGGACCAAAGTAAGGCCAACCATAAAGCCTTGGGCTGCTCCAAAACCTCCTTTGCCCACAAAATTACCGCTTTCTGCAATTTGTCCAAATTTACCAATTTGTACAGTAAAATCCAAGGCACTCCAGGGACCCATATCTTTTAAAATTCCTGAAAAAGATAAGGCAATAAAAATAAAGGAAAGCCATCCTCTCCATGTAAGTTTATGTTCATAATCGACAGTGTTTTTAGTATCCATTTTAAAACTCCTTCTGTATTTGTAATAAAATAGATATCATTAATTTTGCTCGCATAAATAATGATTCAACGTCAGCAAATTCTTCAACAGTATGATTTCTTGCTCCTTTGACACCCATTGCACACATTGTTGGTATTCCGGCAGCAGTTGTATAGGCTGAATCAGAGCCACCGCCTACAGATATAGGTTCAGGTGAGCCGAAACCTTCGCTTTCATAAATATTTTTAACAAAACTGAATAATTTTTTGCTTTCATCAAGATATACCATAGGCGGCATTTCCGATAAAACTGTCATTTTTGTGGTGACATCTTTGACATAAACTTTTTCTGTAATATTTTTAAATTGTTCAAGCTTTTCCGGAACTGTTGCAGGGTCTGTATAGCGCATATCACATATCATTTTTGCGTATGCAGGAGTAGCATTAGCTACAGTACCGCCTTCAATAACGCCAACATTTAAGTTAATACCGTTAGGAAGATCTGTTAAAGATTCTATATCAAGAATTTTATGAGCCAGTTCTTTTACTGCACTTCTTCCGTTTTCGGGGTCATTGCCTACATGTGCACCTCTGCCAAATGTTTCAAGCTGAAAGCGCATAACACCTTTGCGTGCAACAACAATACTGTCATCCATAAAACCTGTCTCAAAGTTAAATGCTGCAAACGCACCTTTTGATTCTTCAAGCATGATTTCAGCCGCATTACTGTTAATATGAGCTATTTCTTCATCGCCAAGCAAAATAACTTTGATGGGATGGCTGGTATAATCGTTTTGCATCAGTGCCTTAAGTACATGCAGCAAGATTACAATACCGCCCTTCATATCGAGGGCACCAGGTCCATAAGCTTTTCCTTCTTTAATGGTGAAAGGTCTTTCTTTAGCTGTACCAACTTTATTGAAAACAGTATCCAAATGGCCAGTCAGGATTATGAAAGGCTTTGAAGTATCGCCAAATTCGCTTACGAGCATATTGCCAGCTTTCTGATTGCTGATAATTTTAGTTTTTCCGCCGATAGCTGTAAGAATATCAGCAACTTTCTGTACTACTGCATCTACGCCTTCTTTATAGTCAGAACCACTGTCGATGTTAACAAGTTCTTCCCATAAATTAAGCATGTTTTCTCTGTTTTCGTCGATAAACGTAAAACATTTTTCTTTTTGCATATTTTTACACCCTCCTAAATTAAAAATAAAAAAGAGCATACGTACACAAGGTACATATACTCTTACTCTCAATCCCACGTTATAAAATTGTAATAAAGATGCAAGTTTAATTTTATATAAATACAAAATAAATGATATTTAAAAATTTAAGGATTGTCAAATTTAAAAATAAAAGAATTTCATAGAGATGAAATTATGATAAATATGTTACATAGCTTAAACGTTAGGAGCTCTCTTCCTCCAAAAATCTTTGAATTTGCCAGCCAGTTCTTTTTGTCCCAGTTTTTGCGGCCACAGTTCCTGATTTTCGCTGCAGCGCATGGCTGCTGCCAGATGTTCGTAAATTTCAGGATACTGCTTATCTAAGCTGGCAATATGCTCTTTAATATCCTGCCTTGTTGTGTGTCCGTCATAGGGACAGGGGTTTTTCAGCGGCATGATATTCAGTTCACTTACAAGCTGGCGAATTTCTGCTTCGCGATAATACAGCAGTGGGCGCAGTACAGTAAGACCTGTACGGCTGAGAGGTGTAACTGGCAAAAAAGTGCGCAGCTGCCCTGATGTAACCAGATTCATAAAAAATGTTTCTACTGCATCATCGTGATGATGGGCAAGGGCAACTTTATTAAAGCCAAGTTCAAGAGCACGTCTGTTAGTAGCTGCTCTTCTGAAATAGGCGCAGGTAAAACAGGGACTGCTGCCTTTGTTTTGCCATGCTGCCATAACATCTACATCATCGCTGTAATGCTTTAAGCCATAATGAGCGCAGAATTCCTCCAGTTCTTTTTTGGGAAAGTCAGGTGCAAACATTGCGTTTACAGTATAACAGGCCAGCTCAAACGGTATGGGCGAGTATTTTTTTATTTCTGCCAAAGCGGCTGTTAAAAACATACTGTCTTTGCCTCCGCTTAAGCCTATTAAAATTTTATCTCCCGGAGAGAGCATATCAAATTCAATAATTGCCCGCCAGAGTTTGCTTAAATTGTCTGCAGGTACATAGATTTCTTTTTGTTTCATAATAGCTCCTGTAATATTATTTGTTTTGTGCATTAAGCATGTTGTATTTAACACCATCAAAAAATTCAATTAGCTGTGATAACTTTAGAAAACGGCAAAAGACGCGATAGTTCCGGCAAATAAAATATATTCTTTCATACATAAAATAACTAAGTGCCGGCAAAAGCAGATTATGTAATTCTCTGCAATTTTGTTTCGTCTATTATATCATGATACAAATTGGGCGAAAAGTTTTCTCGGGCAGGGGTGTTATGTGTGGTATAATATTTAGACGAACAGATTTAAGACAGACTATAAACCGGAGGTAACAATGAGCGATACTTTAATCGGGTTAAATAAGGAACAGGCTCTGGCAGTACAGACTATAGAAGGACCTATGCTTATTCTGGCAGGTGCCGGAAGCGGAAAGACCAAGGTACTGACTTGCCGTATTGCGCATCTTTTGAATCAGGGCGTGCGTCCATACAGAATACTTGCCATTACTTTTACAAATAAAGCGGCAGGAGAAATGCGTGAACGTGTTGACAAAATGGCAGGAGCTGCTGCAGCGGATGTGTGGCTGTTTACTTTTCATGCTTTTTGTCATCGCGTGCTGCGTATGGATATTGATAAACTGGATGGCTATGAACGTAACTTTGCCATTTATGATATATCAGACAGTCAGAGTCTGATTAAGCAGATTTTAAAAGAAATGAATCTGGATGAAAAGCGTTTTCAGCCATCCGGTATAATCAGCAGAATCAGCAATGCTAAAAATCAGCTGCTTTCTCCCATTGATTACGCCAAGGCTGCCAATGATTTTTATGATCAGAAGGTTGCTCAGATTTATGAGCGTTATGCAGCTAAATTAATGCAGAATAATGCAGTTGATTTTGATGATCTGCTTCTTTTAACCTTAAAATTATTACAGGAAAATGAAGAAGTAAGAGAAAAATATCAGAATAAATTTGATTATTTAATGGTTGACGAATATCAGGATACTAACCATGCTCAATATTTGCTGACTAAGATTTTAGCTGCCAAACACAGAAATATCTGTGTGGTTGGTGACGCGGACCAGAGTATTTACGGCTGGCGCGGAGCTGATATTCAGAATATCCTTGACTTTGAAAAGGATTATCCTGATGCCAAGCTGATTAAGCTGGAACAGAATTATCGCAGTACTCAGGTGATTTTGGACGCAGCCAATGCCGTTATTGATAATAATACTGGAAGAAAGCCGAAGAATTTGTGGACTGATAACGGCAATGGCAGGGAAATTACTTATTTTCAGGCCATGGACGAAAGAGATGAAGCCAGATTTGTTGTTGAGCAGATGCAGAAACTGCAGCAGGAACAAAACCAGAAACTGGGTGATATGGCTATTTTGTACCGCACTAATACCCAGTCCCGTGTTTTTGAAGAAATGCTGATAAAAAGCGGTATCAGCTATAATATGGTAGGCGGTACCAAGTTTTATGAACGCAAAGAAATTAAAGACATTATTGCTTATCTGAGAGTTATTTTTAATCCTAATGACTCTTTAAGCTTACTGCGTATTATCAATGTGCCTAAAAGAGGTATCGGCGACGCAACTTTGGGAAGACTGCAGGCTTACGCTGCTGAAAATGATATGAGCCTGTTTGAAGTAGTGTCCAATTCTGCTTCTGTGCCCGGAGTAAATACACGATTCAGCAGTAAGCTTGATGAGCTGGCAAGTATTATTTTTGAAATGATGAGCCAGGCAGAAGAAGTTCCTGTAAAACAGCTTATTGAAGATTTAATGAACAAAACAGGCTATATTGAGGAATTGCGTCTGAGCAAGAATGTTCAGGATCAGAGCCGAATTGACAATTTGATGGAACTGCTTTCTGTGGCAGAGGATTTTGCCAAAAACGGCGAAGAAGATACTTTGGAAAATTTCCTGGGTAATGTAGCGTTGGTATCGGATATTGACGATGCGGAGCTTGGAGAAGATGCCATAACTTTAATGACGCTGCATTCAGCCAAAGGTCTGGAATTTCCAACTGTATTTTTAGTAGGCATGGAAGAAGGCATTTTCCCTCATGCCCGCACATTGATGGACGAGAATGAGGTAGAAGAAGAGCGCCGCTTATGCTATGTGGGTATTACCCGTGCAGAAAAGAATCTTTTTATGAGTAATGCCAAAATGCGTACTATTTTTGGTCATACAGTTTCTTATCCTGCATCAAGATTTTTGCAGGAAGTTCCCCGTGGACTGATACATATTTTTAAACGTCCTGTTGTAAAAAGACAGACTTTCAGAGAAGAACAGACCGGATTTAACAAGCCTGTTACAGCTAACTGGTTTTTATCCGGCAAGTCCAGCTTTATGCCGAAGGATAATTCTGCAGGCAGTGAGTTTAAGGCTGGCGATAAGGTTGCTCACAGCAAATGGGGTAATGGTACTGTGGTAAGTGTTAAGGCTACTGCTGACGGACAGGAAGTAATGGTTGCCTTTGCCGGAGCAGGTGTGCGCAGCTTGCTTACCAAGTATGCTGTTTTGAAAAAAATATAAATGCCTTAGTGGAGGGCTGGAAT
This sequence comes from uncultured Phascolarctobacterium sp., assembly GCA_958448515.1. Lineage (GTDB taxonomy): Bacteria > Bacillota > Negativicutes > Acidaminococcales > Acidaminococcaceae > URXU01. The sequence goes on along the minus strand of CAUDEF010000001.1, from coordinate 9,510 downwards.
ATGGATGATAAAAAAGCACTGCTTGCAGAAGCTGAACATCTGCGCAGTGAAATACGACATCACGAATATTTATATTATGTAATGGATGCGCCCGAGATTACTGATGCCGAATATGACAGGCTGACTGTAAGGCTGAGAGAGATTGAGGCCATGTATCCTGAAGAGGTGCCGGCAGATTCTCCTACAATGCGCGTAGGCGGCAAGGTATCTCCGGAGTTTACCGAGGTGCGCCATCTTACACCTTTGCTGAGCCTTGGCAATGCGTTTTCAGAAGATGAGCTGAAAGCTTTTGACGAGCGTGTACGCAACAGTTTGCCTGAAGGCAGCAAAATAGAGTATGTAATGGAACCGAAAATTGACGGTTTGGCCTGCAGTTTGATTTATGAAAACGGCAGACTGGTAAGGGCGGCCACCCGCGGTGATGGTGTGACTGGTGAAAATGTTACGGCTAATGTACGCACTATCCGCAGCATTCCTCTGGTTTTAAAGCCAGCAGACGGAGAAGAACTGCCGGAACTGTTAGATGTACGCGGTGAGGTGTATATGCCGCGGCATGAGTTTATGCGCCTTAATGAAGAGCGTGCCGAAGCAGGTGAAAGTGAATTTGCCAATCCGCGTAATGCGGCAGCAGGCAGTCTGCGTCAGCTTGATCCACAGGTAACGGCTAAACGTGCTTTAAGCTTTTTTGCTTATTATGTTGGCGACGGAGCTAAGGAAAAACACAGCGAATCACTGGCAATGCTGGCAAAATACGGCTTTAAAGTAAGTGAAAATTATCGCGTGGTGCAAAATATCGGCGAAGCAATAGCCTTTATCAATGAATTTGATGAAAAAAGACGCAGTCTGGCTTATGATACTGATGGTGCTGTTATCAAGGTTAATGACGTTTATCAGCAGCGCATTTTGGGTGCTACAGGCAAAGATCCACGCTGGGCAATTGCTTTTAAATATCCTCCCGAACAGACTGAAACAGTACTTGAAGATATTGTATGGCGTGTTGGACGCACAGGCGTGCTTACCCCTACGGCGGTACTGACACCGGTAAAACTTTCCGGAAGTACTGTAAGCCGCGCAACACTGCATAATGAGGATTTTATCCGTGAAAAAGATATTCGCATTGGTGACAGAGTAATTATCAATAAGGCCGGTGAAATTATACCGGAAGTGGTGCGTGTGGTATTAGATAAACGTACCGGAGAAGAAACGCAGGTTATAATTCCTGAGACTTGCCCGGAATGTGGCTGGCAGGTAGCGCGTCAGGGCAGTGAGGCCGCTATAAGATGTACTAATGCTCATTGTCCTGCTTTAGGCAGAGAGGGACTTATTCATTTTGTAAGCCGTGATGCCATGAATATTGAAGGCTGCGGTCCGTCTGTTATTAATCAGCTGCTGGATGCAGGACTGGTAAAAGACGCAGCAGATTTATACAGCCTTGCAAAAGAAGACTTAGTTAGTTTAGACCGCATGGGAGAAAAATCTGCAGATAATTTGCTGAAGGCAATTGCAGCCAGCAGGGAAAATGAGCTGGACAGATTACTTTTTGCTTTGGGTATTCGTCATGTTGGCGCTAAAGTGGCACGCATTCTGGCAGCTGAATTTGGCAGTATTGAAAAAATAATGCAGGCCGAGCCTGAACAGCTTGCTGAAATTAAAGATATTGGCGGAAAAATTGCTGAAAGTGTTGTTACCTGGATGTCTGTTCCGACTAATATTGATTTGCTGGAGCGTTTACAGGCTGCAGGGCTTAAAATGGAATTTACCGTGCAAGCCGTAAATAAAGCTAATCCCTTCTTTGGCAAAACACTTGTTTTTACAGGCACTTTGCCCACTTTAGGCAGAGCAGAAGCCAAAACTATGGCTCAGGAGGTGGGTGCCAAAGTAAGCGGCAGTGTAAGTAAAAAAACTGATTATGTTATTGCCGGAGCAGAAGCTGGCAGCAAGCTGGAAAAAGCTGAATCTTTAGGAGTAAAAGTAATTGATGAAGCAGAGTTTTTAAGGCTTGTGCGCAGCTAAGAAGTGGAGAAATATATGTATAGAAAAATCAGTAAGATAATAATGTCTGTAGTTTTGGCCTGCATGATGTGCAGCAGTGCATGGGCGGAAGAAAAAACTTTAAGTTCCATTGATACAATTGACATGGGTGTTGCAGATACAGGAGAAACAAATTTTGTTAATACTGATGCAGAGATTACTGAATGTACACTGCCTTATACAGTTGCAGTTTTACCCTATGTTGATGTATCCGGACTTGAAGGACGCAGCCGTGAAATGGCTGTGGGTGCTGTAAAAGACAGCCTGAAAGAAAAATATCCTGCCAAAAAAAGCAGTGTTACAAAAATAGCCGACAGTAATGCAGTACAAAAAGCATTAATAGCTAACCCTTTTGAAAATGCAGAGGTTCCTTCTCTGGAAGAACTGGTTGCTGTAGGTAAGGCATGCGGAGCAGACAGAGTTATTTTTATCAGCCTGCTGCCTGTAAGAGAAAAAGAAACGGGCTTTATGGTTATTGCCGGTACGCAGACATACAGTGCAGTAGTAACAATGAAGCTGAAATGCGTGGATGTCAACGAAGAAAAATTTCTGTATAATCAAAATGTAGAAGGCATTGGTTCTTCTACCTCCATTAATTTCTGGAAAATTGGTGAACCAAGCCGCGCCAAAGCTGTTAAACGCGGCGTACAAGAGTGCATGCGCAACTTTTTAACATCCTTTGAATAAAAGAAAAAGACACAATGACTTTTAGTTCATTGTGTCTTTTCTTTTAGTGCCCGGAAGTAACTTTTAAACCGATAATACCGGTTAAAAGCAGAGCGATGAAAAACAGTCTGTGCAAGGTTGCCGGTTCTTTAAAAAAGATGATGCCAACAGCAACTGCCCCAAGGGCGCCTATGCCTGTCCAGATTGCGTAGGCGGTGCCTAAAGGCAGAGTTTTAGTTGCCTGAGCCAGCAGATAAAAACTAAGCATACATCCTGCCGCTGTTAAAAGTGTGTACTTCATAATTGTAAAGCCATGAGAAAGTTTTAGAGTAGTAGCCCAGAAAATCTCCAGAATACCTGCTAAAAGTAAGTAAATCCATGCCATAAAAATACCTCCTTAAACTAAAAAATGCACCTTGCAACGTATCTGCAAAGGCCTGACGATACGTTGTAAGATGCATTTTATTTACTCGGCAGCAAATAAATTACCGTGAGTATAGCATGAGAAAATTGATATTGTCAATTTAAAATAAGTTACATTATTCGATATAAGCAGCAGTTATAACACCTGTATAATAATCGTGCCAGTCATTATTGGCATACCATTTTTCAGTCAGCTCTTTATCAAATACTGCAGGCTGCATGGTATTTTTATCAACAATTTTACATTCTATATGCAGACCGCAGCCTTTGATAACCGGCACGTCTACTGTCTGGCCGGGAATTTTTTCCAGCTGGCATTCACTGAATTTATCTAAATCTCTGCCGGATTTGGTGCCGCAAACACCTAAAGCTTTGCCAAAGCCTTCATTAACAGGAATGCTGACAGTAAAAACAGGATTTTTTTCGATAAGCTCGTGAGTGTAGCGGGAATGACGCACCATAACTGTTAAAACCTGCTTGCCCCACATAAAGCCCAAGGAACCCCAGCCAATAGTCATGGTGTTGTCTTTGCCTTCTGCGGCAGTATTTAAAAATGCTCCTTTAGATAAAATAGTCAGGACTTTTTCGCTGTGTTCAAAAATATTAATGTTTTGCATAATATCAACCTTTCTTACTTAACATTATTTTTATATCCCCATTACTAAATCCTAGTTTTTTTGAGAATTTAAATATGAAGTCAATGATGTATTCTGATGATAAGTTTGTTTCTATATAAACATCTTCATCAAGCTTAAAAACTTTTCTTAAATCATTTGGGTTATTTGAAATATATGCTCTATTTGATGTAGTTGGGCAATATTTTTGACAAGCTATCTCTTTAAAATTATCTTTTTCTATGTCGTAGAAAATTTCCATGACTTTTATGAGAAGATGAGCATACTTATGTTGTTCTAAAATATATTGCTCTCCTAGTATTTCAGCATATATAGGTTCAAAATCTTTATATTCAATTGAATTGTTGTTATTTTCTATTAGTCTATTACTAGAATTACGTGGTTCTACAGAAATATCTGGAATTGTGTTGGATGATAAAAGTAGATTTGATTCCAACAATTTTTTTATTAACAGGCTTGTTCTTTTTGAAATCTGTGTATTTGTATTAAATTTCTCATTGAATATTTCAAGACTTATTAATTTATTTGATTTTCTTATGTTGTCATTAGACCAATCTAGCCTTAAGTTGCCAAGAACATGTAAGAATGTTTCATAAAATTCTTCTTTGGTGATTTGATTAGTATCAGAATTTATTACAAAATCTTGATTATCTTTAAGAATGACAATATTATCTTTTAAATAATAAGAAAAATTATCATCATTTTTTGCTGGATTTAAAGGAAGAATATGGTCAATATGTATATCTTTACCGAATTTTAGTAACCAGTATAATTTGAGATAATCAATATTATTATCGTTATCTAAATAAACAAGATATGATAGGATGTTTTTTGTTACCTTTTTGTTTCTGATATAAGTTATAGTATTTTTTATTCTGGATCTTAAAGTTTCCGTTGTTATTATCTCATCTTTAATTTTTTTGTAAAAAATATATTCTATATTTTTAAAATCCATAGATGATAAATCTTTTTTATCATTGTATGTAGTGGTTACTTTATAAAGCTCATTTTGGGCATCAATGAATACATTTAAAGTATTTTTGCTTTCTCTGTTACATATGCTTTGGAAAGTCAGAATAAATTTAAAAGCTTTCTCTATAATGCTATCAAATGTAAAATCAGAAAGATTATTATTTGCTTTCAACACAAGTAATTTGAAAAATAATGCTTTTGTATGAACGTATTCTATAGAATTATTCATCATGAAATATACTATACTTTTTCTTGATACATTGACTTGTTCTAATAAATCTGGATTGGTTAACATATTGTAGTACTTTACATTTTCGATTAAATCATCTATTAGGTGTAGTAATGTGTCCTCAATGTTATTAGTATCAAAGTAAGAAGAAAAATTATTTTCAACTAAAGATTTAAAATTCATTAGTTTTATGCTATTTCTGTAATATGCTATATTAGCTCTAACATAAATAGTGAAATAGTCCATTATATTATCATTGGTGGAAATAATTAATTTTCCCCATTTTGATAAATATTCTTCATAATTATTTTGACTTATATTTTGAAAAATATAGCTTTTTATTAAATCAATATCTTCTAACGGTTTACCTTTACTATTTATAGATTCAAAAATATTGAATAATTTTGGTAATTTTGTATGTACTTTTATGGCTATAATTCTTATATTGTATTTTACATAATCGATATAATCGTAAAGTTTATTTTCTTCAAAATTAGAAAAGTGATTATTTATCAAAATGATATTAGAAAGTAAATTTTGTTCAATAACTTCAATGTTTTCATTTAATTTTTTGCTCGCAAAATCGATAATATCTTCTTTAGTAAATAGTTTATCAAACAAACTGTTCATTATGTCTTTATCAATATTACCTAAGGTTAAAACACGGAGCGATTTATCTCTTTTTCTATCTACTTTTTTCCATAAATAGTTTTCTATATCTTTAACTATTTCGTCATCTGAGTTTAATCTGTACAGCTTATTTAATATGACCATCAAGATTAGAGTAAGAGTTGTTATGCGTTGCTGACCATCCACAATATCATATTCAGTATATGTATTTTTTACATTTCTATCTGCTTTTATAAATAGTGTTCCTATAAACAGAAGAGAATCGTCATTAACGGATTGAGTAGAGTTAATAAAAATATTATGAGTATAATCTATATCTTTGAGTAATTGTTTTACTTCGCATTCTCCCCAGCTATAAGGACGTTGGTATATTGGAATTAAATATTTTCCTTTAAATAAATCATCGATGTTAAATTCTTCTGGTGTTAAAAATTTTTCCATAATTTTAAATTTCTCCTAGAATAAATTCTCTTTAAATTATAATACTACTAGCATTGATGTGGAAATAAAAATCATAATAAATATAAAATAATATTCGGCAATACTCATTTATTCACTTTTAATGAGTGTTTGTGGTATAATAAAACAGGTTATTGATAAAATTTATTTAATTGATTTATAGGATGGTGAAAAAATGAAAGTAACTGCTGATGACGTTAAGTATATTGCACAACTTTCCCGTTTAACCGTTCCTGAAACCGAAATGGAAAAATTCACGGAACAGTTTAACCAGATTCTTAACTATGCCGACATTCTGCAAAAAATCGATACTACCGGTATTGAGCCTACTGCACACGTACTGCATGTAAGCAACGTATTGCGTGAAGACGTGGCTAAAGAAGGCGCAACTCATGAAGAAGCATTGTTAAATGCTCCGGCTGTTCATAATGACGGCTTTAAAGTACCGCGTGTAATCGAATAAGAGGGAGGCACTACTGTGGAACTGTATAAACTTACAGCTCATGAACTGCATGAGAAACTTGTTAATAAAGAAGTCAGCTCTGTAGAATTGACTAATGCTTTATATGAACGCATTGACGCTGTTGAAGACCAGGTAAATGCGTATGTTACTTTAGATAAAGAAAATGCTCTGGCACAGGCTGCCAAAGTTGATGCTAAAATTGCTGCAGGTGAAGAAATTGCTCCTTTGGCTGGTATTCCCGGCGCTATTAAAGATAATATCTCTACCAAAGGCCTGCGCACTACCTGCTCTTCCAAAATGCTGGGCAATCTGATTCCTATTTATGATGCTCATGTAATCAAAAACCTGCGTGCTGATGAAACCATTTTCCTCGGCAAGACCAATATGGACGAATTTGCCATGGGTTCTACCACTGAAAGCTCCTTCTTTGGCGCAACCCGCAACCCCTGGAACTTAGACCGTGTTCCCGGCGGTTCTTCCGGTGGCAGTGCTGCTGCTATTGCTGCAGGCGAAGCTATCTGGACTCTGGGCAGTGATACAGGCGGATCTATCCGTCAGCCGGCTTCTTTCAACGGCTGCGTTGGTATTAAACCTACCTATGGCCGTGTATCCCGTTATGGCTGCGTAGCGTTCGCATCTTCTCTGGACCAGATCGGACCTATCACTAAAGACGTTACTGACGCTGCTATCGTTTTAAATACCATCTGCGGCAAAGATGAACATGACTCTACCTCTCTTGATGTAGAAGTTCCTGATTTTACCAAAGCTTTGGTTGCTGATGTAAAAGGTCTGCGCATCGGCTTGCCGAAAGAATATTTTGGTGAAGGCCTTGACCCGAAAGTTAAAGCTGAAATTGATAAAGCTGTAAAACAATACGAAGCAATGGGCGCTGAAATTGTAGAAGTTTCTCTGCCTCATACTGAATATGCAGTAATTACTTACTACATCATTGCTCCGGCAGAAGCATCTGCAAACCTGGCACGTTTTGACGGTGTACGTTACGGCTATCGCAACATGGCTGCAGCCTCTGCTCCGGAAATGACCACCATGAGCCGTACTGAAGGCTTCGGCGCGGAAGTTAAACGCCGCATTATGCTTGGTACCTATGTACTCAGCAGCGGTTACTATGATGCTTACTACAAAAAAGCAATGCAGGTACGTACTTTGATTCGCAAAGACTTTGAAGAAGCTTTTGAAAAATGTGATGTACTCTTAACTCCTACTTCTCCTGTAGTTGCATATCCTATTGACGGCAAAATGGATCCGCTGTCCATTTACCTTCTGGACGTAACTACTATTCCTGTAAATATGGCTGGCTTGCCCGGTATTTCTGTTCCCTGCGGCTTTGCAGACGGTATGCCCGTTGGTATGCAGTTGATTGGTAAACCGCTGGATGAAGCAACCATTCTGCGTGCAGCTTATACCTTTGAACAAGCTAACGAATATCACAAAGTATTCGCACCGCTGGGAGGTAACAAATAATGACTAAATATATTACCGTTATCGGCCTTGAAGTTCATGCCGAACTGAAAACTAAATCCAAAGCGTTCTGCTCCTGCTCTACCGAATTCGGCGGCGCTCCTAACACTCATGTATGCCCTGTATGCCTTGGCATGCCCGGCGCTCTGCCCGTGCTCAACAAACAGGTTGTAGAATTTGCTATTCGCGCAGGTCTTGCATTAAACTGCGAAATTAAAAAATTCAATAAATTCGACCGTAAAAACTATTTCTATCCTGACCTTGCTAAAAACTATCAGATTTCTCAATTTGATAAACCTATCTGCGAAAACGGTCATATCGACATCAATCTTGACGGCGTTGAAAAACGCATTGGCATTACCCGTATTCATATGGAAGAAGACGCTGGTAAACTTGTTCACAGCGGTGCAACCATCAGCACATCTGACTCTTCTGCTGTTGACTATAACCGTGCCGGCGTACCTTTGATTGAGATTGTATCTGAACCTGATATGCGCAGCGCTGAAGAAGCAAGAGCATACATGGAAAACCTGAAAGCAATTCTTGAATATACCGATGTCTGCGACTGCAAAATGCAGGAAGGCAGCCTGCGCTGCGATGCCAACATTTCTTTGATGCCTGTTGGCGCTAAAGAATTTGGTACCCGTGCAGAAATTAAAAACCTGAACTCTTTCCGTGCTCTGGTTCGTGCTATCGAGTACGAAGTAGCACGTCAGACTGAAATTTTGGAAGACGGCGGTCACGTTGTTCAGGAAACCCGTACCTGGGATGATGCTAACGGCGTAACCCTGTCCATGCGTTCCAAAGAAGAAGCTCATGACTATCGTTACTTCCCTGAACCGGACCTTGTTCCTGTTGAACTTGATGATGCGTGGATTGAACGCGTTCGCGGCGAACTGCCCGAACTTCCTGCTCAGCGTCAGGCTCGTCTGGTAAGCGAACATGGACTGCCCGTTTATGATGCATCCTTAATCGTTTCTACCAAAGCTATGGCTGAATACTTTGACGAAGCAGTTAAAACTGCTAAAGACAGCAAAGGTGTTGCTAACTGGATGCTGGGTGATGTTTCTGCTTACATGAACAATGAAGGCATTACCATCAGCGAATTTAAAGTAACTCCGGCTCATCTGGCAGAGCTTGTAAACCTGACTAAAGACGGCGTGCTTTCCAGTAAACTGGCTAAAAAAGTATTTGCTGAAATGCTGAAAGAAGATAAAGCTCCTTCCGTTCTGGTTAAAGAGCTTGGTCTGGAACAGGTTAGCGATGAAGGCGCGATTTTGAAACTGGTTGAAGAAACCATTGCTGAAAATCCGCAGTCTGTTGCTGACTTTAAAGCAGGCAAAGACCGTGCTATCGGCTTCCTTGTTGGTCAAATTATGAAAAAATCCAAAGGTAAAGCTAACCCGGGCATGGTTCAAAAAATGCTGAAAGAAAAAATGCAATAAGAAATAAAAAAACTGGTCAGATTAATTTTGATATGCACCCAAAAAGTTGGACAAAATAATTAAGCGGTTATTAAGGAC